>CAVURI010000001.1:0-313518 GCA_963743845.1 uncultured Solirubrobacterales bacterium
AGAGCTTCGCCATCCGCGATCGTACGGCAGCCCTTGCTCCGGTCCGACCGGCGCGACTCGTGCCAGCGCAACCGCGCCTCCTTTGAATATCCCGCCCCGAGGAGTACCGTCCTGAACATGGTCGTGGGACTCGTGATCGTCGCCCTGATCCTCGCCGCGTGCGTGTGGGTCGCCTACCTGGCCACGCGCACGCCTCGCAAGCCCGAGCACGAGCGGGCTCCGGAGCGGTTCCGGGACCCGACCTTGACCTCGCACCGCGGCGGTCAGGGCCAGCAGGCCGACCGCGGGATACCGGGGCTCCGTGCCCCAGGACCCGCCAATCGTCGACGCCTTCAAGTCGGCCCTGATCAAGCATGTCGACCGGCGCCGGTTCGGCCCGGTTCGGTGGATCCGCAAGGTGCGCGAGGTGCGCGAGTACGGCGCCCCGGTGCGCGAGAACCTGCGCTACGTCCTCACCGACCCCGAGCTCGACAACTACTCCTACGACCTCGCCAACGACGCGAAGGTCGGCGAGTGGCTGGAGCAGGTCTTCGGGATCGCGGACGGCCGCGCAGCGATCGCCGAGGCCCGGGGGGACGCGCGCCTGCGGGCGCGAATCGACGCTGCCTGCGCGAAGCGGCGCTGGACGATGAGCAGCGGCCCGGGCTCGGCCGGCGACAGCACCGCTTCGGGAACGAATACTTCGAGCTCGACGCGGCGGCGGAGGCGGGCGTTCCGGTGCTGCTCTCGGACCACAGCCAGGAGTCGACGGCGCTGGCCGACGTCTGCAGCGAGCGCGGCGGCCGCTACGGCTTCGTCCGCGAGGTGCCGAAAGGATCACTTCTACCCGGGCGCCGGAATCGGCGCCGGGATCTTCTCCTGAGCCCCCCGCGGGCCGCGAGTCCTCGACGCGGCGTCGAAAGGAATAGGCTTGCGGCGAGGAGGAGGATTCATGTTCGAAACAGTTGTTCTGGCACTCGACGGATCTGAGCAGGCGGATGCCGCCGATCCCGGTCGCGACCGCCCTGGCTCGCCAGGCGGCGGCCGCATCGTGATCGCCCACGTCGATGAGCGCTCGCCCGCGAAGGGCGACATGGTGCCCAAGCACGCCGACGAGGACCGAGCTCGTCGCCAAGGTCAAGGGTCAGGTCGACGCGATCGGCGCCGACGGCGTCGAGGCGTCGCTCGAGAGGGACGGCGTCGTGCTCGGTGGGCCGGCGCCGAAGATCGCCGAGATCGCCGCCGCCGCCGGCGCCGATGTGATCGTCGTCGGCAGCCACGGCCATTCGTCGCTCGCCGGGGTCGTGGTCGGCAGCGTCGCCCACAAGCTGCTCCACATCGCGCCCTGCCCGGTGCTCGTCGTCCCGCCCGATAGCGCGGCCCGACAGCCGAGGACGAGCCTTGCCCGGCGGGCCGGGGCACATGCGCGTCCTCCGCCCCGCGCCGAACGTGCTCGCCTTCTACGACGGCCGCGCGACGGCCACCGCTACGCCGAGCGAGGACAACTGGGTCGACGAGGGCGCGCTCTCGCTCGGCATCGCCAGCTACGCGATCGTCGACGGCGGCGAGGCGCTCGTCTACGACACCCACGTCTCGGTCGAGCGCGGCCGCTGATCCGCTCGACGCTCGAGCGGCCGAGGGCGTCGGCGCGATCACCGTCGTCCTCAGCCACTACCACCTCGACCACGTCGCCGGCACCGCCGCCTTCGCCGACTGCGAGGTGATCGCGACCGCGCGCGACCGCGGAGCACCTGCGCCGCGACCGGCGAGGCGATCGAGCGCGGCGAGCTCGAGGGGCCGCCGGCGATCGACCCGCTCGTGCTGCCGACCCGGACCTTCGAGGGGCGGCTGGAGCTGAGGGTCGGCGCGCTCGAGGTCGAGCTGATCGCCGTCGACATCCACAGCGACGACGCCGCCGTGCTCTGGCTGCCCGGTCGCAGGCTGCTGTTCGCCGGCGACACGCTCGAGGACACGGTCACCTACGTCGACGAGCCGGAGAGCTTCGACATCCACCTCGCGGACCTCGATCGGCTCCGGGAGCTGGGCGCCGAGCGGATCCTCCCCGAACCACGGCGACCCCGACGTGATCGCGGCCGGCGGCTACGGGCCGGGGCTGATCGACGCGACCCGCGACTACATCCGGGTCCTGCAGCGCTGCCGGGACGAGCCGGAGCTCCGCGAGGCTCCGCTGCGGGAGCTGATCGCCGACAGCCTCGCCGCCGGCTCGATCACCTGGTTCGAGCCGTACGAGGCAGTCCACCGCCTCAACGTCGCCGCCGTCCTGGCGGCCGGAGGCGAGCCGGCGGGCTGAGAGCAGCTTGATACGTTCGCCGGGCATGAATGAGCTCGCCCTCGGGGTACTCGGCGGATCCCACAAGGAGAACGAGCGCCGTCTGCCGCTCCACCCCCGGCACTTCGCCGAGATCGAGGAGGCCGTGCGCAAGCGGATCTCGCTCGAGCACGGGTACGGGGAGCCGTTCGGCTTCTCCGACGAGGACCTGGCGCCCCTGGTCGGCGAGATCGCCACCCGCGAGCAGCTGATCGCGAACAGCGACGTCGTCGTGCTCCCGAAGCCGACGCCGGCGGACCTGCTCGAGATCCCCGAGGGCAAGGCGCTGTGGGGCTGGGTTCACTGCGTCCAGGACGAGGAGATCACCCAGCTCGCGATCGACCGGCGCCTGACCCTGATCGCCTGGGAGGAGATGCACCACTGGAGCCGCGACGGGTCCTTCGACCTCCACGTCTTCCACAAGAACAACGAGCTCGCCGGCTACTGCTCGGTGATCCACGCGCTGCAGCTCGCGGGCGCGACCGGGCAGTACGGCCGCGAGCTGCGGGCCGCGGTGATCGGGTTCGGAGCGACGGGACGGGGCGCGGTCACCGGCCTCGAGGCGATGGGGATCGGCGACGTCTCGGTCCTGACCAGGCGCGACGCGGCGGCGGTCGCCGGGCCGATCCACTCGATGCGGCTCGTCACCTACGAGCGCGACCCCGAGGCCCCGGGCCAGACCCTGCAGCTCGACAGCGAGCACGAGTCGGTGGCCGAGTTCCTCGGCGACCACGACATCGTCGTCAACTGCATGCTGCAGAACACCGACGCGCCGCTGATCCTGATCACCGACGAGGAGCTGAAGCAGTTCCCCCGCGGCACCCTGTTCGTCGACGTCTCCGCGGACGAGGGGATGGGCTTCGAGTGGTCGCGGCCGACGACCTTCGACGACCCCGTCTTCACCGTCGGCGACGGCATGCGCTGCTACGCCGTCGACCACAGCCCCTCGCTGCTCTGGGACTCCGCGACCTGGGAGATCAGCCGGGCGCTGATCCCGCACCTGCCCGCCGCGCTCGGCGGGCCCGGCGCCTGGGCCGCGGACCCGACCCTGAGCCGCGCGATCGAGATCCGCGAGGGCGTCGTCCAGAACCCGAAGATCCTCTCCTTCCAGGGCCGCTCGCCCGAGTACCCGCACGCGCGAAGAAGTGATCCGACCGCCCGTCCCTCCCGTAGGGGGTGCACGAGGGGGAAGCACGAACGGAAGGAGTGATCGTGACCACCGGATCTGCGATCTCATCTGGGCGTCGCCTGATCGTCGCCCTCGCGGCCCTTGCGGCCCTTGCGCTCACCTTCGGGATGACCGCGACCGCCGACGCCAAGAAGCTCGGCGAGACGACGCTGAAGCCGAACGTGAAGACGTTCGAGGCGCTTTCCGACCTCGGCGTGTCGGTGACACCGCTGAAGCCCGCGAAGGCAGGCGCGAAGGGCATCGCCTTCCCGATCACCGAGGCGGAGCTGGACCGGAACCTGACCGGCAAGATCGAGCACCGCGGCGGCCTGGAGTTCGCCGGCGGGGGTGCTGAGCTGGCCGTGAAGAACTTCCTGGTCAAGATCGGCAAGAAGAAGTCGAACCTCTTCGCCTATGCCGGCAAGACGAAGGTGAAGCTGCTCAGCCTCGATCTCGACAAGGCCAAGGTCAGCGACAAGGGCGCGACCGTGTCCGGGATCAAGGCGGCGCTGGCCAAGCCTGGAGCTGAGGCGCTCTCGGCGACGTTCGGCACCGAGATCCCGAAGGGCACGCCGATCGGAAAGGTGACCGTCGCCTTCGGGTGACGTCCCCTCCGATACGCCCGAACCGAGCGGGGCGGCCTCCGGGTCGCCCCGTTTCGTTGCGGTCAGCTCTCGGGGATGAAAGCGACGATCAGCACCGAGAGGCCGATCAGGAAGAGCAGCGGGTGGATGAACGCGCCGGCGAAGACCGCGACGAGAATGATCGCGACCCCGAGCAACATCAGTTTCGGGCTCTTCAGCATCGCCACCACCCTACCGACGCCCCACGCGACCCGGGTCCCGGCGGGCGGGCGGTGGCGGGCCTGAACCGCCGTCCCGGCCCTACCGTCTTGATCTTCGGCTGGAATACTTGCGGCCGGCAATGGGGGCTCATGAGCAGCGCACGATCGTCTTTCTCGGGTACGAGGGCGCGCAGCTGCTCGACTTCTCCGGCCCGCACGAAGTGTTCGCCACCGCCAACCACTTCGTCGCCGAGGCCCACCCCTCGACCTGGGGACAGAACCAGCGGGACGGTGGTCCCGAGCCCGCGTACCGGATCGTGGTCGCCTCGGTCGACGGCGGGCCGATCTCCTGCTTCACCGGTCCGAAGATCGCGGCGGAGTGCGCGATCGGTGACTTCCCCGGCGAGATCGACACGCTGATCCTGCCCGGCACGCCCCTCTTTGCGGAGATGCTCGACGACGAGCCCTTCCATCGGGCGCTGGCCGAGGTGTCGGGGCGAACCCGCCGCTTCGGCGGCATCTGCACGAGCTCCTTTCAGTTCGCGAGGGCCGGCCTCCTGGACGGCCGTCGCGCGACGACGCACTGGCAGTTCGTGGACGAGCTCGAGCAGCGCTTCCCCGCGGTGGAGGTGGAGCGGTACCCGATCTTCGTGGAGGACGGCCGGGTCTTCACGTCGGCGGGGGTGACGGCCGGGATCGATCTGGCGCTGGCGATGGTGGAGGCCGATCACGGTCCCGAGATCGCCCGCCGGACCGCCCAGTTCCTCGTTGTCTTCATGCAGCGCCCGGGCTCCCAGGCCCAGTTCAGCGCGCGGATGAACATGGACGTGACGCCGCGCTCACCGATCCGCGACCTGCTCGACTCGATCGCCGCCAATCCCGCCGCCGACCACAGCCTCGCCGCCCTCGCCGAGCGCGCCGGCTACTCGGAGCGGCACCTGACCCGCGTCTTCACGAACGAGCTCGGCCGGACCCCCGCGCGGTATGTCGAGGACGTCCGAGTGGAAGCGGCGCGCTCGATTCTCGAGACCTCCGACGCGCCGCTCGCCGCGGTCGCCACGCAGGTCGGCCTCGGCACGGCGGAGTCGCTTCGGCGCGCCTTCGTGCGGGAGCTGGGAATCCCACCCGGCACCTACCGGCAGCGGTTCCGGACGACCGGCGTCTCCGGTCTCGGGGGTGCTGCGGTCGAGCCGACGATCGCCGCCGGCCCCGCCTAGCGGGTCGGCTCCTCAGGCCGGCCTGGCGTTGGCGACCGCCCACTCGAGGGCGCGATCGGCGACCTCTTCCCAGCCGGTTGCGGCGACCATCGCGTGGTCGCGGCCCTCGAGGACCTCGTGCTCGGTGACGAGCCCCTCGGCCTTGTAGTGCTTCGCGTTCGAGGCCTGCACCGACGGCGGCATGATGTGGTCCTCGCCGCCGGAGAGGAACAGCAGCGGCGCCCGGTCGGGGTTCTTGTAGTCGACCCAGCTGTCCTGGTGTCCGGGCTCGACGTTGGCGAGCACGCTCTGCCAGACGATCCGTCCCGGAGCGGCGATCGCGTACTTCTCATAGAGCTCTCGCGACTCCTCCTCGCTCAGCGTGTTGCCGAACGCGTACTTCCACTGCTCCTCGCTGAAGGCGACGGCGCGGTGGCGGTTGGCCGGGTTCTTCAGCACCTCGAAGGTCGACTTGATCTGGCTCAGCGGCACGACCTTGACGCCCTCGGTCGGGGCCGAGTTGCAGGCGACCGCGGCGACGCCGTGCCCTCGGTGGAGCATGAGCTGGGTGAAGACACCACCGGCCGAGTGGCCGATGATGATCGGCTCGCGATCGAGCTTCTCGATCTCGGCCTCGAAGTTGTCGGCGATTGCGTTGATCGTCAGCTCCGCGATCGGCTCCGGGTTCTCGCGAAGGGCCTCCACCTCGACCTCGAGGCCCGGATAGGCGGGAGCGATCACCTGATAGCCGAGTGCCTCATAGCGGGCGATCCAGTTCTCCCAGCTCCGGGGCGTGACCCAGAAGCCGTGGAGGAGTGCGATCGGCGGGCTGTCGGCCGTAGCGGCGGGGGCGGGACTCATAGGGGTTGCTCTCCTCTTGCTCAGTCAGCTGCGACGCGGCCGCGCCACTCGCCTGGAGCATCCCCCGACCCGCCCCGGAACTCAATGACGCGACAGGCCCTCGGATCTGGGCGTCGTCGCGCCGGAATCGGCATGCGCGCACAGTATGCCGCTGATGATGGGCGGTACTGGGCTCGAACCAGTGACCCCCTGCTTGTAAGGCAGGTGCTCTCCCAACTGAGCTAACCGCCCGGGTGCCGGGGCAAGGTAGCGGACGGGCGATCCGGCCAAGGGGGTCGCGCACGGGGTCGCCCGGCGGTAGGCTCGGCCGCGGCGTCAGGTCACGGAGTCAGGAGAGACGGATCATGGGTTTCATGGACAAGTTCAAGGGCCAGATGGGTCAGGCCCAGCAGATGGCGAAGCAGGCCGGCGATGCGATGAGCGCGGGGACCGATCCGGCGATGGCCGAGTACGCGCAGCTCGTCAACAAGCTCGCCTCGAGCGGCGTTCCCTGCACCGCAGTGATCAACGCGGTCGGCGAGAGCGGCGCCACCGACGGCTTCAACAAGGAGTACACGTTCGAGGTGACCGTCGAGGGCAACGGCGAGCCCTACAACGCGATCATCGTCCAGTACCTGGCCGACGGGGCCGAGAAGGACTACGTCGAGGGCGCCGCGTTCGACGCGAAGGCCGATCCCGACGACAAGACCAACCTGCTGCTCTACGGCAAGCTCTCGTAGGCCGCGGTCGAGGCGGTCGCGGAGCATGGATCTCGGGATCGGCGGCCGGACGGCGCTCGTGATGGGCGCCAGCCGCGGCATCGGCCGCGGCATCGCCCGGTCGCTCTCCCGCGAGGGCGCCAAGGTCGCGCTCTGCGCGCGCAACCGGGACGACCTCGAGGAGGCCGCGGCCGAGCTCGACGGCGAGACCGCCGTGATCGAGGCCGACTCGACCGACCTCGATCGGCTCGCTGAGCTGCCGGCGGAGGTGGAGCGGCTGCTCGGGCCGCTCGAGATCCTCGTCGTCAACACCGGCGGCCCGCCGCCGGGAGGCGCGCTCGATCACGCCCGCGAGGAGTGGGAGCTCGCCTACCGGTCGCTCGTGCTCGCGCCGAAGACGCTGATCGAGGCGGCGATCCCGGGAATGCGCGAGCGCGGTTGGGGCCGGATCGTCAACGTCGCCTCGTCCTCGGTGCGCGAGCCGATCGCCGGCCTGGCGCTCTCGAACGCGCACCGGATGGCGACCGTCGGCCTCTTCAAGACGCTCTCGAGCGAGGTCGCCGGCGACGGGATCACGGTCAACACGATCGGCACCGGCCGCTTCGCCACCGACCGGCTGGCGCAGATGTACGGGTCGATCGAGGCGGCCGAGAAGGTCGCCGGGACCGACGTCCCTGCCGGCCGGCTGGGCACGCCGGACGAGTACGGCGACCTCGTCGCCTTCCTCGCCTCCGAGCGGGCGGCATACCTGACCGGCGCCGTGATCCCGCTCGACGGCGGCCTCCTGCGCTCGGCCTGAGGCGTCGGCCCGGGCCGACCGGGGACCGGGAGCCGGGAGCTAGATCGCCGGAATCGCGGGGTCGCGGCGGATCTCGCCGCGCGAGGCCTTGACCGCGAACCAGACCCCGCCGACGGCGATCATCGCGACGCTGAGCAGCTGCGCCTCGGTGAGCCCGAGCGCTGCGTCGTCGTTGATGCGCACGAACTCGACGAGGAAGCGCGAGAGGCCGGCGAGGATCAGGTAGAGGGCGAAGAGCAGGCCGCGGGAGAAGTGGTCGCGGAGCGTCCACAGGACGATCGCGACGGAGCCCATCGCCAGCGTCTCGTAGATCGGGGTCGGGTGGACAGGCGTGTCGGTCGGGACGGTGCCGTCGGGGTAGGCCATCGCCCAGGGGCCGTCCCAGGCCTTGCCGTAGTCGCCGTCGCCGGAGAGCTGGCAGCCGACGCGGCCGATCGCGTAGCCGATCGCGAGCGGGGCGGCCGCGAGGTCGGGCAGGCCGAGGTTGAGGATCCCGCGCCACCAGCCCCAGCCGAGCACCGCGAGCGCGCCGCCGATCGCGCCGCCGTACCAGGTCGAGCCCGGTGCCGGAGAAGAGGTTGCCGAGCAGGTCGTCGCTGACGTCGTCCCAGTTGTCGAAGAGGAAGTAGAGCCGGGCCCCGACCAGGCCGCCGAGCAGCGCCGCGAAGGCGATCTCGTAGGCCCAGTCGGGCTGCTTGCCGACCTCCCCGAAGCGGCGAGCGATGACGGCGCCGGCGGCGATGAACCCAAGCCCGAAGCAGATGCCGAACGTCTGCAGCGTCAGCGGGCCGATTTCGATTTCTGGGTACATGCTGGGAGGAGGTGAAGTAGCCCCGGGGGAATCGAACCCCTGCTTCCAGGATGAAAATCTGGCGTCCTAACCGTTAGACGACGGGGCCGCCGCGGTCGATTGTATTCGGGAGGCGCCGGCGCCCCGCGGGTGGCCAGGCCTAGTCCCCGACCAGCATCTCCAGCAGCGCCTTCTGGGCGTGGAGGCGGTTCTCGGCCTGGTCCCAGACGGCGGAGCGGTCGCCGTAGAGGACCTCGGCGCTGATCTCCTCGCCGGGGTGGGCCGGCAGGCAGTGGAGGACGATCGCGCTCTCGTCGGCGGCGGCGAGCAGCTCGGCGTTGAGCTGCCAGGGACCGAGCGCCTCGCGCTTGGCCTCGGCGTCCTCCTCCCCCATCGAGATCCAGACGTCGGTGTAGAGGGCGTCGGCGCCGGCGACGGCCTCGAGCGGATCGGCGATCAGCGTCGCCTCGGGACAGTCGGTCGAGCGTGTAGCCCTCGGGCGAGGAGACGACGACGTCGACGCCGGCGGCAGCGCCGAGGACCGCGAGCGAGCGGGCGACGTTGTTGCCGTCGCCGACGTAGGCGACGCGCAGGTCGCTGAGCGTGTCGAAGCGCTCGCGCAGCGTCAGCAGGTCGGCGAGCGCCTGGCAGGGGTGGTGCAACGGCGTCAGCGCGTTGATCACCGGAACGTCGGCCTCGACGGCGAGCTCGGCCACGTTCTCGTGCGAGCCGGAGCGGATCGCGATCGCGGAGACGTAGCGCGAGAGGACGCGGGCGGTGTCGCGGATCGACTCGCCGCGGGCGAGCTGCATCTCGTCGCCGCGGAGCACGATCGGCGTGCCTCCCAGCTCGGCGACGCCGACCTCGAAGGAGATCCTCGTCCGCGTCGACGGCATCTCGAAGACCAGGGCGACCGAGTCGCCGGCGAGCGAGTCCGAACCGAGCCCCGGGCGCCCCTCCTTCAGCTCCGCCGCGCGTTCGAGCAGTGCTTCCAGATCTCCGGCGGACAGCTCATGCCCGGTGAGGAAGTGCGGTGCCATGGGAAGCGCGGGATCGTAGCGCGCGCCCGCCGCCGGCCACGGACGCATCCGCCGAGCTGCAGCCGATACTTGCCGCGTGGCGGACGGGGCAGTGCGCGTGCTTGGCTGGAACCTGTTCCACGGGCGCGACCGCGCGCCGCAGCCCGGCCTGCACACCTGGCGATCGCGCCTGACGCCGGCGGACCGAGCGGGGCGACACGCACGCGCAGGTCAACCTCGATCTGCTCGAGCAGTTCGCGACGGTCCTCGCCGACGCCGATTGGGACATCGCACTGCTGCAGGAGTGCCCGCCGCGCTGGGCCGAGAGCCTCGCGACCCGCTGCCGGGCCGAGTCGCACCTGGCGCTGACCGCCCGCAACCTGCCCTCCCTGCTCGCCCCGCTGCAGCGCTTGGCCGGCGGCTCGAATCCCGACCTGATCGCATCCTGGGAGGGCGGCTCGAACCTGACCCTGGCCCGCGGCGCCTTCGGCGCGCCGATCATCCGCGAGCGCCGCGAACTGACCCTGACGCGCAGACCGGAGACGCGGCGGATGGCGTTCACCGTGCTTCGCAACGACATCTGCGTCGCCAATCTGCACGCCTCCGAGGAACGCGAGGCGGCCGAGGCCGACGTCCGCCTCGCGGCGGCGACCGCGAGCGCGTGGGCGGGCGAGCGGCCGCTCCTGTTCGGCGGTGATCTCAACCTGCGGCCCGCCTCGAGCCCGTCGCTGTTCGCCGAGCTCGAGCGCGAGCTCGGGCTGGCGGCGCCGACGGGCGCGGCGGTGATCGACCATCTGCTCGGTCCGCGGGCTGGAGATCCGCGAGCCGCCGGCGCAGTGGCCGCCGGCGCGACGCGAGGTCGCCGATCCGACGGCCGAGCCGGGCATGCGGCCGCTGCCGATCCGCCTCTCCGATCACGCTCCGGTCGAGGCCACGTTCGGGCTCGAAGCCTAGGTCCGCGCAAACCGCAAACCAGAATCGGGGCGTACGTTGCCCCGAACCGGCGCCGGATGAGTAGGTTGTGGCCGGAGGGTCAACCAACGGAGGACGGATCGATGGCAGCCAACGCCAAGAAGACGACGACGCGCAAGAAGACGACGACCGCACGGAAGAAGCCTGCAGCGAAGAAGCCGGCCGCCGCGAAGCCGCGCGCCACGACCGCTGCCAAGTCGAAGCCGAAGCCCAAGCCGAAGGCCGCGAAGAAGCCGGCCCGCGCCGCCGACCGCGCCGACAAGAGCGTCGAGGCGTTCCGCGAGGCGCTCGAGCGAAGCTTCAAGGAGGTCGTCGACGACGCCGTCAAGCGCGGGCGGATGACCCGCGACGACGCGAACGAGATCGTCAGCAAGCTGGTCACCAAGGGCCGCAAGCAGACCGAGGACCTGATCAAGGAGGTCGAGAAGGCGATCGAGCAGGCCCGCAAGGAGGTCGAGAGCCGCACGACCAAGGCTCGCAAGGAGGTCGAGGCGCGCGCGACGAAGGCCCGCAAGCAGGCCGAGACCCGAGCGACCAAGGCACGCAAGACGGCGAGCAAGAACGTCGGCAAGGCACGCAAGGCCGTGATCGACGTCGCCGACGAGCCGCTCGCCCAGGCCGACAAGCTGCGCTCACGCGCGGGCGTCCCGGGGTTCCCGATCACCGCCTACGACGAGCTCACCGCCGCCCAGGTGAAGACCCGGATCGCCGCCCTGAGCAAGGCCGACGCCCGCAAGGTCCGCACCTACGAGAAGCAGAACAAGGCGCGCAAGAGCATCCTCGACGCGATCGAGAAGCGCCTGGCCGCCTAGACGCCCTGGCCAGCGCTTCGAAGCCCAGACCGCCCGACGCCGTCCCGCTCGCCGTCTCCTCGACGGCGAGCCGGTACGCGTCGCGCCGCTGGCCGTCCGCCCAGAGCCCGCTCAACCACGCCCCGGCCTCGGGCTCGCGCGGCCCAGCCCTCGCCGAAGCGATCGCATAGCTCGCGGCGCCAGAGCTCGGCGCAGCATCCAGCCGCGCAGGTAGCGGGCCGCGTAGAAGCCCGGATCGGGGGCGCGCAGCCAGCGCGCGCCCGACGAGGGCACCCCGGTCGCCGCGGCGATCGCCCGGCCGAAGCGCTGCCGCCCCGCGGCGGGTTCGATCGCGCCCCAGCGTCGCTCGAGCTCGAGCTCGGCGATCAGGACCGCGCAGTAGCGGCGCACCAACAGCAGCGAGGCGAAGCGGTCGCTCGGTCCCGGCGCCAGCCCCTCGAACAGGAACGCGTACGACTCGGTCACCGAGCTGTCGCCGAGCAGGCGAGCCGGAACGTCGAGATCCGGATCCGTGTGGGCCCGGTGCAGCGCGTGGCCGGCCTCGTGCAGCAGCGCCGTCGACCGGGCGCCGCCGCGCTCGTCGCAGCCGATCACGATCCGCACGTCGCCGGGAACCGCGACGGGCGTGCAGAACGAGCGCTCCGACTTGCCCGGCCTCGGGTCGAGGTCGAGCGTGATCCGCCCGCCCGCCTGTCGGGTCGAGGCCGAGCCCGGCGAGCGCGCTCGTCGTAGGACGCGCGCAGCGCTCGCCGGCCCGAGCGGCGCCGACGCCGCGCCCGGCCTCGACCAGGGCGGGCAGATCGGCGGCGTCGAGCTCGGCGGCGTCGAGGCCGAGCTCGCCGGCGCGGGCGTCGAGCAGCTCCGCGTACTCCACCTCGCTCGCCTCGAGGAACCGCGCCGCGGCGGCGGCGAGCTCGGCGAGGTCGATGCCCTCGGACTCGAGGATCGCCTCGCTGCGCGAACCGAACCCGGCCGCCGCCAGCGTCTCGATCTCGCGGTCGCGGGCCCTGCTCAGCAGCGGATCGAGCCGCTCGGCGACGAGCTCGGTCGGCGGCCGCGAGCAGGCGACGCCGGCGGCCCGCGTCGGGCTCCACCGCGAGGGCGCCCCGGATCCGGGTCAGCGGCACCGACGCGGCCGTCGACCCGGACGAGCGCGCGCGCCTCCGCCTCGGCGGCGCGCGCGTCGTCGGTGAGACGCGCGGCCAGCACCCTCGACTCGAGCGCGAACGCGAGCAGCTGCCGGGCGCGCCGGCGTCGCTCGCCGCTCCTCCTCCCCGCTCGCGGCCGCCTCGCGCAGCGTCGTCGATCGCCCGGTCGCCGAACAGGCGCCGGTTGCGCCGGAACGCCGACGGCCGCGTTGCCGGCCGGCGCCAGGCCCGACCAGAAGCCGTGGTTGAGGACGGCCGTCTCCGAGCAGAGCCGCTCGGCGAGCCGTTCGTAGCCGCGTATCGCCGGACTCATCGCCGCTGCAACGATAGGCGCATGGAATCCGACCAGCGCAGACGACGCCTCAGAGCCGGCGCCCAGCGAGGGCCCACCCTCTGCCCCGGCCGCCGCCGCGCCGGAGCGCCCACCGCGCCCGCGCCGCGGCGACGAGCTCGAGCTCGTGATCGACTCGCTCGCCCAGGGCGGTCGCGGCGTCGCCAGGACCGAGACCGGCTTCGTCCTCTTCGTCGCCGGCGGGCTGCCCGGGGACACCGTCCGCGCCCGCGTCGGCAAGTCGAAGAAGTCGCACGCCGAGGCGACCGTGGTCGAGCTGCTCGAGGCGGCGCCGGAGCGGATCCCGGACACCTGCGTGCACGGGGCCGAGCCCTGCCCCGGCTCGCCCTGGCAGGGTCTCCCCTACGAGCTCCAGCTCGAGCACAAGACCGCCCAGGTGCGCGAGGCGCTCGAGCGGATCGGCCGCTTCGAGGACGTCGAGATCGAGCCGATCGTGCCGGCGGTCGAGCAGTGGCGCTACCGGAACAAGGCCGAGTACTCGTTCGGCGCCGACCGCGACGCCGAGGCCGGGCTGGCGCTCGGCTTCCACGCCCGCGGGCGCTGGGACCGGGTGATCGACGTCGACGACTGCCGGCTCGTCTCCGAGCGCAACAACGCCGCCCGCAACGAGGTCCGGGCCTGGGCCCGCGAGCACGTGATCGCGCCCTACGACCGGGCGACCGGGGTCGGCGTGCTCCGCAACCTCGTCGTCCGCGAGGGCCGGCGCACGGGCCAGATCCACACCCGCCTGGTGACCGGGCCCGGCGACATCCCCAAGCCCCCGACCGACCTGCACACGATGGTCGCGCAGGAGAGCGGCTCGACCAGCGGGCCGACCGGCGTGATCGGTGAGGAGCGCCTGCGCGAGCGGCTCTGCGGCCTCGACTTCGACGTCTCCGCGACCGCCTTCCTGCAGACCAACACGGAGACGGCCGAGCTGCTCTACGGGGTCGCCCGCGAGTACGCGGCGCTGTCCGGCGACGAGCGCCTCTTCGACCTCTTCTGCGGCGTCGGCACGATCGGCCTCTCGATGGCCGCCGACGCCGGCGAGGTCTGGGGGATCGAGTCGGTCGGCGATGCCGTCGCCGACGCCGAGCTCAACGCCGAGCTGAACGGGATCGAGAACGCGGCCTTCCGGGCCGGCGACGCCCGGGTCGGGATCCGCCCGCTCGTCGAGGAGGCCGGCAAGCCCGACGTCGTCGTCATCGACCCGCCGCGCGCCGGCCTCTCGGCCAAGATCGTGCGCCGCGTGCTCGAGTGCGAGGCCGAGCGGATCGTCTACGTCTCCTGCAACCCGACGACGCTGGCCCCGAACGCCCGCCAGATGGTCGACGACGGCGGCTACCGGCTCGTCCGCGTCCGCCCCGTCGACATGTTTCCGCAGACCCCGCACATCGAGTGCGTGGCGCTGCTCGAGAAGGCGCGGTGAGCGGCGCGGGCCGCTGCCGCGTCGGCGCCGCGCGGGTTCGCGGTCACGGCCGGCCTCGACCCCGAGGTCGCGGCGCCGCTCGGCGAGCCGCTGCGAGGAGCTCGGCTACGGCTCGCTGTGGAGCAACGACCACCGCGCCGGCGACGGGCTCGAGACGCTCGCGGCGCTCGCCCGCGGCAGCGCCGCGCCTCGATCTCGGCGTCGCCGGCATCGACCTCGAGCGCCGCGACCCGGCCGCGATCGCCGGCGACGGTCGCACGGCTCGGCCTCGACCCGCGCCCGGCTCTCGCTGGCGCTGACGACAGCGCCGCCCCGGAGTCGCTCGAGCTGCTCGCGCGCCTCGCTGCCGCACGCTGCGGGCGGCCCTTCCCGGCGCCTCGCTGCTCGTCGCGCGGCACCGGCCGACGCTGCGGTCGAGCTCGGCGGCGAGCTCTGCGACGGCGTCCTCGTCGAGTGGATGACGCCGCCGCTGATCGCCGACGGCCCGCGACCGCCTCGCCGCCGGCGCCGCCCGCGACCGGCCGGCGCGGCGCCGCCGCTGCTCGGCTACGTCCGCGCCGCGGTCGGCGCCGACGCGGAGACCCGGCTCGCCCGCGACGAGGGCTTCTACCGCGGGTCGGCAGCCTGGAAGGAGCACTTCTCCCGCCTCGCCGATCCGGGCCGCACCGGCGTCTTCTGCGAGCGGCCCGGCCCAGGTCGCGCCCGCGCTCGAGCCCTACGCGGCGGCCCTCGACGTGCTCGTCGTCCGCGGCCTCGCGGCCACCCGCCTCCCCACCCTGGACCGGATCGCAACCGCGGCGGCGCCCGCCGTGCGCCCGCGGACGAGGCCGGGCCGGGCCTCAGTCCGGGCCCGGCAACGCCGCCGGCGCCATCAGCAGCTCGGTGAGCCGGGAGACGACCGCGCCGAAGGCGAAGTAGAGCGCCGGCAGCCAGAGGGCGACGCCGAACAGGCCGTCGCAGGAGGGCCCGTACTCGGCGACGCCCGCCTCGACGAGCAGGATCTCCGCCAGCGGCCCGAGCACGGCGGCGGCGACCGCGCAGACCAGGGCCGGGATGCCGGAGCCGAAGCGGAGCAGGCAGAGCACCGCGGCCATCACGACCAGGATCGTCGCCGGCCCCTCGGGCTCGTCGGCGAGCACCGCGGTCAGCGCGTAGATCGCCAGCACCGTGGCGATCCCCGCCGCCGCCTCGCGCAGCCGCTCGCCGTCGCCGGCGATCCCGGGCAGCGGGCCGGACCGGCCCGAGCATCAGCCGCAGCTGACCCGGTCGCAACCGTCGCCAGGCCGACCGCGATCGGGAACCACAGGGCGCTCTCCCAGATGAAGGGAACGGCATCCGAGAGGTAGGTGGTCGCGCCCGCCTGAACGTGGGCGGCGTCGCCGATCAGGCCGCCGATCGCGCCGACGACGAACAGGGCGAGCGCCGCGCGGACGCTGAGCGCGAGCGGCGCACCGGGTGCGCTACTGGGTCGGGAGCGGCGAGCCGGCGAGGAAGATGAACCAGAGCCAGAAGGCCGCGGTGACGATCAGGGTGGTGCCGACGAAGACGGTCTCGACGCCCCAGACGCGGTCGGCGCCCTTCGGCCGGATCGCCCGGGTGTCGGTCATTCCCCGCATCCACGGGCTCCGCGACGAGGACTTCTGCCGCTGCGCCTCCTGCTCCTCGGTCTCGATCCGCGAGATCACCCAGCCGGCGATGTAGAGCACGATCCCGTAGGTGAAGATGATCCCGAACATGATCAGCATCGCCGACGGACCACTCGACGCTGGAGGAGTTCGAGCCGCCCTGGGCCTGAGATCCGGCCCAGACCCAGAACAGCGGCACGCCGAAGCCGACGACGGCCGCGACGACGATCGTCGCGACGAGGACTCCTATCCCCCTGAGTGAACTCACCCCGTGATCTTCCCAGAGCGGCGGGCGCGGGGCGGTCACTCCGGTCAGTAGGGCGGCAGGTCCTCGTACCAGGTGCCGAGTGCGCGGAACGCCCGCCAGAACTCCTTCTTCGGGCTCTCGGAGTCGAGTGAGGCGTCGATGTCCGGGGTGAAGATCACGTCGATCGAGGGCGTCAGGCTCTGGATCTGACCGGGCAGCGGCTCGACCTCGCGCGCCATCGGCACCTGGACGTCGTTGAGGATCTCGAGGGCGCTGTCGCCCATCACGACGATGCAGCGCGGCTCGACGATCTGGATCTCCTCGACGATCCGGGCGACGCAGCCGGGCGACGCCATCGACGGATCGGAGAGCGGGCACTTGACGCAGACGGTGCCGTAGACGGCGAGCGGATCGACCGAGAGCCGCTTCAGGCTCTTCATCACCGCGGTGCCGGCGCGCCCGTAGAAGGCGACGCCCTCCTCGATCTCGGCCGGGCTCGGCGCGTACTTGAGCAGCATCACGTCGGCCTGGGGGTGGCCCGAGCCGAGCACCGGCATCAGGTTCCCGCGCGGGCAGGCCTCGCAGTCCTGGAGCTCGTGCGTGAGCTGGTTCAGCTCACGGATCGCGCGCTCGAGGTACTTCTCCTTGATCTGATCCTCGGTGGTGGGCACAGCGATGGACCGTTTTGACGAGGGGGGCCGCTCTCCTTGTGGTTGCACGCGGTTATCCCCTCCTGAATCAACTCTTGCCGCGAGCCGGCGGACCGTCGCGACGCGAGGAGCGGGCCCGCTTCGCCTCGTGGCGCCGGCCGCCCTGGACCGGCTTCGGGTGGCTCACCTGCTTGCGACCGCCGGCCTGCCCGCGCGCGCCCTGCATCCACTTCAGCGCCTGCACGTAGACCAGGTTCTTGTGCTTGCGGACGATGTCGGCCGAGCGCATCGCCTCGAGGAACTCCTCGGGGCCGTCGAAGTCGTGCAGCCTGATCCGGACGCTGCCGAGCGCCTGGGCGACGTGGCCGTCGGAGCCGGCGCCGGGAACGAGCCGGTACTTGGCGGCGAACCGCTCCGCCTCCTCGTTGAAGCCGCTGAAGGCGACGCGCGGGTTGAAGACCTCGAGGATGTCGATCTGGTCGACCATCCCGAGCAGGTGCTCGTAGTCGGGCACCGAGTGGAAGCGATCGAACGGATGCGGCACGTAGACGAGCCCGCCCTGCCGGCGGATCTCGGCGATCGTCTCCGCCATCGTCATCCCCTTCTCGATCTTCTCCTCGAGGAAGAGGCCGATCACCTCGCCCTGCTCGGCGGTCTTCACCTCCTCGCCGACGATCACCTTGATGCCGCCGTCGCGCTCGGCCGCCTCGCGGGCGGCGAGCGCGCCCGAGATCTCGTTGTGGTCGGTGACCGCGATCGCGCCCATGCCGCGGTCCTTGGCCGTCTCGAGCAGCACCTCGACCGGCGTCGCGCAGTCGTTCGAGTGGTCGGTGTGCATGTGCAGGTCGCAGTCGATCATCCGCCGGCGCGCGATCCGCTTGCGGACCGCGGCATTGCCGCGCGGGTCGTGGCGCCGGGCGACGAGCCGGTCGTAGACGCCCTCGAGATCGTCGGCGACGTCCTCCCAGGAGCGCGCCTTCGGCTGCCCCTTGGCGCGCTCGGCGTCGAGCAGCGCGCGGTCGCCGGCGAGCCGCGCGAGATGGGCGCTGAGCGTGATCACGTCGCCGGGCGTGAACAGCAGGCCGGTCTCGTCGTCGCCGAGGATCTCGGTGTACGGGGGGATCTGCGAGACGACCGGCACGGTGCCGGAGACGAACGCCTGGTGGATCAGCCCGGCCGCCGGACGCGGTCCGCCGGAGGCGAGGCAGACGACGTCGGCTGCCGGCGAGCACCGCCTCGGGGGTCGTCTCCCCCGGGCGCGTGAAGCTGACGTGGGCGGCGAGCCCGCGGTTGATGCGGGGCGTCGGGATCGTCTCGTCGAGGCAGACGACCGCCTCCCAGGAGCCGTCGAGCGGCAGCCGGCGCAGAGCCCGCAGCAACAGCCGCAGGGCGCCGCGCTCCTCGCGACCGCAGTAGGCGATCCGCAGCGGCCGCTCCGCCTCCGGAGGGCTCCGGGCGCGGCCACTCGGGCTCGACCGCGTCGGCGCCGCCGGCGATCTGCTCGTAGGTGCCGGGGAAGAAGCGGGTCATCAGCTCCCGGGTCGCCTCGCCCGAGACCGTCCGCGCGTCGAGCCGGCCGAGGAAGATCTCGACCAGCGGCCTGGCGACCTGGGTCGAGAGGATCCGCTCGGTCGGCTCGTGGAAGCTGCCGATGTTGAGCGCCCGCGAGTGCCGCAGGGCGCCCGAGGCGGCGCTCGGCGCGAACGGGTCGTGGACGTGGACGATGTCGAAGGGGACCGAGCTGAGCAGCTGCTCGAGCGTCCCCGAGACGTCGAGCGGGAACGGCGCCGCCCGCGGCTTCGGCCCGCGCGGCATCGGGATGCCCTGACCGATCCCGAGGATCGGCGGACCGCCACCGTCGACCCGCTGCGCCCTTCCAGGCAGGCGCCGAACAGGGAGCGGACGTCGTCGCGCGCGCGGTCGATCCCCTTGAGCGACTCGCGCACCGCCTTGCGGGTCGTCACCGGCGCCGCGATCACGACCCGGTGCCCGCGCTCGCTCAGCTCCGCGGCGGAGCGGCCGACGAACTCGTTGACCTCGTCGTGGGGGCCCCACGTGTACGGGGCTCACGTGGGCGATCGTCAGGCGGGGGCTCGTTGCCACCCGCTGAGGATAGACGCGGCACTCGGGCAGCAGGCCGCCCGGGACGCATACGATTGGCCCGCGGCGTCAGCTGACGCCGTGTCGAGGGCGAGTGGAGAGGCGAAGGCTGAGATGAACGACTACGACTACGTGATCGTCGGCGCCGGGTCCGCCGGCTGCCTGCTGGCGGCGCGGCTGAGCGAGGACCGCAGCGTCAAGGTGCTGCTGATCGAGGCCGGCGGCCGCGGCCGCTCGCCGAAGATCACGATCCCCGCCGCCTTCGCCCAGCAGTTCCAGACGAAGCTCGACTGGGACTACGAGACCGAGCCCGAGCCGGGCTGCGACGACCGCCGCCTCTACGTCCCGCGCGGCAAGTCGCTCGGCGGCTCGAGCTCGATGAACGCGATGCTCTACGTGCGCGGCTGCGCGGTCGACTACGACGGCTGGGCGGCCGACGGCTGCGCCGGCTGGAGCTGGGACGAGGTCCTGCCCTACTTCAAGCGCTCCGAGCGCCGCGAGGGCGGCGCCGGCGAGAAGGACAACCACGGCGTCGGCGGCACCCTCAACGTCGCCGACTCGGCCGACCCCCGCAAGCTCACCGACCTGATCGTCGACGCCGCGCGGGCCCGCGACTTCCCGCTCGACCCCGACTACAACGACGGCCAGCCGGATGGCATCTGCCGCGTGCAGACGACGCAGAAGCACGGCCGGCGCTGGAGCAGCGCCGACGCCTTCCTGCGGCCGGCGATGAAGCGCCCGAACCTGACCGTGCTGACCAAGGCCCACGTGCTCGGGCTCGAGTTCGCCGGCGACCGCGCGACCGGCGTCCGCTACGCCCGCGGCCGCAAGGTCGAGATCGCCCGCGCCTCCCGCGAGGTGATCCTCAGCGCCGGCGCCTTCGGCTCACCGCAGCTGCTGATGCTCTCCGGCATCGGCCCCGCCGACGAGCTGGCGCCGCTCGGGATCTCCTCCCGGGTCGACCTGCCCGGGGTCGGCGAGAACCTCCAGGACCACCCGTTCGTCGTCGGCATCTGGGAGTCGACGATCGGCGAGTCGCTGCTCGACGCCGAGAAGCCGGGCGCGATGGTCGAGTTCCTGAGCAAGGGGCGAGGGGCCGCTGACCTCGACCGTCGCCGAGGCGTTCCTGTGGACCAGGTCGGACCGCGAGGCGATCGCGCCGGACCTGCAGTTCCACCTCGCTCCCGCCTACTTCGCCGACAACGGATTCGAGGAGTCGGACGAGCACGCGTTCACGCTGGGCCCGGTCCTGGTCGCGCCCAAGTCCCGCGGCTGGGTCAAGCTGCGCTCCGCCGACCCGGTCGCGAAGCCGCGGATCCGCGGCAACCACCTGACCGAGCAGGCCGACGTCGACGCGCTCGTGCACGGGCTCGAGCTCGCCCGCGAGCTCGCCGCGACCGAGCCGCTCGCAGCCGCGACCGGCCGCGAGTTCTACCCGGGCCCGGAGGTCAAGACCAAGGAGGACCTGGTCGAGGACATCCGCCGCCGGGCGCTGCTCCTCTACCACCCCGTCGGCACCTGCCGGATGGGCGTCGGCGACGACGCCGTCGTCGATCCGGAGCTCAAGGTCCGCGGCGTCGAGGGCCTGCGCGTCGTCGACGCCTCGGTGATGCCGACGATCACCCGCGGCAACACCAACGCCCCGACCTACATGATCGCCGAGAAGGCCTCGGACCTGATCAGGAACTCCGCCTGACCGGAGGCAGGCGCGGCTGCGGTCTGCGGGCCGCCTCGTCCTTCGCCGGCTCAGGAGTGATCAGGGCAACCGGCAACCCGAGCCCGGCCTCGCGCTTGATCGTCGCGATCCGGCGGCCGGGCTGGACGGCGTCGCGGGGGCTGCCGCAGAGCGGGCCGAGGTCGGCGACGACGCCGTCGAGGTCGGCGACCGTGATCGTCAGGCCCCAGAAGCGGGCGGCGCCGTCCGGGCCGGCCTGATCGGCGGGGACCTCGACGACCTCGGCGACCACCTCGCCGAAGCGGAAGAAGCCCTGGCGCAGCCGCTGCTCGGGCGGCCCGACCTCGCGGATCCGGCGGCAGCGGACGCGGTTCGCCTCGAAGGCCTCGATCGTGCGCTCGAGCGAGGGCGTGAAGACGACGACGTGATCGATCGCGACGGCGCCGTTCGGATGCGCGACTCCCGGCTCGTCGTCCGCTGCGTCCGCCGGCTCGGCGAGCTCGGTCGGCAGCCCGTCGAACCCGGTCGATGCCGGCCCCGCCAGCGTCCAGCCGTGCGCCTCGCCGAAGCGCACCGGGACCGTGCCGATCCTCGTCCGGCCGCCCTCGACCTCGAAGCCCGCCGCCGCCCAGGCGCCGGCGTCGGCACGCAGCCGCAGCTCCGCGATCCGGGCCTTGATCTCGTCGGCTGGGTCCACGGCCGGGAGCCTACGCGGCTGCGAAGCCGCACCCCGCGCCGGAAGGCGGATCGCCGCCTTGTGCCACACGTGACACACTCGAACCCTCAGCAGTCGATTCGAGGAGAGACACGTGGAAGCAGCAACGCCGCCGGCCAGGCACATCGATCCGGGCCGGGTGATCAGCGAGACGTTCCGGATCTACCGGGAGCAGTTCCTCGTCCTGATCCTCACCGCGCTCGCCGTCTTCATCGTCGCCGGGCTCCTGCAGGGGCTCGCCTCGGAGATCAACGGGATCCTCGGATCGCTGCTCGGCACGATCGTCAACCTGATCGCGGTCGCACTGTTCACGGGCTTCGTCGTCAAGCTCGTCGAGGACATCCGCGACGGTCGCCGCGACTTCAGCGCCGGCGAGCTGCTCTCCGCCGCTTCGCCCGCGATCGGCGCCCTGATCGTCAACAGCATCCTGCGCGGCATCGCGATCGCGATCGGCCTGCTGCTGTTCATCGTCCCCGGCCTCTACTTGCTGACGATCTGGTCGGTGACCTCGCCGGCGATCGTCGCCGAGAAGGAGGGCGCGCTCGAGGCCTTCGGTCGCAGCCACCACCTCGTCAAGGGCGACGGCTGGCCCGTCTTCGCGACGATCCTGCTCGCCTTCCTGATCACGATGGTCGTCTCGATCGTCGCGATCGCGATCGGCGCCGGCATCGGCGGCGCCGCCGGCGCGATCATCCTCGGCATCATCGGCTCGGCGCTGACCGCGCCGATCGCGGCGCTGGTCGCGACGGTGCTGTTCTTCGACCTCGGCGGCCGCAGCGTCGGCGCCGAGTCCGCGGCCCCGGCGACGACGCCGCCGGCCGCACCGCCTGCGCCCCCGGCCTGACCAAGGGCCTCAGGGCAAAGAAAGAGGGCGCGGCCTACCCGTAGGTCGGCCGCGCCCTCGCGAGATCCGGCTGTCTCGCGTGTCGCTCAGACCTTGGCGTCTGCCTCGGTCTTCTGCGAGTCGACGTCCTCCTTCGCACGCGAGGCAGCGGCCTTGCGGGCGTAGGTGTCGATGAACTCCTCGGTGTGCTCACGCGCGTCGGCGTCGGGACGCTGCGTGTGCGGGGACTTCATCAGGTAGGAGGACGGGCCATCCAGCTGACCGGCGAGCCCGTTGTTGAGGGCGAGCTTGATCATCCGGACCGCGTCGATGACGACGCCGGCCGAGTTCGGGGAGTCCCAGACCTCGAGCTTGAGCTCGACGTTGAGCGGCACGTCGCCGAACGACTTGCCCTCGAGGCGGATGTGGGCCCACTTGCGGTCGGTCAGCCACGGCACGTAGTCCGAGGGACCGACGTGGACGTCGTCGGCGGGAAGCTCCATGCCCATCACCGAGGTGACGGCGTTGGTCTTCGAGATCTTCTTCGAGTCGAGGCGCTCGCGCTCGAGCATGTTGAAGAAGTCCATGTTGCCGCCGACGTTGAGCTGGCTGGTGTGAGCCATCTCGACGCCGCGCTCGTGGAACAGACGGGCGAGCTGACGGTGGACGATCGTTGCCCCGACCTGCGACTTGATGTCGTCGCCGATGATCGGGAGACCGGCCTCCTTGAAGCGCTCGTCCCAGTAGTCCTCGCGGGCGATGAACACCGGCAGGCAGTTGACGAAGCCGACGCCGGCCTGCAGGGCCTGCTCGACGTACCACTTGGTCGCCT
Organism: uncultured Solirubrobacterales bacterium; assembly: GCA_963743845.1. Classification (GTDB taxonomy): domain Bacteria; phylum Actinomycetota; class Thermoleophilia; order Solirubrobacterales; family 70-9; genus CAXMST01. The sequence continues at coordinate 22,983 of CAVURI010000001.1, forward strand.
GCTCGGAGCCGACCGGCAGGTAGCAGACGAGGACATCGGCCTTCGTCTCCTTGAGGATGCCGACGATGTCGGCGGTCTCGCCGGGGGCCTTGGTGATCTTCTGCTTCAGGTACTTGCCGAGGCCGTCGTGGGTCATGCCACGCTCGACCTTGATGCCCATGTGCGGGACGTCGGCGAACTTGATCGTGTTGTTCTGGCCGGACCAGATCGCCTCGGAGAGGTCCTTGCCGACCTTCTCGGAGTCGATGTCGAAGGCAGCGACGAACTCGATGTCGCGAGACGTGGTAGCCGCCGAGGTCGACGTGCATGAGGCCGGGAACGGCCTCGTCGGGGTCGGCGTCCTTGTAGTACTCGACGCCCTGGATGAAGGCGTTGGCGCAGTTGCCGACACCGACGATCGCGACGCGGACCTTGCCGTCGTCGCTGCGGCCGGGGCTGGCGGCGCCGCCGTTGCTGGGTGTGGGGACGTTGTCAGTCATGGGTAAGCGTGAGCCTCCTATGGATGGATGGCGAGAGTTGCCGGATCTTCAGGACACAGGCCGATGCGCGTCCGTGGGGGGTGAAACACCTCGCCCCGCGGGGTCGCATAGCCGGGATCGGGGGCAATGACACCACAGCAGCGGCTTGGTTACAACCCTTTCACGAGCGGGATCGCCCGCTCGTGACCGGTTTGAGCCGGGTCAGGCGCCGGTCGCCTCGGCCGCGGCGCCGGCTCGGCCTCGGCGTCGAGCTTCTTGAGCTCGCTGCGCACGTGCCAGACCCGCTGCACGGTCGTGAACGCGGTCAGCGCCGGCCATCACGTAGATCGCCGCCGGCAGCAGGTTGACGTCGTCGATCAGCTCGCCGTTCGGCGAACAGGAGGCCGGCCGCGAGGATCACGACCCGGACGGGCCGCGTCGCGATCCCGACCTTGCACTCGACCCCGAGCGCCTCGGCCCGGGCGCGGGTGTAGCTGACCATCAGCGAGCCGAGCACGACGAGCACGCAGAAGGCGGCGGCGACGTCCTCGCCGCTGTCGGCGAAGCTCCAGGCGATGGCGGCGATCACGACCCCCTCCTCGACCCGGTCGAGGGTCGAGTCGAGGAAGGCGCCGAACAGGGAGCCCTTGCCCGACATCCGCGAGTAGCGGCCGTCGAGCGTGTCCATGATCGAGCCGACGATGAAGGCGATCGCGCCGAGCACGAAGTGGCGCTCGAGGATCAGCACGGCGGCGGCCACGTTGAGGACGAGGCCGGTCATCGAGATCGCGTTCGGCGTCAGCCGCGACTCGATCAGGCGGTTGCGGGCATAGCTGCGCAGCTCGCGTCCGGTACGGACTTCGCGCATGCCGCCTGCCGACGGGGGACCGGAGGGCTCGCTCATCGTGCCCGCAACCTACTGCCCACCGCACCCGCTGTGCGGCGCGCCGCTCACGGCCGCGCGGTCAGGCGGGCGCGCGGACGGGCTCGGGCCGGAACGCCCACTGACGTCGGCCGCACCGGCGCCAGCAGCCGGTGCGCGATCACGGCCGAGGTCGCGGCGACGAGGGCGCCGATCGCGCCGTCGAGCCAGTAGTGGTTGCCGGTGACGACGACCACGAACAGGACCAGCAGCGGGTAGAGCGCCCAGGCGACCTTCGCCGGCCGGCTCTTGACGAGCATCACCGCGGTCACCCCGATCATCGACGCGAAGCCGATGTGCATGCTCGGCACGGCCGCGTACTTGTTGACGAGCAGGCTGACCGCGTTCGTGTCGGTGCTGATCCCGGTGTTGACCGAGATCGTGTCGATCAGGCCGCTCTCGAGGAACAGTCGCGGCGGCGCCGTCGGGTAGAGCAGGTAGCCGGTCAGCGCGATCAGCATCGCGACCATGAACATGTTGCGGACGAAGTAGAAGTGCTCGTTGCGGAACAGGTAGAGCCAGGCCAGGAAGGTCGTCGTGACGATGAAGTGGGAGTTGACGTACATCCAGTTGGCGCCGTCGATGACCCAGCTGAAGTCGAGCATCGCCTTCTGCAGCGCCGGCTCGAAGAAGAGCCCGATCGAGCGCTCGACGTCGATGATCCGGTCCGCGTTCGCGAAGGCGAGGCCCTCCCGGGCCTCGGAGAGGCCCCGGACCACCTGGTAGCCCTGGTAGACGCCGAAGAAGAGCGCGAGCTGAAGGAGCAGGTCTGACCAGCCCCGCGGCAGCCGGCTCCCGATGTAGGAGATCGGTCGCGACACGACCGACGATTCTAGGAGTTGTGCCCCGGTTGTGAAAGGGGAGCTAGCCCGACCCGCGCGCCGGCCGCAACGGGCTTCCCGGCCGTCCCGTCGAGGAACCCGGCGACGCGATCGACCAGCTCCGGCCGGTCGATCCAGGGCCAGTGACCGGCGTCCGGGACCTCCTCCAGGACCGCGCCCGGGAGCATCGCGGCGTAGGCCCTGCCCCACTCGGGCCCGATGTAGGGGTCCTGCTCGCCCCAGACGACCAGCGACGGGGCAGCTGAGCTCGCCGAGCCTGGCGCCGGCCGCGGCCATCTCCCGCGGGTTGGCGGATCGGTACAGCGCCAGCACCGCGGCCTGGGTGCCGGCGTCGAAGTGGGACCAGGTCTGATCGACCCAGTCGTCGGGCATCGTCCGCAGGCCCGGGCGCGAGAAGCGCAGCAGCGCCCGGAACGAGGCCCTGGTCGTCGTCCGGTTGAGCAGCTCGCCGACCCGAGGCGTGCGCCAGCGGCGCGCGATCCAGTGCCACCGGTAGCCGGCGGTCAGCGGCACGGCGTTGATCACGACGAGCCGCTCGACGCGGTCGGCGCGCTCGCTCGCCGGCTGCAGGGCGATCCCGCCCCAGTCGTGGACGACGAGCTTGAAGCGGTCGAGGCCGAGCTCGTCGATCGCCGTCCCGAGCCAGTCGGCGTAGGCGCCCATCGAGCAGTCGAAGCGCTCCGGCGCCGGCCGCTCGGCATCGCCGAAGCCGGGCAGGTCGAGCGTCAGCGCCGGCCCGGCGAGGCGCTCGGCGAACGGCAGCCAGTCGAACGAGAAGCTCGGGTTGCCGTGCACGAACAGGGTCGGGATGCCGGCGCCGGGGCTGCGGCGGACGGCGGTGCGGAGGCCGCCGATCTCGACGGGCTCGGGGGCGCTCAGGGACGACATCGGCGGCGAGCATAGCCCGGGCCCGGGATTTCTCCTAAAGATTCTCCGGCGCGCTGCCGATAGGGGGACCGCATACAGCACCTCGGGCGACACCCGGAGCCTTCGACGCCCTTCGGCTCCGGAAAGTCGGACCACGTTGCGCACAGCGGAACGTGTGGGGTAGGACCAAAGCCGAAATCGCCCGGCGCTCGGGCCGCCATCAGGCGGCCCGTCGCGTTTAAGCGACGCGGCGGACGCGCTCGCCTCTAGGGTGGCGGCGATGAGCGGCGGCGGCGAACGGGGCTATGCGCGCAAGCGCGATCGGGACGGCCGCGCCGCGACCGACCTCGACCGGCGCCCGCGCTTCCCGCGTCCCGAAGGGCTGGAAGCGGCCCTCGGCCCGGCGCGTCCGCGCGATCCGCGACCGGCTCCGCGAGCTCTACGGGCCGAAGCTGAACGAGCCGCACGGCGACCCGATCCACGAGCTCGTGCTGACGATCCTCTCCCAGAACACGAACGACAACAACCGCGACGTCGCCTACAGAGGCCTGCGCGAGGCCTTCGCCGACTGGGAGGCGGTCCGCGAGGCGCCGACCGATGAGGTGATCGAGGCGATCCGCCCCGGCGGCCTCGCCAACACGAAGGCGCCGCGGATCCAGGCGGTGCTCGGCGAGCTCGGCCCCGACCCCGACCTCGACTGGCTCGAGGGCGTGCCGCGTGCCGTCGCGATCGACTACCTGACGGCGCTGCCCGGGGTCGGCCGCAAGACCGCCGCCTGCGTGATGATCTTCGCCTTCGACCGGCCCGAGATCCCGGTCGACACCCACGTGCACCGGGTCGGCGGCCGGCTCGGCCTGTTCCGGCCCAAGGCCTCCTTCGAGGAGGCCCACGACGAGATGCTCGCGATCACCGATCCGGCCGACGCCTACGAGCTGCACATGAACCTGATCGAGCACGGCCGCGGCGTCTGCCGGCCGCGGCCGCGGTGCGGCGAATGCGGCCTGCGGCGGATGTGCGTCGCCTACCGCGAGGGCCTGGTCGAGCCGGTGCTGCCCGCGACGGGGCCCGCCGGGGCCCGGGCTGGGTAGTATCCGGCCCGCCCGAGGCAGCGCCCGGGAGTGGACACCGATGACCAAACGCGCCTTTCTCTTCTTCGCACTCTTCTTCGCGGCCTTCGCGATCGGGATCCCGCTCTGGGCGATCTCGAAGGAGGGCGAGGCAAGCTCGGCCCCGACCAGCGTCTCCGCCGACCAGGAGTACGCGAAGGAGCTGTTCCAGACGAACTGCGGCTCCTGCCACACGCTGGCGATGGCCGGCACCGACGGCATCGTCGGTCCCAACCTCGACGACCTGCTCGGCGACGCACCGGACCCGACCACGAACGTGGGCCGCGGTCGAGACGGCGATCCAGAACGGCGTCGCACGGCCGGATGCCCGCCGGCATCCTCCAGGGCACCAACGCCCAGCAGGTCGCGGAGTTCGTCTCCGCCGTCGCCGGCCAGTAGCGCCCGGCTCACCGCCGCCGCCTCTCCGCCGCGCCGCCGCCCAACGAAAGAGGGCGGCCCCGAAGGACCGCCCTCTCGCGTACGCGTCTTCGACCGGGGCTACTTGCCGCCCAGCTTCAGCTTGCTGACGGCTCCACCGTGGTCCGAAGGCCACAGCTCCGGAGGGCGTGATCTCGTCCGGGTCGTTGCCGGTCACGTAGGCGTCGAGCACCTTCGCCTTCAGCGCCTTGTTCCCGAGCACGTGGTCGATCGTGTGATCGAACGGGCTCTCGCCGATCGTCGAGCGGGGTGCCGGGTAGCAGCACGTGAACTCGCCGAGCGTGCCGAGGTCCTTCATCCCGAAGCGCCTCGAGGGCGCTGGAAGGCGAGCTGGTCGCCGTCGTTGCCGGAGTTGCCTCCGTCGCCGACCTCATGCGGATCCAGCAGCCCCGAGTTGAGGTCACCGACGAGGATCGACCGGCTTGCTCGTCTTCAGAGCGGCCTTCTCCTCGGTCAGCTCGATCGCCTGAGCCTCCCTGATCGTCGGATCGCCGAACGCCTCGAGGTGCGTGTTGACGAAGCGGAACTTGCGCGACTTCGTCTTCTTCGTCTGCTCTTGACCTTCGCCTCGACCGAGAGCCAGCCGCGATCGCGCGGTGACCGGGATGCCGCCGACGTCGGCCGTGTAGGCGGTCTCGTAGTGGCTCATCTGTAGCGAGCCTTGTCGACCTTCGACCTTGCTGTCCTTGCGGGCCAGGATCACGTCGCGCATCGTCAGGCGCGCGTCGAGGTCGGCGCCGAAGACGCCGCTCCAGCGGGCCGCTGCCGGTCGCGTCGTTGGCGTCGATGTCCGCGGGCAGCTCGGCCCTCGAACTCGTCCTGGACGCCGATCACCTTGTAGTCCTTGCCGAGCCGGCTCCATGCAGCAGCTCGAGGAAGTCGTACTTGGTCTCGGTCGCGAGCTCACCGACCGGCGAGATCGGCGGCCGCCGCCGTCGGACGGGTCCTGGACGCTGCCAGCGCGCGACCTCCTGCAGGCCGACGCAGGTCGGCCTTCGACTTCTTGATCTCCTTCGCGAGCGGAATCGCGCGCTCGGTGAAGTCGGTCCGCTCGATCTCGTTGTAGATCTCGCCGGCGCCGTCGATCGCCTCGGCGATCGAGCTGGCGCCGATCGCCGGGCCGAGGTCGGCGCCGAGGTAGACGTTGCGGCTCATGACCGTGATCTTCGGGTCCTTCTTCTTCTTGGCCTCGGCCTGGGCGGGGACGATCACGGCGAGCGCCGCGATCAGCCCGGCCAGGGCGAGGATCAGCGGGCGAACGTGCGAGCACCCGCGGTTCGTGCGTGGACAAAGGAAATCTCCTCCATGGTTGGCTTTGCCGCAACAGATCTGCTACGGTGCGACTCAGATTTTCACTCTGACAACGAATCAGCCCGGCTAATCCGCGCCGTCTCTCGCTGTCTGTGGCATCAAACCAGCCTCGATGCAGAAGGTTTCGGTCATCCGGGCCGACGAAACCGCAAGCACCAAGCCTGAAAGGAACCCCAAATGGGAAAGACGATCGGAATCGACCTCGGTACCACGAACTCCTGCTTCGCAGTGATGGAGGGCTCCGAGCCGACCGTGCTCGAGAACTCCGAGGGCGGCCGCACCACCCCGTCGGTCGTCGGCTTCACCGACGATGAGCGCCTCGTCGGCACCGTCGCCAAGCGACAGGCCGTGATGAACCCCGAGCGCACGGTCTTCTCGATCAAGCGCTTCATGGGTCGCAAGGAGGCCGAGGTCAAGGAAGAGGAGACGATGGTCCCCTACGCCGTCGAGGCGGGCCCGAACGGCGACGTCCGGGTCAAGGTCGGCGACAAGCAGTACAGCCCGCCGGAGATCTCGGCGATGATCCTGCAGAAGATCAAGGCCGACGCCGAGGCGCGCCTCGGCGAGACCGTCGACTCCGCCGTGATCACGGTCCCCGCCTACTTCAACGACGACCAGCGCCAGGCGACCAAGGACGCCGGCAAGATCGCCGGCCTCGAGGTCAAGCGGATCATCAACGAGCCGACCGCCGCGTCGCTGGCCTACGGCCTCGACAAGGAGGGCTCGGCCGACCAGACGATCCTCGTCTTCGACCTCGGCGGCGGCACCTTCGACGTCTCCGTGCTCGAGATCGGCGACGGCGTCTTCGAGGTCAAGTCGACCGCCGGTGACAACCACCTCGGTGGCGACAACTGGGACAAGGCGATCGTCGAGTGGCTCGTGGCCGAGTTCAAGCGCGACCAGGGCATCGACCTGGCCGCCGACAAGAACTCGCTGCAGCGCCTCTACGAGGCCGCCGAGAAGGCGAAGATCGAGCTCTCGTCCGCGCAGGACACGCAGATCAACCTGCCGTTCATCACCGCGGTCGAGGGCCAGCCCAGGCACCTCGAGATGAAGCTGAGCCGCTCGAAGCTGAACGAGCTCACCGCCGACCTGCTCGACCGCGTCGTCGGGCCGGTCAAGCAGGCGCTCGGCGACGCCGGCGACACGCCGATCGACCACGTCGTCATGGTCGGCGGCATGACCCGGATGCCCGCCGTCCAGGAGAAGGTCAAGGAGCTGACCGGCAAGGACCCGCACAAGGGCGTCAACCCGGACGAGGTCGTCGCCGTCGGCGCCGCGATCCAGGCCGGCGTGCTCGCCGGTGACGTCAAGGACGTGCTGCTGCTCGACGTCACCCCGCTGACCCTCGGCATCGAGACCAAGGGCGGCGTGATGACGAAGCTGATCGAGCGCAACACGACGATCCCGTCGAAGAAGTCGGAGATCTTCTCGACCGCCGACGACAGCCAGACCGCAGGTCGAGGTGCACGTCCTCCAGGGCGAGCGCGAGATGGCCTCGGGCAACAAGTCGCTGGGCAAGTTCCAGCTGACCGGGATCCCGCCGGCGCCGCGAGGCACGCCTCAGATCGAGGTCACGTTCGACATCGACTCGAACGGCATCCTCAACGTGTCGGCCAAGGACCTCGGCACCGGCAAGGAGCAGAAGATCGAGATCAAGGGCGGCTCCGGCCTCTCCGACAACGAGGTCGAGCAGATGGTCAAGGACGCCGAGAGCCACGCCGACGACGACCGCAAGGCGAAGGAGCTGGCCGAGGCCCGCAACACCGCCGAGGCCGCGGCCTACCAGGCCGAGAAGCAGCTCACCGATCTCGGTGAGCAGGTCGGCGACGACGACAAGGCCGAGATCACGAAGGCGATCGAGGAGGTCAAGTCGGTGCTCGACTCGACCGACGTCGCCGAGATCCAGGCGAAGACCGCCGCGCTCGAGCAGGCCTTCCACAAGGTCAGCGAGCAGATCTACGCCCAGGCCCAGCAGTCGGCCCCGGCCGGCGACGGCGCCGGGCCGGAGGCTGGCGCCGGCGACGCCGACGAGGAAGTCGTCGACGCCGAGGTGGTCGAGGAGGACGCTCCCTCCTCGTCCTCCTGAGCGACCGAGCGAGCGGAGACAGAGCGATGGACGAGAACGCCACGAATACGGGCGACGCGCCCGGGGCCCCCGAGCCCCGGGCGTCCGAGCCCACCGCAGCCGCAGCCGGCGACCGACGCCGAGGTCGAGGCGGACGCCGAGGCCGACGTGGACGAGGCGGCCGGAGGTCGATGCCGAGGCTCCCGCCGAGAGCGAGCTCGAGATCGCGCGCCGCGAGCGCGACGAGTACCTCGAGCTCGCGCAGCGGGCCCGGGCCGACCTCGAGAACTACCGCGCGCCGCGTCAGCGGCGAGGCGGCGCTGGCCGAGAGCCGCGGCCGCGCCGCGGTCGCGCGGGACCTGATCCCGGCGCTCGACAACCTCGAGCGGGCGCTGCTCGCCGCGGGGGTCGACCCCGACGGCTCGACCGAGACGCCGTCGGAGCCGGTCAGCCAGGAGGTCTCCGCGCAGACCGCCCTCGCCGAGGGCGTCGCGCTCGTCTACCGCGAGCTCCGCGACGGCCTGCGCAGGGCCGGCGTCGAGGCGTTCGATCCCGCCGGCACCAAGTTCGATCCCAACCACCACGAGGCGATCGCCACCGGCAACGGCGGCGACGGCGCCAAGGGCCTCGTGCTCGAGACGCTCGAGAAGGGCTACACGCTCGGCGACACGGTTCTGCGCCCGGCCCGCGTCGTGGTCGGCGAGTAGGGGAGCACGGCAATGGCACGCGATCTCTACGACGTCCTCGGCGTCGACAAGAAGGCCTCCGACGAGGAGCTCAAGCGTGCCTACCGCAAGCTCGCCCGCGAGTACCACCCCGACCGCAACCCCGACGACCCCGCCGCCGAGGAGCGGTTCAAGGAGGTCCAGTCGGCCTACGACACGCTCAAGGACCCCGAGAAGCGCCAGCAGTACGACGCCGGCGGCATGTTCGGCGGCATCCCCGGCTTCGGCGGCCGCGGCCCCGGCCCGGGCGGGCCCGGCGGCCCGGGCTTCGGCGACATCGGCGACATCTTCTCCTCGATCTTCGGCCGCGGCCGCGGCGGCCCCGAGGCGCCCGCGCGGCCGCGACCTCGAGACCGAGGTGCACGCTCAGCTTCGAGCAGGCGATGGAGGGGACCCAGGTCGCGGTCGACGGTCCCGAAGCAGGCCCGCTGCACCACCTGCGGCGGCAACGGCGCCGCGCCCGGCACCAGCCCGGTCACCTGTCCCCGCTGCGAGGGCAGCGGCATCGACGCCCAGAGCCAGGGCTTCTTCTCGATCTCCCAGCCCTGCCCCCAGTGCGGCGGCCGCGGTCAGATCGTCGAGACGCCGTGCCCCGACGTGCGCCGGCAGCGGCCTGACCAAGCAGCGCAAGCGCTACCGGGTCAACGTCCCGGCCGGCGTCCGCGACGGCACCCGGATCCGACTCGCGGGCAAGGGCGAGGACGGTCCGCTCGGCGGCCCGCCCGGCGACCTCTTCGTGACGACCCGGGTCGCCCCCTCCCCCGTCTTCGCCCGGCTCAAGGACGGCAACCTCGAGGTCGAGGTGCCGATCACGATCGCCGAGGCGATCTCCGGCGGCGACGTCGAGGTGCCGACGATCCGCGGCATCAAGAAGATCCGGATCCCGGCCGGGACCCGGCACGGCAGCATCCAGCGCCTGCGCGGCGAGGGGCCGCCGAAGCCGGGCGGCGGCCCGCGCGGCGACATCCGCTACCGGATCGCGGTCGAGATCCCCGCCGACCTCGACGGCGAGCAGCGCCGCGCCTTCGACGAGTTCGCGAAGACGCTCGACGGCCACGATCCGCGCGAGCGGATCCTCCGCGACGCGCGCCTGCGGGCGTCGCGGGCCGCGGGCGAGGCGCCGATCGGTCCGAAGACTCCGGCAAGGTAGGTGCCAAGTGAGCGGGTCCGCGGACAGCTCGGGGATGGGGCGCACGCGCCGGGTGACGCGCGTCACCGCCGAGATCGACCGCGACCGCGGCGTCTTCATGATCTCGGTCGCCGCCGAGCTCGCCGAGATGCACCCGCAGACGCTGCGCATGTACGAGGCGCGCGGCCTGATCCACGCCGAAGCGCTCGCCGAAGAACACCCGCCTGTACTCGCAGGAGGACGTCGAGCGACTGCGGCGGATCCAGGAGATGACCGCCGAGCAGGGCCTCAACCTCGCCGGCGTCGAGACCGTGCTCGAGCTCGAGGACCGGCTCGAGCGGATGCGCTCGGAGCTGGCCGCGATGCGCGCCCGGACCGAGCAGATGGAGCGCCGGATGGCCGCCGAGGTCGAGCGCGCCCGCCGCTCGTTCGGGGCCGAGATCGTCCCCTACGGCGCCTACGAGTCGGCGACGCTCGCTCCCGCCCGGACCGAGGGCGCCAAGGACGAGGCGGGCACGTCTCGATCCCGGTCGAGCGCCGTCGCCGCTCGCGCTGACGCCGGGCCGGGACCCCCGGCCGGATAGGCTGCTCGCGTGGACGACTCCGCGCCCGCCGACCCGCTCGCCCGCACGCTCGTGCTCGGCGTCGCCGCGGGGCGGATCGCGATCGGGGTCGGCGCCTTCTTCTTCACCCGCAAGGCGCTCGCCGCGCTCGGCTTCAGCGAGCCCTCCGGCGCCGCGGTCGCGCTGGCCCGTCTCGCCGGCGGCCGCGACATCGCGCTCGGCCTGCATGCGATCGCCGTCCGCGACGACCGCGAGGCGCTGAAGCAGTCGACCGCGATCGGCGCCGCCGTCGACGCGGGCGACGCGATCGCCTTCGGGGCGGCGCTCGTCACCCGCGACGGCATCGACCGGACGCGGCGATGAACGCGCCGCTCGGCGCCGGCGCTGCGATCGCCGGCCTCTGGGGCCTGCGCCGCCTCTAGAGTCCCGGGCTCGGGCTGGACGGTCAGTCGCCGCGCGTAGCCGGCGTCGACGCCCGGGTCCTTGGGACGGCGCCGGTCCGAGTGCCGCGGCACGGCCGGCTCGCCCTCGGGATCGGTCTGGGCGCCCTCGCCGCCGCCGGCGCGGATCGCCCGCAGGATCTCGGAGGCGAGGATCGGGCCGTGCGCCGGGTCGAGCGGCGTCGCCTTGACGAGCAGGGTGACGAGCCCGTCGGAGTCGATCTCCTCGAGCTCGATGTCGGGCGGACGCACGAGGGTGACGTCGATCGCCTCCTCGAGCCGCTCCTGCAGCGCCTTCGGGGTCATCGTCGAGTCGAAGCGGGCAACCAGCTCGACCGGCGTCGGGCTCGCCCTGCGGGATCACGGCGATGCTCATCAGGACGCTGTTCGGGATCAGCATCCGGTCGCGGCCGATCAGCAGCGTCGTGTAGAAGAGCCCGAGCGAGGCGACGGTGCCCTCGCCGGTGATGCCGGCGCCCTGGACGGCGACGACGTCGCCGACCTTGAACGGCCGGGCGCTGAGCAGGACCGCGCCGGCGATCACGTTGCCGAGCGTCTGCTGTGCCGCGAGGCCGACGACGACCGCGGTGAACGCACCGCCGACGGCGAGCGCCTCCGGGTCGACGCCGGCGATCGCCAGCGAGCCGAACAGGACGGTGACGATCGTGAACAGGCGGATCAGGAAGCCGACCGAGCCGGCGGTCCCGGGGTCCATCCGCCGCATCAGCGCCGGCGCCATCCCCTTCGCCATCGTCCGCGCCAGCGCCCCAGCCGAGCAGGACGAGCAGGAAGGCGGTGACGTAGCGGATCACCTTGTTGTTGACGTCGCTCGAGCAGCGGGATCTCGTTGCGGTTCGCGAAGACGAACAGCACGCCGGCGAGCAGGATCAGCAGGACGACCGCCTCGCGCATCGCCTTGCGCGACTCGGCCTTGTCGATCTGGCTGCTGAGGCCGGCCTCCTGCCAGAGCTCGGTGCGCGTGTCGAAGGCGCGCGCGGTGCGCTCGCGCAGGGCGGCGGCGCGGCGCAGGGCGGCGATCCGCTCCCGCGCCTCCTCGGCCTCGGCGGCCTGCTCGCGCGTCTGCTCGACGGTCGGCTCGGTGTCCTCGGGGGTGCTCATCTCCCCTCGTCATATTGGCGAACTCCCCGGCCGGGGGAGCGTGCGGCTGCTCACACGGGCCGGATTCGGCGGGCCCTGGTCCTAAATCTAAGTCATTTCCTGTCAGATTTCTTGACATTCGGCCATCAGACCCATAGAATTGCCGCATGCAAGCCGACCGTTTCACGACCAGGGCCCAGCAGGCCGTCCAGGACGCCCAGCGTCTCGCCACCCAGTACCGCAACAGCGAGATCACCCCCGCCCACCTGCTGCTCGCCCTGCTCGACGCCGAGGACAACTCCGCCGTGCCGGTCCTCAACAAGCTTTCCGCCGACGTCGCCGCGATCCGCGACCGCGCCGAGCGCGCCGTCGCCGACCTGCCGACCGTCTCCGGCGACAACGAGCCGCCGACCCGCCCCTCCCCGAAGCTCGTCAACGTGCTGACCCGCGCCGAGCGCGAGATGTCGGCGCTCGGCGACTCCTACGTCTCGATCGGCCACCTGCTGCTGGCGCTCGCCGGCAACGACTCCGGCGTCGGCGAGATCCTGCCCGACCGCGAGTCGATGACCGAAGGCCGTGACCGAGGCCCAGGGCCCGCACAAGATCGACTCGCCCGACGCCGAGGAGAAGTTCGAGGCGCTGGCGAAGTTCGGCCAGGACCTGACCGCCGACGCCGAGGCGGGCAAGCTCGACCCGGTGATCGGGCGCGACGAGGAGATCCGCCGCGTGATCCAGGTGCTCTCGCGCCGGACCAAGAACAACCCGGTCCTGATCGGCGAGCCCGGCGTCGGCAAGACGGCGATCGTCGAGGGCCTCGCCCAGCGGATCGTCGCCGGCGACGTGCCCGAGTCGCTGCGCGGCCGCAAGGTGATCGCGCTCGACATCGGCGGCCTGCTCGCGGGCTCCAAGTACCGCGGCGAGTTCGAGGAGCGGCTCAAGGCCGTGCTCGCCGAGGTCAAGGAGGCCGAGGGCCAGATCGTCCTCTTCATCGACGAGCTGCACACGATCGTCGGCGCCGGCGCCGCCGAGGGCGCGGTCGACGCCGCCAACCTGCTGAAGCCGATGCTCGCCCGCGGCGAGCTGCGGGCCGTGGGCGCGACGACGCTCGACGAGTACCGCAAGCACATCGAGAAGGACGCCGCGCTCGAGCGCCGCTTCCAGCCGGTCAACGTCGGCGAGCCGACCGAGGCGGACACGATCGCGATCCTCCGCGGCCTCAAGGAGCGCTACGAGGCGCATCACAACGTGACGATCACCGACCCCGCGATCGTCGCCGCCGCGACGCTCTCGGAGCGCTACATCACCGACCGCTTCCTGCCCGACAAGGCGATCGACCTGATCGACGAGGCCGCCTCGCGGCTGAAGATGGAGATCGAGTCCTCCCCGGTCGAGATCGACGAGGTCGACCGCCGGATCATGCAGCTCGAGATCGAGAAGCAGGCCCTGGCCAAGGACAAGGACGCGGCCTCGGTGGCGCGCCTCGAGGCGATCGAGGCCGAGCTCGCCGAGCTGAACGAGTCCGCCTCCGAGATGAAGGCGCGCTGGCAGAGCGAGAAGGGCGCGATCGACGGGATCAAGATCGCCCGCGACGAGCTCGAGCACGCGACCCGCGAGGCCGAGCGCGCCGAGCGCACCGGCGACCTCGAGCGCGCCGCCGAGCTCAAGTACGGCCGCATCCCCGAGCTCGAGCGCGACGTCGCCGCCCACCAGGAGCGGCTCGCCGAGCTGCACTCGCGCGGCGGCTCGATGCTGACCGAGTCGGTGACCGAGGAGGACATCGCCGAGGTGGTCGCGCGCTGGACCGGGATCCCGGTCAGCAAGCTGATGGAGGGCGAGGTCGAGAAGCTGATCCAGATGGAGGAGCGCCTCCACGACCGGGTGATCGGTCAGGACGAGGCGGTCGAGGCCGTCGCCAACGCGCTGCGCCGCTCACGCGCGGGCCTCGCCGACCCGAACCGGCCGATCGGCTCCTTCCTCTTCCTCGGCCCGACCGGCGTCGGCAAGACCGAGCTGGCCCGGGCGCTGGCCGAGTTCATGTTCGACTCCGAGGACGCGATGGTCCGGATCGACATGTCCGAGTACATGGAGAAGCACGCCGTCTCGCGCCTGATCGGCGCGCCTCCCGGCTACGTCGGCTACGACGAGGGCGGGCAGCTGACCGAGGCCGTGCGCCGCCGCCCCTACGCGGTCGTGCTGCTCGACGAGATCGAGAAGGCGCACCCCGACGTCTTCAACACGCTGCTGCAGATCATGGACGACGGCCGCCTCACCGACGGCCAGGGCCGGACCGTGAACTTCACCAACACGGTGATGATCATGACCTCGAACGTCGGCTCCTCCGAGATCGCCGGCGAGACGATCGACGAGAACATCCGCGAGCGGATCGAGGCCGTGCTCGCCAACCACTTCAAGCCCGAGTTCCTGAACCGGATCGACGAGACCGTGATCTTCCACCGGCTCAGCCGCGAGGACATCTCCGAGATCGTCGAGCTGCAGGTCGAGCCTGCTGGCGAAGCGCGTGCACGAGCGCGGCGTCGAGATCGAGCTCAGCGACGACGCGAAGACGCTGCTCGGCAACCTCGGCTACGACCCGACCTACGGCGCCCGCCCGCTCAAGCGCGTGATCCAGCGGCAGCTCGTCGACCAGCTGGCGCTGGCGCTGCTCGAGGGTCGCTTCGCCGAGGGCGACACGATCCGCGTCGGCGCCGCCGACGGCGAGCTCACCTTCGAGAAGGCCGGCGCGGCAGCGAAGCCCGCCGACGACCCGCCCGCGGTCGCGACCGCCTAGACCCGGCGGGTCGAGACCCGGTGCACCGGGACGTCGAGGCGCCCGGTCATCTCCTCGATCAGCTCGTCGTGGCGTTCGTCGTCGACGACGAACGCGACCCGGCGCGCCCCGTACTCGGCGGCGGCGTCCTCGAGCGCCTGCGCCGGGTCCTGGGCGACGACCCGGCCCTCGGCGTGGACGCCTGCCGCGGTCAGGGTCGCGATCGAGACGGCGAGCCGCTCCTGGGCGGCGACCCGGCCCGGCTCCTCGTCGCTGAGCCAGACCTGGGTCTTGGTCGAGCGGATCGGGGCGAGCACCAGCAGCGACGGGCCGAGCCGCGTCGGCCTCGGGCTCGGCCGGGCGCTCCACGCTGCCGGCCTCGGCGAGGGTCGCGAGCTCGTTCGCGACCGCACCGCCGTCGATCGGCGCCAGCGCGATCGCCAGCAGCGGCGCCGCCGCGCCGGAGCGGGCGAGCGGGATCGGGCCGCGGGGTCGGGCGCGGACGGCGAGCACGATCAGCACCGCGATCGACAGCGAGCCCATCGCGACGCCGGCCGGGGCCCCGGCGAGCGCGAACCCGAGGAACGACGGCACGACCAGAGCCGCGACGATCAGCGGCAGGGCCCAGGGCGGTGGATGCCAAGACTCCATCCACCCCTCTTACCCGAAATCGGGCCGCCCCGCGAGCTACTGGTACATCGCGAAGTCGACCTCGGGGCGCAGGCCGAGCACCGCCGGCGGTCTCATCAGCCGCACGTCGAGGTCGTAGAAGAGCGAGAAGCCGTCGAAGATGCCCGGGACCGCGAGGTTCTCGTATCCGGCCCGCTTCGCCGGGGCGGTGCCGATCCCGTCGAAGTTGAGCAGCACCTGCACGTCCTCGCCCTGGGCGAGCTTCGGGCCGGCCGCGGACGCTCTGCTCGCGGAACTGGTGGACGATCAGCGCCTTCGGCGGCAGGTCCTTGGCCGCGACCAGCTCGTCGAGCCATTCGGTCGCCCGGTTCAGCTCCCTGGCGCGGATCGAGCCCTCGGTCCTGCCGGGCACGCCGCGGGGGCCGACGTTCCACTCGGGATCGATCGCGACGTCGACGTCGGGCTTGCGCAGCCAGGGCTTCAGCGCCCGCATCTCGCGCAGCACCTTCGAGCGGCCCGGCTGGATGTCGAGGACGAGCCTGGCGCCGACCGACCGCGCCGCCTTCAGGTAGGAGCTGATCACCGTGTCGGACTGGCGCGTGCGGTAGAGGCCGTCGGACCCGGGGCTCGCCGTCGCGATCACGCCGATCAGGTCGATCGAGCGGCGGACCTTGCGATCGGTGCTCTTCTTGTAGGCCTTCGACTGCTGCTTGAGCCTGCGGGCGGCACCGAGCGGCGGCAGCTTGCCGACGATCGTGCCGGTCAGCTGCGGGGCGCCGTAGAGGGCGACGTGGACGTCCTCGCCGAAGAGGAAGCCGGCGCCCGAGCCGATCGGGTCGCCGTCGGAGCCGATGCCGCCGCCGCCGCGCGACGCGGTCGCGCGCGGCCGCTCGGTCCGGGAGGCGGCGCCGGAGCGCAGGAACTGATCGGTCCGCTCCCGCACCTGCGCGGCCGTCGGCGGCTCGGGCCGCTCGAGCGCCGCGGCCCGCGAGGGTGCCTGCGCAGCCGCGAACACGGCGACGCTCAGCAACGCGAGCAGCACCACCAAAGCCTGCCGCCGGATCCCCTTCCCAGCTGGCTCCATCGCTGTCCAGGTTAGAACAGCCCCGGGCCCGCCTCGCGGTCCCGGCGGCGTCGCCGGGCGGCGCGTGTCAGGGTTGTGGCATGCGCATCGGGATCGTCGCCTACTGGTTCAACCGGGGTCAGGGTGTGGTCGCGCGCCAGCTCCGCTCGGCGCTCGACGAGCTCGGCCACGAGACGTTCGTGCTGGCGCGCCCGACGCGGAAGACGAACATCCGCCCGGACTGGATCGACGGCGAGGGCGTCTGGGCCCAGGAGCACGTGACGGCGGGATCGGACTACCTGATCGGCGCCGACGAGTACGCGTCCTGGGCGGAGGCGACCGGCGTCGAGGTCGTGCTCTTCGACCAGAACTACCAGTTCGAGGAGATCGCGCAGCTGCGCCGCTCCGGGCGTCGCCACGGCCGGCCGCTTCGTCTGGGAGCACTTCGCCGCCGAGCACGTCGAGCCGGCGCTGGAGGCGTTCGACGCCGTCTACTCGATGACCGCCTGCGAGCAGCGGCGCTACGCGGAGATGGGGATCACGAGCCCGCGCGTGCGCTTCGGCTGCCACCCCGACCTGATCGCCCGCGCCGAGGCCGAGCGGCCCGGCGGCGAGGCCGGGCGGGAGACGGTGCCGCTGCTCTTCCCCGGCGGCTTCATGAGCAAGCGCAAGCCGCTGGCCGAGGTGATCGAGGCGTTCCGGGCGGCCTCCGGCGACGAGCTGCGGCTGATCCTCAAGGCCCAGGTCGACCGGCGCCTGACCGAGGCCCGGAGGCTCGCCCGCGGCGGTCGCCGCTTCGGCCGGGCCGATCGCCGGATCGAGATCGTCAGCGCCGATCTGCCGACCGACGAGTACATGGCGATGTTCGGCTCGGCCGCCGCGATCGTCGCGCCGAGCCGCTGGGAGGGCCTCGGCCTGCACCTGTACGAGGCGACCGCGCTCGGCATTCCGATCGTGACCAACGACAATCCACCGATGAACGAGATCGTCGAGCGACGGGCGCAACGGCCTGCTGGTCCCCGGGATCGCCGACGGCGAGGCGCGCTCGGGGATCACCGCCTACCGGCCCGACGTCGGCGCCCTGACCGCGGCGATCGAGCGGCTCCGCGACCCGGAGCTGCGCGAGCAACTGCGCGCCGGCGCCCGCGAGCGCCGCGAGGAGCTCAGCTGGGAGCGGACGACCGCCGACCTCGAGGCGCTGATCAGGGGGGTCGCCCGATGAAGGAGCGGGTGCTGCGCCGCGAGCAGGTGCTCGACGCCGGCCTCGAGGAGGCCTTCTCGTTCTTCTCGCGGGCCGAGAACCTGGAGGCGATCACGCCGCCGTGGCTGCAGTTCCGGATCACCTCGCCGACACCGATCGAGATGGGGGTCGGGACGCTGATCCGCTACCGGCTGAAGCTGCACGGGATCCCCGTCTCCTGGCTGACCCGGATCGACGAGTGGGACCCGCCGCGCGGCTTCGTCGACCGGCAGCTGAGCGGCCCCTACGCGCTCTGGCACCACACCCACACCTTCGAGGCGCTCGGCGACGGGCGCACCCGGATGACCGACATCGTCCGCTACGGGCATCGGTTCGGGCCGCTCGGCTCGCTCGGCGAGGTCCTGATCGTGAAGCGGGACCTGGCGAAGATCTTCGACTACCGGCGCGACTCGATCGCCGAGCTGATCACCGACCCCTCGCGGGTCACGGAGGCCGGCGCATGAGCGAGGCGGGACCGCTCCGCCGCGCCTACGACGCGACCTGGGGGCGCCTGTTCGCGGCCACCTACGACCGCGGCCTGGCCCGGGCCGAGGAGGGCGAGCTCGGCCGCCGGCGGGCGGCGATCGTCGGCGGCGCGAGCGGCCGCACGCTCGAGATCGGCGCCGGCACCGGCCTCAACCTGCGCCACTACCCGCCGGCGGTGAGCGAGCTCGTGCTGACCGAGCCGTTCGAGCCGATGGCGCGACGGCTGCGCGAGCGGGTCGCCTCCGAGCGGCCGGAGACCGAGGTCGTCGAGACGGCGGCCGAGCAGCTGCCGTTCGCCGACGCGAGCTTCGACACCGTGGTCGCGACGCTCGTGCTCTGCACCGTCGCCGACCAGGCCGCGACCCTGGGCGAGATCGCCCGGGTGCTGAAGCCCGGCGGCCGGCTGCTCTTCCTCGAGCACGTCCGCGCGCCCTCTCCGGGCCTCGCCCGCGCCCAGGACATCGTGCACGGGCCCTGGTTCTTCGTCGGGCACGGCTGCCACTGCAACCGCGACACCGTCGGCGCGATCAGGCGCTCGGGTCTCGGGATCGAGGATCTGACCGAGGACGAGATGCGCGGCGTGCCGCCGATCGTCAAGCCGTGCGCCCGCGGCTCGGCCGTGCGGCCGCTCTGAGCGGGGCCGGATTGCAGCGCCGGGCGCAACGTGAAATAAGAGTGTGTGCACGAGCTGCGCCGGTCGACCGAGGAGCGCGGCGCGCGGAACCGAGGAGGAGAGAGAAATGCATTTCATCCTTTTGACGAAGCTGACACCGGAAGGCGTCAGGACGATCAAGAACCACCCCGCCCGGATCGTCGGAGGTGAACTCCGAGATGAGCCAGATCGGGCTCACCGTCCATCACCAGTGGGCGACGCTCGGCGAGTACGACTTCATCAGCGTCGTCGAGGCCCCCGACGCGGAGACGATGGCCCGCGCCTCGGTCGAGCTCGGCTCGCGCGGCACGACCTCGAACCACACCCTGACCGCGATTCCGGCCGAGGACTTCGCGAGCGGCATCTAGTGGGGTCCGCGCGCAAGCCCGAGCCGGCCGCGACGGCCCCTCGCCGGTGAAGGTCCTCGTCGTCGGTGGCGGCGGTCGCGAGCACGCGATCGTGCGCGCGCTCGCGCGCTCGCCGCAGCAGCCGGAGCTGCTCTGCGCGCCGGGCAACGTCGGCATCGCCGCCGACGCCCGCTGCCTCGACGTCGCCGCCGACGACATCGAGGGCCTGCTCGCGGCGGCGCGGGAGGAGGCCGTCGACCTCGTCGTCGTCGGGCCCGAGGCGCCGCTCGTCGCCGGGCTCGTCGACCGGCTCGAGGAGGCGGGGATCGCGGCCTTCGGCCCGAGCGCCGCGGCCGCGCAGCTCGAGGGCTCGAAGCTCTACGCGAAGGAGGCGATGGCCGACGCGGAGGTGCCGACGGCCAGGCACGTGACCCTGACCGACCGCGCCGGCGCGCTCGAGGAGATCGCCCGCTCGCGAGTACCCGATCGTGCTCAAGGCCGACGGGCTCGCCGCGGGCAAGGGCGTGATCATCGCGACCGAGGAGTCCGAGGCGCGCGAGGCGATCGACGTCTTCTTCACCGAGCAGCGGTTCGGCTCGACGACGGTCGTGCTCGAGGAGTTCCTCGAGGGCGAGGAGCTCTCGCTGCTGGCGCTCTGCGACGGCGAGAACGTCGTCGCCCTCGCCCCGGCCCAGGACTACAAGCGGATCTTCGACGGCGACGAGGGGCCGAACACCGGCGGCATGGGCTCCTACTCGCCGGTCCCCGGGATCACGGCCGCCCAGCTCGAGCAGATCGTCGACACGGTGCACCGGCCGATCGTGCGGCTGATGGCCGAGCGCGGCGCGCCCTTCCACGGGGTCCTCTACGCGGGCCTGATGATGACCCCGGCCGGAGCCAAGGTGCTCGAGTTCAACACGCGCTTCGGCGACCCCGAGACGCAGGCGGTGCTGCCGCGGCTGCGGTCGGACCTGCTGGCGCTGTGCCAGGCGGCCCGCGAGCCCGGCGGGCTCGCCGGGATCGAGGCCGAGTTCGGCGAGGACTGGGCCGTGACCCTGGTGCTCGCCTCGCGCGGCTACCCGGAGAGCTCCTCGAAGGGAGACGTGATCTCGGGCCTCGACGAGGCCGAGGCGGCCGGGGCCGAGGTCGTCCACGCGGGCACCGCCGAGCGCGACGGCGAGATCGTCACGAACGGCGGCCGCGTGCTCAACGTGACCGCGCTCGGCCCGGGTCCGTCGGAGGCCCGCGACCGCGCGTACGATGCGGCTCGCAGGATCAGCTTCGACGGCATGCAGATGCGAAACGACATCGCCGAGCGCGCCGTCACCCGTACCCCAACCGACTGACGACAGGAGAGAAGACGCGAATGAGTGAAGCGGAGACCGGGACCGAGGCGATGCCGGACGTCGAGCACGCGCTCGACGGGATCGAACGTCGAGCAGCCGCTCGTCGGGATCATCATGGGATCGGCCAGCGACAAGGAGACGATGGCGAAGGCCGAGCCGATCCTCGAGGAGGCCGGCATCCACTACGAGGTCCGCGTGATGAGCGCCCACCGGACGCCCGACACGGTCGTCGAGTACTGCCGGATGGCGAAGCAGCGCGGCCTGCGGGTGATCATCGCCGGCGCCGGCCTCAGCGCCGCGCTCCCCGGCGTCGCCGCCGCCCACACCGAGCTGCCGGTGATCGGCGTGCCGATCTCCGCCGGCACCCTCGGCGGCATCGACGCCCTGCTCTCGGTCTCGCAGATGCCTCCCGGCGTCCCGGTCGCGGCCGTCGGCATCGACAACTCCAAGAACGCCGCCCACCTGGCCGTCCGCATCATCAACGGCTGATGGGCGAGCGATGATCCCCCGCTACACCCGCGAGGCGATCGGATCCGTCTGGACGCAGCAGCGGAAGATGGAGGGCTGGCTCGAGGTCGAGCTGGCCGCGACCGAGGCGCTCGTCGGCGAGGGGATCGTTCCCGAGGCGGACGCCCGCGCCTGCCGTGAGCGGGCCGCGTTCACGGTCGAGGCCGTCGAGGAGCGCGAGGCGATCACCAACCACGACGTCGCCGCCTTCGTCGACGTCGTCCAGGCCTCGATCGGCGAGGAGGGCCGCTGGATCCACTACGGCCTCACCTCCTCCGACGTGCTCGACACGGCGCTGGCGACGCAGCTCGTCGACGCCGGCACGATCGTGCTGACCGGCGCCCGCGACTACCGCGACGCGCTGATCGAGCAGGCGCTGCGGCACCGCGACACGGTCAGCGTCGGCCGCACCCACGGGATCCACGCGGAGCCCTCCAGCTTCGGCCTGCGGCTCGCCGGCTTCGCCTTCGAGGCCGACCGCAACCTCGAGCGGCTGCGCCGCGCCTTCGAGCAGATCGCCGTCGGCAAGCTCTCGGGCGCGGTCGGCAGCTACGCCTCGCTCCCGCCCGCGGTCGAGGCCCGCGTGATGGAGGCGCTCGGCCTCGGCCGCGAGGACGCCTCGACCCAGGTCGTGCCGCGCGACCGCCACGCCGAGCTGCTCAGCGCCTGCGCCCTGGCGGCGGCCGGCCTGGAGCGCTTCGCGACCGAGGTCCGCAACCTGCAGAAGACCGAGGTGCGC
The DNA here is from genome assembly GCA_963743845.1 of uncultured Solirubrobacterales bacterium. Lineage (GTDB taxonomy): Bacteria > Actinomycetota > Thermoleophilia > Solirubrobacterales > 70-9 > CAXMST01. The sequence goes on from CAVURI010000001.1 coordinate 44,727, forward strand.
GAGATCGAGGAGCCGTTCGGCAAGGGCCAGAAGGGCTCCTCGGCGATGCCGCACAAGCGCAACCCGATCACGACCGAGCGGATCACCGGCCTCGCCCGGGTGATGCGCGGCTACGCGCAGGCGGGGCTCGAGAACGTGGCGCTCTGGCACGAGCGCGACATCTCCCACTCCGGCGCCGAGCGCGTGATCCTGCCCGACGCGACGATCTGCCTCGACTACATGCAGCACCTCGGCCGCCGCGTCGCCGCCGACATGGTCGTCCACGCCGACCGCATGCGCGAGAACCTCGACCTCACCTACGGCGCCGTCTACAGCCAGCGCGCGCTGACCGCGCTGCTCGACACCGGCATGAGCCGCGACGACGCCTACCGCCTCGTCCAGGAGCTCGCCCAGCGCGGCTGGGACACCCGGACCCCGTTCAAGGACCTGCTCGCCGAGCGGATCGCGGAGGGCGGCGCGCCGGAGATCGACCTCGACGCCGTCTTCGACCCCGGCGCCTACCTGCGCAACGCGGGCGAGGTCTTCGAGCGGCTCGAAGCGCTGACGCGGTAGGGGCGCGGGCGCGGTCCAGGGTCCGGAGGGCTCGGGCCTGGCTGCAGGCGGGCGTTGCAGTGAGGGAGTGTGGAAGCGGGTGGCGGCCGAGGGTTCGGGGTGTCGCGGTGAAGTGGGCCCTTATCGAGTCGTTTTTCGACGCTGAAAGGGCCGACTTCGCCTCAGGGGACGGAGCAGGGGCGCTTTCGACCGTCCGGCGGCCGAATCCACGAACTCGGCCCCATCACCCCCGAAGTTCGGGGGCAAAAGGGCCCACTTCGCCCAGCGAGCCTGACCCCCGCCCCATCTCCCCTCCCTCACTGCAAATCCGCGGCCTGAACCCTCGTCGCCGCCGCTCGGACGGCCCGGCCCGAACCCTCGTCGCCGCCCTCGGACGGCCACGCCGCCCGCCCCTACAGGTTGAAGTCGGCCGTCCTCGGCTCGGCGATGAACGCCCGCAGCTCTTCCTTGCCGCCGCTCGCGACCGGGTCGCCGTGGGCGAGCAGCAGCGCGTCCCAGTCCAGGTCGAGCAGGGGCTCGAGCGCCCGCAGGGTGCCGGCCTTGGTCTCCTCCGGGTCGTCCATGAGGAAGTCGGGGACGAACGAGAGCTCGCCGTCCCAGCGGATCACCGAGTCGGCGATCAGCAGGGCGCCGACCCCGGAGGCGATGTGGAGGGCGCCGTCGTCGGGGCAGATGACGCCGATCTCGTGCGCGGTGACGCCGGGCGCGACCTCGTCTCCCCACCCGTAGGGCTCGATCGTGGTCTCCGGCCCGAACTCGTGCATGCCGGCGGCGGGAGCGACGACGTCGGCCCCGAAGCGCTCGGCGAGCTCGGCGCAGCCGCGACGGTGGTGGCGGTTGGAGAGCACGATCCGGCTCAGGCCGCCCTGCTCCTCGATCGCCGCGTCGAGCCAGTCGACGGCGACCGGGTCGATCGCGACCTTGGGGCCCGGCAGGTAGGCCGAGTGCACGGGCTGCTTGATGACGGGATGGGTGCCGCTCCAGTCGAGCACGCCGTCGATCACCTCTTGAAATCCGCTCATTGCGGCAATCCTATGCCCGGGTGAGGTACCGCCGCAGGCTGCGTTGCTAGGTTCGCGGCATGAGCACTTCACTCCGCGATCTCGAGCTCCACTCGAGTGGCAAAGTCCGTGAGATCTACCACTCAGGCGAGGAGCTGATCATGGTCGCCTCCGACCGGATCAGCGCCTACGACGTGATCCTCGAGGACCCGATCCCGGACAAGGGCAAGGTCCTCACGCAGATGTCGATCTTCTGGTTCAACACGACCGGCGACATCGTTCCCAACCACTTCATCGACGAGGACGTCCCGGCCGAGGCGGCGGGCCGCGGGATCCGCGTCCGCAAGCTCGACATGTACCCGGTCGAGTGCGTCGTCCGCGGCTACATCACCGGCTCCGGCTGGAAGGAGTACAAGGCCGACGGCTCGGTCTGCGGGATCGAGCTGCCCGAGGGCCTGGTCGAGTCCGACCGGCTGCCCGAGCCGATCTTCACGCCGGCGACCAAGGCCGAGATCGGCGAGCACGACGAGAACGTCGACTTCGACCGCGCCGCCGAGATCATCGGCTCGCGGCCGCTGATGGAGGAGCTGCGCCGGATCTCGATCGCGCTCTACGAGCACGCCGCCGCGCATGCGCTCGAGCGCGGGATCATCCTCGCCGACACCAAGTTCGAGTTCGGCGCCAGCCCCGGCGCCGAGATCGTGCTCGGCGACGAGGTGCTGACGCCCGACTCCTCGCGCTTCTGGCCCGCCGACAGCTACGAGCCCGGCCGCGGCCAGGCGAGCTTCGACAAGCAGTACGTGCGCGACTGGCTCGACGAGCAGGGCTGGGACCACTCGGCTCCCGCGCCGCGCCTGCCCGAGGAGGTCATCGCCGGGACCAGCGACCGCTACCGCGAGGCCTTCGAGCGGATCACCGGCGCGCCGCTCGACTGATGGCGCCCGCCGAGGGGAGCGAGCCCGCGGAGGGGTCGCGCGGGCGGCCTTCGATCCGGGCTCGGAGGAGCACTTCGTCTCGCTGCGCCGGGCGCTCGGCGTCACCAGCTTCGGGATCAGCCAGATGAACCTGCGGCCCGGGCAGCGGGGCCGGATCCACCGCCACGAGCGCCAGGAGGAGGTCTACCTCGTGCTCGACGGCGAGCTCACGGTGCTGATCGAGGGCGAGGAGCGGCGCGAGGTGCTGGGCTCGGGCGAGCTGCTCCGGGTCGGCCCGGAGGTGCGGCGACAGCTGGTCAACCTCGGCCCCGCGACGGTCCGGCTGATCGCGCTCGGCGGCTACGGGGAGCACGCGAGCCGCGACGGCGAGGCGTTCACGGACTGGGAGCGAGGAGAGCGGCGCCCCGCCCCAGCAGGTGCCGCTGCCCGAGGATCTGCCGCTGTCCTGAGGGCCGCGCGGGACCGCGATCGCGGTCTAACCTGCGTTCGCGATGACGATCTTCATCCAGGGCATGCGGCGGTCGGGGACGACGATCCTCTACGACGCGCTGCTCGAGGACCCGGAGCTGCACTGCTTCTACGAGCCGTTCCGGGAGAACACCGAGACGCCGGGCGGCGGCAGCGGCGCCCGCGAGTCGGACCCGTTCGCGGAGACGAAGGCCCTGCGCGAGGCCTACGCCGCCGAGGCATACCCCGACGTGCCGATCGACGAGTTCAACTGGGGCGGGCCCCGCAAGGGCGCGCTCGAGATCGGGCCGGAGCTGCCCGAGCACTGCACCGGCTTCGTCACCCACCTGCTCGGGCAGGGGAACGGGCGCGAGGTGATGATCAAGTTCACGCGCATCTACGACAAGCTCGAGGCGATCGCGCCGCTGGCGCCGGAGGCGGTCTTCGTCCACGTCGTCCGCGACCCGCGCGCCGTCGCCGTCTCGATGATGATGGGCAAGGGCCGCAAGCGGGCCGACGACTACGCCGACCCGACCGCCTTCTTCGAGGAGCGGCAGAAGCGCAAGCTCTGGTCCTCGCGCGAGATCTCGGCCGAGCTGCTGTCGCTGCCCGAGTACGCGCACATCCGCCGCCCGGCCAACTTCATGCGGATCCTGCTCGTCTGGAAGCACACCTTCGAGAGCACCTTCCGCGACGGCCGCCGGCTCTACGGCGACCGCTACGTGCTGCTCCGCAACGAGGAGCTGCGGGCCGACCCGGTCGGCGCGATCTCGCGCGTCTACCGCACCGCCGGCCGGCCGACTCCGCCCGCCGTCGCCGAGTGGGCGCGCGGCAAGGTGCGGGCGCCGGAGGTCCCGTTCGCCGCCAACGACCCGCGCTGGGCCGAGGCGTTCGCGCAGCTCGGCATGCGCGACGCGCTCGAGAACGCCGGCTACCCGGTGCTCGCCGAGAGCGCCGCCGAGGCCCGCGACGAGCACCGGCTCGCGGGCTTCGTCGGGCGCGCCCGGGCCCGCGTCGCACGAGGCCGGGCGAAGTGAGCCCCGGACGCGGCAACCGGCGCGGCGTGTAGGGTCGGCCCATGCTTGCCCGAGTGCTGATCAGACCGAAGGCGGGGGTCGTCGACCCCCAGGGGAAGGCCGTCGAGCGGGCCCTGCCGACGCTCGGATTCGAGGGCGTCGAGGAGGTCCGGGTGGGCCGCATGGTCGAGCTGCGGACCGACGACCCGGACTCGCTGCCCGAGCTCTGCGAGAAGCTGCTCGCGAACCCGCTGGTCGAGGACTACGAGATCGAGCTCGAGGGCGAAGAGGCTCCCCTCACCCACGGCGGTGACGAGGAGGAGGTCTGATGGACCGCCCGTCCTCGCAGCTTCCAACGATGCCCCGGTGACCCGCTTCGGAGTGATCCGCTTTCCCGGCTCGTGCGACGAGGTCGACGCGGTCGAGGCCTGTGAGCGGGTCGGCGAGGCCGAGCTGCTCTGGCACCGCGACGCCGACCTCAAGGGCGTCGACGCGGTCGTCGTTCCCGGCGGCTTCTCCTACGGCGACTACCTGCGGGTCGGCGCGATCGCCCGCTTCGCCCCGGTGATGGAGAAGGTCGCCGAGTTCGCCGCCGCGGGCGGCCCCGTGCTCGGGATCTGCAACGGCTTCCAGGTGCTCTGCGAGGCGGGCCTGCTTGCCGGGCGCGCTGCTGCCGAACGAGGGGCTGCGGTTCCTCTGCCGCCAGGTCGACCTCGTCGTCGAGGAGACCGGCTCGGCCTGGACCTCGGCCTGCTCGCCGGGCGAGACGCTCTCGATCCCGGTCAAGCACACGACCGGCCGCTGCTTCGCGCCCGAGGCGATGCTCGCCGAGCTCGAGGATCGCGGCCAGGTCGCGCTGCGCTACGCCCCCGGCCAGAACCCGAACGGGTCGCTGCGCGACGTCGCCGGGGTCCGCAACGAGGCCGGCAACGTGCTCGGCCTGATGCCGCACCCCGAGCACGCGGTCGATCCGCTGACCGGCTCGACCGACGGGCTGCGCCTGTTCGAGTCGGCCGCCCGCGTCGCCACCGCCGCCTGAGGCTCCCGGGCCCGGCCCGGGCCCGAGCCGGCGCCGAGCGCGTACCATCGGAGGCGGAGGCAGAGGAGGAGGAACGATGGCCGCCGAGACCGCTGATCAACCGCGCAAGGTCGTGATCGTCGGCGGCGGCGTCGCCGGGCTCGAGGCGGCTCTGGCGCTCGACCACCTCGCGGGCGAACGGGTCGCTCTGCATCTGATCGACGCCGAGCCCGACTTCACCTACAAGGCCCTGACCGTCGAGGAGCCGTTCTCCGGACGGCCCGCCGATCGCCGCGAGCTGCGCGCCCGCGATCGAGGCGCTCGGCGGCACCTTCACGCTCGGCCGCGTCGCCAACTTCGACGTCGACGGCCGGGCGGTCGAGATCGAAGACGGCGAGCGGATCGCCTACGACCGCCTGATCGTCTGCCTCGGCGCACGGCTCTCGCAGGACCTGCCCGAGCCCGTCCACACGCTTCGCCCCGACCGCGCCGAGCTGCCGGTCGAGCGACTGATCGAGGAGGCGAGCGAGTCGGCGTCGAAGTCGATCGCGCTGGTCGCGCCGCCCGGCGAGCAGCTGGGCGCTGCCGCTGTACGAGCTGGCGCTGATGGTCCGCTCGCGCAGCGAGGCGATGGGCCTGGGCGAGCTGGCAGTCGCGATCTTCACGCCCGAGGAGCGGCCGCTCGATGCGTTCGGGACGACGCCGAGCGCCGCCGTCGCCGAGCTGCTCGAGGCGCGCCGGATCGAGTTCAACGGCTCCGCCTACGTGACCGCGGCGGACGGCGGCCTGCACGTGATGCCGCACGAGCACCCGCTCGAGGCCGGTGCGGTGATCGCCCTCCCCGCACTGCACGGCCCGGGGCTGCCGGGCCTGCCCGTGCGACGAGGACGGCTACATCCCGGTCGACCGGTTCGGCCGCGTCGCCGGCCTCGAGGGCGTCTACGCCGCCGGCGACGGCACCAACTTCCCGGTCAAGCAGGGCGGGCTCGCGGCCCAGCAGGCCGACGTGATCGCCGCCCACATCGCCGCCGGCGTCGGCGTCCCGGTCGAGCCGCGTGCCGTTCGAGCCGATCCTCCGCGCGCAGCTGCTGACCGGATCCGACTCGCTCTACTTCGTGCACGAGCTGACCGGCGGGCACGGCGACGGGGTCGTCTCCAGCGACTGCCTGTGGTCGCCGCCCGAGAAGATCGCCGGGCGCTATCTGACGGCCTGGCTGCGCAACGTGCGGGTGCCGGACTGGGGGTCGGAGGACGAGCTCGGCGAGGGGCCCGGCGCCTGGGGTCCCGGCGACAGCGACCCCCTCTCCCAGTCGCCTCACCTCGGCCGCCCGCCCTCGACGGGCTGAGCGCCCCCGCCGGGCCGCCGGCTCTGCCAGCATGCCCCGTTCCATGCGAGTCGGAATCTGTGCTTTCTGGTTCAACCGCGGCCAGGGCGTCGTCGCCCGCCAGCTGCGCTCGGCCCTCGACGGGCTCGGGCACGAGACCTTCGTTCTCGGCCGGCCGACGAAGGAGAGCTTCCCGATGCCGCAGGAGGCTCGCGAGGACGACGTCTGGGCCCAGCAGGGCGTGACGCCGGCCTCCGACTTCTTCATCCCGGAGGCCGAGCTGGTCGGCTGGGCGACCTCGAACGGGCTCGACGCCTGCTTCTTCGACCAGAACTACGAGTTCGACGCGATCGCAGCGCTCCGCGCCAAGGGCGTGCGCACGATCGGCCGCTTCGTCTGGGAGCGGTTCAGCGACGAGCACGTCGCCGACGCGACCCGGGCCTACGAGACGATCTACTCGATGACGCGGGCCGAGCAGGCCCGCTACGCGACGATGGGGGTCGAGACCCCGTTCCTGCGCTGGGGAATCCACCCCGAGTACTTCCGGATCGAGCCGCGGCGGAGCTCGCCGCCGGTCTCCTTCCACTACCACGCCGGCCTGCTCGGCAAGCGCAAGCCGTTCAAGGAGATCATCGAGGCGTTCTCGGCGACCTCCGACCCCGACCTGCGGCTGATCGTCAAGGCCCAGATCGAGCGGCGGATGAAGTTCCTCGAGCGGGCCGCGAAGAAGGACTCGCGGATCGAGCTCGTGCTCGAGGACCTGCCGACCGACGAGCACCTGCAGATGTGCGCCGACGCGGACGTCTGCATGGCGCCGGCGCGCTGGGAGGGGCTCGGCCTGCACCTGTACGAGGCGATCGCCTTCGGCCAGCCGATCGTCTGCAACGACGACGCGCCGATGAACGAGCTGATCACCGACGGCGTCAACGGGCTGCTCGTCCCCTCCCATCACGACGGCGACGCCAACTCGGGGATCCCCGCGATGACGGTCGACGTGGCCGGGCTGACGGCCGCGATCGAGCGACTGGCCGACCCGGCGCTGCGGGCCGAGCTCGAGCAGGGCGCCCGCCGGCGCCGCGACGAGCTCAGCTGGGATCGGGCCGTCGAGAGCGTCAGGGACCTGCTCGCATGAGCATCAGCCTTCGCTTCTGTGCCGCGGTCGCGGCGCTGCTCGTCGGCGCCCTGGCGCTCGTCCGCCTGCGGCGGCGACGACGAGGAGTCGCCCGACTCCGACTCCGGCCTGCCCGAGATCGAGGAGGGATCGACGCTGGTCGGCTACAACGAGGCGCTCACCCCCGGTGACGACGCCGGGCCCCTGATCGCCGAATCGGGCGCCGGCTTCGTCCGGGTCGCGCTCAACTGGGCGACCGTCGAGCCGACCGACGGGACCTTCAACTGGGAGCCCTACGACGCGATCTACGACGACCTCACGAGCGCCGGGCTGCGACCGCTGTGGACACTGACCAGCGCCCCGTGCTGGGCGGCCGGCAAGGCGTGCGAGCAGGTGGTCCCGTCGCTGGCGCCCGACCCCGACCACGTCCAGGCCTACGCCGATCTCGCCGCCGAGGTCGCCGAGCGCTACCCGGAGGCGCTCGGGATCGAGGTCTGGAACGAGCCCAACATCCCGAACTTCTGGCGGCCCGCGCCCGATCCGATGCTCTACCGCGAGCTGCTGACGCTGACCGCCGACGCCGTCCACGCCACCGGCTCGGGCGTCCCCGTGGTGATGGCCGGCCCCTCGCCGACGACCGGCGAGCAGGTCGCCGAGGACCCGAACAAGATCGCCTTCGTGCCGTTCATCGAGCAGGTGATGAGCGGGCCGGACGCGCCCGACGTCGACGCGATCGCCCTGCACCCCTACAGCCTCCTGCAGGAGGGCGCCGACCCGGTCGAGGAGAGCGTCAGTCTCTACGAGCAGGGACGGGAGGCGGCGGCGTCGGTGGCGCCCGATCTGCCGATCTGGGTGACCGAGGTCGGGCTGACGACCGCCGGCCAGTACGCGGTTACGCCGACCGAGCAGGCCGCCGGGCTCGAGCAGATCGTCCGCACGATCTCCGAGGATGGGGTTCCAGTGGTCAGCGTCCACCGCTTCTTCGACCAGCTCGATCCGCCGTTGCAGTTCGAGGAGGGGTTCGGCGTCGTAGAATCCGACCGCGTCACGCCCAAGCCCTCGTTCTGCTCGGCCGCGAATGCGGTCGGAGCCGGGTGCGAGCCGTGATCTTGACCGCCCCCGACCGCGACTTCGAGAGGCACTCGTTGTTTATCGAGCCAACCGGCGCACCCTGATCCCATGGCCCTCTTCTCCGACAAAAGCTCCAGCGATCGCCCGCCGGTCCCGTTCATCGTCGGCGTCGGCCGCTCCGGCACGACGATGCTGCGGCTGATGCTCGACGCGCATCCCGATCTGACGATCCCGCCCGAGACGCACTTCATGCCGGAGATGATCGAGGCGATCAACGACGGCGCCGGCCCCGACCGCGCCGTCGAGGTGATGCAGCAGGTGCGCCAGTGGGGCGATCTGCACATGGAGCCCGGGGACGTGCGTGAGCGCCTCGAGAGCAGTCGAGGACTGGAACGCCGGCAACGCGATGCGCGCCTTCTACGCGATCTACGCCGAGCGCCAGAACAAGCCGCGATACGGCGAGAAGACCCCCGCCTACGTGCGCAAGATGCGGCTGATCGAGAGGGCGATGCCGGAGGCCCGGTTCATCCACGTGATCCGCGACGGTCGCGACGTCGCCCTCTCACGCTGGAAGCGGACCCTCGGCGAGGGCAAGCGCGCCCCCGCGGGCCAGGTCGGCGAGGGCTGGCAGCGCCGTATCCGCCGCGCCCAGCAGCAGGGCAAGAAGCTCAAGCACTACATGGAGCTCCGCTACGAGGACCTCGTCACCGACACCGAGCCGCACCTGCGCGAGATCGCCTCCTTCCTCGAGCTCGACTGGGACCCGGCGATGCTCACCTACTACGAGCACGCCGCCGACCGCATGTCGGAGATGGCCCGCGACCTCCCCTCGGCCGACGGCAAGCCCGTGCGGCCCGGCGAGGAGCGCATGCAGGCGCACGCGATGACGCAGAAGCCGCCGGACCCGAGCGCCATGTACCGCTGGAAGGAGAAGATGACCCCCGAGGACGTGCGTGAGTTCGACGCCGCCGCCGGCGGGCTCCTCTCCGAGCTCGGCTACGAGGTCGGGACCGCGGGCTGATGCGGCGCCCGGCGAGATCGATCGTCGTCGCGCTCGCTCTGCTCCTGCTGATCGGGTTCGCCGCGCCCGCAGCAGCGAAGCCGGGCAAGTCGAAGCTGAAGCCGCCGGCGTCGCCGAAGCTCGGCCTCGTCACGCCCTCGACCGTGCAGCTGAAGTGGAAGGACCGCTCGAAGGAGAAGTCGTTCGAGGTCAAGGTCAAGCCCGGCGGCATCGAGGTCGAGGCCGGCCGCGACTCCGAGGACGCGACGGTCTCGGGGCTGCGTGCCGAACAAGAAGTACAAGCTCCAGGTCCGCGCCTGCAAGGGCAAGAAGTGCTCGAAGTACACGAAGGCGAAGAAGGCGAAGACCCACAAGGTGCCGGCGGGGGCGCCGCCGTTCGGCTTCAACGAGGGCATCGACCCCGGCGATCCCGGCAACGAGCTGCTCGACGGATCCGGGGCGAGCTTCGTCCGCGTGCCGATCTCGTGGGCGCAGACGAAGCCGACGCTGCTCGGGCGCCTACAACTGGAGCTACATGGACAAGGTCGCGCGCCGAGCTCGCCGGCGTCGGCGTCAAGCCGCTGTGGGTGCTGACCGGGTCGCCGTGCTGGGCGCGGCTCGACATCGGCTGCGAGGGCGGCACCACCGACAAGGCGCCGAACCCGCTCTTCTACGGCGCCTACGCCGACTTCGCCGTCGCCGTCGCCAAGCGCTACCCGAACTCGACCGGCGTTCAGGTCTGGAACGAGCCCAACATCCCGAAGTTCTGGGCGCCGACGCCGAGCACGCTCCGAGTACCGGAAGCTGCCTGCGCCAGACCGCGGCGGCCGTCCGCAGAGCTCCGGCTCGAAGGTCCCGGTCGTCTACGGGGCGCCGTCGCCGATCGACGGCGCCGACGCGGCGGGCAGCGCCGGCGAAGATCCCGGCGACGACCTTCCTGCGCGAGACGCTCAAGGGCGGCGTCCCCGGCCTCGACGCGGTCGCCGCTCCATCCCTACGCCTTCAACGAGGCCGGCGACCAGATCAAGAACGGGATCGCGATCTACGACAGCGAGGCCGCAGTGGTCGAGTCCGTCGCCCCGTCGCTGCCGATCTGGGTGACCGAGATCGGGTTCACGACGTCGAGCGGCTTCAAGCTCACCCCCGACGAGCAGGCCGCGGCGCTGAGCGCGACCTACGAGGCCCTGGTCGAGCGCGGCGCCAAGCTGATCAGCGTCCACCGGCTCTTCGACCAGGCCGACTCCGACCTCGCCTTCGAGGCGGGGATGGGCGTCATCGCGTCCGACCGCGAGACGGTCAAGCCCGCCTACTGCTCGCTGGCGGTCCTGCGCGGGCTGAGAGCCTGCGCGTCTGCCGCTGAGCATGTCGAAGTTCACCGAGCTCAACGACCGGTCTGCACGACTACATGGTCGAGCGCGGCGCCCGCGAGGACGCGGCGCTGGCGGCGGTCCGCGAGGAGACCGCGGCGCTCGGCGACATCGCGGTGATGCAGATCGCGCCCGACCAGGGAGCGCTGATGACGATGCTGGCCCGGCTGCTCGGCGCCGGGCGCGCGATCGAGGTCGGCACCTTCACCGGCTACTCGGCGATCTGCATCGCCCGCGGGCTTCGCGAGGGCGGCCGGCTCGTCTGCTGTGAGCTCGAGCCCGAGCGGGCCGAGGTGGCGCAGCGCAACTTCGAGCGCGCCGGGGTCGCCGAGCGGATCGAGGTCCGCGTCGGCCCCGCCGCCGAGACCCTCGAGGCGCTCGAGGCCGAGGCCGGCGAGCCCTTCGACCTCGCCTTCATCGACGCCGACAAGACCGGCTACGACGGCTACTACGAGAGCTGCCTGCGGCTGCTGCGGCCCGGCGGGCTGATCGTGCTCGACAACGTCCTGCAGGACGGCCGCGTGCTCGACCCCGGCGAGAACGAGAGCGCGCTCGCGATCGACGCCCTCAACGCCAAGGTCCGCGACGACGAGCGGGTCGAGATCGCGATGGTCGGCGTCGCCGACGGGCTGACGCTCGCGCTGAAGAGGTGAGCCGGGGCGCGTGAGGGTCGGGATCGTCTCCAAGTGGATCGCCTCGGGTCAGGCGGTCGTCGCCCGCCAGATCCGCTCGGCGCTGACCGAGCTCGGCCACGAGACCTTCGTGCTCGCCCGCCCGGGCTCCGGCCCGCGCGCGCAGAAGGCGGCGGCCGCGGCGGCCGGCGGCGATCGACCCGGTCTGGGATCAGCCCGGGATCACCGAGGCGAGCGAGCACCACGTGCCGCTGGCCGAGTACGAGGACTGGGTCCGGGCCAACTCGATCGAGGCCGTGCTCTGCGACGAGAACTACCAGTTCGACGAGATCAACCACCTGCGCGAGCAGGGGGTCCGCACGATCGGCCGCTTCGTCTGGGAGTACTTCGGCGACGAGTACGTGCACGGAGCGAAGACCGCCTTCGAGACGATCTACTCGCTCACCCTCTGCGAGCGCGACCGCTACCGCGAGCTCGGGATCGAGAGCCCCTACGTGCAGTGGGGCATCCACCCGGAGCTGCTCGAGCCCGTCGCCGGCGAGCGCGACCCCTCCGTCGTCCGCTTCTACTTCCCGGGGCAGCTTCCTCGGCCGGCGCAAGCCGATCCGCAAGGTGGTCAAGGCGTTCGGCCGCGCCGCGGGCGACGACCTGCGGCTCGTGATCAGCGCCCAGGTGCCGAGCAAGGACGAGTTCCTCAACGAGGCAGCCGCCAAGGACCCGCGGATCGAGCTGGCGCTGACCGACGACCCCGAGGACGTGCACCGCGCCCGCTTCGCCGCCTGCGACGTCTGCCTGGCGCCGTCGCGCTGGGAGGGTCTGGGCCTGCCGCTGTACGAGGCGACCGCGTTCGGGCTGCCGATCGTCACCAACGACAAGCCGCCGATGTCGGAGATGGTCCTCGACGGCCGCAGCGGCATCCTCGTCCCCTCCGTCGCCAACGGCGAGACGCGCTCGGGAATCACCGCCTGGGATCCGGAGCCGGCGGCGCTGACCGCGGCGATCGAGCGCCTCGGCGACCGCGACGAGCTCGAGCGGATGCGCGAGGGCGTCGCCGAGCTGCGCGAGCTGCGCGCCTGGCGGCACACGGTCGCCGGGCTCGCCGAGCTGCTCGCCTGAGATGATCCGGGTCCGGTGAACGGACCCAGCGCCAGAGAGCTCGAGGGCAAGGTCGGACTGCCGATGAGCGTCGCCGAGCTCGCCGCGCGCGACTGGGACGCGGTCGTCGTCGGCGGCGGCCACAACGGCCTCACCGCGGCCGCCTACCTCGCCCGCGCCGGCCATTCGGTGCTCGTGCTCGAGCGCCGCGATCAGCTCGGTGGCGCCTGCACGATCGAGCGGCCGTTCGCCGACCCCGGCTACCTGGTCAGCCCCTGCGCCTACGTCGTCGGCCTGCTCGACGAGCTCGTCGTCTCCGAGCTCGAGCTGCGCCGCCACGGCTACCACGTGACGCCGTGCGACCCGCACCTGTGGTGCGGCTTCGCCGACGGCACCTCCTACGCCGACTTCTCCGACCCGGACCGCACCGCGGCCTACCTCCGCGACAACGGCTTCGCCGAATCCGACATCGCCGGCCTCGACGCCTACTACGGGCTGATCGGCCGGGCGCGGGCGGCGCTCCGCCACGGCGCCGCGCGACAGCTGGGTCGGCCCCTCCCCCACCCGGGCCGAGCTCGAGCAGATGCTCGGCGACGACGAGCTGATCGGGCTCGTCTTCGAGGACTCGGTCGCCGACGTGATCGAGCGCCACGTCTCCGACCCGCGCCTGCACCAGGCGCTCTGGGGTCAGGGCGTGATCGGCACCGACGCCGGCCCGCGGACGCCGGGCACGGCGGCGGTCAAGCTGATGCACAGCCAGGGAACCCTGGACGGCGCCGGCGGCTCGTGGGGCTACGTGCGCGGCGGCATGGGCACCGTCTCGTTCGCGATCGCCGACGCCGCGGCGGAGGCCGGCGCGACGATCGCCGCCGGCGTGCCGGTCGCCCGGATCCTGCCCGGCGAGGGCGTCGAGCTCGAGAGCGGCGAGACGATCCGGGCGCGAGCGGTGATCTGCAACGCCGACCCGAAGCGGCTGCGGGCGATGCTCCCGGAGGCGGACACGCCGGCGCCGTTCGCCGAGCGGCTCGACGCCTGGAGGACCGACTCCCCGGTCGCGAAGCTGAACGCGGGGCTGACGCGGATGCCGCGGTTCGCCGCCGCCGCCGAGGGCTTCCGCCCCGAGCGGGCGATGGTCACCGTGGCGCTGCCGCTCGGACGAGGGCCAGGCCGCCTGGGAGGCCTGCCACGAGGGTGAGACCCGGATCGGCTTCTGCGAGCTCTACTTCCACTCCGCCTACGACTCGAGCGTCGCCCCGGCGGGCCGGGAGACGATGAGCGTCTTCGCCCAGTACGTGCCGCCGGGATCCACCGGTGCCCATGCCGGCGCGGACGAGGAGGGCGCGCTGGCGCCGATGGCCGACGCGATCCTCGACGCGATCGCGACCGCGGCGCCGGACATCCGCGACTGCATCGAGTTCGCCGACGTGCTCGGCCCCGCCGACATCGAGCAGCGGATCGGGCTCACCGGCGGCCACATCTTCCAGGGCTCGGCGCTGCCCGAGCAGATGTGGGAGGGGCGCTTCGACCACCGCACCCCGATCGACGGCGTCTACATGTGCGGCGCCGCCACCCACCCGGCCGGATCGGTGATCGCGCTCAACGGCCGCAACGCGGCGATGGCCGCGATCGACGACCTCGGCGCCTAGCCCGCGGGCGCCGGCGGCCGGCGCTCAGTCGGTGGCGGCGAGCCCGATCCTGTAGTTGACCGGCAGCTCGGGCGGGATCTCGGCGCCGTCGAGCAAGGTCGCGACGCGGTCGAGCCAGGCGGCGCGCTCCGCGTCGGGCAGGCCGGCGATGAAGCTGATCGAGCCGACGTAGGCGACGAGCTGCGAGGCGCTCGCCGGCTGCGGGGCGACGACCGAGATCTCGCGCAGATCGCCCCACCCCTCCTCGGCCTCGACGAGCTCGGCCCAGGGCGGCCCGTCGAAGAACGGGTGCTCGGGCCGGACCTCGTCGATCAGCTCGCCGATCCGCGGCCCGGCCTCGAGCGCGCTCCAGTCCGGCAGCGCGTTGATCGAAGCGAGGCCGCCGCCCGCGATCAGCACCCGCCGGATCTCGGCGAGCGCCGAGGGAGCGTCGAACCAGTGGAAGGCGTCGGCGACGGTCACCGCCGCGAGCGAGCCCGAGTCGAGCGGGATCCGCTCCGCGAGGCCGTCGAGGATGCGGGCCCCCGGCGCGGTCGTCTCGAGCCGGGCCCGCATCTCGGGCGACGGCTCGACGGCGCTGACCGAGAGGCCGGCGGCCAGCAGCCCCCGGGTCAGCTTGCCGGTCCCGGCGGCGAGGTCGAGGACGTGCTCCTGCGGCTGCAGGCCGAGCGCGCCGACCAGCGCGCCGACGACCTCGGGCGGGTACCCGGGCCGGCCCCGCTCGTAGACGTCGGCGGCGGAACCGAAGTGCGCTGCGAGCGGGTGGACCACGACCCTCAGGCTAGTCGGCGGGCGAGGGCTGGCTCCCGCGCGGGCAGCCGCGTCCACTAGCCTCCGCGGCCGGATGGAATCCAAGTCCCCACCAGACCGGGAGATCGAAGGCGTCGGCGAGCCGCTCAAGGCTGCGGGCAAGGGCTCGCGCTGGGAGCAGTTCCGGATGCCGGTCGAGCTCTCCGGCCGCACCTTCCTCGACGTCGGCTGCTGGGAGGGGATGCACTGCGCCGAGGCCGTCCGCCGCGACGCCTCGCAGGTCGTCGGCGTCGACCTCTGCACCTCCGACGACCTCGCGACCAACGTCGACCGCTACGGCTTCGACTTCATCCAGATGGACGTCTTCAGCGAGAAGTGGCTGGAGATGGGCGAGTACGACGTCGTCCTCTGCTCGGGCGTCCTCTACCACGTCGAGAACGTGATGAGCCTGCTCTTCCGGCTCCGCAAGGTGGTGCGCGAGCTGCTCGTGGTCGAGACCGGGATCACGCGCCTGCAGGAGGACAAGCCGATGATGATCTACCACGGTCAGGGCGAGGGCACGAACAACCCCTCGAACTGGTGGACGCCGAACAAGCTCTGCCTCGAGCAGATGCTCGCGACCGCGGGCTTCGAGGGGATCAGCACCGTCTGGGAGGAGGAGCGGCACGAGCACTACTCGCGGATCTGCATGCACGCCGTCCCCACCGGGCACCTCGAGCACTCCCGGATCCTGCCCCGCAAGGAGCGCACGATGAGCCTCCACGGCGGCAACCGCTCCGGCAACAAGGGCGCCCGCCGCAAGCAGAACAGGACAGTAGCGGCATGAACGGGAGGCGACCATGAGGTCGTCAAGCCACCGCGGCATCCCGGACGCGAAGCGGAGGAGATGCCGCGATGTGCGGAGCCACCATTTCCGGCATGCCCGCAGGGCGCAGCCCGAGGACATGCCGTGGTCTGGGCGGAGCATGCACGTCGGCATCGTCTCCAAGTGGTTCAACCGCGGGCAGCCGATCGTCGGGCGCTACATCCGCTCCGCGGTCGACGAGCTCGGGCACGAGTCGTTCGTGCTGGCGCGGCCCCGGCGCGAGCAGGGGCCGAGGCCGGGGGCGCTGGAGCGGACCGGGATCTGGGATCAGCCGGGCGTCACCGAGGCCTCGCAGTTCAAGGTTCCGCTCGACGAGTACGTGGCCTGGATCGAGGAGAACTCGATCGACGTGCTGCTCTGCGATCAGAACTACCAGTTCGCCGAGCTGGCCGAGCTGCGCAAGCGTGGCGTCAAGGTGATCGGCCGCTTCGTCTGGGAGCACTTCACCGCCGAGCACGTGCCCGAGGCGCGCGCGGCCTACGACACGATCTACTCGGTGATCGAGGCCGAGCAGCAGCGCTACTCGAAGATGGGCCTGGAGACGCCGCGGGTTCCGTGGGGCATCCACCCCGAGCTGCTCGGGTTCGCGCCCGAGAACGACCCCTCGAACCCGCGCTCGCCCGAGCGCGCCGGAGAGCTCGGCGAGGCCGGCGTCGACCGCCCGGTCCAGTTCGTCTTCCCCGGCGGCTTCATCGGCCACCGCAAGCCGCTCGAGCCGGTCGTCGAGGCCTTCGCGCGGACCAGGAACCCCGACATCAGGCTGCTCGTCACCGCGCAGATCGAGCGCGACCGGCTCGACGGCCTCTCGCGCAAGGTCAAGCGCGACCGCCGCATCGAGCTCCACCTCGGCGACGAGGACTGGGAGCCCCACCTGCGCCGGATCGCGGCCTGCGACGTCTGCATCACGCCCTCGCGATGGGAGGGCCTGGGGCTGCCGCTGTACGAGGCGATCGCCTTCGGCCAGCCGGTGATCACCAACGACGATCCGCCGATGAACGAGGTGATCCGCGACGGCGCCAACGGCCTGCTCGTCCCCTCGCATCCCGACGGCACGGCCCGCTCGGGGATCCCGGCGAAGCTCGCCGACCCCGCTGAGCTGACGCGAGCGATCGACCGCCTCGCCGACCCGGACCTGCGTCGCGACCTCGCCGCGGGCGCCGTCCGCTGCCGCGGCAAGCTGAGCTGGGAGCGCACCGTGCACGCCCTCGGCCGGCTGATCGGCTGAGCGCCTACAATCCCGGACCCGCGCAGGCGGCGGATCGGTAGACAGAGACCATCCTCCCGAGCCGCCTGGCCTTGCCACATCGCGCGCAGCGCTGCGCCAAGCTACGGCCCGGAGGCCGATCGACCAATGGCTACCTCAGGCCCAAAAAGCATCCTCAACCGCTCGCGCAGCCGCCGCGAGTCGTCGCGCGGCGCCGCCGGCGTGCCCGCCCCGTTCGTGGTCGGCGTCAACCGCTCGGGCACGACCCTGATGCGGATGATGCTCGACGCCCACCCCGATCTGACGATGCCGCCCGAGACCCACTTCGTGCCGGAGCTGATCGAGGTCGCCGAGGCCGGCGGCGCCACCCCCGAGGCGTTCCTGGCGACGATCACCAAGCAGCGCGAGTGGGGCGACTTCGGGCTCACCGAAGAGCAACTGCTCGAAGCTTTCCGGGCGATCGAGCCGCTCAACGCCGGCGACGCCCTGCGCTCCTTCTACGGGCTCTACGCCGAGCGGGTCGGCAAGCCGCGCTGCGGCGAGAAGACGCCGATCTACGTCAAGAGCATCCGCAAGATCGGCGGCGCCCTGCCCGAGGCCCGCTTCCTGCACGTGATCCGCGACGGCCGCGATGTCGCGCTCTCGATCCGCGACCGCGCGACGAAGGAGCACACGATCGAGGCGATCGCCGAGCGCTGGGTGCGGCGGATCGGCCAGGCGCGGCGCCAGTCGAAGAAGCTTCCCGACGGGACCTACAAGGAGATCCGCTACGAGGCGCTGATCCTCGACACCGAGGCGGTCCTGCGCGAGGTCTGCGAGTTCTTCGAGCTGCCCTGGGACGACGCGATCCTCGACTACCACGAGCGCTCGGCCGAGCGGCTCGAGGAGATGAAGCGCGAGCTGCCCGCCGACGGCAAGCGGACGACGCTCAGCGTCGAGCGGCGGATGGCGACCCACGCCCGCACCACCCAGGCGCCCGACCCGAGCCGCGTCAGCCGCTGGCGCGAGCAGATGGACCGCGAGCAGCGGCGCGAGTTCGAGTCGATCGCGGGCGAGCTGCTGACCGAGCTCGGCTACGTGACCGGCGACGGGCCCGGCACCGAGCCGCGCGACTTCTCCGAGCCCGGCGAGGGCGGCGGCGAGACCCCGGCGAGCGAGGGACCGGCGTGAGCAGCTCGCTGCCCTTCTGGAAGCGGCCGCTGGCCGCGATCTCCCGCGCCCGCCGCAAGGCGACCGAGTCGAAGCGCCCGCCGGCGCCGTTCATCGTCGGCGTCAACCGCTCCGGCACGACGCTGCTGCGGCTGATGCTCGACTCGCACCCGCAGCTGACGATCCCGCCCGAGACCCACTTCGTGCCCGGAGATGATCCGCCTCGCGCGCCGCGACAACACGACCCGCAAGCGCCTCGTCCGCGCCGCCACCAGCCATCCGCGCTGGGGCGACTTCGGCCTCGACGAGAACGAGATGCTCGAGCGCCTCCAGGACGTCAAGCCGCTGCGGCCCGCGCCCGCGATCCGCGTCTTCTACGACATGTACGCCGAGAAGGAGGGCAAGCCGCGCTGGGGCGACAAGACGCCCCGCTACATGCGGGCGATGCCGCGGATCGAGCGGGCGCTGCCCGAGGCCCGCTTCATCCATCTGATCCGCGACGGCCGCGACGTCGCGCTCTCGCAGGCCGAGCGCGCGCTCGACGGCGACGCGACGACGATCGCCGAGGTCGCCGGCCGCTGGAAGCGCCGGATCGAGACCGCCCGCGCCCACTCGGCCGAGCTCGACTCCTACCTCGAGGTCCGCTACGAGGACCTGGTCACCGACCCGGCGACGACGCTGCAGACGATCTGCGCCTTCATCGACCTCCCCTACGACGAGGGGATGCTGCGCTACTACGAGCACGCCGCCGATCGCCTGACCGAGATGGACCGCGACCTCGGCACCGGCGAGAACGGCCCGGTCCGGACCGGCAACGAGCGGATGGCCGGCCACGCGATGACCTCGAAGCCGCCGAGCACCGACCGCTGCGGCCGCTGGCGCGAGGAGATGTCGCCGGCGGAGCGGACCGAGTTCGAGCGGGTCGCCGGCGATCTGCTCACCGACCTCGGCTACGAGACCCTGAACACGCCCGCGGACTCCCGGGCCGGCAAGGAGAAGCTCGCGTGAAGCTCCCCGCCCCGCGCAAGACCCGCGCCCGCAAGCCCGGCGGCCCGCCGGCGCCGTTCATCGTCGGCGTCACCCGCTCGGGCACGACGCTGCTGCGGCTGATGCTCGACGCGCACCCGGACCTCGCGATTCCGCCGGAGACGCACTTCGTCCCGCAGCTGATCCGCACGGCGAAGAAGCGTGGCGTCTCCTGCGAGGAGGTGCACGGCGTCGTCACCGGCCACCGCCAGTGGGGCGACTTCGGGCTCGACTCGAGCGAGCTGCTGCGCCGCTACTGCGCGCTCGATCAGATCGACCCGGAGACGACGATGCGCGCCTTCTTCGAGCTCTACGCCGAGGGCCAGGGCAAGCCGCGCTGGGGCGACAAGACGCCGAACTACGTCAAGCGCATGAAGCAGATCGAGAACTGGATCCCCGAGGCCCGCTTCATCCACATGATCCGCGACGGCCGCGACGCCGCCCTGAGCCGCTTCAAGCGCCTGCTCAAGGAGCCGCCGCCGATGGACGTCGTCGCCGAGCGCTGGGTCCGCAAGATCGAGGGCGCCCGCGCCGACGGCGCCGAGGTCGACCACTACATCGAGGTCCAGTACGAGAACCTCGTCAAGAACACCGAGCACGAGCTGCAAGCGCGTCAGCGAGTTCCTCGAGCTGCCCTGGGACCCGACGATCCTCACCTACTACGAGCGCGCCGAGGAACGGCTGCAGGAGATGGTCCGCGACCTGCCCGCCGACGAGGGCAAGCCGATGCGCCCCGCCGACCACCGCAAGGAGGCGCACCTGCTCACCTCGAAGCCGCCGGACCCGAGCCGTCTGGCGCGCTGGAAGGAGGACATGGACCCCGAGCAGAACGCGATCTTCGAGAGCGTCGCCGGCGACCTGCTGAGCGAGCTCGGCTACGAGGTGGTGAGCCGATGAGCTCCGCCCGCGAGAAGCTGCACGGGCTCGAGCACTCGCTCGAGGATGCCGGGGCCGAGCGCGCTCCCGACCGTCCCGCCGGCGCCCTTCGTCGTCGGCCTGACCCGCTCGGGGACGACGCTGCTGCGGATGATGCTCGACGCCCATCCCGGAGCTGACGATCCCGCCCGAGACCCACTTCGTCCCGGACCTGATCAAGGCGGCCAAGGACGGCGGCGACGTCAAGGGGATGGTCGACGCGCTGACCACGCAACCGCACCTGGGGCGACTTCGGGATCGACGCCGAGGAGATGCGCAAGCGCTTCGAGGCGATCCCGCTCGCCGACGAGCCGGCCCGGCCCGGCGCCGCCGTGCGCGCCTTCTACGACGCCTACGCCGAGCGCCAGGGCAAGCCGCGCTGGGGCGACAAGACCCCCGCCTACATGCTCTCGGTGACGAGGATCGGCCGCTCGCTGCCCGAGGTCAGGTTCATCCACCTGATCCGCGACGGCAGGGACGTGGCCCTGAGCCAGAGCGGCCCGCGCCCTGAACGAGCAGCCGCCGCCCGCCGAGCAGGCCGCGAAGTGGGTGAAGCGGATCACGAAGTCGCGCGATCAGGCCGCCAAGCTCGGCGGCGACCGCTACATCGAGGCGCGCTACGAGGACCTCGTCCGCGACCCCGAGCCGGTGCTGCGGCGGATCTGCGAGTTCGTCGCGCTCGACTTCGACCCGGCGATGCTGACCTACTACGAGCGTGCCGCCGAGCGCCTCTCGGAGATGTCGGGGACGCTGCGCCAGGAGGGCACCCACGCCGAGCAGGCGGCCGGCTACCGGGTCGACAACCACAAGCCGACGACGAAGCCGCCCGACCCCTCGAAGCTCGACAAGTGGCGCCGTGAGATGTCGCCGGAGGACCTGGCCGCCTACAACGGGTCGCCGGCGACCTGCTCCGCGAGCTCGGCTACGAGGTGACGACTGAGTAGGCGTCGCAACCATGAGTCGCCTGCCACCGGCGCACGCCCGGAAGCGAAGCTGAGGACGTGCGCCGCATGTATTGGCGAGCCATCTCTCCGGCATGCCCGCAGGGCGAAGCCCGAGGCATGCCGTGGTCGGGGGCGGAGCCTGATGGCGCGCGTCGGCATCGTCACCAAGTGGTTCAACCGCGGCCAGGCGTTCGTCTCCAGGTACGTGCGCGACGCCCTGGAGGCGCGCGGGCACGAGACCTTCATCCTCGCCCGGCCGACCAAGGACAAGGGGCCGATGGCGGCGCACGTCGACCGCACCGGCGTCTGGGACCAGCCCGGCGTCACCGAGGCCTCCGACTGGGAGGTCCCCTACGAGGAGTACGTGCGCTGGATCGAGGCGAACTCGATCGAGGTCGTGCACTGGGACAACTGCTACCAGCACGACGAGATCGCGCGCCTGCGCGAGTCCGGCGTCAAGACGGTCGGCCGCTTCGTCTGGGAGATGTTCTCCGAATCGGACGCGGCGCCCGCCAAGGCCGCCTACGACGTCCTCTACTCGATGACCCGCTGCGAGCAGGAGCGCTACGCCCGGCTCGGGATCGAGAGCCCCTACGTGCAGTGGGGCATCCACAAGGAGCTGCTCGAGGTCCCGGTCGAGCGCGCCGACGACGGCCTCGTCCGCTTCTACTTCCCCGGCGCCCTGCTCGGCCCGCGCAAGCCCCACAGGGAAGTCGTGGAGGCGTTCCGCTCAGGCGAAGGGGGACAACCTCCGCCTGATCTTCAAGGCGCAGCTCGAGCGCCGCATGAACTACCTGACCAAGGCCGCCGAGGAGGACCCGCGGATCGAGCTCGTCGTCGACGACATGGAGACCTCCGAGCACCTGAAGCTGTTCGCCTCCTGCGACGTCTGCCTCGGCCCGAGCCGCTGGGAGGGCCTCGGCCTGTTCCTGTACGAGGCGGCCGCCTTCGGGATGCCGCAGATCACCAACGACAGCCCGCCGATGAACGAGGTCGTTCGCGACGGCGTCAACGGGATCCTCACCGCCCGACGTCCAGGACGGCACCGCCGACTCGGGGATCCCCTCGATGAAGCCGGACGTCGGCGCCCTGACCGCCGCGATCGAGCGCATCGCCCACCCCGACGAGTGGGCGCGGCTCGCCGAGGGCGCCCGCGCCACCCGCGAGGAGCTGAGCTGGGAGCGGACCGTCGAGGACTACGACCGCCTGATCCGGCTCGCCACCGGCAGCGAGGCCCCCGGGGTGACGGCGTGAAGGCGCGGCGCGAGATCGTCCGCAGCGTCGCCGGCTACCGCAGCCGCCGCCGCGCGGTCAAGCGCTCGCCGGACCGCGGGCACGCCGCCGCCCGCCCCGTTCGTCGTCGGCGCGACCCGCTCGGGCACGACGCTGCTGCGGCTGATGCTCGACGCGCACCCCGACATCGCGATCCCCTCCGAGACGCACTTCATCCCCGACCTGATCAAGGCCCGCGAGAAGCACGGCGCCAGCCGCGAGCGGATGCTCGAGATGCTGACCTCGCACCGGCGCTGGGGCGACTTCCACATCGAGGCGAGCGAGCTCGACGAGCGCTGGGCCGCGCTCGAGACCCGGGGCGCGCTCGACGGGCCCGCGGCGGTGCGCGAGTTCTTCGCGATCTACGGCGAGAAGCAGGGCGGGCCGCCGCGCTGGGGCGACAAGACGCCCGGCTACGTCAAGCGCATGCGCGAGATCCAGGAGTACCTGCCCGAGGCGCGCTTCATCCACCTGATCCGCGACGGACGCGACGTCGCGCTCTCGATCCTCAAGCAGAGCTTCGGCCCCGAGACGATCGAGGCGGCGGCCGAGCGCTGGCGCGGGCGGGTGCTGCGCGGCCGCGCCCAGCAGCCCTACCTCGGCTACTACATGGAGGTCAAGTTCGAGGACCTCGTGCTCGACACCGAGGGCCAGCTGCGGCGGATCTGCGAGTTCATCGAGCTCGACTTCGACCCGGCGATGCTCGGCTACCACGAGACCGCGCAGGAGCGGCTCAAGGAGAAGGCGCGCGAGCTGCCGCGCGGCAAGGGCCGCGACCCGCAGTCGGCGGAGCGCCGCCTGAAGAGCCACGAGAAGACCTTCGAGCCGCCCAACCCCTCGCTCGTCGGCGGCTACCGGACGAAGATGGACCCCGCCGACCAGGCCGCCTACGAGGCGCTCGCCGGCGATCTGCTGATCGAGCTCGGCTACGAGGCGAACTCGCTCGGCGGCGCCAACGGCGAGGTGCACGAGCCGCGCTCGGGCCCGCGGCTGCCGCGCCCGGTCCGCCGCGCCCTCAACGTCGCCGGCCACGCGACCGGCATCCGCGAGCCGGCCGAGCCGCGCGACCCCGCTCCCTTCGTCGTCGGCGCCGCCCGCTCCGGGACGACGCTGCTCGGGGCGATGCTGAACGCGCACCCCGAGATGACGATGGTCTCCGAGTCCGGCTTCGTGCCGAAGCTGGCCGAGACGATCCGCTCCGAGCCGGTCACCGCCGAGCGCGTCGTCAAGGTGATCGCCGCGGCGAAGCCGATCCCCGAGTACGGCCTCGACGAGGACGAGCTGCGCGGGCGCTTCGAGAAGCTCGACGACCTCAAGGCCGCGGCCGTCCTGCGCGAGTTCTACGGCTACATCAACGAGCAGAACGGGACCAGCCGCTGGGGCGACGAGACGCCCGCGTACCTGAAGCGGATGCGGCGGATCCAGCGGGCGCTGAGCGAGTCCCGCTTCATCCACGTGATCCGCGACGGCCGCGACACCGCCGCCGCCAAGCCGGGCGAGCTCGACCCCGGCAAGGCGCTGACGATCGGTCAGCGCTGGGAGAAGAAGGTGACCTCGGCCCGCCAGCAGGAGCACCTGATCAACCACTACCTCGAGGTCCGCTACGAGGAGCTCGTCGCCAACCCCGAGATCGTCCTGCGCGAGGTCTGCGAGTTCCTCGAGCTCGAGTTCGACGAGGCGATGGTGAACCCGCCCGAGCGGGCCGCGATCGAGGCCGAGCTCGGACCGGTCGGCGGCTGGCGGCAGACGCTCGGCAGCGAGGACGCCGAGGCCTTCGGCGAGGTCGCCGGCAAGCTGCTCGGCGAGCTCGGCTACGACTGAGGGCGCCGGGCGAAAGGCTCCGGCCGAAGCCGTTCAAGCGGAGAGACGCAGGCCCATGCGGCCGAGCTTTACGCGATCTGCGTACCTTAGGAGCGGCAGAACGCTGCAGAGTGCGCCTTCCGCCGCCTCGGCGTAGTTGAATGGGCGCGATGCCCTCCGATCCACAGGCGCCCGGCGAGATCGCCATACCGACGGTCACGACGCCCGTGCCCAAGTACCGCGAGCTCGGGCTCACCGACCGCGAGTACGAGCTGATCTGCGAGGGGATGGGCCGCGAGCCCAACGACGTCGAGCTGGCGATGTTCAGCCTGCTCTGGTCCGAGCACTGCGCCTACAAGCACTCGAAGAAGCTGCTCTCCCGCCTCCCCACCGAGGGCCCGCGGGTGGTGATGGGGCCGGGCGAGAACGCCGGCGCCGTCGAGATCGGCAACGGCTGGTCGGTCGCCTTCAAGGTCGAGTCGCACAACCACCCCTCGGCGGTCGAGCCGTTCCAGGGCGCGGCGACCGGGGTCGGCGGGATCATGCGCGACGTCTTCGCGCTCGGCGCCCGGCCGATCGCGATCCTCGACTCGCTCCGCTTCGGCGAGCTCAGCTCCGAGCGGTCCCGCTTCCTGTTCGAGCACGTCGTCGCCGGCATCGGCCACTACGGCAACTCGATCGGGGTGCCGACGATCGGCGGCGAGGTCTACTTCGAGGCCCCCTACGAGCAGAACTGCCTCGTCAACGCGATGTGCGTCGGGCTCGCCGAGACCGACTCGATGGTGCGGGCCGCCGCGGCCGGCGTCGGCAACGCGATCGTGCTGCTCGGCGCCTCGACCGGCAGGGACGGGATCGGCGGCGCCTCGGTGCTCGCCTCGGCCGAGCTCGAGGAGGGCGACGAGAAGCGCCCGACCGTCCAGATCGGCGATCCGTTCGAGGAGAAGAAGGTGATGGAGTGCTGCCTCGAGCTGCTCTCCGAGGGCCTGCTCGTCTCGCTCCAGGACCTCGGCGCCGCCGGGCTCACTTCCTCGGCCGGGGAGATGGCTGCCGCGGGCGGCGTCGGCCTCGAGATCGACGTCGCCAAGGTCCCGAAGCGGAACCCGGACCTGGAGCCGTTCGAGGTGATGGTGAGCGAGTCGCAGGAGCGGATGCTCGCCGTCGTCGAGCCCGCCAAGGTCGGCGACGTGCTCGCGATCGCCGCCAAGTGGGAGACGAACGGCTCGGTCATCGGCCACGTGACCGAGGGCGACGAGATCAGGATCCTCGACGACGGCCGAGACCGTCGGCGATCGTCCCGGTGAAGCTGCTCGTCGACGACTGCCCGCTCTACGACCTCGATCCCGCCGACCCCGGCGAGTGGGTCTACGGGAACGAGCGCACGCTCGAGGGCGACGACCCCGGCGAGGTGCTGGCGGCGCTGCTCGCGGCGCCGTCGATCGCCTCCAAGCGCTGGGCCTTCGAGCAGTACGACTCGATCGTCCAGTCGCGCACCGTGCGCCGGCCCGAGCAGGCCGACGCCGCCGTCCTGCAGATCCCCCAGACCGGCTCCGGCATCGCCGTCTCGATCGACGGCAACGGCCGCCGCGTCGCCTGCGACCCCTACACGGGCACCGTCGAGGGCGTGCTCGAGTGCGCCGCGAACCTGGCCTGCGCCGGCGCCGAGCCGCTCGGCCTGACCAACTGCCTCAACTTCGGCAACCCGGAGAAGCCGACCGTCGCCTGGCAGCTCGACCGCTCGACGCAGGCGCTCGCCGACGCCTGCAACGCGCTCGGGGT
Organism: uncultured Solirubrobacterales bacterium; assembly: GCA_963743845.1. Classification (GTDB taxonomy): domain Bacteria; phylum Actinomycetota; class Thermoleophilia; order Solirubrobacterales; family 70-9; genus CAXMST01. Next base: position 70,644 of record CAVURI010000001.1, read on the forward strand.
CCCGGTCGTCGGCGGCAACGTCTCGCTCTACAACGAGACCGACCGCGGGCCGATCTACCCGACGCCGGTCGTCGGCATGGTCGGCGAGGTGCCCGATCCCGTCGAAGGCGACCGTCAGCGGCCTCGCCGGACGGCGACCTGATCGCCGTGATCGGCCCGTTCCGGCCGGCGCTCGCCGGCTCGGAGCTGGCCAAGCAGCGCGGCGAGCTCGGCCCCGGGCTCCCCGAGGTCGACATCGCCGCCGCCGCGGAGGCGATCGCGACCGTCCGCGCAGCGGTCCGCGACGGCATGCTGCGCGTCGCCCACGACATCAGCGACGGCGGCCTCGCGGTGGCGCTGGCCGAGACCGCGATCGCCGGCGACGTCGGCCTCGAGGTCGACCTCGGCGGCCTGATCTCCCAGGCCGGCCCGGGCGCCGCCGAGGCCGAGGCATGGCTGTTCGGCGAAGGCTCCGGCGGCTTCGTGATCGCCGGCGACCCCGACAAGATCGGCCCCGTCGCCGAGACCGCGGGCGGCGCCGTGATCGGCCGCGCCGGCGGCTCTCAGATCACGATCCTCGCCGACGGCGCCCGGATCGCCACCAGCGTCGCCGACGCCGCAGCCGCCTGGCACTCGCTCGGCGAAGACCTGCACTGAGCGCGCCGCCTGCCGCTGCTAGCCTTCACGTGCAGGCCGCGGGTCTGCCGTTTCTACTCCGACCGTCCCCACCGGAGGCGTCTCTCTCTTGAACGAGAGCTTTCTCGATGACCGCGACGGCCCGCGCGACGAGTGCGGCGTCTTCGGCGTGTACGCGCCGGGGCACGACGTCTCGCGACTCGCCTTCTTCAGCCTCTACGCGCTCCAGCACCGCGGCCAGGAATCGGCCGGGATCGCCACCTGCGAGGGCGGCCACATCACGACGCTGCGGGACCTCGGCCTCGTCTCCCAGGTCTTCGACGAGCAGAAGCTGCGGGCGCTGCAGGGCGAGGCGGCGCTCGGCCACGTGCGCTACTCGACCACCGGCGGCGCCGGCTGGGAGAACACCCAGCCCGTCTGGCGCGAGGACAAGCGCGAGGTGGCGCTCGCCCACAACGGCAACCTGACCAACGCGGTCGAGCTCTACGCGGAGCTGAGCGAGGCCGGCGTCAAGTTCCGCGGCACCTCCGACTCGGAGATCATCGCGGCGCTGATCGCCTCCTCGGAGGAGGAGACGATCGAGGACGCCGTCGTCGGCGCGATGCAGAAGCTGAAGGGCGCCTACTCGACCGTCGTCATGACCCGCGACGCCGTCGTCGCCTTCCGCGACCCGAACGGGGTCCGGCCGCTGTCGCTCGGCCCGGCTCGAGGGCAACAGCTTCGTCGTCGCCTCCGAGAGCTGCGCCTTCGACATCATCGGCGCCGAGCTGATGCGCGAGGTGAGCCCCGGCGAGATGGTCTCGATGAGCGCCCGCGGCCTCGAGGTCCGGCAGGCGGTGAAGACCCAGAAGAAGTCGTTCTGCGTCTTCGAGCACATCTACTTCTCCCGCCCCGACAGCCGCCTCGAGGGCAGGGTCGTCCAGCAGGTCCGCGGCCGCATGGGCGAGATCCTCTGGCGCGAGTCGCCGGTCGACGCCGACCTGGTGATCGCCGTGCCCGACTCGGGCAACCCGGCCGCCGCCGGCTTCTCGCGCGCCTCGGGGATCCCCAAGGACGACGGCCTGATCAAGAACCGCTACGTCGCCCGCACCTTCATCCAGCCCGGCCAGGAGCTGCGCAAGCACGGCCTGCGGCTCAAGTTCAACCCGCTGCCGGAGATCGTCGAGGGCAAGCGCGTGGTCGTCGTCGACGACTCGATCGTGCGCGGCAACACGACCCGCCAGATCGTCGGCATGCTGCGCGACGCCGGCGCCGACGAGGTCCACCTGCGGATCTCGGCGCCGCCGATCCGCAACCCCTGCCACTACGGCGTCGACATGTCGACCCGCGAGGAGATGGTCGCGCACGAGCGCACGATCGACGAGATCGCCGAGGAGGTCGGCGCCGACTCGCTCGCCTACCTGTCGCTCGACGGCGTCTACGAGGCCGTCGACACCCCGGCCGAGGACCACTGCGACGCCTGCTTCACCGGCCGCTACCCGCTTGGCGATCACGAGGGCGCGAACGGCAAGTTCGCGCTCGAGGAGATCGCGACCGTTCCCGTAGCCCGCTGACAGTTGACATCGACCGAGGTGCCGTTCCGGATCGCAGTGCTCGCCTCGGGCACCGGCTCCAACCTGCAGGCGATCCTCGACCGGCTGCACGGCAAGGGCGCGGTCGAGGTGGTCGCGGTCGCCTCCGACAAGCCGGGCGCGAGGGCGCTGGAGCGGGCGGCGCTGGCCGACGTCGAGACGCGGGTCTTCGAGCGCAGCGCCTACGAGTCGCGCGAGACCCGCGACCTGGCGATGGCGGACTGGCTCGAGTCGCGCGGGGTCGAGCTGGTCGTGCTCGCCGGCTACATGCAGCTGCTCAGCGCCGGGTTCATCGCCCGCTTCCCGGCGCGGGTGATCAACGTCCATCCGGCGCTGCTGCCGAGCTTCACCGGGCTCGACGCGATCGGGCAGGCGTACCGGCACGGCGTCCGCGTCAGCGGCGTCACGGTCCACTTCGTCGACGCCGGCATGGACACCGGGCCGATCATCATGCAGCGGGCGATCGAGCTCGCCCATGACCGGCCGGTCGAGGACTTCGAGGCCGAGGTGCACCGCGTCGAGCACCAGCTGCTGCCGGAGGCGATCGAGCTGATCGCCGCGGGAGCGGTCCGGATCGACCCGGACAACCCCAGGCTGGTCCGGATCGCACGGAATGCCGGCGGCGCCGGCTCGCGCTAGCGTGGAGCCGATGAGCAGCGCACCGAACGAGAAGCCCGCGGTCGAGATTCCCGTCGGCGAGGAGCCGTCGTACCAATTGGAGATCGAGGACCTGATCGTCGGCGAGGGCGAGGAGGCGAGCGCCGGCCGCACGGTCGAGGTCCACTACGTCGGTCACGCCTGGTCGAACGGGGAGCAGTTCGATGCTTCCTGGGACCGCGGTGACACCTTCAAGTTCGGCCTCGGCCAGGGTCAGGTGATCCAGGGCTGGGATCAGGGCGTTGCCGGCATGAAGGTCGGCGGCCGTCGTCGGATCACGATCCCGCCGATGCTCGGCTACGGCAAGCGCGGCGCCGGCGGCGTGATCGGCCCGGACGAGACACTCGTCTTCGTGGTCGATCTGCTCGGCGTGCGCTGAGCGGGCTCGCATACACTCGGCGCCGAGGGCAAACCCACGACCGGTGAGGATCGAGAAACGATGAGTGAGACCGTCGACGTAGGTGTGCCGCAGCCGGAGGCGACTGCGAGGCCGCTGAAGATCCGCCGGGCGCTGCTCTCGGTCGCCGACAAGACCGAGATCCTCGAGTTCGCCCGCGGGCTCGCCGCGATGGGCGTCGAGCTGATCTCGACCGGCGGCACCGCGCGCGAGCTCGACGCCGCCGGGATCGACGTGACCAGCGTCGAGTCGCTGACCGGCCAGCCCGAGATCCTCGACGGACGCGTCAAGACCCTCCACCCCCGCCTGCACGCGGCGCTGCTCGCGCGCCGCGACGACCCCGCTCACATGGAGACGCTCGGGGCCGAGGGGATCGAGCCGATCGACCTCGTCTGCGTCAACCTCTACCCGTTCGAGCGCGCGATCGCGAAGCTCGACGTGACCGAGGACGAGGCGCTCGAGAACATCGACATCGGCGGCCCGACGATGATCCGCGCCTCGGCCAAGAACCACCGCGACGTCGCCGTCGTCGTCACGCCCGAGAGCTACGACGCCGTGCTCGCCGAGCTCGAGGCCTCCGAGCGGCGAGATCTCCGGCGACACCCGCCACTGGCTCGCGAACGAGGCCTTCGCCTACACGGCGCGCTACGACGCCGCGATCAGCCGCTGGTTCGCCTCCCGCTACGAGGCCTTCCCCGGGCACCTGACCGTCTCGATGGAGAAGTTCCTCGACCTCTCCTACGGCGAGAACCCGCACCAGCGGGCGGCGCTCTACACCGAGGTCGGCTCGCGCTCGCACGTGCTCAGCAAGGTCGCCAAGCAGCACGGCCGCTCGCTCTCGTTCAACAACGTCCTCGACCTCGACTCGGCCCGCAAGATCCTCAACGAGCTCGACGGGCCCGGCTGCGTGATCGTCAAGCACAACAACCCCTGCGGCGTCGCCGAGGGCGCGACCGCCCAGGAGGCCTACGAGAAGGCGCTCGCCTGCGACCCGGTCTCCGCCTACGGCGGCGTGATCGCCTTCAACGAGCCGATCGACACGGCGCTGGCCGAGCTGCTCAGCCAGAACTTCATCGAGGTGCTGATCGCCCCCGGCTACGGCGACGAGGCGATGGAGATCCTCACGCGCAAGGAGGCGATCCGGATCCTCGAGGACACCGAGCAGCGCTCGTACGTCGCCCGACTTCGACGTCAAGCGGGTCCGCGGCGGCGCCCTGATCCAGGAGGCCGACCGCAGCCGCGACGACCGCGGCCTCGATGCAGGTCGCGACCGAGGCCGAGCCGGGCGAGGCGCAGTGGGCCGACCTGATCTTCGCCTGGAAGGTCTGCCGCCACGTGCGCTCGAACGCGATCGTCTTCGCCAAGGACAGGGCGACGGTCGGGATCGGCGCCGGGCAGATGAGCCGGGTCGACTCCTCGCGGATCGCGGTCGAGAAGGCCCACGACGCGTTCGGCGAGCGGGCGGGCGAGGTGCTCGCCGGCAGCTCGGTCGCCTCCGACGCCTTCTTCCCGTTCGCCGACGGGCCCCAGGCCGCGATCGACGCCGGCGCCACCGCCGTGATCCAGCCCGGCGGGTCGAAGCGCGACGGCGAGGTGATCGCCGCCTGCGACGCGGCCGGCGTCGCGATGGTCTTCACCGGCCGCCGGCACTTCCGCCACTAGGCGCGGTCCGGGCGGGACGTGAGCCGCAAGCGCAAGGACGCCGGCCCGACCGACGTCACGGTCACGGTGCTGCGGGTCTTCTGCGGCGCCGGCGGCGAGCACGGCAACCCGCTCGGCGTGATCCTCAACGGGCGCGCCGTGCCCGAGGACGACCGCCAGGCGATCGCGCGGATGCTGGGCTACTCGGAGACCGTCTTCGTCGACGACCCGGCGACCGGGCGGGTCCGGATCTACACGCCCGAGATCGAGCTGCCGTTCGCCGGCCATCCGGTGATCGGGACGGGGTGGCTGTTGCGGCGCGAGGGACATCCGGCCGACGCGCTGCTGACGCCGGCCGGGAAGATCCCGCTCGAGCACCGCGACGAGCGGACCACGTTCGCGCGGGCACGGGCCGAGTGGTCTCCCCCGTTCGTGCTCACCGAGCACGGCTCGGCGGCGGAGGTCGACGCGCTCGAGCCGGCCGGCGAGTGGAGCTACGAGTGGGCGTGGATCGACGAGGGGGCCGGGACGATCCGCGCCCGCTGCTTCGTCGCCGAGGCCGGGATCAGCGAGGACGAGGCGACGGGCTCGGCCGCGGTGGCGCTCTGCGCGCAGCTCGAGCGCGCGATCGAGGTGCGGCAGGGCCGCGGCTCGGTGATCCACGCGCGGCCGGTGCGCGAGCCGGACGGGCCCAGCGACCTGGTCGAGTTCGGCGGCATCGTCGTTCCCGACTGAGGCTGGCGAGGCCGGGCGCGCGCGGTCGCGCCTTGTACGGTGCGGCGCATCGACCCGATCCGCAGCTACATCTCGCGCCAGCTCTCGCACCCGAGCGGCCTCGGCGGCCGGATCGTCGCCCGGGCGATGAACCGCGGCAACAAGGAGATGAACCTGCGCGCGATCGAGCTGCTCGAGGCCGGGCCCGGCTCTCGCGTGATCGACATCGGCTTCGGCGGCGGTCGGGCGGTCGACGTGCTGCTCGAACGGACCGCGCACGTGACCGCGATCGACCCGGCCGCCGACATGGTCGCGGCGCTCGGCGAGCGACATGCGGCCGCGGTCGAGGCGGGCCGCCTCGACGTGCACGAGGGCGGCGTCGAGCGGCTGCCGCTCGCCGACGCCGCGGTCGACGCGGCCCTGACCGTCAACACCGTCTACTTCTGGCCCGAGCTGCCGGGGCCGCTGGCCGAGATCCACCGCGTGCTCGCCCCCGGCGGCACGCTCGTGATCGCAATCCGCGACGGCGCCGTGATGGAGAACGTCAACCTCGAGATCTTCACGATCCGCTCCCCGGACCAGATCCGCGCCGCCGCCGAGGACGCCGGCTTCGAGTCCTGGGTCGAGTCCCCCGCCGACCACAAGGTCCACTTCATCATCGCCCGCAAGCCCGGAGACGGAGCGGCACCGGAGCTGTTCGAGGGCTGAGGACGCCGCTGACGTCCGTTCCGGAATGCCGCCCGGTCGGACTCGAACCGACGATCGTGCGCTTAAAAGGCGGACAAGCGTTGACCGGAACTACGCGACGGCGGGCTGGCCGATCATTGACGGATTCGGGGGCGAGCTGAGAGTCGGCGTTTCCGTCCGGTCAGCGTCTGCGAACATGACGTTCGATGCCACGGCGAAGAAGCCTGCAGCTCGTCCTCATCGTCCGAGCGCCGCGGCAGGCCGTCCGGTCCCCGACCTCGGACCGAGCCAGTCGAGCTGCGCAAGCTGTCGCAGGCATCGGCCGGACCGAGTTCGGGCTCAACGGCGCACAGGCGTCCACGGCAGCACTGGAAGCCGCAAACTGCTGCATAGCCGACGTTCGTGACGAGGCGGCACCAGCATCTGAAGCAGGGCCAGGTCGAAGAGCGCCGGCGGCTGCTGCGTCGCTCTGCGGCTACGACCGGTGCAATGCAGTCTCCCGATCGCAGTTCAACGACTGCGGCTCGCCGACCAGAAGGTCTCCGAGTTCGACGGCCTCGTAGCGGCAAGACGCGAATGTGAGCCAGCTTGCCTACGACTCCTACTCGACGGTACGGCTCCTCGCGGAGATCGAGCGATGCGAGGTCGTCTGCGTCAACTGCCACGCGAGATCGGACGGCGCGGCGTGCGCAGAGCTGGCGGGTCGCGGCTCCCGATCTGCAGGAGCCAGGCGCTGACGCCAGGACAGCGCCGAAACCTGCTCTGGCTCGCGCGATCTTCTGCGGCGCTCTTCGTGCGCGGACTGCGGCACCGGCGACTTCGTGATCCTCGAGTTCGATCACGTGGGGCCGAAGTCCGAGAACGTGCCGACGGCTGGCTCGCAACGGCGTGCGATTGGAGCGGTTGCATGCGCGAGGTCGCCGAATGCGAGGTCGTGTGCGGCAACTGCCATCGCCGGCGAACGCGGTCGCGGAGCCGCGCGGAGCGGACGTCCACGGAGCAGGCGGATCTACCGTCTAGGCTTGCAACGCCCCCGTAGCTCAGTTGGTCAGAGCAGCGGGTTTTTACCCCGTGTTTGCGTCGGTTCGAGTCCGACCGGGGGCACTCGGTACCGACGGTCGCCGCGCGTACCGTTCGGCACCGTACGCGAGGCGGAGGCAGCGGCAGCGGCCGGCCGGGCGACCGAGGCCGATGCGGTCAGGCTCGCGCGGGCGACCTTCGAGCGCGAACGAGCGGGTCGACATGAACACGCTTGCCTCCGAGCTCGGGATCGGGCGGGCGACGCTGTATCGCTGGGTCGACACCCGGGAGGACCTGCTCGACCGGGTCCTCGGGGAGCTGACCGGCGAGTTCTTCGAGCCGAGCCGGACCGAGGCGCTGACGCATGCGCGACGACATCGCTCCGGAGATGGTCCGGATCATCACCGACGCGACAGTCGGCTACGAGCCGCTGCGCGGCTTCGTCGGGCGCGAGCCGGAGCTCGCGCTGCGGCTGCTGATCGGTCGCGAGCGGCTCGTGCGGCGCCGGCTCGTCGAGGGCTTCGAGGAGCTGGTCGCGGAGGCCTACCCCGACGAGGTCGAGGCGCTGCGCGGATTCGCGGAGGCGGCGGTCCAGGTCGGGGTCGCGCTCGTCTGGCCGTCGCTCGTCGCCGGCGACGAGCCCTCGGGCGAGGACAGCGCCACGATCGTCCGGGCGCTGCTGGCCGGCGCCAGGGCGGGCGAGTTGCGACAGCCGGGCTGAGTCGGCTCCCCTCCCGGCTTCGGCCGGTGTGAGACAAACTTGACTTTTGTCTCACCACCGGATACGGTGCTCCGGCACCCGCGACCCAGGAGAGCCATGACCCCCGCTGCCACCGCCGATCTCGCCGGCCTCGATCTCGGAAACCTCGACCTCTGGAAGGACGGGCCGCCGCACGAGGTCTTCGAGCAGCTCCGCCACGAGCCGCTCCACTTCAGCCAGCTCGCCGACTTCGAGCACGAGCAGGGCTTCTGGTCGGTCGTCACCTACGAGGACATCGCCAAGGTCGGCCGCGATCACGAGACCTTCTCCTCGGCCCGCAGCATCCTGCTCGTCGACAAGCTCTCCTGGGACCCCGAGGTGCCGGACCCGATGGACGTCGCCGCGAACATGATGATCACGACGGACCCGCCCCGCCACGACCGGATGAAGGCCCTCGTCCAGCGCGCCTTCACCCCGAAGCGGGCGCTCGAGCACACCGAGCGGATGCGCGAGATCATCAACCTCGTCTTCGACCGGGCGCTCGAGAACAGCCCGCGACGGCCGCGTCGACCTCGTCCAGGACGTCGGCCAGTACGTGCCGGCGATGGTGATCGGCGACATGCTCGGAGCGCCCCGCGTCGACGCCGAGCAGCTGGTCGACTGGACCAACCGCACGACCGCCTTCGAGGATCCGCGCCTCGTCGCCGACCTCGGCGACGTCTGGGTCGCCCTGCAGGAGTTCATCCCCTACGTGAACGAGATGATCGAGGAGCGCCGCGAGCGCCCGACCGACGATCTCACCACGGCCTTCATCGAGGCCGAGGTCGAGGGCGAGAAGCTCTCCCACGAGGAGATCCTGATGTTCTTCTTCCTGCTGATGGTCGCCGGCAACGACTCGACCCGCGCCGTCTTCACCTCGGGCATGAAGAACCTGCTCGAGGACCCCGAGCAGATGGAGCTGGTCCGCTCCGGCGCCGTGCCGCTCGAGCAGGTCGTCGAGGAGTTCGTCCGCTTCAACCCGGCCTTCTCGTTCATGCGCCGGACCGCGACCCGCGACGTCGAGCTCTCCGGAGCCGAGGTCAAGGCCGGCGACAAGCTCGCCCTCTGGTACGTCTCCGGCAACCGCGACGCCTCCGCCTTCGACGACCCGCACCGCTTCGACGTGCGGCGCCAGCCGAACCCGCACCAGGGCTTCGGCGGCGGCGGCCGCCACTTCTGCCTCGGCGCCGGCCTCGCCCGGCTCGAGCTCAAGCTCTGGATCGAGGAGACGCTGAAGCGCTTCCCCGACCTCGAGCTGACCGGGCCCAGCGACCGCCTCGCCTCGACCTTCCTCAACCAGTACCGGTCGATCCCGGTCGCGCTCGGGGACGACCACCGCTCCTAGCCCGGCGTAAGTCCCGCCGGGCCGGCGCCCGAGGACGCCCGCGCTCAGGCGGGCGCGTTCCAGGCCCTGATCACCGGATAGACGTGCTCGAGCCCGAGCCGGCTCAGCGTCCCGGTCGCCAGCGCGAGGCGCTGCCCGGCCAGCGGCGGCTGCTCGATCCAGCGCGCCGCGAACACGCGCAGGACGTGGCCGTGCGCGAAGACGATCGACGTCGCCCTCGGCTCCGCGCAGCTCGTCGACGACCGGATCGACCCTCGCCGCGATCGTCGGGCATCTCGCCGCCGGGGCAGCCGTCCGTCCACAGCAGCCAGCCGGGCTGCGGGCCGGCGTGGATCTCGGCCGTCGTCTTCCCCTCGTAGTCGCCGTAGTCCCACTCGAGCAGCTCGTCGCGGAGCTCGGCCCGGTCGAGCAGGCCCGCCTCCTCGCAGGTCTGCCGGGCGCGCAGCAGCGGGCTGCAGAGGACCCGGGCGAAGTCGTGCTCGGCGAGCGCCGGTGCGCAGCAGCCGCGCCTCGCCTCGCCCGTGCGCGGTCAGCGGGATGTCGGTGCGCCCGGTGTGGCGCTTGGCGATGCTCCACTCCGTCTCCCCGTGCCGCGCCAGCCAGACCTCGAAGCCGCTCATCGCCGGGGAAGCGTATGCGAGGGCGCAGCCGAGCGCGGCCCCCGGCGCGCCGCTAGCTGAGCTCGGCCAGGCCCTGCTCGGGGCTCGAGGCCTCGGCGTGCAGGCGCGTCGGGATCCGGCCCGCGCGACGGGCGGCGTAGCCGGCCTCGACCGCGGCGCGCATCGCCCGCGCCATCAGGACCGGATCCTCGGCGCGCGAGACGGCGGAGGCGAGCAGCACGCCGGAGCAGCCGAGCTCCATCGCCAGCGCCGCGTCGGAGGCGGTGCCGATGCCGGCGTCGAGGATCACCGGCACCTCGCGCCGGCTCGACGATGATCCGCAGGTTGTACGGGTTGCGGATGCCGGCGCCGGAGCCGATCGGCGAGCCGAGCGGCATCACCGCCGCGCAGCCGACCTCCTCGAGGCGCCGCGCCAGGACCGGGTCGTCGGTCGTGTACGGCAGCACGGTGAAGCCGTCGGCGACGAGCCGCTCGGCCGCGGCGACGAGCTCGACCGCGTCGGGCAGCAGGGTGCGGTCGTCGCCGATCACCTCGAGCTTGATCCAGTCGGTCTCGAACGCCTCGCGCGCGAGCTCGGCGGTGCGGATCGCGTCGCGCGCCGTGTAGCAGCCGGCGGTGTTCGGAAGCACGAACAGCCCGAGCCGGTCGATCACGTCGATGACCGAGCCCGGGGCCAGCGGGTCGACGCGGCGCAGCGCCACGGTGACGATCTCGGTCCCCGACTCGCGCAGCGCGCTCTCGAGGTCGCTCATCGACCGGAACCCGCCGGTGCCGACGATCAGCCGCGAGCCCCAGCTGCGGCCGCCGAGCTCGAAGCCCGTCCGCGCGCGACGCTCATCGGGCGCCTCCCTGGATCGCGACCACGACCTCGACGCGGGCGCCGTCGTGGAGGGCCCGCGTCTCGAGCTCGGCGCGGGGCACGACCTCGCCGTCGACGGCGACGGCGACCCCGCGCGCGTCGGGCTCGGCGCCGAGCAGCAGCGCCGCGTCGCGGACGCTGGCGCCGTCGTCGAGCTCGCGCGCGCTCGCCGTTGAGGACGATCGAGATCACCGGCCCACCCCGGCGGCGGGCAGGCCGGCAGCGCGGGCCGGCCTCGCCGAGCCGGGCCGGGGTCAGCGGCCCGAGCTCGGCCGGCGCCTCGGCGATGCCGAGCGCGGCGTCGGCCGCGGCGGCGATCAGCGGCGCCAGCAGGATCCCGTTCCGGTAGAGGCCGGCGGCGACGAGACGCGGCGCTCGTCGTCGCCGGGCAGCGGGCCGATCGCCGGGAAGGTTGTCGGGCGAGCCCGGGCGCAGGCCCGGCCGCCGTCTCGACGAACTCGAGCTCGGCGAGCTCGGGCAGCGCCCGGTAGGCCTCGCGCAGGAGCTCGTGGACGCCGCCGGCGGTGACGCGCAGGTCGAAGCCGCGCTCCTCGACCGTGGCGCCGATCACGACCTCGCCGTCGGCCCGCGGCACGATGTAGAAGCGCTCGCCGGCGATGATCCGCTCGCAGGGCATCGCGCCCGGCCTCGGCTCGCAGCCGGACGACCTCGCCCTTGACGGGCGCACCGGCAGGCGCGGGCGATCGGGGCCGAGCAGGCCCTCGGCCCCGGCCCAGGCACCGAGTGTCAGGAAGATCCGCTCGCCGGCGACCGTGCTGCCGTCGGCGAGCCCGATCCGGCCGCTGCGCGGGTCGACCGAGATGACCGTGCCCGGCAGGCTGCGGACGCCCGCTGCTCGCCGGCGTCGCGCAGGGCCGCGAGCAGCGCCCGCGGATCGATCTCGGCCTCGCCCGGCGCTTCGACGCCGGCGTTGACGGCGCTCGAGAGTCCGGGCTCGAGCTCGCGGCACTCGCTGCCGAGCAGCCGCCGACTCTCGAGCCCGAGCCGCTGCTCGAACTCGGACTGGCGGGCGAGCTCGGCCGCCTCGTCGCGGTCGAGGGCGACGTGGAGGGAGCCGCAGCGCCGGTAGGGGACCGGCGATCCGGCTTCGCGCTCGAGCTCGGGTGCGAAGCCGGGCCAGGCGTCCGCGGCCCACAGGCCGGCGCGCAGCAGGTCCTCCTCACCCCAGCTCGCTTCGCCGATCGGAGCGATCATGCCCGCGGCGACCCGCGCCGCCGCCGGTCGCTCCGGTGCGTCGACGACGAGCACGGAGGCACCCGAGCGGGCGGCGCGCCAGGCGCAGACCAGGCCGGCGAGGCCGCCGCCGGCCACTACGACCTCAGCCCTCTCGCTCGGATCTGCTGTGAACCGCTCGCTCATTCGCCTCTCGCTGCGTTCCGATTCGGGCGGGCGGCGGGGGAAGAGCATCCCTTCGCCGGCATCACCCGGATCAGGTTCGGACGGTCGGTGGTTCGCCACCCTCTCAGCCCGCTCGCCGGGCTCCCGTTGGTCGTCCCCAATGGTAGAGCCGCGCGCGGCGCTTAGGCTGTGGGCCATGGACCCCGCCGCACGAACGCGCCGCCTCGCCGAGGCGCGCCTCTACTTCGTCTGCGACGCCGGCTTCAGCCCGATCGAGCTCGAGGGGCTCCTCGCCCAGGCGCTCGCCGGCGGCGCCGACGTCGTCCAGCTGCGCGACAAGCACGCTCCCGACGGCGCCCTGCGCGCGGCCGCGAGCCTGTTTCGCGACGCGGCCGCCGAGCGCGGCGCGCTTTTCATCGTCAACGACCGCCCCGAGCTCGCGGCGGAGGTCGGTGCCGACGGCGTCCACGTCGGCCAGGACGACACGGACGTGGCCGTCGCCCGCGAGCTTGCCGGCGAGGGCGCGATCGTCGGTCTCTCCACCCACGTCGCCGGAACAGCTCGACTCGGCGCTCGCCGCCGCGGGCCCGGCCCGCGCCGACTACCTGAGCGTCGGCCCCGTCTGGGAGACGCCGACGAAAGCGGGCCGCCCGGCGGCCGGGGTCGACTACGTGCGGCACGCGGCCGAGCGCCTCCCCGACGGCGGCGCCGGCTCGACGCCCTGGTTCGCGATCGGTTCGATCGACCGCGGCAACGTCGGCGAGGTCGTCGACGCCGGCGCCCGCCGAATCGTCGTCGTCCGCGCGATCCGCGACTCCGACGAGCCGCCAGGATGCCGCGCGGGCCCTGCGCGACGCCGTCGCCGCCGTCCCCGCCGCCGGGGAGACAGGCCCGTGAGCAGCCGCGAGCGCAAGCGGGCCGCGCGGCGCAAGCGCAAGCAGCGCGTCGCCGAGCGCCCGGCGGCCGTGAACGGCGGCGGACGAGGCGGAGGGGCCCGAGGAGGAGACCGTTGAGGACATCGCCGCCGAGGCCGCCAAGGGGGGTCAGCAAGTCCGAGATCCGCAACGAACGCGCCCGTGAGGCGCTCGAGCCGCTCGCCGAGGGCGAGCGCCCGCTCGTGATCACGCTCGGCGCCCTGCTCTCCGCGGCGATCGCCCTGGTTACGGTCGGGGCCTGGGTGTGGGGGCCGAGGTCGACGGCGAGCGGCCGAGCGTCGTCCAGGTCTTCGCCCCCGCAATCCTCTTCGCGGTGATGGCCACGGGCATGTGGAACAAGGCCTACTGGGCGGTGCTCGGCTTCCAGGCCGTGATGGGGATCCTGATGGTCGGGCTCGTTCCTGAGCCTCGTCGCGGCCGGCAGCGCCGGCGTCGCGATCACCGCCGCGGTGGTCCTGATCGCGGCGGGGGCCTTCTTCTGGTTCACCGTGAAGGCGCTCGCCCGGATCCAGATGCCGGACAAGCACCTCCCCAAGTAGCGGCCGACGGCTAGAGTCGCGTTCGATATGGCTGACTCATACGACTTGATCGTGATCGGATCCGGGCCGGGCGGCTATGTGGCCGCGATCCGCGCCGCACAACTGGGCATGAAGACCGCCGTGGTCGAGAAGGACTTCACGGGCGGCCGCTGTCTCAACTACGCCTGTATGCCCGCCAAGACCATCCTGCACGCCGCCGAGGTCTACCACCTGGCCTCCGACGAGGCGAAGCAGTTCGGGATCGAGGTCGAGGGCGCCTCGGTCGACTGGGACGCGGTCCAGGCCCGTCGCGAGTCGGTCCGCGAGGGCCTCTCCGGTGGGGTCGCCGGCCTCCTCAAGAGCAACAAGGTCGAGCTGATCGAGGGCTCCGGCTCGCTCAAGGACGCGAGCACCGTCGTCGTCGACGATACCGAGTACACCACCAAGAACGTGCTGCTCGCCACCGGCTCGGTCGCGCTGCCGATCCCCGGCGTCGAGTTCGGGCCGCGGGTCCTCGACACGTGGGGCGCCTGGTCGCTGCCGGAGCTGCCGAGCAAGATCGCCGTCGTCGGCGCCGGGGCTTCCGGATGCGAGATCGCCTCCGCCTACGGCCGCTTCGGCGTCGAGGTGCTGCTGATCGAGATGCTCGATCAGATCCTGCCCGCCGAGGACAAGGACATGGCCCGCGTCGTCGCCCGCGCCTTCAAGGACCAGAACATCACGATCTCGACCGGGACCAAGGTCGAGAACGTCGAGGCCTCGCGAGGGCTCGGTCAAGTTCACCTACGGCGACGAGAGCGCCGAGGTCGACTACCTCTGCATCGCCGGCGGCCGCGCGCCCGACGTCGAGGCGCCTCGGGCTCGACACGGTCGGGGTCAAGATCGGCGACGACCGCCGGATCGAGGTCGACGGCGGCCAGAAGACCTCCGTCGACGGCGTCTACGCGATCGGCGACCTGATCCCCGGCCCCGCGCTCGCCCACAAGGCCTCCGACGAGGGCATCATCGCCGTCGAGGCGATGGCCGGGATGAATCCGCACCCGATCGACATCGACCGGGTCCCGGGCGCCACCTTCTGCCACCCGCAGGTCGGCAGCGTCGGCATGACCGAGGCCGAGGCCAAGGCGGCCGGTCACAAGGTCAAGGTCGGCAAGTTCAAGCTCGGCGGCGTCGGCGCCGCGCAGGTCTACGAGGACCGCGACGGCCAGGTCAAGATCGTCGCCGACGCCGAGTACGGCGAGATCCTCGGCGCCCACATCGTCGGCAACACGGCCTGCAACATGATCATCGAGCTGGTCGCCGCCCAGGCGCTCGAGGGGGGCTACCAGGAGGTCGCGCGGATCATCCACCCGCACCCGACGATCTCCGAGGCGGTCATGGAGGCCGCGCGTGCGGTCGACGGCTGGGCGACCCACGCCTAGCGCGCCCTCGGCCGCTGGGATCGATCCGTTGGCCGAGCTGATCGAGATCACGCAGCGCGATCCGATGAAGTCGGGCGACGAGCTGCAGGGCGGCGATGCCGGCGGCGAGCGGCCGATCGCCTTCTACTTCGACCTCGGCTCGATCTACTCGTACCTGGCCGCGGAGCGGATCTCACGCCTGTTCGCCGACGCCGAGCTGACCCAGCCCGAATGGCAGCCGATCCTGCTCGGCGGCCTGTTCAAGCGCTACGGCCGCGAGTCCTGGATGCTCGGGCCCGGGCGTGAGGCGGGGATGCGCGAGTGCGAGCGGCGGGCGCAGGAGTACGGGCTGCTGCCGGTTCGCTGGCCCGACCCGTGCCCGCCCAACACGCTCTACGCGATGCGCGTCGCGACCTACGCGAAGAGCATCGGGCGCAGTGTCTCGTTCGCACTCGCCGCCTTCCGGCAGGCCTTCGCGGGCGGCCGCGACCTGACCGATCCCGACAACGTCGCGATCGCCGCGGCGGCCTGCGAGATGCACCCGAACGCGATCGCCAAGGCGGCCGCATCGGAGGGCGTCAAGCGGCGGCTGATCGAGGCGACGGAGCGGGCCGGCGACCTCGGCGTCCGCGGCGTCCCCTCCGTCCGGGTCGGCGAGGAGATTTTCTGGGGGGACGATCGCCTCGAGGAGGCAGTCGCGGCAGCCGACCGCTACTTCTAGACCCGGCGATGTTCTCCGAGTAGTGGCCGAAACGGATCAGAGCGACGCGGAATCCGACCGTCGGGGGACGGCCGGCGCCGTGGTCGCGACCGCCGGGCCGCGACCGCCAAGGGGACGACCGAGCGGGTCGAGCTCGGCAAGCGCGAGCAGGCGCTCGCCCGGCGGCTCGCCGAGTCGAAGGCGACGGTCCCGCACCTCTACCTCGACCGCACCGTCCGCTGCCCGGCCCGCGACGCCGTCTCGCCCGCCCGCGTGGTCGCCGCCGCCGGCCGCGCCCTCGCCGAGCCACCGGGGCCTCAACGGGGCCTACCGCGACGGCGCGCTCGAGCTGCATTCGCGGATCAACGTCGGTATCTTCGTCGAGGCGCCGGGCGGAGCGCTCGTGCCGACCGTCTTCGATGCCGACACGAAGCACGTGGCAGAGATCGGGACCGAGATCGCGGAGCTGTCCGGCGGCACGCGCGGGCCGGCACGCTCGCCTCCCCGGCCTCTCCGGCGGGACCTTCACCGTCACGCTGCTCGCCGAGGGCGCCGACCGGTCCTCGCCCCGGTGATGACGGGACAGGCCGGCCACCTCGCCGTCGGGCGCGTCCGCCGCGAGATCGTCGCCGGCGGTGACGGCGGCCGCCGACAGCGCCGACGTCGCGACCCTGACTCTGAGCTGCGACGCCCGAGCCGTGCGGCCTCCGGTCGCCGCGAGCTTTCTCGAGGAGATCGCCGCGCTGATGGCAACCCGGCGGACCGCTGAAGGCGCGAGGCTGAGGGACCGCGATGCAGCACCGGGCACTCGAGATCCCGCTGCAGGACCTGCCTCCGATCGACGAGCACTCGGTCGAGATCGACGCCCCGGCCGAGGCTGCCTGGGCGGCGCTGTTCCCGACCCTGAACGAGTCGCTCGACGGCCAGCTCGCCCGCCGCACGGCCCGCGCGCTCGACTGCCGCGACGAGGCGGCCGAGCGGCGACCTGCACCACCCGGGCGGCACGCTTGCCCGGCTTCGTCGTCGCCCGCTCGGTCGCGCCGGTGATGCTGGCGCTGATGGGCGAGCACAAGTACTCGCGCTACGCGCTCGTCTTCCGGATCGACCTGCTGCCCGGCCAGCGCTGCCGCGTCCGGGCCGAGACCCGGGCGATGTTCCCGGGCGGCAAGGGCACCGTCTACAAGGGCGCGGTCGATCGGCACCCGCGGCCACGCGATCGTCGTCCGCAGCATGCTCAGCTCGCTCAAGAAGCGCGCCGAGGCCCGCGCCAACGGCGGCTCGAGGCAGCGCAGGCGCCGCGGCGGCCCGCTGGCGTTGTGCCGGCTCGACGCGGGCGGTATAGTGGCGACAGTCACATAGGAGGAGAGGCGGAACCCTCGCCTCCGTAGTCCGGTAGGCGCCGCCGAGGAGATCCCGAAGCGGCGAGCACCCGAGCCGTACGGCGTGGAGATCCCACCCGGCGGCACGCCCCGAAAGGCGGACCGAGAATGAGCGTCAGCGAGCTACGCGTGCGCGCGCGTAACGGCGGGGCCGAGCACGCGGCGACCGAGCGCGTCCGGCGTCGACGGACGGCCGCAGCAGCGGAAGCGGCGAGGACCGGTCGCTGAACCGGGAGGACCGGCTCGCGCTGCTCCGGTACATGCTGATGATGCGGCTCGCCGAGGAGCGGGCCCTGAACCTCTACAAGCAGGGCAAGATCCCGGCTCCTTCTACGACGGCTGCGGCCAGGAGGCGATCTCGGTCGGAGCGGCGTTCGCGCTGGCGCCCGGGCATCGCGCCTGCATCCTGCATCGCGACCTCGGCGCCCGCTTCGTGCGGGGCCTGACGCCGGACCGGTACATGGCCAACTACATGGGCCGCAGCGGCGCGCCGACCGGCGGCAAGGACGGGAACATGCACTTCGGCGACCGCGAGCTCGGCTGCGTCGGGATGGTCTCGATGCTCCCCGACATGGCCCTGGTCGCGACGGGCATGGCGATGGCGGCGAAGCTGCGGGGCGAGCGGCGCGTGGCGCTGACCTTCTTCGGCGAGGGCTCGACGGCGAACGGCCAGTGGCACGAGGCGATGAACATCGCCGGCATCCACCGGCTGCCGGTCGTGTTCATGCTCGAGAACAACGGCTTCGCCTACTCGACGCCGAACGAGCTCGAGTTCGCCGTCGATCCGGTCGAGCGGGCCCGGACCTACGGGTTCGGCGGCGAGACGGTCGACGGCAACGATGTCGAGGCCGTCTTCGCAGCGGCGCATCTCGCGGTCGAGCGGGCCCGCGGAGGAGACGGGCCGACGCTGATCGAGTGCCGGACGATGCGGATGCACGGCCACGGCGCCCACGACGACATGAGCTACGTCGCGCCGGAGCTGCTCGCCGAGTGGCGGGACCGCGACCCGATCGCGCTCTGGGAGGAGCGCCTGATCGGCGACGACGGGATCGAGCGCGCCGAGGTCGAGGAGCTGCGGCAGCAGGTCGCGGCCGAGGTCGAGCGCTGCGCCGAGCTGGCGCTGAGCTCGCCGATGCCGGATCCGTCGATCGCGACGGAGGGCGTGTTCGCCGACTCGTGGCGACCGCTCGGCGAGGGTGCGGCGCCGTGGTCGCGATGGTCGCAGGAGCCGGCTCGGCGGCCGACGGCGACGAACGGCGGGAGGCGATCCGATGAGCGCCCCCGCGACCAGGCTCGAGCCGTCGACCCCGCGCGGCGCCGCACCGCCGGGCCGGCCGAGGCGGGTCCCGACGGCGAGGAGGCGACGCCCGTCGTCGGCCGCGAGATGACCTACCTCGAGGCGATCTCCGAGGCGCTGCGCGAGGAGATGCGACGCGACGAGACCGTCTTCTGCTTCGGCGAGGACATCGGCGCCTTCGGCGGCGCCTTCAAGGTCACCGACGGGTTCGTCGAGGAGTTCGGCGCGGCGCGGGTGATCGACGCGCCGCTGGCCGAGAACGCGATCATCGGCGCCGCCGTCGGTGCCGCGATCGAGGGGCTGAAGCCGGTCTGCGAGATGCAGTTCGCCGACTTCATCTCCTGCGGCTTCGACAGCTCGTCAACGTCGCCGCGAAGATGCACTACCGGCAGGGCATCGCCGTGCCGCTCGTGGTCCGGCTGCCGAGCGGCGGCGGCTTCTCCGGCGGCCCGTTCCACTCCCAGAACCCCGAGGCCTGGTTCATGCAGGCGCCCGGCCTCAAGGTGGTGGCGCCCGCGACGGCGGCCGACGCGAAGGGGCTGCTCGCCGCGGCGATCCGCGATCCGAACCCCGTCTGCTTCCTCGAGCACAAGGGCCTCTACCGGAGCGTCAGCGGCGAGGTCCCCGAGGGCGAGCACGTGGTCCCGCTCGGACAGGCGCGCGTCGCGCGCGAGGGCGAGCGACATGAGCGTGATCGCCTACGGCTCCGCGCGTCGGCCTGGCGACGCGACGTCGCCGACGAGATCGGCGAGGGCAGGATCGAGGTGATCGACCTGCGGACCCTGGTCCCGCTCGACGGCGAGCGGATCCTCGGCTCGGCCCGCAAGACCGGCAAGGTCCTGATCGCGCACGAGGCAACCGGTGGCGCCGGGATCGGCGCCGAGGTCGCGGCGCTGATCGCCGAGCACGCCTTCGACGACCTCGACGCTCCGGTCAGGCGGCTGACGGCCGCGGACGCCCCGATCCCGTTCAGCCCGCCGCTCGAGCGCGCCGTCCTGCCCCAGCCCGCCGACATGAAGGAGGCCTGCGATGAGCTCCTCGCCTACTGAGACCGCGACGGAGACGAACGGCGACGGCGGGGACGCCCGGGTCGACGTCGTGATGCCGCAGATGGGCGTCTCGGTCGCCGAGGGCACGGTCGGGGCCTGGCTCAAGCAGCCCGGCGACGCGGTCGCCGCCGACGAGCCGATCTGCGAGGTGACCACCGACAAGATCGACATCGAGATCCCCTCGCCGGGAGCCGGCACCGTGGCCGAGGTCCTGGTCGAGGAGGGCGAGACGGTCGGCGTCGGCACGGTGCTCGCGAGGATCTCCAGCGCTTCGCCGGAGACGGCGAATGGCAGGGAGCCGCACGGCGAGGGCGGAGGGCCCTCCCCCTCCCCCTCACCGGCGCGGACCGGCCCGGGAGCCGGCGAGCACGATCGCTCGGGCTTCTACTCGCCGGTCGTGCGGCGGATCGCCGACCGCCACGGCGTCGACCTCGCGTCGGTTCCCGGCGCCGGGATCGGCGGCCGCGTGCGCAAGGTCGACCTGCTGCGCTGGATCGAGTCGCACCCCGCCGGTGCCGCGTCGCCGCCCGCGGGGCGGCCGCTGCACACGGAGTCGCCCTACCGGGAGGACGAGGGTGAGGGCGAGCCGCCGGCGGAAGCGAGCCGGCCGCGGCCGCCGGCCTCGGCTGACCTGCTCGGGCCGTCGCGGCGCGAGCCGATGGGGCCGATGCGGAAGGCGATCGCCGAGCACATGCTCGCCAGCCGGCGCACCTCCGCCCACTGCACGACGGTGGTCGAGGCCGACTTCGGAGCGGTTGCGGCGGAACGCCGGCGCCTCAAGGAGACGATGGCGCGCCGCGGGGTCAACCTGACCTACCTGGCATTCGTCGCCTGCGCCGTCGTCGAGAGCCTCGGCGAGCACCCGCGCCTGAACGCGTCGGTCGAGGGCGAGGAGATCGTCCTGCACGAGGACGTCAACCTCGGGATCGCGGTGGCGCTCGAGCAGGGGCTGGTCGTGCCGGTCGTCCGCCGCGCGCAGCGCCTCTCGCTCGAGGGGATGGCGGCGGCGATCGCCGACCTCGCGGGACGGGCCCGCTCCGGCGAGCTCGAGCCGGACGATCTCGCCGGCGGCACCTTCACGATCACCAACCCGGGCGAGTTCGGCGCCGTGATCGCGACGCCGATCATCAACCAGCCGCAGGTGGCGATCCTCGACCTCGAGGCCGTGACCAGGCGCGTCGTCCCGGTCGAAGGGCCCGGACGGCAGCGAGTCGATCGGAATCCGGCCGATGTCGTACCTGTGCATGTCCTGGGACCACCGCGCGCTCGACGGCGCCGACGCGGCCCGCTTCCTCGGCGCGGTCAGATCGCGGCTCGAGCAGTGGAGGGCCGTCTCGTGAGCACCAGCGCGATCGGAGAGTTCGAGCAGGTCGAGGTCGAGCGCGGGCCGCGCAGCGGCGCGCTGCTCTGCGTGGCGGTCCATTCGACGGTGCTCGGTCCGCGCTCGGCGGGGCGCGGATGTGGCACTACGGCCGCGAGCACGAGGCCGTCGCCGACGCGATGCGGCTGGCCGAGGCGATGACGATGAAGGCGTCCGCGGCCGGGCTCGACCTCGGCGGCGGCAAGGGCGTGATCGCGGCACCGGGCGAGCTCCACCCGGAGGGCGAGACGCGGCGGCAGTTGCTGCTCGACTTCGGTGAGCTGGTCGACTCGCTGGGCGGCCGCTACGTGACCGCGGAGGACGTCGGCACCGGCGCCGACGACATGGCCGTGATCGCCGAGCGGACCCGCCACGTGGTCGGGCTCGATCCCGCCTCGGGCGGGTCCGGGGATCCGAGCCCGGTGACCGCGCTCGGCGTGATGGCCGCGATGCGGGCCTGCGTCGCCCACCGCAACGGCGGCGACCGCAGCCTCGACGGACTGGAGGTGAACGTGATCGGCGTCGGCCACGTCGGCTCCGAGCTGATCCGGCTGCTCGTCGCCGAGGGCGCCCGCGTCGGGGCGAGCGACCTCTACCCCGCTCTGCGGAGCCGAGTCCGGGATCTCGGGGCGGAGTGGCTGGAGCCGGCGAGGCGCTGCACGCGCCGGCCGACGTGCTCGCGCCCTGCGCGCTCGGCGGCATCGTCGACGAGCGCGACCGCGGAGACGATCTGCGCTGCGGGATCCTCTGCGGCGCGGCGAACAACGTGCTCGCCTCCGACGAGGCGGCGGCGACTGCTCGCCGCGAGGGAGGTCCTCGACGCGCCCGAACTTCATCGCCAACGCCGGCGGGCTGATCAGCGTCGCGGCGGAGCTTCACGGGAGGGAGCCACGAACGGGCGCTGGAGACGGCGGCCGGGATCGAGGCGACTGTCGCGCGCGATCCTCGACGCGGGCCGAGGCGCGAAGGCGCCACCCGCTCGCGGCTGCGCACGGCGGCGGCGCTGGAGCGCCTCGGCCGAAGCCCGGACGCCCGCCTGCGAGACTGGCCGGGTGAGGCCGGGGCGTCGGATCGATGCGCGGAAGGGGCCGGCGTGAGCGGCGAGCTGCGCGTATCCCGGCTCGGAACGGTCCCCTACGCGGAGGCGCTGGAGCTCCAGAACGAGGCTCCGCGCCGCCCGCCAGGCGGGTGAGGTCGCCGCGACACGCTGCTGCTGCTCGAGCACTATCCGGTCTACTACCCGCGGGCGCCGGACGCGCGCCGGACGAGCTGCCGATGGGCGCAGCAGTGGTACGAGATGCAGGGGATCGAGGTCGCCGAGACCGATCGCGGCGGCGCCGTCACCTACCACGGCCCGGGCCAGCTGGTCGCCTACCCGATCGTCGACCTCAGCGCCTGGGACGACGACGTCCATGCCTACGTGCGGCGGCTCGAGCAGGTGATGGTCGGAGCGCCTCGCCGACCACGGCGTCCCGGCGCAGGTCTTCGAGGGCCTGACCGGTGTCTGGACGGCCGGCGAGCCGCCGATCCCGGTCGGCCACCCCGGTCCGCAGGGCACTCCGGTCGGCCCCGCCTCGGAGCCGGCGGGCCCGGACGCGCACGCCCGCAAGATCGGCTCGATCGGCATCCACGTCAGCCGCGGAGTGACGACCCACGGGCTCGCGGTCAACGTCTCCAACGACCTGCAGCCGTTCGACTGGATCGTTCCCTGCGGGATCGAGTACGTGCGGATGACCTCGCTCTCCCGTGAGCACGGCAGCCGAGCAGAGCACGGCCGAGTTCGGCGAGACCGTCGCTCGCCGCTTCGCGGAAGTCTTCGGGCTCGAGGCGCAGGCAGGTCGCGCCGGAGCGGCTCGGCGCCCGGGTCTGAGACCTCGCGCCGGAGCTAGGCGACGATCGGGGCGATCAGCGTCTCGGCGAGGCGGCGGCGTGCTGCCTCGTTGCCGACGTCGACGATCCCGTCCGGGATCAACAGGTACGAGAGGCCGATGCGGACGAGGATCTCCGCCGCCTCGTCGGGATCGGCGCGCAGCTCGCCGGCGGCGGTCGCGGTGATCTGGGCGGCGACGAACCCGCGCAACATCGCGAACAGCGGGTCGGCGGGATCGTTGAAGCTGGCCAGCAGGACCTCGGGCTCGAAGCGCGCGAGACCGCTGGAGCAGGGGATGGCTGCGGCCGTCTCGAGGGCGGCGACGAATCCGTCCGCGACCTGGGCCGGGATCGACCCGGTGGGGTCGACCGCGGCGGCGATCCGGGCGAGCGCGCGAGTCGCCTCACGCTGCGCCAGCGCTGCCGTCAGCTCCTCCTTCGACCCGAAGCGCCGGTAGACCGTCATCCGGCCGACCTTGCGCGGGCGGCGACCGCGTCCATCGTGATCCGCTCGAGGCCCTTCGCCTCGGCCTCGATCAGGGCGGCGTCGAGGATCCGCTCGTGAGTCTCGTCGCCCTCGACCGAGGGGCCGGCCTCGAGCGCGCGGGTCAGCAGGGTGCGGGGAGCGGACGCGGTCATCCGCGGCTCAGTCTGTCGCAACGTCGGCACCCGGGCCGAGCGGGCCGGCGGCGATCTCCCGCGAGCGCCAGGCGAGGTGGCGGTGGCCCATCTCCTCGCCGAGGCTCTTCGGCAGGATCGGCGTCGCCGCCCGCGAGGCGCGCATCATCAGCTTCATCTCGATCGCGTCGCGGCGCGTCCAGCCGAGCCCGAAGCGGGCGCGCAGCGGCTTGCGGAGCATGCCGACCGTGGCCACCTTCATCGCCCGGGCCGGGGCGAGGCGCAGGACCGGCCACAGGGCCTTCATGCCCGGAAGCGGCGGCGGCTCGCGGGCGGCGAGGGTCTCGACCACCTTGTCGACGGTCTCGTTGCGCTCGAGGCGGTCGTGGCTGATCGTCGCGAAGTAGTCGCGGAACCCGTCCCAGTCCTCGGGAAGGTCGCCGCGGCCGGACGCCGAGCAGGCGGCCGAGCGGCATCCAGGCGTCGTAGAAGCGGTCGATCTCGTACCGCGTCATCGGCGCCACGAACTTGCGCCGGCTCCGCACCGTCGCCTCGATCAGCGTCGCGTGGACCCAGGCGTAGGCCTCGGGCTCGAGCGCGTGGTAGCGGCTGCCGTCGGGGTTCGTCCCCTTGATCGACTTGTGCAGCTCGCGCACCCGGCGGCCGACCGCGGCCGACTCCTGCCCGCTGAGGGTGATCAGGTACAGGTAGTCCATCGTCCGCATCAGCCGCCCCCACGGGTCCTCGGCGAAGGTCGAGTGGTCGCGGACCCGGCGCCGACCGTCGGGTGCGAGACCTGCATCAGCAGCGCATACCCGGCGCCGAGGTAGAGCCGGATGTCGCCGGTCACCTCGTGCGCCGGCGAGTCCGGCCGCAGCACGATCCGATCGATCTCCTCGGCATCCGGCAGGACGTTGGAAGGCCGCGGGGGCGGCGGTTCGGTCTCAGTCGCTCATGGTACGCAACGTATCAGGTTCGTACCATTGCTACCACCAGTTCGCCTGAGGCAGGGTCCGGCCGGGCTGCAAGGACGTTTGCAGTGAGGGTGAAGTGGATTGGCGGGTCGGACCGGGCTGCGAGCCCCGGAGCTGGTCGCGGACGCAGGGTGAGGGGCTCGATCGAGGACGAGATGCCGAAAGGGACGAACTATTCGTCCGGATCGTCCCCGAGGCAGTCAAAAGACCGCGATATGTGCGGTCAATGCATATCTCGGTCCCCGACTCACCGAGAATCCACACCGATCCCACACGCACTCCGACGCCGGAGTGACCAACCCCACCCCGAACACCCTCCCTCACTGCAAACGGACCCGCTTACGTCCTTGCAACGCTCGGGCCGCGCTGACAACCCAGCCAGCCCCGAGCCGAACCCCGAGCCCGACCCGGCCCCGGACCCGGCCGCCGGCCCTATCCCTTGTCGTAGAAGATCGCCTCTTCGCGCCCCAGCTCGGTCACCGGGTCGTCGCCGTACATCCACTCGCGGGCGATCCGGTGCCAGTTGGCCTCGGCCTCGAGCTGGCCGAGGACGGCGAGCGTGAGCAGCTCGAGCGCGGCGGCCGAAGAGGTGCTCGGGGACGATGTCCTGGTGGCGCATCGTCGCGAAGTGCTTCGAGCGCGGGTCGCCGGTCTCGATCATCACCGGTCGAGACCATCTTCTGGTTGAGCGCGCACGGTCCGGTCCTGCGTGTACCACCAGATCCCGTCGACCACGTAGGCCATCAGGTCGTCGGGATCGAGCTTCTCCGGCTCGGGGATGAAGCCGATCTCGGTCAGCAGCTTGTGCAGTCCCCGCGCGTCGCCCTCGACGACCGGCGCGCTGGCAGGCGAGCTCGTGCTCGGTGATCTCCGGGGCGACCGACTTGAACAGGCCGAAGTCGAGGAACGCGACCTTGCCGTCGTCGAGCAGGATCATGTTGCCGGGGTGCGGGTCGCCGCGAGAAGCGGCCGTGGCGGTACATCGAGCCGAAGTAGAAGCGGAAGACGATCTCGCCGACGCGGTCGCGGATCGCGGTCGGGCTCGGTCCGCACCTGCTCGAAGCCCTCGCCCTCGACGAACTCGGTGACGATCACCCGCTCGCGCGACAGCGAGGTGACGACGTCGGGGATGACGATGAACGGGTGGCCGCGGTAGAGGCGCGCCATCGTGCGCTGGTTCGAGGCCTCGAGCTCGTAGTCGAGCTCCTCGATGATCCGCGCGCGGATCTCGTCGCCGATCGCCTTGACGTCGAGCCGCGGCGCGATCCGCCGCGCCAGCCGCAGGATCAGCCCGAGGTTCTTCATGTCGGCCCGGACCGCCTCGTCGATGCCCGGGTACTGGACCTTGACCGCGACCTCGCGGCCGTCGTCGCGCAGGCGTCGCCCGGTAGACCTGGCCGATCGAGGCGGCGGCGATCGCCTCCTCGTCGAACGTCGCTGAAGACGTCGGTGATCTTCTCGCCCAGGTCCTCCTCGATCACCTTCCTCATCTGGTCGAAGGAGACCTTCGGCGCCGCGTCGCGCAGCTTCGCGAGCTCTGCCTGGAACTCCTCGCGGTACTCCTCGGGGACGATCCCGACGTCGATGAAGCTGAGCACCTGGCCGACCTTCATCGCGGCGCCCTTCATGTCGCCGAGCACGGTGACGATCTGCTTCGCGGTCTCGACCTGGCGGCGCTCGGAGGCCTTCTGCGCCTTCTCGTCGGAGCGGGTCAGGTTGGCGGCGCGGGTGCCGGTCTGCTTGACGGCCGAGGAGGCCGCCGCGCTGCCGACCCGCGCGAGCCGCTGGACGCGGCCCTTGGGAACGTTCTTCTCTGCCATCTGGGTCCTCCTGCCTGCCCGCAGGCCGCGGGCGCTGGGTGTCTAGACCCCCTTGAACTCGGGCTTCTGCTTGGAGAGGAAGCCCATCACGCCGATCCCGAAGTCCTCGGATCCGGCGCACTCCTGCTGCGCGACCGCCTCGCGATCGAGCTGGGCGGCAAGGTCAGGGTACGACGCCGCGTTCAGCAGCCGCTTGCTCGCCGCGTACGAGACGGTCGGGCCGCCGGCCATCGACTCGGCCAGCTCGCCCGCTTCGGCGAGCAGCTCGTCGTCGGCGACGACGCGGTTGATCAGCCCCCACTCGAGCGCTTTCGGGGCCGGGATCTTCTCGGCGAGCAGCGCCATCTCCGAGGCCCGGGCGTGGCCGAGCCGGGCGGCGAGGAAGGCGCTGGCGCCGCCGTCGACGGTGAGCCCGATGTTCGCGAAGGCCATCAGGAAGTAGGAGGACTCGGCCGCGATCACGACGTCGCTGGCCAGCGCCAGCGAGCAGCCGACGCCTGCCGCCGGGCCGTTGACGGCGGCGATCACCGGCTTCGGCAACTCGCGCATCGCCAGGATCAGCGGGTTGTAGGTCTCGCGCAGGCCGGTCAGCACGTCCGGCTTGCCGGACTCGGTCACGAGCGCGTCGTTGCCGCTCAGGTCGGCGCCCGAGGAGAAGGCGCGGCCGGCGCCGGTGATCAGCACCGCGCGCGTCGCGGGATCGGCCGCGACCTCGTCGAGGACCGAGTGCACCTCGCGGGCCATCCGGACGCTGAGCGGGTTCAGGGCGTCGGCCCGGTTCAGCGTGATCCGGGCGACGCCGGACTCGAGGCTGACTTCGATCTGCTCGTGGGTTTGTGCGCTGGCGGTCATGGCTCCGTTTCGAATCGGTCGTGCCGTCCCCGGGGCTGGGAGGACGGCTGGTCGCGCCAGTCTAAGCCGCGAGGATCACGGGAGCACCGACTTGCGCGAGGGCGGGTCGTAGGGCAGCAGCCGCGGGTACTTGCCCGAGAACGGCTGGTTGTCGAGCGAGTCGTCCGGCTGCGGGTAGGCGTTGTAACACCAGCTCTGCACGGGTGGGCTGGCGTCCTGTCCACAACTGCCGGGCACCGGCTGGTCGAGCAGCGCGCCCGGGTCGGTGAGGATCGCGAACCGGGCGTAACGGCCGACGTCGTCGGAGTGGGCGATGACGCCGGCGCCGTTCGCGTAGAAGGCGCCGAAGCTGTTGATCCGCGGCGCCAGGTAGTCGGCGATCGGGACGATGTTGAGCGCCGCGGGGCCGGACTTCTCGGTGACCGGGAGCAGCAGGCGGTTGAGCTCGGTGACCTGCGGCAGGAAGCGCTCCGAGGCGCGCCGCTGCGCCGGCAGGGCGGTGATGATCGAGGTCAGGTCGGAGGAGATCGGCCCGATCGAGAACGGCGCGCCCTCGCGGAACGCGGGCTCGAGCCGCGGCGCCAGCTCGCCGAGCTCGCCGACCAGCGGCCGGGCCTCGCCGAGCAGCGGCGTCGCCTGCTCGAGCGTCGCGCGGCCGGCTGCGAGCAGGCGCGGCAGCTCGCTCACGCCCTGCTCGAGCGAGGCGGTGTTGGCGGCGAGCGCGTCGAGGGTCGCCCGGCCGGAGGAGACGATCGTGCGGATCGACTGCTCGCGGCTGCCGAGCTCGCCGAGGACGACGGCCGAGTCCGAGACCAGCGTGCCCAGGTCCTGCTCCTGACCGGAGAGCGCGTCGGTCAGCAGGTAGAGCTCGTCGAGCGTGCGGCTGAGGCCACCGACGGTGCCGTTGAGGCGCTCGCCGTTGCCGTCTCCGGCGACGCCCTCGGCAACCGTGTCGACGAGCGAGCGGACCCGCGCGCGGCCCTCCTCGTCGAGGAAGTCGAGCGCCTCGTCGAAGTCGACGCTGTCCAGCGTCCCCGCGACCTCGGCCCCGGCAGTCGAGCTCGCCGGCGCCCGGCGTGCCCGTGTCGAGCAGGTTCAGGTAGGCGTCGCCGAGCAGGCTGCGCTCGCCGATCTGCAGCTTCGCGTCCGCGTAGATCGGCGCGATCTCCCCGGTCAGCGTGAAGGTGACGACGCTGTCCTGGGTCTCGGCGTCGTAGTCGACGGAGTTGACCCGGCCGACCGAGACGCCCTTGTAGAGGACGGGCTGCTTGCTCGGCAGCGTCTTCGTGTTCTCGAAGCGGGCGGTGAGCTCGTAGGGCGAGCTCAGAAACCCGGTGGGGTCCGGGCCCTCGAAGCGCTGGTTGAGGAACACGAAGGTGATCGCGGCGCCGATCGCGAGCAGGACGCTGACGATCGCGCCGACCTTGGGAACGCGATGGTCCATCTCAGCCGCCCCCTCCCGTGACCGGGTCGACCGGCAGCTCAGGCAGCGCGAACCGGAGGCTGCAGGCAGCCTCGTTCTGCTTGCGGCAGGTGACCTCGAGCGCCCGCGCCAGCATCACGGCGAGTCGCGACGGCCGCTCGCCGCGCGAGCGGGCGGCCGCCGGCCCGAGACCGAGCCCCTCCGGCGTCAGCTCCGCGTTGCCGAAGTAGACCTGCGAGTAGGGGCCGCCGTTGCCGTTGGTCGAGAAGCCGCCGCTCCAGAGGTCGGCGGTCTGCGCGATGCCGCCCTTGTACTTGTCGAGCGCGTCGATCGTGACCCGGAAGTTGTCGACCGCCGGAATCAGCTCGTCCTCGACCCGGTCGGCGAGCCCGCGGGTGCCGCGCTCGAACAGCCGTACCGGGCGCGCGCCGTCGTCGGCGACCTCGGCGCCGAGGTCGAGGAAGCTGTCCGCCTCTGGAATCAGCGCCAGCGTCTTGTCGGCTGCCGGCTGCAGCTGGTCGGATACGGGGAGCAGCTGATCGAGCGTGAAGTTGAGCGGCTCGGCCAGCCTGCGGCCGGCCGCCAGCGCCGTCTGCGCCTGCTCGACGGTCGGCGCCAGCTCACGCGTCGCCTCGGTCAGCTCCGCCTCGCGGTCGGCGGTCACCTCGAGCACGCGACTGCCGGAGGAGAGCACCTCGCCGAGCTGGCTGCCGCGGGTCCCGAGCGTCGTGAAGACGGTGTCGAGATCGCCGACCAGCTGCGTCAGCAGCCGGCGACGCTCGCGCAGGGCGGCGGCGACGGGCTTCGCCGTCCCCGTCAGCTCCCCGAGCTCGGCGAGGATGCTGCGCAGCTCCGGCTCGCGCCCGTTCAGGGCCCGCGCCGCCTCGGCGATCAGGATCTGGACCTGGGCCTGGGTGTCGGCGTCGAGGATCGAGGTGAGCTCGTCGATGTGGACGAAGGTGTCGGTGCGGTCGGTGGTGATTCGCTGGCCCGAGGGCAGCGGCCCGCTCGCCGGATCGCCGGGATCGATGTTGACGATCAGCACCTGCAGGACGTTGATCGGGCGCAGCGAGGCGGTCGCGTCGGCGAAGATCCTGCCCTCCATCTCGGGGTCGAGGCGCAGGGTCGCGACCGCCTTGCCGTCCTCGTAGGTGACGCCGACGACGCGGCCGGCCGAGGCGCCGGCAACGCCCGCCGCAGGCTCCTTCGAGGGATCGAGCCCGGCGGCGTCGGGCAGCTCGACCTGGACGTAGTAGGGCTCGGGGCTGACGAACGGGAGCTGGATCTGCTTCTTGGCCGAGCGTGTAGCCGACGAAGACGAGCGCGCCGACCAGATAGAGGATCAGGATCGTGCGCCGTAGAGGGATCCGCCCCGCTTTCAGCTTCGGGTTCGCGAACTGCCAGGCGCCGCGGGCAGCGCGAGCCGGGGCGCCGGCGATCCGGCCGATCGTGCGGCGGGCGCTCACTCGCAGCCCCCTGCTCGAGCAGCGCGGCGGCGTAGTCGGGATCGAGCTCGCGCGAGCTTCTCGCAGGCCTCGGCGTCCATCGTCGAGCCGCCGCCGAAGGCGCCGGCGAGCGGCCCAGTGAAGTCGATGTAGGTGCCGATGTTCCAGGCGTGACCAGCGCCGAGCGGGTTCTGCGCTGCGGTCTGGTACGGCCGGAAGACGGCGTCGGCGGCGGAGAACGTGGCCAGCAGCTGCTCGTAGGTCGGCGGCCCGCGACGGGAGTCCTGCAGGAGCACGGGCAGGACCGAGTCGCCGAACGTCTTCGTCACCGGGTCCATCACCTGCATCAGCCGGGCGAGGGTCGGCGAGGAATCGGCGAGGCGCGCCGAGATCGTCCGCAGGTCGGCGACGATCGGCGTCACGTCCTCGAGCACCGGGATCGACTTGCGCAGCAGCGGAGTCGCCTGGCCCACCGCCTCGGTGAAGTCCGGCAGGGCGCTCCCGACCGGGACGCTGAAGCGGTCGAGGCGGTCGACGAGGCCGGTCAGCTCGGGGGCGCCGTCGCGGAGCTCGCGCAGGGTGCCCGGCAGCGCCGCGATCGTCGCGTCGAGCGGGGCGCCGCCGTCCACGGTCAGCGCCGTGGCGGTGCGGTTGACGCGCTGCGCCAGCGGGATCAGGTCGTCCTCGCGCTCGGCGACCGCATCGACGGTACGCGAGATGCCGGTGATCGCTCCCTGCAGCTCCCGCGACTGCGGCCCTGAAGGGCCCGCACCGGGCCACGCAGGTCGCGCATCAGCTCCGGCGAGTTGGCGAGGCTCTGCTGGATCCCGTCGACCGCCTTGCCGCGCAGCGTGTCGGCGCCGACGGCGGCGAGGTCGCGGAGGCTCTCGCGGACCTCGGGGCGCAGCACCCGCAGCGCCTCGTCCAGGGTCACGTAGTTGCTCGTCTGCTCGATCGGGATCCTGCC
The DNA here is from genome assembly GCA_963743845.1 of uncultured Solirubrobacterales bacterium. GTDB lineage: Bacteria > Actinomycetota > Thermoleophilia > Solirubrobacterales > 70-9 > CAXMST01. The sequence goes on from CAVURI010000001.1 coordinate 101,474, forward strand.
GCCGGCCTCGAGCGCTGGGGCGGACGGGCTCCCCGGCGAGAGGTCGATGAAGCTCGATCCCTCGAACAGGGTGTGCGGGCGCATCTCGGCCCGCGCGTCGACGTGCAGCGGGATGTCCTCGGTCGAGCTCGATCTCGACGACGGCGTTGTCGCCCTCGCGCTCGACCGTCGCCGATCGTGCCGACGTTGACGCCGGCGACGCGCACGTCGCGACCGATCGCGCCGAGGCCCTGGGCGGAGTCGAACTCGACCCAGTAGCTGGTCTCGCTCCGAACGGGTTCGGCTGGACGACGCCGAGAACGACGATCAGGATCCCGGCGACGATCGCGCCGAGGCCGATCATCCGCTTGGCGGCGAGGCTCAGCATGGTGCGTCGTCGTCAGCGGCTTCGCCCGGGCCGGGGAACGGGTTGCGGTTGGCGTGGCAGGTGAGGACCGGGATCACGCGCCCCATCGGCGCGCCGGCGCCGGCCCCGCGGCCGTGCGGGTAGCCGATGCTCGTCGCCTCGGCGAGGCCGGTGCCCGGTCGTCGCGATGTCGTCCGGCGTACGGCGTCGATCCCGTCGACGATCGTGTCGACGTCGGGCTTCAGCGGGTTGAGCGCCGCGACCACCGGGAAGATCTCCCGGACGACGGGCCGGGTCGTCTCCAGCACCGGGTTGACCGACGGCGGTGATCAGGGCGGTCTCGGTCTCCAGCGCCGGGCCGAGGCCGAGCAGGGTGTTGACGTCGGGCAGCGCCGCGTTGAGGCCGCGGACGACCGGCTCGAGCCGATGCGAGGCGAGGGCGAGCTCGTCGAACAGGGGCTCGGCGACCGGCGCGGTCTCGAGGAACTGGTCCTCGAACGGCGGCAGCAGCGAGATCGCCTCGGCGAGCTCGGTCCGGCGGGCGGCGATCGCGCCGCCGACCGCTGCACCGGAGCCGATCGGCGCCGAGACGTCGTCGGCGCGGTCGCCCTCCAGGCCCCCGGGTGGCCGCGGCGGCGCCGACCAGCGCCGCGGCCGACCGCGCCCGCGTCGCTGTTGACGGCGGAGAGCTGCGCGTTCGAGGGCTGCGGCCGTCGGCTCGGGTCGGCGAATGGCGGCGTTCAGGCCGACACCGCGGCCGGCGACCCCGTAGCCGACGTTGACGACCGTCTTCCGCAGCGAGTCGCGCGCCTCCTCGTCGAAGAGCTGCACGACCTCGAGCAGGTCGACGCCGGACTCGACGTTGTCCTGGGTGATCGTGCCGCCGTCCGCCATCGGCTCGGCCGTGTCGCCCGGGGAGAGCTCGAGGTAGGTGGGGTAGACGATCGAATGGACCGTGACCCGGGCGGTCGCGTCGGCGCCGATCGGCCGGAACTGCGGTCTTGGTGATGTTGGCCGTGACCATCGTGCCGCCGTTCTCGCGGTCCGGCTCGACATCGCTGATCAGCCCGGCGAGCTTGCCGCTGATCCGGACCGCCTGGCCGACCCGCAGCGGGCGGCGCGTCGGCCGGGACCTCGACCTCGACCTCGTACTTGCTCTGGAAGGGCGGCCCGGTGGTCGAGACGAAGGCGACGTAGGCGAGGAAGGCACCGACAGCGGCGACCAGCAGGCCGAGCAGGATCTTGTGGTCGTCGAGCTTCGAGGCGACGCCGCTGACGCGCTGATTGAGCCTGGATCAGCGCGGGACGGCGAGCCATCGGCGGAGAGGAATCCCATGAGGTCGCGGTACGCGTCGGTCGCCGCCGGGGCCGAGGCCGACGGCCGCGAGCGCGTCGCCGAGCGGGCCGATCGCGCCGGCCTCGCCGGAGCGCGAGCGTCTCCGCCGAGGCCGAGGGATCTCGGGCAGGTCGGAGCGGTCGCGACGTCCCCACCGCCCGAGCCGCCGGAGTCACCAGAGCCCGGCTCGGCGCCGGAGCCCGGATCGCCAGAGCCCAAGCCGGAGCCGGGGTCGCTGCCGTCGCCCGACCCGGAACCGGGCCGGTCCGGCGGGCGCCAGCGGGTCGGCGTCGCGGACGCGCCTTGGCCGCGTCGGCGAGCGCCTCGGCCAGCGCTCGTGCCCGGCCTGGCCACGGAGGGCTGCTGCTCGGCCCGCAGCGAGCTCAGCACGTCGAGCAGGCATCCGGGCCGGACCGGCACACCGAGGACCTCGCAGTTGATCACCGCCGAGACGCGGAGCCAGTTGCGGGGGGCGTTCGACGCCGGGTAGCCGGGCAGGTCGCCGGGCTCGACCGCGACCGAGCCGAAGCCGCGCTTGCCGAGCGTGCCCTCGCCGTCGCCGTAGGAGTCGTCGCCGAACAGCGCCGGGAAGGCGTCCTCACCGCCGAGCACCGAGTTGAGCAGGTCGGCGGTGGCGCCGACCAGGTCGAAGGAGCCCGTGACGACCCGCTCCTTGCCGATCTCGAGGGTCGGCTGCGCCCTCTTCAGCAACGCCTTCGTCAGCTCCAGCGTCGAGCGCGTGTCGCCGAGGAAGCCGGAGGCGTTGTCGACGAAGCCGGGGAAGCGTTCGAGGGCGCTCGCCAGCATCGGCGAGGCGTCGGCGGTGTCCTCGGCGAGCGGTTGCGCCGCGGTCGCCGCGGAAGTCAGCTTCGCCAGCGTCGTCCGCGCCCGAGCCGTCGTTGCCGGCAGCTTCGCGAGCGACTCGTCGAGCGGCGCCGACTGCGCCTCGACCGTGTCCAGCGTCGCCGCCAGCGAGCCGATCAGATCGCCGAGCTCGTCGTTGCGGACGGCGACCTGGCCGGTTACGTTCTCGGCGCTGTCGATCAGCTGCTTGAGCGCCTCGTTCTGCTCGTTGACCTGGGTCAAGGCGATGTCGGCCTGCTCGATCGCCGGCTTCAACTCAAGCGCCGCGCGGTTGAGATCGACGCCACGCTCGTCCAGCGCCTTCGCCGTCTCGACCAGGATCAGCTTGATCCCGGCGCGCTCGCTCGGGCCGAATGAGTTGAGCAGGTCGTCGAGGCGAGGCGCGACCAGGGTCGAGTCGCACTCGTCGTAGTCGGCGCAGACGATGCCCTCCTCGCCCAGCGGCTCGCCGGAATCGCCCGGGTCGAAGGCGACGTAGGAGTCGCCGGTCGTGTCCTGCTGGCGGATCGCCGCGGTGGCGTCACTCGACGGCGGCTCGATCGAGTCGTTGAGGTTGAGCTCGACCTCGGCGTTGCCGCGGTCGTTGACTTCGATCGTGCCGACCGAGCCGGCGATCGCGCCGTCGACGCGCACGTACATGCCCTCGATCAGCGGGAAGGCGTTGTCGAACTCGGCCGTGACCACAGTCGCGCTCGCCGGCGGCCGCGAGGTGACGACGAGGATCCCGATCACGATCGCGAGCAGCACGCCGACGGTGACGGCGACGCCCTTGGCGAGAAGATCGGGCATCAGCCGCCGTCCTCTCCGCTGGCTGCGTCGGCTTGTCCGTAGTCGCCGAGCGAGTCACGCCAGTCGTCCCAGGGCTGGCACTCGTTCACGCCCGGGGTCCGGTGATACGGAGCCTCGAGCAGGCCGGGGCCGCAGTCGGAAGGCCCGAGCGTGCGGCTCTGCGTGCTCGCCAGCGGCAGGTTCGCGAGAGAGGTGAGGGTCCGGATCAGGTGCCCGTTACGGTCGTAGTTGGAAGCCGCGTCGGCGACGTTCTGGAAGAAGCCGATGGTCTCCGGCGCGAACACCCGCAGCTGGTCGGCGACCGGGTTGAGCCGGTCGAGCAGCGGGTTCAGCTTCGCGACCACCGGCTGGGCGAGCGTCACGAACTGAGTCTGCTTGCGCAGCGCCGCCGGCGTCTCCTCGATCAGCTGCCGGATCTGCTCGAGGAACGGTGCCGCCGCCTTCGTCGCCGGCAGGACCTCGTCGGCGAACGGGCCGAGCTCGTCGAGCAGCGGGCGGGACTCGTGCACGAGCCGGCTCAGGTTGGGCACCGACTTCTCGGTCCGCTCGAGCAGCTCGCGGCCGTTCGAGAGCGCCGGCCCGAGCAGCTGCACCGACTGGGCGAGCTCGCTCTGGCGGCCGCCGGTGATCTGCAGCAGCCGTGCGAGCCTGTCGGCGGAGGCGCTGAGGTCGCCGGGGCTTGCGGCGAGTGCGGAGACGACCCGCTGACCCTCGCCGACGAGCGTCCGCAGGGCCTCGCCGTCGGCGTTGACCGTGGCCAGCAGGTTGGCGGTCTCGTTCAGCGTCACCGAGCTGTTCTGCAGCATCCGATCGAAGTCCTCGCCGCGCCCGATCAGCGACTCGTCGAGGCCCGCGAGCAGCTTGCCGAAGTCGGCCCTGACCTTCGGCGTCAGCGTCGATACGGCGAGGTCGAAGTCGACCGGCTGGTCCGTGTCGGCGCCGCTCAGCATCGTCCCGTCGCCGAGCTCGGGCAGGGTCGGATCGCCCACGGTCAGGTCGACGACGCGGTTGACGGCGCCGACGTTGGAGGCGAGACGAATGTTCGCGAAGGCTCCCCTGTGCATCTCGAAGTCGTCGTCGATCTGCATCACGACCTCGGGGTCCTTGTTCTCGTTCAGGTAGACGTCGGTGACCGTGCCGACCTTGATCGCGCCGGCGGTGACGTCGCCGCCCGGGATCAGGCCGCGGACGTCGTCGAAGGTGGCGCGGACTTCGTAGGTGCTGCGCGATGCCGCCATCAGCAGCAGGACGACGACGAGCGCGATCCCGAGCGCGGTGAACGCCGCTACGCGAGCCGCGTATGGACCGATCCGCAGGCTCGGCTTCGTCGCCTCGACGCCCTCGTCGGCCGCCATGTGCGGCTCAGCCTTTCCCGAACGTCCCGCAGCCATCGTCCGCCCCTACGCGATCGGGAGTCCCGGGTCGAAGCCCCAGAAGAGGAAGGTCATGACCATGTTGAGGACCGTGACGAGGATCAGGTTGACCGCCATCGACTGCGCCGTCGCCGTCCCCACCTCGACTGGGCCGCCGCGCACGCGATAGCCGAAATAGAGCGCGACGAGGATCACGGCCGTGCTCAGGACGATCCCCTTGATCATCGAATAGATCAGGTCGCTGGGGCTGGTCACCGTGTAGAAGACGAACTCCCAGGTGCCCTGCGAAACCGTGCCCGAGCGCACGAACGAAGTCAGCCAGGAGGCGCCCATGCCGGCTCCGAGCGAGAGCAGATAGGCGATCGGCATCACGACCGCGGCCGCCAGCATCCGGGTCGAGACGAGGTAGGTGATCGAGGGGATGCCCATGATCTCCATCGCGTCGACCTCCTCGTTGACGCGCATCGCGCCGATCTGGGCGACGACGCCGCCGCCGACCTTGGCGGCGACGATGAAGCCGAAGATGAACGGGACGACCTCGCGTCCGACGCAGAACGAGCTGAACAGCGGGCCGGCGATCGAGGCACCGATCGCCTGGCCGATCGCCTCGGCCGCGATCCCGCAGGAGGCGCCGGCGATGAACGCGATGAAGACGACCACGAGCACGCTGCCGGCGACGAGCAGGCCGACCTGTCGCAGCACCTCCGCCGAGTAGTCGCCGACGTTGCGGAGGCCGCGGACGCCCTGGAAGACGAAGCCGAAGAACTCGCCCGCCGTGTCGATCAGGGGCACGTGCTTGGGCTTCTCGACGACCTCCTTCAGGCCCCAGCGGCGCTCGCCGCCGGCCGGCCTCTCGGCGGCGGACGTGGCCGCGGGCGGCGGCGGAGGTGGTGGCGGGGGGTTCATCCGCCGAAGTTGACCTCGGGGTAGAAGGCCTGGAAGAGCTGCGTGTAGACGACCGTGACGATCCCGATCGCGACCAGCGAGGTGACGACCGACTCGTTCACCGCCCTGCCGACGCCCTCGGCGCCGCCGCCGACCTGCAGGCCCTTGTAGGCGCTGATCACGCCGATGATCACCCCGAACAGGGTCAGCTTGACGACGCTGCCCCAGAGGTCGATGAAGTTGGTCAGGGTCAGCAGCTGGCTGAAGTAGGCCTGGACGGTCGAGTCGTAGAGCAGGGTCGCCGCCGCGAACGTGCCCAGGATCCCGGCCCAGAAGGTGAGCAGGCTGAGCACCGGCATCCACAGCGCCAGCCCGACGACGCGCGGCAGGATCAGGTTGCGGACCGGGTTGATCCCGAGGATCTCGAGCGCGAGCAGCTCCTCGCGGATCTTGCGCGCGCCGAGCTCGGCGGTGATCGTCGAGCCGAGCGTGCCGGCGACGATCGCGGTCGTCAGCAGCGGCCCGAGCTCGCGCAGGAAGGCGACCGGGGCGGCTGCCGAGATCCGGTCGATCGCGCCGAACGCCGAGGCGAGCGAGCCGCCCTGGATCCCGATCGTCGAGAAGCCGATCACGAACGCGACGACGGTCGCCGGCAGCAGCGTCGTCTGGAACGCGAACACGTACTGGCGCACGAACTCGCGCCGCCACGAGAGCCCCGGGGTGATCAGCTGGGCGAAGACCTTGCCCGCCAGCGCGGTCGTGCCGCCGGCGTTGTTGAGCCACGATCCGGGCGGGACGTCCTCGCGCGTGGCCAGCCGCCGTCCGCCGTCGAACAGCCTGCCGAGCGCGCTCCGGCCACCGGCCGGGGCTGGCGCGGCGCTCACCCGGCGCACCCCCGTCGCGCCGAGGCAAAGTGCCTCTCCTCCACCATCGCCGGGTGAAGCTACATAGGTGAAGCTCCGCGTGCGCCGGTTCGATTTCGGCGCCGTCGGAGCCGCCTATACTCGCGGCGCGATGGGCGAGGACGGGCATCGAGATGCCGACGAGCGGGCCGAGGGACTGGCGATGCTCGGCACGATCCTGTTCTGCGTCGTCGTCGGCGGCGGCGTCGGGATCTTCTTCGAGCAGCCCGTGATCGGGGCGGTTGCGGGCGGCGTCTTCGGGATCGCGCTCGGCCTGTGGCTCGTGCCGCGCCTGCTGCGGGACTGGGATTGAGCACCCCGGCGCGAGGGCGGGGCGGCTACCGGGCCGCACTGCTCGATTGGCTCGCCTGCGCGTCCGCGGGTCGCGACTCCGCCGCCGGACGGGCGGCTGCAGATGCGGGTGACCCGTTGCTCGCCGCGGCCACCGCCGGCCACGTGCTCGACTTCGACGACACCTGGACCCCCGGCCTCGCCCACCTCTCCGCGGCCGCGGCCCCGGCCGCCCTCTTCTCGGTCGCGGGCCGCGGCGGCAGCGCCGCCGAGGCGGTAGAGGCGCACGCGGCAGGCTTCGAGACGATGGCCGCCCTCTCCCGCCACGGACACCCGGCGATCTACGGACGCGGCCTGCACCCGACCGCCGTCTGCGGCGGGGCCGGAGCCGCGGCCGCCTGGGTCACCGGCGCGGCGATGCCCGCGGGCGCCCTCCCCGCCGCCCTGGCGATCGCGCTGACCCGCAGCGGCGGCCTGCTCGCCTCGTTCGGCGGCGACGGCAAGTCGCTCGGCGTCGCCGGCGCAGTCGTCGCCGGGCGCGACGCGGCCCGGCTCGCGGCGGCCGGGGCCGCAGCCGACCTCGGCACGATCCTCACCGGCATCTGCCGGACCTGGGGCGTCGAGCCGCTCGATCCGGCGGCGCTGCTCGATCCGCTCGCCGACAGCCGACCCGCGATCGAGGACAACTGGATCAAGGCCTACCCCTGCTGCCTGCAGACCCACTCGGCGATCGAGGCGGCGCTGACCGTGGACGCGACCCGGGCCCGGGCCGGCCGGCTGCGGATCCGCGTCCACCCGATCTCGCTCCAGGCGGCGTCCGTGATCCGACCCGCGACGGGGATGGAGGCGAAGTTCTCGATCCCCTACCTCGTCGCCTGGGCGCTGCTGCGCGGCCGCCCCGACGTCGCCACCTTCGACTCGGTCGATCCCGAGGTGCTTGCGGCGAGCGAGGCTCTCGTGCTCGAGGCCGACGCCGCCCTCGGCCAGTCGGAGGCGGTCCTCGACCGCGACGGCTACGAGCTCGCCCGCGTCAGCGAGGCGCTCGGCTCGCCGAGCCGGCCGATGAGCGCGGCCGAGCTCGAGGCCAAGGTCGGCTCGCTGGCGGGACCGGAGCTGGTCGGCGCCCTCGACGACCCGGAGCGGCCCGCCGCCGGGCTGCTCGATCTCGCCGGCCTACGGTAGCCAGGGGGCGCGCCAGCCCCCGTGCTCGGCGACGAGCTCGTCGGCGGCCTCCGGGCCCCAGGTGCCCGGCTCGTAGGGCAGCGGGTCGAGGCCCGAGAGGATCGGCTCGACGATCCGCCAGGTCTGCTCGACCGCGGGCTGGTCGGGGAAGAGCTGGAAGTCGCCGTGCAGGGCGTCGCCGAGCAGCCGCTCGTAGGCCTCCGGCTGGTAGCCGACCTGCTCGCCGAACAGGAGGCTGAGGCCGACGCGGTGCAGGCGCTCCTCGCCGCCGCGCTTCGCCATCAGCCGGAGCTCGGCGCCGGGGTCGGGCTTCAGCCTGACGATCAGCTCGTTCGCCTCGGCCAGCTCGCGGCCGCCGATCCCGAGCCGCGGCGGGCGCTGAAGATGACCCGGATCTCGGTCGCGTCGACCGGCAGGCACTTGCCGGCGCGGATGAAGAACGGGACCCCCTCCCAGCGCCAGTTGTCGACCGCGAGCCGCAGGGCGACGAAGGTCTCGGTGTCGGAGTCGGCGCTGACCCCGTCGATCTCGCGGTAGCCGACGTGCTGGCCGGCGACGACGCTGGCGCGGGTCGACGGCCGGCATCGCCCGGAACAGGTCCGTCTTGCGGTTGCGGATCGAGTCGCCGTCGTCGGGGCCGGCGGAGGGCGGCTCCATCGCGATCAGCGCCAGCACCTGGAGCAGGTGGTTCTGGACGACGTCGCGGACGGCGCCGACCTCGTCGAAGAAGCGGCCGCGCTCCTCTACGCCGAAGCTCTCGGCCATCGTGATCTGGACCGACTCGACGTAGCGGCGGTTCCAGACCGGCTCGAGGATCGCGTTGGCGAAGCGCAGGTAGAGGATGTCCATGACCGGCTCTTTGCCGAGGAAGTGGTCGAGCCGCAGGATCTGGCGCTCGTCGAGGACGCGCCGCAGGCGCCGGTCGAGCTCGCGGGCGGAGGCGAGGTCGTGGCCGAACGGCTTCTCGATCAGCACGCGCGAGTCGGCGAGCAGATCGGCCGCCGCGAGCTGCTCGACGATCGGCGCGAACATCGCCGGCGGCGTCTCCAGGTAATGGAGCAGGTTCGTCCGCGGGACGATCCGTGCCAGCTCCTCGTAGGTCTCGGCCGCGTCGAGGGCGCCGCCGTGGTAGCCCATCCGCCGCAACAGCCGCTCGAGGACCGCGTCGTCGACGCCGGCGACGGTCTCGCGGATCGACTTCGCCGCGTGCTCGCGCAGGTCGTCGTGCGTCCACTCCCGGCGACCGACGCCGACGATCCGGCAGGGGATGCCGCCGTGCTCCTCGAGGTTGTAGAGCGCGGCGAAGGTCTTCTTGCGGGCGAGGTCGCCGGTGATCCCGAAGATGACGAGTGCGTCGGGGCAGTCCGAGTCCATGGGCTAATTGTCCCGCCGCGGCTCGGCGAGCTTCTCGAAGCGGTCGTTGGCGAACCGCATCGCGAGCTCGTAGGGGTAGGCGAACTTGCGCTGGACCCAGAAGCCGAACTGGATGTCGCGCGAGGTGTAGACCATGTAGCGGTCGCGCTCGATCCCGTCGAGGATCGTCTCGGCGACGTGCTCGGGGGTCTGGGCGTGGGCCTGGAAGCGCTTGATCATCTTGCGGATGCGCGGGTCGGAGCGGTCGACGCCGGCGATCTCGACGGTGCCGACGAGCGGCGTGTCGACGCCGCCGGGAACGACCAGGCTGACGCCGATGCCGTGCCGGCGCAGGTCGAAGCGCAAGCACCTCCGAGACGCCGCGCAGGCCGAACTTGGAGGCGCTGTAGGCGGCGTGCCAGGGGAAGCCGAACAGGCCCGCGGCGGAGGAGACGTTGACGAGCCGGCCGCCGCGGCCGGCTTCGATCATCGGCGGCACGAACGACTCGATCACGTGGATCGGGCCCATCAGGTTGACGTCGACCATCGAGCGCCAGTGACGGTGCTCGAGCCGATCGACCGTTCCCCAGGCCGAGATCCCGGCGACGTTCATGACGACGTCGACAGCGCCGTGCTCGGCGCCGAAGCGCTCAGCCATCGCCGCGACCGCCTCGTGGTCGGAGATGTCGGCCGCCTCGGCGAAGACGACCTCGCCGCCGCGCCTGCGCACCTCGGCGACGGTCTCCTCGAGGCCCTCGGCGGCGATGTCGGTGAGGGCGAGGCGCCCGCCGCGGGAGGCGGCCGCGTAGGCGGTGGCGCGGCCGATCGCCGCTCGCCGCGCCCGGTGATCAGGCAGGTCCTGCCGGTCACGGTCCGCGGCGGCTTCGGCCTTGCATCGCCGCGCCGGCTCAGCCTCAGGCCGCGAGCTCGCGGGCCAGGGCCTCGGCGAGGTCCGCTGCCGCGGCGACCGTCGCCCAGCTCAGGTTCTCGGAGCTGTCGCTGGGCTGGTGGTAGTTGGCGAGCGCCTTGTAGCGGTTGACCGAGACCAGGCAGGCGGTCGGGTAGGCCATCCGGCTCGGGATCACGGTGTCGGTCGAGGCCCGTGCCCGCATGCCGCGACGCATCGGGATCCCCTCGCGCTCGGCGACGCGGGCGATCAGGTCGCGCCAGGTGACGTCGAAGAAGTCCTCCATGATCACCGGGCCCTCGCCCTCGAGCAGGACGAGGCCGGGCGAGCCGACCGTGTCCAGGTTGAGGACCCAGGTCCGCTCGCGGTCGAGCTGCGCCAGGTGCCGGTCGCAGAAGCCGTAGATGCCGCCCTGCAGGATCTCCTCGGCCCCGCAGGAGGCAAGGATCACTCGCAGGCCCGCGGCCGGGCGCTCGCGCAGCGCCTCGGCGAGCGCGACCATCACCGCGATCGAGCTCAGGTTGTCGTTGGCGCCGGGCACGATCTCGCTGCGCTGGATGTCCTCCATCAGGGCGGCGCCGATCGCGGAGCCGACGGCGCCGGCGGCGGTCAGGCCGCGGCGCCCGCTCGCGCTGCCAGCGGCGACCATCAGCGGCCCGGCGAGCAGGCCCCACCACTGCGGCAGCGAGGTGTCGATCCGCTCGATGATCCCGGGGAAGCGCTCGCCGGCCAGCCGCTGGAGGGTCGGGTCGAAGACCTGGCCGGAGCGGGCCGCGTCGTGGTGACCGAGCACGACGAGCGTCCGCTCGGCGTTCGGGTCGCCGATACTCGGCGACCACGTTCGTCGTCGTCTTCTCCGGCATCACGGCCTTGCGCCAGGGCCGGAACCCGTTCGAGATGTCGTCGGCGATCAGCGCCGCGACGCCGGCGCCAACGGCGGCGCCGAGCAGCGCGGAAGCGGCCCGTGGCGGCAACCCCACCGGCGACGGACGCCGCCGCGGCGAGCTTGCCGAGCATCCCGGCGAAGCCGTCGTGAAAGGTCTCCTCGTCGACGTGGCCCGCGCGCCGGTAGCCTCGAGCCGGGCCGCGATCCACTCCGCCGCCTGCCGCTCGCCCTCCGAGCCGGCGAGCCGCTCGATCCCCTCGAGCGCCCCGATCACCTCGCGCAGCACCGGCTCGGCCGGCATCGGGCGGGACTCGGCGAGACGTGCGTTGGTGGTCGTCATCGAGCGATGAGCCTAACCGAGCGGGGTCCCCCGCCGGCCTTGCCGGCCGGGGAGCGGCGCGGACCGCGGAGCCAAACTGGGGCGATCAGGCGCTGGTCCGGCCGTTCTGTCCGGATCCAGTGGTCGCTGCGACCAGCAAGTCCCGACAGAACGGCTGACTGACGCGTGGTCCTTGAGGCGGAACCGGTGCTACGGCCCATGTAGCCAGGGCTTCTCCGGCTAGCCGGTCTTCTGGAGGGCGACGTCCTTCGCCTGGACGAAGCCGTGGCGGTGGTTGTATTGGATCTCGTAGTAGACGGTGTCGTCGGTGAGGACGAAGTAGTTGGTGAGGTCGTCGAAGAGCTCGGCCTGGTAGCGGTCGGTCTGGACCGGGCCGGTGACCGTGTACTTCTGGCCCCTCGGGATCGAGTAGCCGAGCGAGAGCTTCTGCAGCTTCGACGGGTAGGCGGCGCCCCAGACCGGGATCGGGTCCTTGCCCGGCGCGACCTTGATGAAGCGGGAGCTGGTCGGCGCCGTGTTGGCGCCGTCGGGGTTGTAGAGCCAGGCCTTCTGGGAGCCGTACCAGATCGCGGTCCAGTCGCCCTTGACCGCGGCGACGACGAACGTCTGGCCGGCGACCGCCTTGTCGCCCCAGTCGTCGGCCTGGGTCGTGCCGACCCCGTCGGGCTCCTGCGCCTCGCCGGCGAGGAACGGGTCGGAGATGTAGGGCGCGCTGTGCTGCCGGTCGCTGTGCAGGTAGACGAAGTTCGCCGGCTGCGGCGGCAGGTCGGTGCAGACGGGCGGCGTCGAGGTGTCGCAGCTCGAGACGGGCGGCTCGTTCGTCGCGTAGTCGGGCTTGATCACGACGGCGTCGCCGACCTCGGGCAGGCCGCGGGCGGGCGTCTTCTTGGCGCCGGCGAGCCGCATCAGCCGGGTCCAGTTGAAGAAGGTGCCCGGGTCCCAGTGCATGCCCGCCTGGTAGGTCAGGTTCGGGCCGGGGACCTCGTCGTGGCCGATCACGTGCCGGCGGTTCAGGGGGATGTCGTAGCGATCGGCCAGGTAGGCGATCAGGGCCGCGGTCGAGCGGTAGACGTCGCCGCGTGTACCAGCTGTTGCCCTCGAGCGCGTAGCCCTCGATCTCGATCCCGATCGAGTGCTGGTTGAAGTAGTAGTTGCCGGCCTGGTAGCCGACGTCCCGGTTGCGGACCATCTGGGTGACGTGGCCGTCGGCGGAGCGGACGACGTAGTGCGCGCTCACGTAGCTGCTCGGCGTCTGGAAGATGTCGAGCGTGTCGGCGTAGCTCGCCTCGGTGTCGTGGATCACGATCCGGTCGATGTCGAGCCCGTCGCCCTCGCGCTTGGCGAGGTCGTAGTTGCCCCAGTCGGTCGGCCCCGAGTTCTCGGCGTACGCCGCCGGCACGAAGTCGCAGGCCAGGCTCGGCCGGGCACTCCGGCGAGACCGCTGACCTTCGCGGGGAATGGGCCTGCTGCGGGCCCGGGAACGGGCTCGACGGGCCGGAACGGGTCGCCGCGGCCCTCGTCGCTCGCGCGTGCCGCCGGAGCCGCGATCAGAAACAGGAGGAGGAGGACGAGGAGTCCGAAGGACCGCGGCACCCGGCGCAGTGTAGTCGCGCGAAAGGCGTTCTCTGACCAAGCATGAGCGTGCACGCAACGGGCGCTGTGTAGCGGAGCTACATGAGCCCGGTGCGGGTGCGCTCAGGCGCCGGTCAGAGGACGCCCGCCCGGGTCTCGCTGCTCGAGCAGGTGGATGATCGACTCGTAGTCGTGGCCGGTCTCGCGGCGCAGGCCGATCTCGCAGGTGCGGTTGCCGCAGACGTAGGCGTCGCTGTCGGCGGCCGCCGCCACCTCGGCCGCCTCCGGCGCCAGCGCCGACGCGGTCAGCTCCGGGTGCAGGAAGCCGCGGTCGCCGGCGAAGCCGCAGCAGCCGGCCGAGGGCGGCACCCGGACCTCGGAGGCGAGCGCCCCGGCGACCTCGGCGAGGGCGCGGTCGAGGCCGAGCTTGCGCGAGGAGCAGGTCGGGTGCACGGTGACGGCGCCGAGCGGCTCGGACACCTTCAGCGCCGGCCCGCCGTCGGCGCCCTGCGCGGCGAGCAGCCGCCGGGCCCACTCGATCGAGTCGATGATCTCGAGCTGCGCGTGGCGCTCGCGGTTGGCGTCGCTGAGCACCTCCGCCGACCTCGATCAGGCCGTGCGTGCACGAGGTCGCGTCGCAGACGACCGGCAGCGCCCCCTCCCCGCTCCAGCGCCAGAGCTGCTCCGCCGTCTCGTTGGCGCGGCGCGCGTGCGCGGAGGCGAAGCCCTTCGAGCTCTGCGGCGTGCCGCAGCAGCTGCCGGCGACGTCGTCGGGGATCCAGACCGGCATCCCGGCCCGCTCGGAGACGGCGACGAGCGCCGCGGGCAGGCTCATGCCCCGCGCCCGCCGCCGGGCCGAAGATCCGGTTGATGCAGGCGGGCATGTAGACGGCGGCGGCGCCCTCGCGCCGGGTCGCGCGGCAGCGCGCCGTCGGCGGCGGCGGGCATCGGCTCGACCCAGGCCGGGACCGCCTCGGCGCCGGCGAGCGAGCGCACCTTCGCGGTCCCTTTGACGAGCCGGACCGGACCGAGCCGCTCGCTGGCGGCGGCGCCGGCCCGCAGGCCGGCGCGGGCGCCCGCCTCGACCAGCTTCCAGCGATCGGCCACCTGCCTCGGCGGCGCGGCTCGCGCGCGGCCCGTGGGCGGCGCCGCGCAGCTCCTTGACCAGCGCCCCGGTGTCGATCCCGAGCGGGCAGGCGAGCGCGCAGCTCCCGTCGACGGCGCAGGTGTCGAGGCCGTCGTAGACGAACTCCGAGGCGAGCGCGTCGAGCACCGGCGAGCCCGCCGGCTGCCGCGCCATCTCGCGGCGCAGGACGATCCGCTGGCGCGGCGTCGTCGTCAGGTCGCGGCTCGGGCAGACCGGCTCGCAGAAGCCGCACTCGACGCAGGCCGTGACCGACTCCTCGACCTCCGGCGTCGTCTTCAGGTTCTGCAGGTGACAGCCGGGGTCGCGGTTGAGGACGACGCCGGGGCCGAGCAGGCCGTCGGGGTCGGCGAGCGCCTTGATCTCCCACATCAGCTCGGTCGCCCGCGCGCCCCACTCGAGCTCGACGAACGGCGCCATGTTGACCCCGGTCCCGTGCTCGGCCTTGAGCGAGCCGTCGTAGCGCTCGACGATCATCTCGACCAGCTTCGACATGAAGCTCTCGTAGCGCTCGAGATCCTCGGCCTTGGCGAAGTCCGGGGTGAGCATGAAGTGCAGGTTCCCCGCCGATGCGTGGCCCGCGACCCCCGTGAGGAAGCCGTGCTCGCCGAGCAGGCCCTGGAGCTCGACCGCGCACTCGGCGATCCGCGCCGGCGGCACGCAGACGTCCTCGACGATCAGGGCGGTGCCCGGCGCCCGCAGCCGGCCGACGAGGCCGTGCATGCCCTCGCGCACCTTCCACGAGATCTCGATCGTCTCCGGCTCCAGCTCCCACTCGACCGGGCGCGTCACCTCGTAGCCCTCGAGCACCTCGTCGGCGCGGGCCTGCGCCTGGGCGAGCCCGTCGGCGTCGTCGGCGCCGAACTCGACCAGCAGCACGGCCGTGGTGTGGTCGAGCTCCTTCCAGTACTCGGGGGTGCCCGGGATCGAGTGGGCGGCGACGAGCAGCGCCGGCGCCACCATCAGCTCGACGGCGGTCGCCCCGGCGGCGACGAGCTCGCCGACCGGCGCTGTCGCCTCCTCGATCCCGGCGAAGTGGACCCAGGCGGTCGTCGTCACCTGCGGGCGCGGCACCGTCTCCAGCGTCGCCTCGGAGACGAAGGCGAGCGTGCCCTCGCTGCCGACCAGCAGCCGCTGGAAGATCTCCAGCGGCTCGTCGGCGTCGAGAAAGGCACAGAGCCGGTAGCCGGTCGTGTTCTTGATCGAGAACTTGCGCCTGATCAGCTCGCGCAGGTCGCCGTCGCCGCGGATCTCGTCGCGGATCCGCTCGAGGCCCGCGACGAGCTCCGGCTCCTCGCGGGCGAAGCGCTCGCCCGCGTCGGGGTCGGTCGTGTCGATCGTCGTTCCCGACGGCAGCACGAAGCGCAGCGAGCGCAGCGTCGAGTAGGTGTCCTTGGTGATCCCGCAGCGCATCCCGCCGGAGTTGTTGGCGAGGACGCCGCCCATCGTCGCGATGTCGGTGCTGGCCGGATCGGGCCCGAGCTTGGTCCCGTAGGGAGCGAGGACGCGGTTGACGTGGCCGAGGATCGTGCCGGGCCGGATCCGGGCGGCGGTGCCGTCCTCGAGCACCTCGACTCCGCGCCAGTTGTGGCGCGCGTCGACGAGGATCCCGTCGCCCTGGCCCTGGCCGTTGAGGCTGGTGCCGCCGGCGCGGAAGACGAGCGGGATCCGGCGCTCGCGCGAGTAGGCCATCAGCCGCGCGACCTCGATCTCGCTGCGTGGCCGGACGACGACCTTCGGGAAGACGCGGTAGGGGCTGGCGTCGGAGGCGTAGCGGACGAGGTCGCTGGCCCGGTGGAGCACCTGCTCTTCGCCGAGCAGCGAGATCAGGTCGCCACGGAGGGGCTCGGGCGTGCCGGAAGCGACCCAGTCGGGGGCGCGATCGGCGGCGGGGCCGCCGGGCAGCGGCGCCGGCTTGATCGCCTCGGCGAGCCTGCGCTCGCGGCGGCCGTCTCCCCTCGCTTCGCCGGCCGTCGCGGCGGTCGCGGTTGCGGGATTCACGCGCTCGCTCCCCGCACTCCGCTCAGCCCAGCCACATGCCGGGCGCGACGCCGACCTCGACCAGGCTCGGCCCGTCGCTGCCGATCGCCTCGCGCAGCGCCGCCTCCAGCTCCTCGGCGCCCTCGACCTTGCGCGAGGGGACGCCGTAGCCGGCCGCGACGGCGGCGACGTCGAGGGCCGGCAGGTCGAGCCCGGGGGCGTTCTCGACGCCCTCGGCGAGCGAGAACCACTTGAGGATCGAGTACTCGGAGTTGCGGAGCACGAGGAAGGTGACCGGCGTCCGGTAGGCGACCGCCGACCAGAAGGCGGTGATCGCGTACTGGGCCGAGCCCTCGCCGACGACGCAGACGACCGGCCGGTCGGGCTGGGCGAGCTGGACGCCGACCGCGGCCGAGAGGCCGAAGCCGAGCCCGCCGCCGGCGCCGAAGTAGTAGGAGCCCGGCCGCGACAGGCGCAGCTGGTTGCGCAGCGCGAGCGTGCTCGAGGGCGCCTCGAGGACGACGATCCCGTCCTCGGGGAAGACGGAGCCGAGCACCTTCATCGCCTCGGTGCCGCTGATCGGCCCGTCGCCCATGTCGGGAGCGTCGAGCGGGCCGTCGCGCTCCGGCGGCGCCTGGCGGGAGCTGCTTCCGCCGTCGAGGGCGGCGTTGAGCGCCGCCAGGGTCAGGCCGACGTCGCCGATGATCGCCTCGCCCATCGGCGCCCGCGCCGCCTCGTCGGGATCGGAGGTGAGGGCGACGAGCTCGGCGCCGGCGGGGAGCAGGTCGCCGGCGATGTAGGGGTAGTAGGCGAAGACCGAGGCGCCGGCGACGAGGACCAGGTCGTAGGGCGCGAGCATCTCCGCGACGGGCGCGATCGCCGGCGGCAGCGTGCCCTGGAAGAGCGGATGGTTCTCCGGGAAGCCGAGCCGGCCGCCGCCGGTCGCGGGGATCGCCCAGACGGCCATGTTCTGGCCCTCGGCGAGGGCGACGGCATCGTCCCAGCCGCCGGAGGCGTCGATGTCGGGGCCGGCGACGAGGACGGGGTTGCTCGCCGCGGCGAGCCGCTCGGCGAGCTTGGCGACGGCGGCCGGGTCGGCGCCGGCGCGGCCGCTGATCTCACGGGCGATCGCGTGGGTGGTCGAGTCGTCGGGCGCCTCGACGGTCCAGTCGTCCATCGGGATCGAGACGAAGGCCGGGCCCTTCGGGGCGAGCGCCGCGGTGTGGATCGCGCGGCCGATCGCAGCGGGCACGTCCTCGGCCCGGGACGGCTCGAAGCTCCACTTGACGAGCGGGTGCGGCATCCGCGTCGCCTCGCGGTTGGTCAGGTTGGCCTGCATCGTGATCACGGGCCGGACCTGCTGGCCGGCGGTGACGAGCAGCGGCGTGTGGTTCGCCTGGGCGTTGAAGATCGCGCCCATGCCGTTGCCGACGCCGGGGGCGGTGTGGAGGTTGACGTGGCCGACCGTGCCGGAGGCCTGGGCGAAGCCGTCGGCCATGCCGACCGCGACCGCCTCCTGCAGGCCGAGCACGTAACGGAAGTCGTCGGGGAAGTCGGCGAGCATCGGCAGCTCGGTCGAGCCCGGGTTGCCGAACATCGTCGTCATCCCATGCTTGCGCCACAGCTCGAACGTGGCCTCGCGAACGGTGCTCATCCCACTCCTCCTCGTCTCCCGGAAGCCAGGCTCCCGCCCCGGCTCCGTGCCTGGGCGGCTGAGGCTATCCGACGGGGACGCGGCGGCGAGCTTCCCGGCCTGATCGCGGCCCGGCGGCCGGGCTGACTCGCGGCGATGATCACCGGACAAGCTTGCCGTCGCGCTGATCGCGCTGATCGCGGTTGCGCTCGGCGCAGGACCGTGTCCGGGTGGATCGGCCGCAGCGGGCGCGAGGCCACCGCCGAGGCCGGCAGCGGCGACGCGCCCGGGCAGCCGCCGATCGCGGGCCCGGCGGGATGAAGATGTGAGCCCGCGGCGCCCTGCGTAGGATCTGTCGATCGCCGCCGAGGTCACCGACAACCCCGACGAGAACCGCTTCGAGATTCGCAGCGACGGCGAGCTCGCCGGCTTCGCCGTCTACCGCAGGCGGCCGGGGTCGATCGCCTTCACCCACACCGAGATCGACGACGAGTTCGAGGGTCGGGGGCTGGGCTCCCAGCTGGCACAGGCGCGCGCTCGACGCGGCCCGCGACGAGGGGCTCGACGTGCTCCCCTTCTGCCCCTTCATCAAGGCCTGGATCGGCAAGCACCCCGACTACCTCGATCTGGTCCCCGCCGACCAGAGGGAGCGCTTCGGACTGTGAGCCGCAAGGACTACGTCGGCGGCGAGCGCACCGTCTCCTTCGACCCCGAGGTCTGCATCCACGCC
The DNA here is from genome assembly GCA_963743845.1 of uncultured Solirubrobacterales bacterium. Taxonomy (GTDB): domain Bacteria; phylum Actinomycetota; class Thermoleophilia; order Solirubrobacterales; family 70-9; genus CAXMST01. The sequence continues at coordinate 119,987 of CAVURI010000001.1, forward strand.
GCCGAGTGCGTGAAGGGGCTGCCGCAGGTCTTCGACACGAACAAGCGCCCCTGGATCCAGCCGGACGGGGCACCCGGGGAAGCGGTCGACGCCCAGGTCGGACGCTGCCCGAGCGGCGCCCTGCGGATCGAGCCCCGCGGCGACTGATTCGCGGTTTGGCAGCTCGTCAATAGCTGTTGGCGAGCCGCCAACAAGGTGCTACAGTCCAGCGTCCGTGATGGCGAGCACCCCCGCCACCTCCGCCGCTGCCCAAGCCGAAAACGGCGCCCCCGCGCGCGGATCGAGGCTGGAGCCGGACGAGCGTCGCCGGCAGATCCTCGACGCCGCCCGCCGCCTGTTCAGCGAGCGCCACTACGGAGCCGTCTCGCTCGAGGAGATCGCGACCGAGGCCGGCGTCGCCCGCGGCCTGATCAACCACTACTTCGGGACCAAGCGCGACCTCTACGTCGAGGTCGTCCGCGAGATGGTCCGGGTGCCGCCGCTGCCGGTCCCCGAGTACGTCGCCGGCACCAGCGTCCGGGCCCGGGTCTCGGAGGCGGTCGGCCGCTGGCTCGAGATGACCTCCCGCAACCGCGGCACCTGGCTCGACTCGATCCGCAGCCAGGGCCTCGGCGATCCCGAGATCGCCGCCGTCTTCGAGGAGGCGCGCGAGGACGCCGCCGTGCGGATGATCGCGATCCTCGGGCTCGGCCCGATCGAGGACGTCGCCCCCGAGCGCCTGGCGATGATGCGCGCCTACGGCGGCCTCGCCGAGGCGGCGACGGTCCAGTGGCTCGACCACGGGCGCCTCGACCGCGAGCAGGTGCACGAGCTGCTGGTCGAGTCGGCGACGCGGATGGCCGAGGGCCTCTACGAGGCCGTCGTCGCCGCCGACGGCAACGGCGCCGGCCCGGCCTCCGAGCCCGCTGCCACAGCCTCAGAACCTTCAGACAACTGACAACCCACCCCCGCAAGGAGACGAACCCACAGATGAGCACGACCACCACTTCCCCGGTCAGCGGCCTGACCGACGAGCAGCAGGACTTCGTCGAGGCGATCCGCGACTTCGCCAAGCGCGAGGCCGGGACCGCGGAGCAGCGCGAGAACCTGACCGACCACTACACCGAGATGCACAACGCCGACGTCTCGACGAAGCTCGGTGAGCTCGGCTACCTCGGCGCCTCCGTGCCCGAGGAGTACGGCGGCACCGGCGGCGGCATGGTCGACGCCTGCCTGTTCCTCGAGGAGGCCTTCCGCGGCCTGCTCCCGATCGCCGGCTACCCGGTCACCCTGATCACCGCCGGCGCCGTCAACAAGTTCGGCACCGAAGAGCAGAAGCAGCAGGTGATCGGCGGCATGTGCGAGGGCCGCGTCTCGGCGATCGCGATGAGCGAGCCCGAGGCCGGCTCCGACGTCGGCGCCCTCTCCTGCAAGGCGGAGAAGTCGAACGGCGGCTACGTCCTCAACGGCCAGAAGACGTGGATCTCCGCGGCCCACGTCGCCGACCAGATCCTGACGATCGTCCGCACCGACAGCTCCGGCTCCAAGCACGAGGGCCTGACGATGTTCCTGATCCCGACCGACGCCGAGGGCGTCGAGATCAACGGGATCATGACGATGGGCGGCAAGGAGGTGAACGACGTCTTCCTGACCGACTGCTACCTCGACGACAGCACGATCGTCGGCGAGGTCGGCGGCGGCTGGATGCAGCTGATGAGCGGCCTCAACGTCGAGCGCCTGATCGTCGGCGCGAACGCGCTCGGCGTCGCCCAGCGCGCCTTCGACGACGTCCTCGCCTACATCAAGGAGCGCAAGCAGTTCGGCCGGCCGATCGGCTCCTTCCAGGTGCTGCGTCACCGGATCGCGGACCTCGCGACCGAGATCGAGGCGGCCCGCCTGCTCACCTACGACGTCGCCCGCAAGGTCGACGCCGACCCGATGAAGATGCTGCCGCGCGAGGCCTCGATGGTGAAGCTGCTGACCACCGAGCTGGTCAAGAAGGTGACGCTCGAGGGCATGCAGATGATGGGCGGCTACGGCTACGCGACCGAGTACGACATGGAGCGCCACGTCCGCTCGGCGCTGGTGATGCCGATCTACGCCGGCACCAACGAGATCCAGCGGGAGATCATCTCCAAGACCTACGGGCTCTAGAGGACGACGCGAGCCCGGCCGACCGATGGACGAGCCGATCCAGCGCAGCCCAGGACCACGGCACCGAGCCCCGGCCCCAGACGCCCGGGCGCGAGGCCGCGGCGTTCCTGAAGGCGCAGGTGCGCGAGCAGCACCGGATCGCCACGATCCGGCCGTCGGCGCCGCCGGCCCTGCGCGCCCGGGTCAGGCGCTGGTTCTGGGCGACGGTCGTTCCGCGAGCTCGCCTGGCAGCTCTCGCGGCGACGGCGGCTGCTGCTCGCCGGGCCTGGTCCGCTTCGGCGGCCTCCGGCTCCGGCTCGGGCGGATCGCCGCCGGTCGGCTCGGCGCGGTGCTCGTCGCCCAGCTCCGGCACGCGATCGCCGCCCAGCGCAGCGCCGCGCACGCGTCGAGGACGCGCTCGAGGGGCTGCCGGGCGACGACGGGCCGGCGGATGCCGCTCACGCACATGCGCGGTGCCGCCGCTGACCTTCGTCGCCACCGACCGTGCGCCCGTGAGCGCGGCGTCGTCTTCCACTCCGAGGACGGTCTGCGACTGCGGCTCGACGTCTACCGGCCGAAGCACGATGCCGCGACGGGCCCCGGCCCGCGGTCGATCCAGGTCCACGGCGGCGGCTGGCTCTCCGGCTCCCGCTACGAGCAGGGCATCCCGCTGCTCAACCACCTCGCGAGCCTCGGCTGGGTCGGCTTCAACATCGACTACCGGCTCAGCCCTGAGGCGACCTGGCCCGAGCACATCGTCGACGTCAAGCGCGCGATCGCCTGGGTCCGCGAGAACGCCGCCGAGCTCGGCGTCGACCCCGCGCGGATCGCGATCACCGGCGGCTCGGCCGGCGGCCACCTGACCGCGCTGGCCGGCCTGACCGAGAACGACCCCGCCTTCCAGCCCGGCTTCGAGGACGCGGACACGAGCGTGATCGCGGCCGTCCCCTTCTACGGCGTCTACGACCTCACCAACGCGAACGGCCACTACTACCCCGAGCTGCGCAGCTGGACCTTCGAGCAGATCGTCGTTCAAGAAGCCGCTCGCGGGCAACGAGGACCTCTACCGCGCCGCCTCGCCCCGTTCCGCGTCAACCCCGACGCGCCCCCGTTCATGATCATCCACGGCGAGCGCGACACGCTGGTGCCGGTCGGCGACGCCCGCGACTTCGCCGCGCGAGCTGAAGCCGGGTCTCGCGCACCGACGTCCGCTACATCGAGCTGCCCGACGCCGAGCACGCCTTCGACCTCTGGCCCTCGGTCCGCACCGCCCGGATCGCCGACGCGATCGGCCGCTTCCTCAGCGCCGTGCTCGAGACGTCGCCCGACGGCCGCACCCACACCCCGCCCCAGACTTACCCGACGACTTCGACGACCGAAAACGCCGGTCAGGTGGAGCAGGACCCGATGGTCCAGACTTCCTCACCGGCTTCAGAGAACTGACAAACGTCCCTCGGGCCGCGGACAGCGCGACCCGGCACGGCAACCACAAGGAGAACCACAGATGCCCGCCACCGAACCGCTCGTATTCGACGCGATCCGCACCCCCCGCGGCAAGGGGAAGGTGCAACGGCTCGCTGCACTCGGTCAAGCCCGTCGACCTCGTCGTCGGCCTGATGCACGAGACGCTCGTCCGCAACGACAAGCTCGATCCCTCGACCGTCGACGACGTCGTCCTCGGCTGCGTCTCCCCGGTCGGCGACCAGGGCGCCGACATCGCCAAGACCGCCGCGATCAAGGCAGGCCTGCCCGACACGGTCGCCGGCGTCCAGGTCAACCGCTTCTGCGCCTCCGGCCTCGAGGCCGTCAACATCGCCGCGCAGAAGGTCGGCTCCGGCTTCGAGGACCTCGTCTTCGCCGGCGGCGTCGAGTCGATGTCGCGGGTCCCGATGGGCTCCGACGGCGGCCCCTGGGCGATGGACCCGGAGACGAACTACGACACGTACTTCGTCCCGCAGGGGATCAGCGCCGACCTGATCGCGACGATCGAGGAGTTCGATCGCGACGACGTCGACTCCTACGCCGCCCGCTCGCAGGAGCGCGCCGCCAAGGCCCAGGAGGAGGGCCGGTTCGCGAAGTCCGTGATCCCGGTCAAGGACATCAACGAGCAGGTCGTGCTCGACAACGACGAGTTCATCCGCGCCGGCACGACCGTCGAGACGCTCGGCGGCCTGAAGCCGTCGTTCGCGATGATGGGCGAGATGGGCGGCTTCGACTCCGTGGCGCTGCAGAAGTACCACTGGGTCGAGAAGATCAACCACGTCCACACCCCGGGCAACTCCTCGGGCATCGTCGACGGCGCCTCGCTGCTGGTGATCGGCAACGAGAAGACCGGTGAGGAGCAGGGCCTCGAGCCCCGCGCGCAAGATCCTCGCGACGGCGCTCTCGGGCGCCGACCCGACGATCATGCTGACCGGCCCCGCCCCCGCCTCGAAGAAGGCGCTGGAGAAGGCCGGCCTGACCGCCGACGACCTCGACCTGGTCGAGATCAACGAGGCGTTCGCGGCCGTCGTGCTGCGGTTCGTCCGTGACATGGGCCTCGACATGGAGAAGGTCAACGTCAACGGCGGCGCGATCGCGATGGGCCATCCGCTCGGCGCGACCGGCGGCATGATCCTCGGCACGCTGATCGACGAGCTCGAGCGCACCGGCGGCCGCTACGGCCTCGCGACGCTCTGCGTCGGCGGCGGCATGGGCATCGCCACCGTGATCGAGCGCGTCTAGCTCCGACCCACTGAGAGGCCGGCCTTCGGGCCGGCCTCATTCACACCCACCTACACACGTAAGAGAAAGGCTCCAACACTCATGAGTGAGAGCACGATCCAGTACGAGCGCGGCGACGACGGCATCGTCGTCCTGACGCTCGACGATCCGAACCAGTCCGCGAACACGATGAACGAGGCCTACGTGCGCTCGATGGGCGAGACGGTCGACCGTCTCGCCTCCGAGGTCGAGGCCGGCGACGTCAAGGGCGTGATCCTGACCTCGGCGAAGAAGACCTTCTTCGCCGGCGGCGACCTCAACGACCTGATCCAGGCGAAGCCGGAGAACGCGGCCGAGATCGAGGCCGGCGTGACGCTCGTCAAGGCGCAGCTGCGCAAGCTCGAGACGCTCGGCGTCCCGGTCGTCGCCTGCGTCAACGGCGCCGCGCTCGGCGGCGGGCTCGAGATCTGTCTCGCCACCCACCACCGGATCGTCGTCGACAACCCGAAGATCCAGCTCGGCTTCCCCGAGGTGCAGCTCGGCCTGCTCCCCGGCGGCGGCGGCGTCGTCCGCACGGTCCGCATGCTCGGGCTCGTCGACGCGCTGATGAAGCTGCTGATGGAGGGCAAGCGCGTCAACCCGCAGAAGGGCCAGGAGATCGGGATCGTCGACGAGATCGTCGCCGACGCGCCGACGACCTGATCCCGGCGGCGAAGACGTGGATCGCCGAGAACCCCGAGGCGAAGCAGCCCTGGGACGCCGACGGCTACAAGATGCCCGGCGGCAAGCCGACCAGCCCGGCGCTGGCGCAGAACCTGCCGGCCTTCCCGGCGAACCTGCGCAAGCAGCTCAAGGGCGCCAACTACCCGGCTCCGCACCACATCATGGCCGCGGCGGTCGAGGGCGCGCAGACGGACGTCGACAACGCGTTCACGATCGAGGGCCGGTACTTCACCGACCTCGTCAGCGGCCAGGTCTCCAAGAACATGATCCAGGCGTTCTTCTTCGACCTGCAGGCGGTCAACGGCGACCGCGGCCGGCCCGAGGGGATCGAGCCCTACGTCGCCAAGAAGGCGGTCGTGCTCGGCGCCGGGATGATGGGCGCGGCGATCGCCTACGTCTGCGCGAAGGCGAAGATCGAGGTCGTCCTCAAGGACGTCGACCAGGCCGCCGCCGATCGCGGCAAGGACTACTCGGAGAAGCTCGTCGCCAAGGGCGTCGAGCGCGGCAAGGTCACCCAGGAGAAGGGCGACGAGCTGCTGGCGCGGATCACGGCGACGACGGACCCGGCTGCGGCCGCGGGCGCCGACATCGTGATCGAGGCCGTGTTCGAGGACCCGTCGGTGAAGGAGCAGGTCTTCAAGGAGATCGAGCCGCACCTCGCACCGGACGCGATCCTCGGCTCGAACACCTCGACCCTGCCGATCACCGAGCTGGCCGAGAACGTCTCCCGTCCCGACGATTTCATCGGGCTGCACTTCTTCTCCCCCGTGGACAAGATGCCGCTGCTCGAGATCATCAAGGGCGAGAAGACCGGCGACGAGGTCCTCTACAAGAGCCTCGACTTCGCCAAGCAGATCGGCAAGACCCCGATCGTGGTCAACGACTCGCGCGGGTTCTTCACGAGCCGCGTGATCGGGACCTTCATCAACGAGGGCATCGGCATGCTCGCCGAGGGCATTCCCGCCCCGTCGATCGAGCAGGCCTCCTCGCAGGCCGGCTACCCGGCGCCCGTGCTTCAGCTGAGCGACGAGCTCAACATGAAGCTGATGAAGAAGATCCGCGTCGCGGCCGAGGAGGCCGGCGCCGCCGGTGGCTCCGGCTGGGACAACCATCCCTCGATCGCGGTCATCGACAAGATGCTCGACGAGGGCCGTCCCGGCAAGCTCGAGAAGGCCGGCTTCTACTCCTACGACGACGATGCCAAGCGCACCGGTCTGTGGGAGGGCGTCAAGGCCAACTGGGGCGGTGAGAACACCGACGTTCCCTTCGAGGACCTGAAGGAGCGGATGATGTTCATCGAGTCGATCGAGACGGTCAAGTGCATGGACGAGGGCGTCATCGAGACGGTCTCCGACGCCAACATCGGCTCGATCATGGGGATCGGCTTCCCGGCCTGGACCGGCGGCGTCGTCCAGTACATGAACGGCTACGAGGGCGGCGCTGCCCGGCTTCGTCGCCCGCGCCCGCGAGCTGGCCGAGACCTACGGCGAGCGGTTCACGCCGCCGGAGTCGCTGGTCGCCAAGGCCGAGAGCGGCGAGAAGTACGAGGACAAGACGGCCGTCGCCGCGTAGGGCGGTCACCACCCTTGGGACGGACGGCCCGGGCGAAAGCCCGGGTCGTCGTCGTTAGGGGCAGGACGCGGGTGCGGAGCTCGGGTAGGCCCGGGGGCGGATGCGGCTCAGCTCGGGGTCCTCGTCGCTGAAATGCGGCGGCGACCTCGGCGGTCGCGATGACCGATCAGGCGCGAGGCGATCGATCGCGAGTGCGAAGGACGACCGACGGCGATGAGAGCAGGATTGACGAGAGCGGGATCGGCGACGTCCATACTCGACGGTAGCGCCCGACCGGCTCGAGCAGCGTGAGAATCGTCACGCCGGGAAGACGCCCTGGAACTCCGGGAGGAGCCGCGCAGCGAGTACGGTTGCGGGCATGCCTTCACCTGACACGAGGACCGCCAGCACGACGTCGTCGTCTACGGAGCCACCGGCTTCGTCGGCAAGCTGACCGCCGCCTACCTGGCCGGCGCCGCGCCGGAGGGGACGCGGATCGCGCTCGGCGGCCGCTCGCAGGAGAAGCTCGAGCGGACCCGGGCCGAGCTCGGCGCCGCCGCCGCGGAGTGGCCGCTCGTCGTCGCCGACAGCTCCGACCCCGAGGCCGTCGGCGCGATGGCCGCCTCGGCGAAGGCGATCGCGACCACCGTCGGCCCCTACTACCGCTACGGGATGCCGCTGGTCGAGGCCTGCGCCGACGCCGGCACCCACTACGCCGACCTGACCGGCGAGACGCTGTTCATGCGCCGCTCGATCGACGTCGCCAACGACCGCGCCGCCGCCAGCGGCGCCCGCATCGTCCACACCTGCGGCTTCGACTCGATCCCCTCCGACATCGGCGTGATGCTCCTGCACGAGCACGCCGCCGCGACCGGGGCCGGCGACCTGACCGAGACGACGCTCGTCGTCCGCAGCATGCGCGGCGGCGTCAGCGGCGGCACGATCGACTCGATGCGCGGTCAGCTCGACGCGGCCAAGGCCGACAAGGCCCTGCGCCGGATGATGGTCGACCCCTACGCGCTCAGCCCCGACCGCTCCGCCGAGCCCGACCTCGGGAACGAGCGCGACCCGATGGGCGTGATCCACGACGACGAGCTCGGCGGCTGGCTCGCTCCGTTCGTGATGGGCACGGTCAACACCCGCGTCGTCCGCCGCAGCAACGCGCTGCAGGACTACGCCTACGGGCGCGAGCTGCGCTACCGCGAGCTGATGCTCGCCGGCGGGCTGCCGCTCGGCCCGGTCAAGGCGGCGGGGATCGCGGGCGGGATCGCGGGCCTCGTCGCCGGGCTCTCGATCGGCCCGACCCGGAAGCTGCTCGACCGCGTCCTCCCCGATCCGGGCGAGGGGCCGAGCGAGGAGCAGCGCGAGAAGGGCTTCTTCAAGATCGACGTGCACGCGGACACGAGCTCCGGCAAGCACCTCGTCTGCCGGATCGACGCGCCCGGCGACCCCGGCTACAAGGCGACCGCGGTGATGCTCGGCGAGAGCGCCCTCGCCCTGGCGCTCGACGGCGAGCAGCTGCCCGACCGCGCCGGCGTCCTCACCCCGTCGACGGGGATCGGGACGCGGCTGGCCGAGCGGCTACGCGCCGCCGGCCACTCCTACGACGTCGGCTGAGCGCCCGCTCAGCCGACCGGCTGCTGCAGGCAGTACGCGTGCGCCTTGACGAAGCTGCTGCTCGGGTCCGCCGTCGTCGAGCCGGCGCCGACCGTCCAGGTGCGCTCGCCGGTACGCCGTGAGGAGACCGGGACGAGCAGGTTCGCGGCGGGTGTGCCCTCGTCGTAGTTGCCCGAGAAGCCGCCCGACATCACGGCCGTCCCCTGCGGGCACTTGACCGATCGCCGTCGAGATGTTGCCGGGGGTCGGCGGGATCTTCTGGCCGGCCCGCGCGACGAGCGGCAGCTTCTTCTGCGTGCAGATCGCGTAGGCGCGGACCGTTCCGACGCCGCTGGAGGCGACCGAGACGACCCAGGTGCTGCGGCCCTGGCGCAGCGAGTTGACGACGCTCCAACTCGCCGGCGGCGTGCCGAGGACCTTCCAGCCACCGGCGAGCGCGGTCTCCCCCTTGCCGCAGTTGACGAAGACGTTGTGGACGGCGGCCGGGGTCAGCGGCGAGCGCTGACGGCGGATCGTGGTCGGGATCCGCTTCGCGCAGTAGCCGAACGCCTTCGCCTTCGCGGAGGTGGCACCGGCGTTGCGGGCGGTGACGACGACCTTGCGGCGCAGCGGCTGCAGGCCCTGGTTGAAGGTGCTGATCCCGGCGCCGGAGAAGCCCGTGCCGACGAGGGTGACCTTGCCCTTGCCGAGCCGCGTCAGCTTGCCGCACTTCGCCTTCGCGATCCCGGACGTGGCCGGCGCGATCTCGACCGATCCGGCCGTCTGCCGCACGTTTCCGGCATAGGCCAGCGCCGCCAGCGCCAGCGCCGTCGCTACGACGGCAACGAAGACTCCACCCTTTACGACCTTCATCGATCCTCCCGAATCCGGCGCCCCCTCTGGGCGCGCTGTCGGCGGGAGTATGCCGCGTCCGGCCCGGATAGGCTCGCTCGATGGAGAACGCCGAGGCGCACGAGTTCGCGCGCGAGAAGGGCAGCTCGAAGCCCCTGTTCCGGACCGTGCGCGGAGTCGCGATCCCGTACATGAAGCTCGTCTACGCGCTCAAGATCGAGGGCGCCGAGAACATCCCCGAGACGGGCCCGGTGATCATCGCCCCCAACCACAAGAGCTTCTGGGACGCCTTCTTCGTCGCCGCCGCGACGAAGCGGCCGATCCGGTTCATGGGCAAGAACGAGCTGTTCGAGGGGCGAGGCGGCAAGCTCCTGATCCGGCTCGGCGCCTTCCCGGTCCGCCGCGGCGCCTCCGACGCCGAGGCGATCGAGACCGCGCGGCAGATCCTCCGCGACGGCGGCCTGCTGGCCCTGTTCCCCGAGGGCACCCGGGTCCGCGACCCGACGATCCTCGGCAAGCCGCACAAGGGGGCGGCGCGGCTGGCGCTCGAGACCGGCGCCACGATCGTGCCCTGCGCGATCACCGGGACCGACAAGCTGTTCGCCGGGCCCGCTGCCGAGACCCGGCCGGGTCCGGGTCGCGTTCGCCGAGCCGATCCCGCCGCCGCCCGCAGGCGCCGAGCCGACGCCGGAGGCCGCAGCCGAGCTCGTCGACGAGAGGCTCTGGCCCGAGGTCGAGCGCCAGCATCAGCGGCTGCTCTCCCACCCCGGCGTGATCGCCGCCGGCCTCGCCGCGCTCGGGATCGGCGCCGGGGTCGCAGCCCGGCGCCGGCGCAAGCGCTGAGACGCTGAGCTCCTCGAGCGGGCGCTCGTTGTCGTTCGAGGAGGGCCGCTCGCCCTCGTGGTGCCGTCGTACTCCTGCGTCGGGTCGGACTCGGGCGGCGGAGGCGGCGGCTGGTTGTCGGGGTCGGGGCCGCCGGCCGGGCGCTCGGTCGTCGGCGGGTTCTGGGCTCCCTCGGGTACTCGCGGGTCGTCGGTCATCTCTCCACCTCGTTCTTTCGGGTGCTTCGGTCCGTTCCATCAGCACTACCCGACAGGCGCGAGGCCAACCGCGCCCACCCGCGGCGGCCGGCACCGACCAAACTCGACACGGCGTCGAACGGGCGGGTATGGTCGCCGCATGAGCACGGCGGAGGTGGAAGCAGGGCCCGCTCCGGTCCCCGGACGGGTTGCCGACCCCGGCCCCCGGCCCGCGTTCCCCGGGCCGAAGGCGATGGTCTCCGACATCCGCCAGGCGCGGGCGGCGCTGCGCCGCGGCCCGATGCCGGCGGGCGACCTCAACGTCAGCCTGAAGCGGACCTGGCGGGCCCGCCACGACGTCCTCAACCTGCTGCTCGAGTCCTACTACCGGCACGGGCCGATCTTCGGGATGAAGATCCTCTACGACCGCCAGGTGTTCATGATCGGGCCCGAGGCGAACCACTTCGTGCTCGTCTCCGGCCGCGAGAACTTCGTCTGGCGCAGCGGCCGCTTCGGCGACCTGATCACGCTGCTCGGCGACGGCCTGCTGACCACCGACGGCGACTACCACGACACCTCGCGGGCGATCATGATGCCCTCGTTCCACAAGGACCGGGTGGTGGCGGCCGCGGAGACGATGCTGGCCGAGGCCGAGGCTGCGATCGAGCGGCTCGAGCCCGGCGAGACGATCGACGTCTTCCACTGGACCCGGGAGCTGGCGATGCGGATCGCGATGCGCGCCCTGTTCGGGTTCGACCCCGACTCGGCGCGGGCCGGCGAGACCGCGGCGCACTTCGAGCAGGGCCTCTCCTTCCACGGCGCCGAGTTCGTGCTGCAGCTGATGGTCGGCCCCGGCACCCCCTACGCGAAGCTGGTCCGCTCGCGCCGGGCGCTGGAGCGGATCGTCGGCGAGGAGATCGCCGCCCGGCGGCGCTCGGGCGAGGACCGCGGCGACGTGCTCGGCTCGCTGCTCGCCGCGACCGACGAGGCCGGCGTCTCGCTGACCGACCGGCAGGTCCTCGATCACGTGATGACGCTGATGTTCGCCGGCCACGACACGACGACCTCGACGATCACCTTCCTGCTCTACGAGCTCGCCCGCAATCCGGACTGGACGCCGCGACTGGCGGCGGAGGTCGACGCGGTCGCCGGCGAGCGGGCGCTGCCGACGGCGCCGCAGCTGTTCGGCGAGCTGCCGCTGCTCTCGCAGGCGATCGACGAGACCCTGCGCCTCTACCCGCCCGGCCTGGATCGGGCCGCGCCGCGTCGTCCGCGACTTCGAGTTCGGCGGGGTCCGGGTCCCGGCCGGCCTGCCGATCGCCTACTCGTCCTGGGTCAGCCACCACCTGCCCGACGTCTGGGACGAGCCGGAGGCGTTCCGGCCGGAGCGGTTCGAGCCCGAGGCGCGGGCGCTGCTGCCCGCGCGGCGCCTACATCCCGTTCGGGATGGGGCCGCGCGTCTGCATCGGCAAGCGCTTCGGCTACGCCGAGGTCCACGCGATCGCCGCCGGCCTGCTGCGCCGCTTCGAGTTCAGCCTGCCGGAAGGGGAGCGGATCAAGATCGAGCAGTCGCCGACGCTCTCGCCGAAGGGCGGCCTGCCGGTCCGCCTGCACCCGCGCGGCTGAGCCGGGGCCGGGAGTAGGGTTGGGCGATCGCCAGCGCGATCGACATCCTGCTGCCGGCGCGGCTGCTGATCCGGGCCGCCGACGACCTGCACCGCCTCGTCGACATCGCCGACCGCGCCCTGACCCAGCTCGAGACGCTGGAGGAGCGGACCGAGCGGATGGTCGCGCTCGGCGAGCGGATCGAGGGCCAGGCGGTGGTCCTGATCGACCTCGGCACGACGGTCAGCGGCCAGGCGACCCAGATCATCGACATCGGCGGCCGCGTCTCCGGCCAGGCGGACCAGATCAACGAGCTCGGCGAGCGGATGGAGACGCTCGGCCGCGAGGTCGTCGACCAGGGCGCGCTGATCGAGCAGCGGGCCGTGCAGCTCGCCGCGCGGGCGGGCGACCTGGTCGAGGCGCTGCCGACGATCGAGCAGGCGGTGACGATGGTCTCGCCGCTGGAGGGCGCCGTCGAGCGCTTCGGCCGGGCGGTCGACCGGCTGCCCGGCGGCAGGCCCCGGCTCGCGACCCGCAGGGACGAGCTCGAGCACGAGGACGAGCCACCGGGCGCGGGCGACGAGCCTCGCTAACGTTGAGCCCGGTGTCCGAGACCACCCCAAGCGGCAACTCCACCGAGCGCATCCACGTGACCCGCTCGCGCGCCCGCCCCGGCGGGATCTCCGAGGAGAAGGTCGCCGGCCGGCCCTTCCGCGAGCGCAAGCCGCCCTGGCTCAAGGTCCCGGCGCCGGGCGGCGAGACCTACCGCCACCTGAAGCGGATGATGCGCGAGGAGAACCTCAACACCGTCTGCGAGGAGGCGAACTGCCCCAACGTCGGCGAGTGCTGGGAGCGCGGCACCGCCACCTTCATGATCCTCGGCGACACCTGCACCCGCCGCTGCGGCTTCTGCAACGTGCAGACGGGCGTCCCGACCCACCACGACCCGCTCGAGCCGGCCCGGGTCGCGCAGTCGGTCAAGCGGATGGGGCTGACCCACGCCGTGATCACCTCGGTCGACCGCGACGACCTGCCCGACTACGGCGCCTCCGCCTTCGTCGGCGTGATCCGCTCGATCCGCGCCCAGGCGCCGGGCTGCAAGGTCGAGATCCTGACCCCCGACTTCCGCGGCCAGGAGATGCCGCTCGCCCGCGTCATCGCCGAGCGGCCCGACGTCTTCAACCACAACTGCGAGGTCGTCCCGCGCCTCTATCCCGTCGCCCGGCGCGGCTCGCTGTTCGAGCGTTCGACCCGCGTCCTGCGCCTCGCGAAGGAGATGGGCGGCGACGAGGTGATCACCAAGAGCGGCCTGATGGTCGGGCTCGGCGAGAGCTTCGAGGAGATGGTCGAGACCTTCGGCCTGCTGCGCGAGCACGACGTCCAGGTGCTGACCGTCGGCCAGTACCTGCGCCCGACCGAGCGCCACCTGCCGGTCGTCCGCTACTGGGAGCCGGAGGAGTTCGAGGCGCTCGAGCGCGAGGCGCGCAAGATCGGCTTCGAGGCGGTCGCCTGCGGCCCGCTGGTCCGCTCCAGCTACCACGCCGACGAGGCCGCCCGCGAGGCCGCGAAGCCGCGACCGCGTCGCTCGCCGTCTGAGGGGAGCGGGCGCCCGGTGCCCGACTACGACTGGGTGGTGATCGGGTCCGGGTTCGGGGGCTCGGTGGCGGCGCTGCGGCTGGCCGAGAAGGGCTACAGCGTCTGCGTGCTCGAACAGGGCCGGCGCTACGCGGACACCGACTTCGCCGCCGATGCGAGCGAGACCTCGAAGGTCTGGTGGCAGCCACGGCTCGGCCTGCGGGGGATCATGAAGCTGACGACCTTCCGCCACGTCAGCGTGATCAGCGGCGTCGGGGTCGGCGGCGGCAGCCTCGTCTACGCGAACACGCTGTACGTGCCGCGCTCCGACGACTTCTATCGCCACCGGGCCTGGGACGGGCTCGCCGACTGGCGCCGCGAGCTCGAGCCGCACTACGCCGAGGCCTCGCGGATGCTCGGCGTCACGACCTGCGACGCGGACGGTCCCTCGGAGCGGCTGATGCGGGAGCTGGCGGCCGACGTCGGCGCTCCCGACGCGTTCCGCAACACCCCGGTCGGGGTCTACTTCGGCGAGCGCGGCCGGACCGTCCCGGACCCCTACTTCGGCGGCGAGGGGCCCGACCGGACCGGGTGCCTGCGCTGCGGCCAGTGCCTGCTCGGCTGCCGCCACGGCGCCAAGAACACGCTCGTCAAGAACTACCTGTGGTTCGCCGAGCGGCGCGGGGTCCGGGTCCTGCCCGACTCGCAGGTCGTCGAGGTGCGGCCGCTGCAGTCACCGCCGGGCGGCGTCGCCGGCGAGGCCGGCTACTCGGTCGTGCACCGGCGGCCGGGGCCCGTCAGCGGCCGTCCGCACACGCTCACCGCGGGCGGGGTCGTGGTCGCGGCGGGCGCGCTCGGCACCAACAAGCTCCTGCGCCGCTGCCGCGACACGGGCGCCCTGCCCGACCTCTCCCCCAGGCTCGGGCGGCTGGTCCGCACCAACAGCGAGACGATCACCGCCGCCACCTCGGAGCGGCCCGGCGCCGACTACACGGCCGAGGTCGCGATCACGGCGTCCGTCTTCCCCGACGAGCACACCCACTTCACCAACAACACCTACGGGACCGGCGGCGATCTGATGGGGCTCAACTTCGGCCCGCTGACCTCGGGCGCGGTCGACGGCCGCGGCCGCCGTGCCGCGGCCTCGATCGCGGCGATGGGGCGCCGGCCCGGTCGCTGGCTCTCGCCGACTCGCGTCAAGGGCTGGTCGCGGCGGACGGTGATCTTCACCGTCATGCACTCGACCGACACCGCGCTCAGCTTCCGGCCGCGACGCGGGCTCGCGGGCCGGCTCGGGGCGCTGCAGACCGAGCTCGAGGAGGGCTCGCCGCCGCCCGACAACTACATCCCGCTCGCGAACGAGATCGCGACCCGGGCTGCCGAGCGGATCGGCGGCTATCCGCAGAGCTCGGCGATGGAGGCGCTGCTCGGCACGCCCGGCACCGCGCACCTGCTCGGCGGCGCCGTGATCGGGGCCGATCCCGGGCGCGGCGTCCTCGACGAGCGCCAGCGCGCCTTCGGCTACGAGAACCTGCTCGTCACGGACGGCTCGGCCGTGCCCGCCAACCCGGGCGTCAACCCGAGCCTGACGATCACGGCGATGGCCGAGCGCGCTATGTCGTTCGTCGATCCGGCCTGAGCCGGGCGGACTCGCGGGCTAGCTGGGAGAAGCCCGTGAACTTGGTCGAGCCCTCGAACCCCTCGCACCTGTCGTTCTCCTTCACGAACACGCCGATGAAGTCGCCGACAGGCGGCAGCGCCGAGCTCGTGAAGACGAGCTTGCCCTTCCGGTCCGTGCTGCCCTGACCGATCACGAACTCACCCTTGTCGAAGAGGCCGTTGCGGTTCTCGTCGTGCCAGACGGTCACCTTGCGGTGCTTCTTGCAGCGCCGCTTGTCGCTCTTCACCTTGACCTTGTACTCGTAGCTCCCGGCGCCGATCTGCGCGATGCTGATCCCGACGCCGGTGCCGCCTTTGGCGCCGAGCGCCGAGCCCGGCACCAGGCACAACGCGAGGATCACTACGACAGGGACGATCGCGCGTCGCAACGCGCTGCGGTTTCCACTCACGGGAATCCCCCTCTCTGAACGCCGGCCCGTCGCTCCGCGCCGGCTGCTTGCCCTCGAGGCTACGCCGATCCGCCGAAAACGCAAGCGGATTCAGGCGCGAAAGCGGCTTCGGGCGTGGGGCTCAGCCGAGCGCCGGCAGCGAGACGTCGAAGCGGGCGCCGCCGGTCGGCGCCGCGCCGACCGCGATCTCGCCGCCGAGGCCCTCGACGATCCGCTTGACGAGCGTCAGCCCGAGCCCGGAGCCGTTGCTGGTCCGGGCGCTGTCGCCGCGCCAGAACGGCTCGAAGACCATCTCCCTCGACTCGGCCGGGATCCCCTCGCCGTCGTCCTCGACGACGAGCGCGATGCCGCCTCCCGCGAGCTCGGCGCGGACGGCGACCGAGCCGCCGCTCGGCGTGTGCCGGATCGCGTTCTGGACGAGGTTCTGGATCACGCGGGCGACGCGGGGCGAGGTGAGCGCATCCTCGGCGTCGCCGAGGTCGGCGCGCAGGCGGATGCCCTTCTCCAGCGCCGCCCCCTCGCAGAGCGCCAGCGCCGCGGTCGTCACGTCGACGAGCCGCTCGGCCGGGGCGTCGGCCTCGATCTCGCCCGCGTCGAGCTTGATCAGGTCGAAGAGGTCGTCGGTGAGCGCGGTCAGCGAGTCGACCGACTTGCCCATCTCCGCCATGTAGCGATCGCGCTCGGGGCCCTCGACGACGCGGTCCTCGATCGCCTCGATCATCGCCCGCAGGCTGGCGAGCGGAGTGCGGAGGTCGTGCGAGGCGGCGGTGATCATCTCGAGCCGGTGCGCTTCGAGCGCCCGCTCGCGCTCGATCGAGGCCTCGAGCCGGACCGCCATGTCGTCGAGCGCCCGGGCGAGATCGGTCAGCTCGGGCTCGGCCTCGATCGGGCCGACCCGGGCGGAGAGGTCGCCGTCGCCGAGCTTGCGGGCGGTCATCCCGAGCCGGTCGACGGCGCCGGTGGTGCTGCGGGTCAGGGCGAAGGCGACGCCGCCGCCGGCCGCGGCCGAGTAGAGCAGGAGCACGGCGAGCTTCTCCGACTCGGCGCTGTCGAGGTACATCAGCCAGGCGAGGATCATCAGGTTGGCGAGGCCGACGACGCTGCCGAGCGCGACGACTCCGAGCGCCCGGCGGCGCATCGAGGCGCCGGCGAGCAGCCGCGCGGCGACCGCCGCGGCGACGACGCTGAGCACCAGCGCCGGGACCAGCGAGACGGCGAGCGGCATCAGGTCCTCCCCGCGCCAGCCGAGCATGGCCGCGAAGACGAGCGTTGCGAAGGCGCCGATCCCGGTGACGAGCGCCGCGGTCAGCGCCGGCCCCAGGGCCCAGCGCCCGTTCCTCGCGGATCGCGCCGAGCGCCTGTCGCCGCCGTCGCTCATGGCTCGAACCTGTAGCCGGCGCCGCGCACGGTCACGATCCGCTTCGGATCGGAGGCGTCCTGCTCGATCTTCTCCCGCAGGCGGCGGACGTGGACGGTGACGGTCGCGGCGTCGCCGTCGAAGGAGATGTCCCAGAGCGCGTCGAGCAGGTCCTCGCGGCTGAAGACCCGGCGCGGGTTGATCGCGAAGTAGTGGAGCAGGTCGAACTCGCGCGGCGCCAGCTGCAGCGGCTCGCCGTCGAGCCGGGCCTCGCGGGCGACCGGATCGATGCTGAGCGTGCCGAAGACGAGGGCGTCGTCGCCGGGACGCTGTCCGGAGCGGTCGCCGTCGCCGCCCCGGGTGGCCTCGACCCGGCGCAGGACGGCGTGGACGCGGGCGACGAGCTCGCGCGGCGAGAACGGCTTCGAGACGTAGTCGTCGGCGCCGAGGTCGAGGCCGGCGATGCGGTCGTCGATGCCGCCCCGCGCGGTCAGCACGATCACGGCGCTCGAGGTGGTGGCGCGGGCGCGGCGCAGGACCTCGAGCCCGTCGACCTTGGGCAGCATCAGGTCGAGCACGATCAGGTCCGGGGAGGCGGTCAGCGCGCGGATCGCGGCCTGGCCGTCGCCGACGGCGGTGACGCGGAAGCCCTCGCGCTCGAGGTAGCGGGCGACGACCTCGCGCACCATCCGCTCGTCGTCGACTACGAGGATGTGGGCGGAGGCGGGCATCGTGCTCGAGGTTGGTGCGGCGAGCTTAAGGCGCGGTTACGAGAACCGGCCGCGCCGCCGACCATCCGGGGCAGCGTTGCCCGCCCCTAGGCTTGTCGGCCCGTGTTCCCGCTCAAGGACAACATCCCGACCCAGAGCTTCCCCTGGGTGACCGTGGCGCTGATCGTCCTCAACGTGCTCGTCTTCGGCTGGCAGCTGCTGCAGCCGAGCGACACGGCCTCGACCCCCGAGCTCGCCCGCGAGGGTGTCTCCGAGCGCGATCAGGTCGCGCTCGAGTACGGCGCGATCCCCTACCGGATCACCCATCCGGGCACGGACTGCGGCGTCGCCACGGCGGGCGCCACGCAGGAGGTGATCTGCGAGGGGGCGCCGCGGCCGGCGGCCTTCCCGCAGCAGGGCTACCCGCACAACCTCGACATGGCGCCCTGGTGGCTGACGCTGATCACCTCGATGTTCATGCACGCGGGCTTTCTCCACATCTTCGGGAACATGCTGTTCCTCTGGGTCTTCGGCAACAACATCGAGGACTCGATGGGCCACGGCAGATTCATCCTCTTCTACCTGCTGGCCGGGCTGGTCGCCGTCTACGGACAGGCGCTTACTCGACGTCGACTCGACGCTGCCGGTGATCGGGGCGAGCGGCGCCGTCGCCGGGGTGCTCGGCGCCTATGCGCTCCTGCACCGCAACGCGAAGGTGCTGACGATCATCTTCCTCGTCTTCTTCTTCACCTTCATCGAGATCCCGGCGATGATCCTGCTCGCCGCCTGGTTCCTGTTCCAGTTCGTGCCGGCGGTCGGCCAGCTCGCCTCCCCGGACCTGGCGGGAGGCGGCGGCGTCGCCTACTTCGCCCACATCGCCGGCTTCGCCTTCGGCCTGGCTGCGATCCGCCTGTTCGCGCGCCGGGACAGACCGGCCGCGGAACTGGAAGGCTGAGGGGATGGACAGCACGGCCAGAGGGGTGATCCTGGGGATCGGAGTCCTCTTCGTCGTCGTATTCGGCGGGATGACGGCCTACGCGCTGGGGACGGCGACTCTGAACTTCGCCTCGATCCTCGCCTTCGGGCTCTCGTTCCTGGTCATCGTCGTCGCCCTGTTCGGGCTGATCGGCGCGATCAGGAACCCGCCGGACGAGGACCGGTAGGGCCGGGAGCCGGGCGTCGCCGACGGTCGGCGAGGGGCCGGTCAGCCGGGCGGGATCGCGCCGGCGCCGGTGGCGCCGGCTGCGGCAGGCTGCACGTCGAGCAGGTCGACGACGAAGACGAGCGCCTCGTTCGGGCCGATCGCCGGCGGCGATCCCTGCTCGCCGTAGGCGAGGTCGGAGGGGATCACGAGCTCGCGGCGGCCGCCGACCTTCATGCCCTCGACGCCCTGGTCCCAGCCCGGAATCACCTCGCCGGCGCCGAGCGTGAACGGGAAGGGCTCGCCGCGGTCCCAGGAGGAGTCGAACTCCTCGCCGCTCGCGTAGTTGACGCCCACGTACTGGACGGTGACCTGGCTGCCGGCCGTGGCCTCGGCGCCGTCGCCCTCGACGATGTCGGTCGTCTCGAGCTCGGTCGGCGGCTCGCCCTCGGGGACCTCGACGACGGGCTTCACGGAAGTGTCGGTGTCGGCGTCGTCGCCACCGCCCTGTGAGACGAGGACCACGACGACGATGACCGCGAGCACGGCGAGAGCGCCGGCCAGGCCGATCAGCTTCTTGCGGCGCGCGGCGGCCGCCGGGTCGGCCGGCTTGGCCGGTTCGGCGGGGGCGGCGGGAGTCTCCTCGGCGCTCGCGTCGGTGGTCTCGGGCTCGGTCTCGCTCTTCTTTTCGTCAGCCATCGGGCGGGAACTCTGTCACAGCCGCCCACTCGGCGTTCCCGCAGCGCCGCCGGGTCGTGGTAGGAAGGGGGCATGTCGGGGCCGCCAGAGACTGGAGCAGGGGCGGTGCGGGCGGCGATGCCGCGGCGGCGAACCTGGGAGCGGCGGCTCGGGGATCTGCGCGCGGCGGTGCCGGCGCTGCTGCTCGGGGGCGTGACGGCGGCGCTCGCCTGGTGGCTGGCGCGGGAGCTGATCGGCGAGCAACAGGCGGTCTTCGCGCCGGTCGCCGCGGTGCTGACGCTCGGGCTCAGCAGCGCCGAGCACAACCGGCGGGCCGTCGGCGTCGCGCTCGGCGTCGCGATCGGCCTGACGATCGCCGGCGCGCTCGTCGACGTGATCGGCGACGGCGTCTGGCAGCTCGGCGTCGTCATCATCCTCGCCCGGGCCGGCGCGATCCTCGCCGACGGCAGCGTCCTCGCCGTCAACCAGGCGACGATCACGGCGGTGCTCGTCGTCACCCTGCACGAGCAGGACGTCTTCCCCGGCGACCGCTTCATCGACGCCGCGATCGGCTGTCTGATCGCGCTCGGCGCGGCGGTGCTGATGGGCGCGCTGCGCTCGCGCGGCTGGTTCGGGCTCGGGCCCCTGCCGGAGGAGCGCGGCGGGGCCGGCGGCTGAGCCTCGGCGCTCGAGGGTTTGGCGGTCCGGGCGGCGGGCAGACCACTCCCGATGGACCTGAGAGCGGAGCGGAGCACGGCGAACCCCGAGGAGGCGGCGGTGACCGGCGGTGTGCCCGCCGGCGCCGAGCCGCCACCGATGACCCGGGGCCGACGCAGCTCGTTCGTCGGCTTCGCCTGGGTCAGCATCGTCACCGGGATCGTCCTGCTGGTCGTCGCCGCGGTGGCCGACCAGGACTCCGACGCCTCGCTCGGCACGGCAATCGCCGGGGTTGCGCTGGTCGGGATCGGCGTGCTCTCGATTGCCGGGCTGCTCGGTCCGGTGACGGCAGCGGTGTTCGCGTTGGCCGGCGGAGTTCTGCTCGCGGTCGTCGCCTTCTCGGCCGCGGACTTCGGCGTCGCTCAGGCGGTGCTGCTCGCCGCGGCTGCCGCGATGTTCATCGGCTCCTTCGCCTCGCTCGCATCGTCACGGCAGATCGCCGCGGGCCGCGGCGACGAGGAGCCGGGCGCGGGCGTCGAGAACGTCTGAGGCGCAGGGGCGGCCCGCTCCTACGCGCCGTCGCGCCTGCGCTTCTCCCAGACGAACAGCGCCGCGACGATCGCGAGGATCACGACCACGCGCAGCACGAAGGTCACGTTCAGGACGGTGAACAGGATCGCCGCCCCGATCGCAATCCCGACCAGGATCAGCGGCCTGCGCGTAGGCGGCGGATAGTCGTCCACGAGACGGCACGCTATTGAGGTGGAGCCAGCCGGGCTCGAACCGGCGACCTCTTCCGTGCAAGGGAAGCGCTCTCCCAACTGAGCTATGGCCCCACGAAGTCGGGATTCTAGATCCGAACCTCCCCGCCCGCCCCTGGATGACTGAAACCGGCCGCAGCGGGAAATAGGTGTCAGAGCCCCGGCCTTGTGCGAGGATGGCCCTCGGGGCGCACCGCTACTTCTGGAGGAGAGGGAATGGGCACCGAAACCGAGACGGCTGTCGAGGCCGACGCCGCCTCCAAGCCGGCCGCATCCGACAACGGCTCCGATCCGCGCTCGCAGCGCGCCAAGGTCTCCGACCTCGAGGTCGTCCACCACTACTTCAACTGGGCCTGGGACGCGCTCGAGTTCCCCGACGACATCCGCGAGGTCTTCTGGACCCCCTACCGCGAGGTCACCGTCCAGGTCCCGATCAAGTGCGCCGACGGCAAGACCAAGGTCTTCAAGGGCTACCGGATCCAGCACAACGCGGCCCGCGGCCCCTACAAGGGCGGCGTCCGCTTCCACCCCGAGGTCGACATCGACGAGGTCCGCGCGCTCGCCTCGATGATGACCTGGAAGACGGCGATCGCCGGCGTCCCCTTCGGCGGCGCCAAGGGCGGCGTCAACGCCCCCGCCGACCAGATGCCGAGCGACGAGGTCCAGAAGGTCGCCCGCGGCTTCATGAGCAAGATCGACAAGATCCTCGGCCCGACCCGCGACATCCCCGCGCCCGACGTCAACACCAACGCCCAGGTGATGGCCTGGATGATGGACGAGTACGGCAAGACGCACGGGCACACACCGGCGATCGTCACCGGCAAGCCGATCCCGCTCGAGGGCTCGCTCGGCCGCGAGGCCGCCACCGGCCGCGGCTGCGTCTACATGTACCGGGAGGCCGCCCTGAAGCTCGGGCCTGACGCCGAAGGGGACGTCGTTCGTCGTCCAGGGCTTCGGCAACGTCGGCTACCACGCGGCGCGGATCATGCAGGAGCTCGGCGCCAAGCTGGTCGGCGTCTCCGACGCCTTCGGCGCGATCCGCAACGACGACGGCATCGACGCGCTCGCCCTGCGCAAGCACATCGACGCCGACGGCGGCCGCCTCGACGAGTACCCGAAGGCGGAGAAGATCAGCGCCGGCGACCTCTACGAGATCCCCTGCGAGGTCTTCTTCCCGGCGGCGCTCGGCGGCATGATCCACGAGAACAACGCGGACCTGATGCAGTGCAAGATGATCGTCGAGGGCGCCAACAACCCGACCAGCTTCCAGGCCGACGAGATCCTCCGCGACAAGGGCGTCTTCATCGTCCCCGACCTGATGGCGAACGCCGGCGGCGTCGTCTGCTCCTACTTCGAGTGGGTCCAGAACCTCCAGCACTTCCGCTGGGAGGAGCGCGAGGTCAACGACAAGCTCGGCGCGATCATGCGCCGCGCCTACCGCGACGTCGCCCACCGGGCCGACGCCGAGGGGCTCGACCTGCGCCGCACCGCCTTCAAGATCGCGATCGAGCGCGTCGTCGAGGCGAGCCGCATGCGCGGCTACATCACCTAGACCTAGACCGGCGCGGGCGCGGAAGCGGCCCGGCGCGGAGAAGCGGGCGTCAGTCCTCTTCGTCCTCGTCGTCGAAGTCGAAGTCCTTCGGCGAGCCCTGCTCGAACCAGAGGCGCTCGCCCTCGGGCGTGTCCTGAAGGAAGTCGGGCGTCTCCTCGAGCAGATCCTCGTCCTCGTCCTCGAGCTCGTCCTCCTCGGCGTCGTCGGCGACGTACTCGTCCTCCTCGCCGGTGACCGGCTCGACGGGGCGCGGCGGCAGCGCGTCCATCTCGGTGCTCGTCGCCGGAGGGGCGGAGGCGCGGGCTCGATCTCCGCCTCGTCGAGGTCGAGATCGAGGTCGCCGAGGTCGACCTCGTCGCCCTGGTCGAAGATCGCCGACTCGGGCGGCTCGGGCGGTCCGGGCGCGAGATCCTCCTCGCCGGTCTCCGGCGGGATCGGCGCGATGAAGTCCTCCTCGCCGGTGTCGGGCGGCGGGATCGGCGGCGCAAGATCCTCCTCGCCGGTGTCCGGCGCGGGCGGCGGCGCGGCGGCCTCTTCCTCACCGGTCTCGGGCGCCGGGACGGCGGGGTGATCGACGGTGTCGCCGAGGTCGGCGTGCTCGATCCGGGCGCGCTCGGCCGGCGTCAGGTCCTCGATCGGGCTGGTCGTCGACTCGTGCGCC
Organism: uncultured Solirubrobacterales bacterium; assembly: GCA_963743845.1. Classification (GTDB taxonomy): domain Bacteria; phylum Actinomycetota; class Thermoleophilia; order Solirubrobacterales; family 70-9; genus CAXMST01. The sequence continues at coordinate 143,309 of CAVURI010000001.1, forward strand.
TCGGGCTCGGGGGCGGGCGGAGGAGCCGCGGCCTCATCCTCGGGCTCGATCAGCGGCTGCTCGACGACGTCCTCGAGCGACGCGAGCCAGTCCTCGTCGTTGCCGGCGGCCTCGACGTCGAAGAAGCCGCCTCCACCGGAGCTCGCGGGCTGATCAGGTTCGGCGGGTTCCTGTGCAGGTTCCGAAGCGGGCTCAGCGGGGGCCGGGGCCTCCGCGGCGGGCGCCGCCTCACCGGAGCCGGACGCGGGCTCGGTTGCCGGCGCGGGCGGCTCATCGGGGGCGGTCGAAGGAAGGCCGGCGTCCGGGATCGGCGCGGCGGCTTCCGCAGGCGCACCCGGCTCAGCGCCGGCGGCGGGCGCCGCGGGCTGGCCCTCGGAGGTGTCGAACTCGGGGTCCCCGGGCCGCGTCGGCGGCCCGAATGCCTCCTTCTCGAGCCGGTCGACGTCGTCGTCGTCGGCGCCGTGCTGGCGCTTGAGCTCAAGGTGCTCGCGGATAGCGTCGTCGAGGATTCCCATGGCAGTCTTTGAAGGGTTGCAGATGCCGCGTTCCTCTTGTCAAGAGGACGCTGCGGCCTCATTTCGCCGTGCAAACGCTTTCCCCTGCGCCATCCCGGCCCTCCCCGAGGCGTGAATCTCAGCGCCCGCCCGCGGCGACGACGCGGTTCTTCCCCGCCCGCTTCGCCTCGTACAGCGCCGCGTCGGCGGCCGCGATCAGGCTTCGCGCATCGGAGCCGTCCTCGGGCATCGAGGCGACGCCGAGGCTGGCGGTCACGCTCAGCGGCGCGTTTCCATCGACGCCCTGCACGGGAGTCGACGCGATCCGCTCCCGGATCCGCTCGGCGACCTCGATCGCGCCGCCCTTCGGGGTCTCCGGCAGAGCCAGCACGAACTCCTCGCCGCCGTAGCGGGCCGCCTCGTCGATGCCTCGCGACTCGAGCCGCAGGATCCGGCCGAGCTCCCGCAGCACCTCGTCGCCCTGCGGGTGCCCGTGGGTGTCGTTGACCCGCTTGAAGTCGTCGACGTCCAGCATCACCAGCGACAGGCCGCCGCCGAAGCGGGCGATCCGCTGGCCCTCGCGGTCGATCCACTCGCGGAAGTGGCGGTTGTTGGCGAGGCCCGTGAGCGCGTCGGTCACGGCCTGCTCGGCGACGCGCTCGTGCAGGCCGATGTTCTCGACCGAGACCGAGGCCTGGCCGATCAGGTACCGGAGCACCTCCTTCTCGCTCGATCCGAACGCCGTCCCGCTGCGGGCCACCGCCATCGTTCCCAGCGCCTCGTCGCCCTCGCCGACGCGGACCAGCGGATGCGCGATCGCGTGCAGCTCGCCGCGGCGCACCTCGGCCGCCCCTCGCGCGGCCATCGCCCGCTCGGCCGCCTCGCCCAGGACCGCATCCCACTCCGGGCCCCTGCCCGAGCCCGCCCGGGCCTCGGGCTGCTCGTGGCCGGCGAGCACGATCTCGCCGCTCTCCGCCTCGCAGGCCGCGATCGCCGTCTCGATCACGATCTCGAGCAGCGCCGCGCGGTCGAGGCCGGAGGCGAACGCCTCGCCGAGGCGGCGGACCGACTGGTCGAGCTCCTCCCGCTGGCGCTGCAGCTGCTGCATCTGGTCGCTGAGCCGGCCGCTCATCTTGTTGAACTCGCGGGCGAGCCCGGCGAGCTCGTCGTTGCCCTCGGCGGGGACCTCGCCGGAGAAGTCGCCGTCCCCGATCCGCCGCGCCGCGGCCAGCATCTCCGCGACCTGTCCCTGGAGCATCCGCAGGACGACGAGGATCAGGAAGGCGGCGATCCCGAAGAAGGCCACCAGCACGAGCGCGACCTCGGGGGCACGGGCGACGAAGCCCTCGCCCTCGGGAGTCGTGAGCACGATCCGGGCGCCCGGCGTCGCCCCCTCGAGCTTGAGGGCGGCGGCGCGCAGCGTCTCGGAGCCGACCTCGACGGTGACCCCGCCGGCGTCGTCGGGCAGCTCGGCGTCGCCGAGCTCGATCGAGGATGCGACCGGGCCGCTGTCGTCGACGACCGTGGCGCCGACGTCGGTCAGGGCCGCGACCTCGCGGACGTAGGCGTCGGCGCTGAGGCTCGCGACCTCGACTTCGCCGACCGGGCCCGAGCCGGTGTCGAGCGGCCGGCGGCTGCGGGCGATCGCGTCGGCGGGGCCGGCGCGGGCGAGCAGCTCGCCGCCGGCGTCGTAGAAGGCGACCATCGCCGCCTCCGCCGTCCGCGACCTCCTCGGTCGCGACCTTCTCGAGGAAGGCCTCGTTCGGGGCGCTCAGCGCATCCGCGACGCCGGCCGAGTTGGCGATCCGGTCGACGTCGTCCGGCGCCTTCAGCAGGGCCTCGTCGTAGATCTGCTGCGCCGCCTCGAGGCCCGTCGCGAGGCGGGCGTCGGCCTTGCCGCTGGCCGAGTCCTCGGTGACCTGCACGACCAGCACGGCGACCGCGATCATGGGTACGACCACGATCGCGACGAAGAACAGTGTCAGTCGGCCGCGAAAGCTCATTGGGTTGATCCCCGCCCGGCGGGCGCCTGCAAGGGATACCGGCATCTTCGCGCCCCCGCTGAGATTCCCGCCCCGTACAAGTATCCTTGCGATCCCGCGGTCGCCGAACGACCGCCCACGGTTCGCCGTGACAAGGGGCTATAGCTCAGTTGGGAGAGCGCCTGGATCGCACCCAGGAGGTCGCCGGTTCGAGTCCGGCTAGCTCCACTCGCGGAACCAGCACCGGGTCGAGCTGGCGAAGTCGGGTCCGCATGCGACATCCACCCCGGGGCTCAACCATGCCACCTCTGCCGCCCGGCGGAAGCCTTTGACCAGTCTCGCCGTGCGCTATCCCTTGCGAACCACTTTGAAGGTCGCCTTCGCAGGGGTTGGATCCTCGTTGCCCGCGGCGTCGGTTGCGCGGACCGAGATCGAGTGCTTCTTGCCCTTGCCCGGCTTCGACTTGGCTTTCGCCGTGTACGGGGAATCGCAGCGCGTGAAGGGCTTCCCGTCGAGGCTGCATTCGAACTCCGCCCCAGCCTCCGAGACGAACGCGACCTTCGCCTTGACGGACTTCCGCTTCGTCTTCAGCTTCTTCTTCGGCTTCTTGGTCAGCGTCGTCTCAGGGGGAGAGAGATCGAGGGTGAAGTTCGTGGCGGCGGGGGTGAGATCGAGGTTGTCGGTCGGGTCGGTCGCCCGAACGGCGAACGAATGGGAACCGGCGGCGAGGGCTGGGCTTGTGTGGGTGCCGCCGGGCCCGGAGCAGGCCGCGAACGGTGCACCGTCGATGCTGCATTGGAACGTCGAGCCGGGATCGCTGGAGGTGAACCCGAAGGTCGGCGTCTCATCGTTGGAAAGGGCTGCAGGCCCGAGGCGATCGTCGTCTCGGGCCGTGCATCGCGGGCGAAGATCACCACGGCGTCACTGTTGAGGCCGACTCCATAGGCACTGGCCCCGTCGGGGGAGACCGACACCGCCCTCGCACCGTCGAGTCCGGTTCCGTTGACGCATGTTCCGCCGGTGCCGGTCTCGGAGATGCAGCCAGCCGTGCCGGCCTTCTGGGTCAACGCACCCGTGGTGGGGTTGCGGTCGAAGATCGTGGCGGCGTCGCTGTCCTGCGACGCTACATAGGCGCTCTCCTCGTCGGCGGAGGTCGTCACCTGGACCGCCCCTTCGAGGGCGTTGCCGTCGGCGCACGTCCCGCCGGTGCCGGTCTCGGAGATGCAGCCCGCCGTGCCGGCCTTCTGGGCCAACGCGCCCGTGGTGGGGTTGCGGTCGAAGATTGAGACGGCGTCGCTGTCGAGCGAGGCCGCATAAACGCTTGCCTCCCTCAGGGGAGACGGTCACCGACCGCGGTGAATCGAGCGCGTTGCCGTCGGCGCACGTCCCGCCGGTGCCGGTCTCGGAGATGCAGCCCGCCGTGCCGGCCTTCTGGGCCAACGCGCCCGTGGTGGGGTTGCGGTCGAACACCGTGATCGCGTCGGCGTTGGCCGAGGCCCCATAGACCCCTGAACCGTCGGGTGAGATCGCGACCCCGATCGACGCCGTCGAGCGCGTTGCCGTCGGCGCATGCTCCGCCGCTGCCGTCCTCGGATATGCAGCCCGCCGTGCCGGCCTTCTGGGTCAACGCACCCGTGGTGGGGTTGCGGTCGAAGATCGTGATCGCGTCGCTCAGGAGCGCCGCGGCGTAGACGTTGCTGCCGTCCGGGGACACCTCGATCGAACTCGCTGCGTCGAGGCCGTTTCCGTCGGTGCAAGTTCCGCCGCTGCCGCTCTCGGAGATGCATCCCGCCGTGCCGGGCTTCTGGGTCAGGGCGCCGGTAGTGGGGTTGCGGTCGAAGATCGCGACGGCGTCGCTGGTGAACGCGGCGACGTAGACGTTCTCGCCGTCGGGTGAGACCGACACCGAGAACGCGCCGGCGAGCGCAGCGCCATCGGCGCAGGTACCACCGTCCCCAGTTTCGGAGATGCACCCAGCCGCCCCGGGTTTCTGGGCCAAAGCGCCCGTCGTGGGGTTGCGGTCGAAGATCGCGACGGCGTTGCTGGTCTGGGAGACCACGTAGACGCTTTCACCGTCGGGGGAGGTGGTGACCGAGTTCGGAACGTTGAGCGCGGTTCCCTGTGTGCAGGCACCTCCGGTGCCGTCCCCGGAGATGCAGCCGGCTACACCCCCCGGCTGGGTCAGGCCTCCGACCGCCGCCAGCGCGGCCGAAGCAAGCAACAGGCTGACCAGGCCGGCGGAGAAGAGTGCGGCTCGAAGAAGCCGGGAGCGCGATCCCAACATCGGACGAACATAGATTGCCGTTTCGCGAGTGTCAACTCCCCCACGGCTACGTCGACCCGGACCCGCGGACGAGCTTCCATGCGGGATCGTCGTCGTCGCTCGACCCAATACGGGCGCCGCCATTGGGCACCAGCGCCATTCTGGTGCCCAAATCCAACCCAATCGCCGGCAATCCACGGGTATCCGCACGACGAGCCTGGGCCGGGTGGCGCGCCATGGACCGCTTGCCAGAGCCGAATTCGGGAATAGACTCGCCGAAGCCTCCCCGAATCGCACCCAGGAGGTCGCCGGTTCGAGTCCGGCTAGCTCCACTCTCCGGGTCCTGGACGGCGAGTCGCGCCCCCGCTCGCCCGACGTGCGTCTAGCAGCGCTTTGACCTCTTCGACGGCTTGCAGGGCGAGGTCAGGACGACCTTCTGGGTGCGTCGCGTCACCTCGCCGCGCGTCGCCGTGAACGAGAGATCGAGCTTGAGCTTCAGGACCATGCTTCCGCTTGAGCTTCTTCTTCGCCTTGCGGACCAGCTTGAGCTTGAACGTCTCGACGCCCTCGCCAGCGACGCTGCGGGTGATCGGCTTGAAGGCCGGCTTGCCCGCGCGTTCGGCGGTCGTTGAGGAGCGCGGACGGCCGATCGGTGAGCCGACCTTGAGAGTGCCTGCGCCGGGACGAAGACGCCGACGCTTCCGCCCGTGCCCGAGGCTTCGAGCGCAGCTGCGGGCTTAATCGTGTAGTCCGCCTTGCAGGTCAGGAAGCGCGCGTCGTCGGGGCCCGGGCTCGGCTTCTGCCCGCCGAAGTTGCCTCCGTTGAAGAGGCCGCAGATCGTGGCGAATGACTGGTCCTTACCGACGATCGCATCGGTCAAGCGGTAGCGTGCATGGGTTCCCGGCGCGGGCCGTGCAGCCGGTCGCTGAAGCCGGCCGGCTTGTTCGGGGAACCACCGGCCGGGAGCTCAGCCTCCGGGTAGCTGACGATCCCGAAGTAGCTGAAGTCGGTGTCCTTATGGGAGACGCTGACCTCACCGACCCTGGTGCAGACCGAGCCGAGCGGGCACACCGCTCGCTTCGGAACGCAGAATCTCTCGGTGCCCTTGTAGGGGAAGTTGAAGCCGCATTCGTCGCTGACTTTCTGCTGGCCGAGGGTGAACGCGCGTGAGGCGGGGGTCGAATCGACGAGGCCCTCGGGGCTGATCGAGCAGGACGAAGAGCGTGTGATCGCCAAGCGCCAGGCCGGACGGGCGGAACGGGGACAGCGACGAGGACGAGCAGGGCGCAAAGGGCGCGCCGTCGACGCGGCATTCGAATCTCGAGCCCGGAATCGATGAGGTGAAGGTGAAGGAGGGGAGTGAAACCGAGACGCCGTTCGGCCCGCTGGTGATCGTCGTGTCGGGTTGGGGGACGATCGTGAAGCGGCGAACCTTCACCACCGGCTCGACGTTGCCGGCGCGGTCCTGGGACGCGGCGTAGAGGACGTGCTCGCCGGGCGCACTCACCGTCTTCGCGCTGCACTGCGGCATCTCGATGAACTGAGTCGGCGGCGAGGGCGGATCGAGGACGCAGCGCGTGATCGCGACCTCGCTCTGCGGGTTGGGGTCGGTCCCGTTTGCGGCCGCGACGACCGAGCCGCTGTAGCGACTGTCCCCGGGCAGCTGCGAGCCGCCGTTGGGAATCAGGATCGGGTTCGAGGTCGGTGCGACCGTATCGACGAAGAAGTTGCGGTGCGCTGGTGTCCCGTCGGTGTCGGTGGCGTTCTTGGCCCGGACCCTGAGCTCGTGGGGGCCGTCGGGCAGGCTTGGCGTGGTGTACCCGGCGGGGCATGACGTGAAAGCGGCGCCGTCGAGCGAACACTCGAAGCTGGCGCCGGCGCTCGGCGTTGCGGTGAAGGCGAAACCGGCGGTGGGGTCGTTGGTCGGCCCGGTCGGCCCGCCGACGATCTGGGTGTCGATCGTGTCGTCGTCGACGATCGTCAGCGTTCCCGTGGACGGAGTTCCGAGCTCGGCGCCGGCGCTCGGCGCTGAGAGGGTCAGGTTGACGGTCTCGTCACCCTCGACGCCGCCGTCGTCTGTGATCGGGACTGTGAACGTCCTGCTGGTCTGTCCCTGGCCGAAGCTCAACGTTCCGCTCGTCGCGGTGTAGTCGCTGCCGGCGTCAGCAGTTCCGTTCGAGGTGGCGAAACTGACCGTCGCTGGACCGAGGCCGCCCGTGCGCTCGACGGTGATCGTTGCGGAGCCCGACGCCTCGTTGACGGAGGGGGTGGCGCTCGCAAACCGGAAGGAGGCCGGTGGCGGCGCCTCGAATCGAGCGGCGTAGAGATGATGAGCCCCGGGGCCAAAGACGCGGGGGTCGGGGGCTTCCGTGTAGGCAACGTGGGGCTGGCCTGCGACCGAGGCGAGTGACGGGAGGTGGGCCAGTCTGTCGGGGCTGCCCCGGCGGAGACCCGAGCCAACCGGACTCCAGGCGCTTCCGTTCCATTTCACCACCCGCAGCGGCTCGGGCGCGTACGGCTCGAAATAGGGACCGTCGCCCCAGGCGACGTATGGGTCGCCGCCGATCTCCAGAAGTGAAGGGGCGCCCGGATCGCCGGGGGCCAGGTTCGGGTCCACCGGCGCGCCGATGGAGGCCCAAGCATCGCCCTCGTTCAGGCGCGAGACGCGAACCTTGAAGAAGTCCGGATTGTCCTGCTCGATCCAGGCGACGGCCGGCCGGCCGTCGACCTCGGCCATGGACGGAAGAAATCCGTCGGTGGCCTCGGGGCTCGCCGGAGAGCCGACCTCGACCCAAGCGGTGCCATTGAAGCGGGCTACGTGAAGGACGGAGAACACGAAGCCGGTCCCCGGGTCGGTCTCCAACTGAGGCCACGCTACATATGGGACGCCACCCGCATCGGTGATCGAGACGCCGCCAAGGCCATCAGCCTCGCCGACGGCGCCACCAACCGGATGCCAGAGAGAGTCGCCCTCGTCCCAGCGCACGACGTGGTTGGTCCCGTCCGCGGGGCCAGGTTCGGTTGTGTTGCTGAAGCCCACGTAGGGCTCGCCGTCGATGCTCCGGATCGTTGGGTTGAAGCCGGCGCTGTTCGTCCCCAAGTTGAGAGCATCTCCGACCGCGTCCCATTCCCCGTTGGCTTCGTCCCATCGCGCGACGCGCACGTGGTACGCGCCCGCTTGGGTGACGTCCGTCCACGCCACATAGGGGACCCCACCGACGTTTGCGATCGAGGGGGTGATTGCGGCGCGGTCGGAAGCGAGGTTCAGGGCGCCACCCTTCCGGGTCCACGTGGTCCCGTTCCAGGTCGAGACGTAGAGCTGGAGCCCGAGGCCGGGGCTCTGCTCCGTATGAGCGATCCACGGCGTGCCGCCCACGCCGACCATCTCCTGCGCGGCCCCTTGGGAGCTGTCCGCGTTGAGCGCCCCGCCCAGCTCCTCCCAGTCGGCTTGGGCGCTTGCCGGCCCCGCCAGCGCCAGCGCAAGGAGGACGGGAGCAACCCTGCTGAAGACGCTCAACGTGGGCCCTTCGGTCGCTCGCTCGGCTCCTTCAGCGTGAAGACCGCCGCAGTGACGGTCAGCGCCGAGGATCTGGTCCGCCCTCATCGCGACTACCGAACAGCCCTTTCTCCAAGTAGGTGATCGGGCCCAGCCCATCCTCACCTGCTCAAGCCTACTAGGGACGGGAACGAAGTCCGAGAACCTCGGCGCTCGACCTCGGCAACCTGCAGGACGCTGCCGCTCACGGTGCTCCGCCCCCCGCGTCCTCGCTCGACACGGACCCTCCCAGGAGGCAACTTCCCGGAATCGGGGCCCGGAGCCCTCCCGAATCGCACCCAGGAGGTCGCCGGTTCGAGTCCGGCTAGCTCCACTAAGGTCCTCGACTCCCTGGCAGCGACCGAGAGGACCACACCCACATGGCAACCAAGGACGACTTCACGCCCGACGAGTGGCAGGCGATCTCCGACGGGCCGGTCTACGCGGGAATGATGATCATCACCGCCAGCAAGGGCGGGACGATCCGCGAGACGTTCTCGATGTCCAAGGCCTGGGCCGAGGCACGTCAGCGTCAGGGCGAGGGCGAGCTGCTCGATGCGATCGCCGCCGAGAAGCCGAAGCTGGATGAGAAGCCCGGCTCCGCGATCGAGCTCCACCAAGCGGGCATTCAGATGCTGGGACAGGCCGTCGACGCGATCAAGGCGAAGTCGCCCGATGACCTCGACGCTTACCGCAGCTTCGTCACCGGGCTCGCCGAGCGCGTCGCCGAGGCCCACGAGGAGCATGGCGAGAAGATCAGCTCGGGCGAGGCCTCGGTACTCGAAGAGATCGCCCAGGCGCTGGGTTCCGACGCGCAGCAGTCCACGGACCAGTAGCCCTCCGCCCCGATTGAGCGGGTCAGCAGACGACGATCAGCTCGAAGCCGTTGTCGGTCGGCGTGCCCGCGGAGTTGCGGGTCTGGACGATGACCGTGTCGTCGAAGTTGATCGTGGCGCCGATCTCGCCGGGGTTGGGGATGTCGCCGAGGTTGTTGCCGAGCGCAGCGACAGCCGCGCAGTTCGCCAGGTCCCGGCCGAACCCGACGGTGTAGTTGCCGGTTTGAGGCCGTTGCGCGTGCTCGTCGTCCCGGACTGCGCCTCGCTGGACAGCGTCCCGTTGGCGTTGACGATCGCACCGAGCGTGTTCGTGGCCTTCGCGGCTACCGCCGCCAGCGGCACCTGACCGAGGCTTCCCTCGTTCACCTTCGCTCCGTTGACCGCGTTGTTGGCGATCTCGGCAGTCGTCACGGAGCCGTCGGCGATCTTGTCCGCGGTGACGGCGTTGCCCGCCAGCTCCGACTGCTTGACGGCGTTGGCTGCGATCTGCTTCGACTTGACGCTGTCCTTCGCCAGTCCAGCCGCGTACGCCCCGCCGCCGATCGCGATGAAGACGGCGACGACGGACATCACGTTGGCGAACGTGAGGCGCTCCATGACTCTGGACATTCCGTCATCCCCTTTTCCCGCAGTGCCGAACCGGCGAAGCGTATCGCGAAAGCTACGCTGGACAACCGATGATTCCGGCGCCGGACGGCGGGCTCAGTGCGCAACCAACCACTGGGAGTGGAGATGATCGAGCTGCGCCGTATGAAGCGATGCTGACCGAGGTGGCCGACGGCGTCTGGGTCCGGCAGAGCGAGTGGGTCTGGACGAACTCGATCGTCGTCCGTGGCGAGGACGGGTTGATCCTGGTCGATCCCGGCATCCATGGTCCGAGATGGAGGATCTCGCCGACGAGGTGGAACGGCTCGGCATCCCGGTGGTGGCCGGGTTCTCCACCCATCCCCACACCGACCACCTGCTCTGGCGTCCCCGCTTCGGCGACGTGCCCCGCTACGCCACCGCCGACGGCGCCGAGTTCGCGGCCGAGACCAGGGAGCAGCAGTTGCAGGGGCCGGAGGAGGACGGGTGGTCGGAAGTCCCGCTCAGCTGATCCCCTCGTCACCCCGCTGCCCGCCGACGCACCCGTGTATAGTATCGTTATAAAGAGCAACTAAAGATTCGAGGCCGCAGGCCCGGGGCTCGATAGGTTTCGAGCCGTGACCAGAACCTTCGCTCGCCCGCCCTGCCCGTGATCGACCCGCTGGGCCGCTGGGCCGAGCACGGGTACAAGCCGGACTACGCGGGCCTGCTCACCTACTCGGGCCTCCCCTATACGGAGGATCCCAGCGATCTCGCGGGTGTCGACGTTGCGATCGTCGGGGCGCCGACCGACGATCTCGTCTCCGAGCGTCCCGGCGCGCGCTACGGGCCCCGGTCGATCAGGGCGGCCAGCAGCCTCGCCGGCCCGCACATCGCGGCCCGGATCGACGCCCTCGAGACCCTCTCGGTCGTCGACTTCGGCGACGCCGCCGTGATCCCCGGGGATCCGGTGCGGACTCATGCCGCAATCGAGGAGACGGTCGGGGCGGTCGTCGCTGCGGGCGCGCTGCCGATCGTCCTCGGCGGGGCACTCGATCGCGGAGCCCGACGTACGGGCGGCGGCGAAGCCTCACGGGCCGGTCGGGCTGATCCAGTTCGACACCCACACCGACACCTGGCCCGACGTCCTCGGGGCGGAGCTCTCACACGGGACGCCGATGTTCAGGCTCGTCGAAGCGGGCGTCGTCGACCCCACCCGCTACGTGCAGATCGGGATCCGCGGCTACACCCACGACGAGGAGGTGTGGGCCTGGCAGCGGGAGCGCGGCATCACGACCCACCCGATGCACGAGGTCCACGACCGTGGCCTCGACGCCGTCCTCGCCGACACGATCGCGCAGATCGGGGCCGGTCCCGCGTTTCTCACCGTCGACGTAGCGGTCGAGCGGCGAAGGTCGATCAAGACGTCGTGGAAGGCGGGGATCTCCAGGTACCGCTTGACCCGGCGCAGCGCCTTCGGCGCCGGAACGCGCGGGGGGAGGTCCGGTAGGCAGCGCCGAAGGTCGTGACCGGATTGATCGTCAGGACCGCCGGCGAGCGATAGCGGTTCACCTTGATCCTGAGCGAGCCGCGAAAGCGCTCGCCGTCCACCGTGCCGCCGCGAACCACGGCGGTGAAGCTCTTCGGGATGCGCCGCGGGCTGAGGGCGGCGGCGCCCTCGCGGTTGGTGCTGATCGGGCCGGAGCGCAGCAGTGCTCGGCGGTGATCGCCTGACCCGGAGTACATCGTGACGCGGCCACCGACGACCGGGAGCCCGCCGTCCAGCATCGCCCAGACGGGGACCAGCCGCTCCCATGGCGCCGAGCCCGGGCGGGCGACGGCGTCGCGCGAGGTGACGGGAGTGACTCCGCCGCACGGCAGCGTGCTGCCGGCAGGGTCGCCGACGAGGTCGGCGAAGCAGTCGGTGCCGCGGCCAGCGATGCGACCAGTGCCAGCGCGGCCACTACCGAGACGACCCACAGAGGCCGGCCCGAGTGACGCTTCGCCTCGGGCAACTTGCCCGTCCAGAGCCGCCGAAGCCGCTGCTCGCCGTAGTGCTGCCGCGATCGCGGCAGCGACTCGGACCTATCCATGCCGATCCCCTGTCCTGATGATTCCCGCCCTCGATGGGTTCCCGCCCCGGGCGCCGGCGGCGATCGTAGCAACGGCCAGGATCAGTACCGCCGGTCGAGTGCCGAGGCGCCGGGCTACGCGGCGGCCCGGCCCCGCGGACGCGCGTCGACTGGGCTCAGCGCCGAAGCATGCAGCCGGCGCACACCTGCGGCCGGCGGTCGATCCACGGCATCGCCTGCTCGAGCTGAGCTCCAACCTGAAGGAGAAGGTCCTCGCGCAGCGTCTGCGCCGTGAGCATGACTCCGACCGGGAGGCCGTCCTCGGTCGTCCCGAGCGGCAGGCTGATCGAAGGCTGGCCGGTCGAGTTCGCGATCGGGGTGTAGGGCGAGACCGCGTAGAAGTCGTCGATCCAGCGCTCGACGTCCGCGTAGACCGCGTCATCGGGCGCCGGCAGACCGGCGAGCGGGGGCCCTGCGGGCGTGGTCGGCGAGAGCACGAGATCGAAGCGGTCGAGGAAGGCGCCCATCTGGCGCGACGCCCCGTTCCGGATCGACTCCGCGGTCGAGATGTCGAGGGCCCCGGTCTCGCGTATGTGGCGGATGCAGGCGAGGCTGGCCACCTCGACGTTGTCGGCGCTCGGCACGCGACCCGCCATCGCCCCGAGCACGGTGGCGATCGTCGCCATCAGCCACGGCCAGACGACGAGGTGGAGCGCCCGGAAGGCGTCGGCATCGACGGGCGGCTCCTCCTCCTCGACGCTGTGCCCGAGCCCCTCGAGGCACCTGGCGACGCGCTCGACCGCCTGCCGCTGCTCCGCGTCCTGTCTCCTGTCCCCAGGGGGAGCGGGTGTGCATGGCGATCCTGAGTGGCGGCGGATCCTCGCCGAGCAGGGCGGCGAACGGACGGGGCGGCCTCTGCACGTAGGTGTGATCACCTGGCGAAGGGCCGCAGACCGCATCCAGCAGGGCCGCCGTGTCGCGCACGGTGCGGCTGACGGCGAACTCGTGCGGGAGCCCTCCCGGCGCCTCACCGACCAGCGGCCCGACCGGCGTTCGCCCGCGCGAGGGCTTGAGCCCGACCAGCCCGCACCACGCGGCCGGCACGCGAATCGAGCCGGCGCCGTCGTTGGCGTGGGCGATCGGGAGCGCGCGGGCTGCAACCAGAGCGGCCGAGCCGCCGCTCGAGCCGCCGGGGCTGCGGGTCGGGTCCCACGGGTTCCGGGTCGGCGCCGCGGAGAACGGGAGCGGTGTCGAAGTTGCCGCCGAACTCGGGCGTGGCGGTCCGGACCAGGCTGAGTAGCCCGGCGGCGCGAAATCGCTCGGCGATCGTCGAATCGAGCGGCGCGACCTGACCTTCGAGCAGCCGGCTGCCGAAGTCATAGGGACGACCCTGCTCCCAGAGCGTGTCCTTGACCCCGAACGGGACGCCGGCGAACGGCCCCTCGCCGGCCGCCGCGTCCTCGAACGGACCGCTGACGACGGCGTTCAGCTCGGGCTCGACCTGCTCGATCGCCTGCAGCGCCGCCCGGCGCACCTCGGCGGCGCTGACCTGCCGCGAAGCGATCAGCTCCGCCAGGGCGGTGGCATCGCAGGCCGCGTAGTCGGATACGTCCATCCCCAGGTGCCTCGGGGCCGACTCTAGTGCGGGGCTCAGCCGCTGCCGGGTCCATCCACATGACCTGCCAGCCGTGGCCGTCGAGGTCGAAGAAGCTGCGCGAGTACATGAAGCCGAGATCCTCGGCGTCATCCGCCTCGACGGCGCCCGCCGCGAGCGCGGCGTCGCCGACTGCGTCGACCTCACCGCGGGATTCGCACGCTGAAGCAGTAGAGCGCCAACGTGTGCGTGGCGGAGTCGGCGATCGGCAGCTTCGAGAACTCCATGAACTTCTCGCGGGTGAGCAGCATCACGAAGGCGCCTTCGCCGACCAGCATGCAGGCGGCCGTCTCGTCGGTGAACCTCGGATCGAAGCTGAATCCGAGCTCGGGCGAAGAACGCCTTGCTGCGCTCGAGGTCGGCTACGGGCATGTTCACGAACAGCATGCGGCCGGGGTGTGCGGGATCGGTCATCGGGTCTCCAGTCGGGTGGTTCGGGGGCGTACGTTCTTGTAGACCGGCGCACGCGGCGGTACTCATCGCTCGCCGACGCCGAAGCGACGCCGCTGCGGTCTCCCGCGGCGGCGTCGGTCGGAGTGGCTGTGTCTCGCTGGCTGGTCTAGGGGGCGTCGACGACGTCGTACATGACGCCGTAGTCGCAGACGATCTTCTTGTCGCCCTTGCGGATCACCTGCTTGTCGGTGTGGATCGTGTACTGGTGGCCGCGATCGGCGGTCTCGAGGTCGATCGCGAAGGTCGGGTCGGACTTGGTCACGGTCGCGGAAGTGGCCCAGCCGTACTCCCAGGTGTTCGGGTCGAAGCCCTTCTCGCGGTCGAACAGGATCGTCGTGTTCAGGCACGCCTTCTTGTCGGCGCTGACGCCGCCGAAGAGGAAGCCCTTGGCGACGCCGGTGCCGGGCGGCTGGTACTGCATCCAGAGGCCGACGTCGGAGTGGACGGTCTTCGCGGAAGCCGCGCCCGGGGCGATACCGAGCAGGGCGACGGCCGCGACGAGGAGGACGATGAGCCGGGTCTTGATGGTGGTGTTCTTGGGGTTCATGGTGCTGCCTTTCGGAGGGGATTGGTCGATGGACCAAGCCTCGCCGAGCGGTGGGGCGGCACCAGGGGTTCCCGGGGTGGACCGGGCGCAGCGGAGGGGTGAGCGCATCGACACCTTGGTGCGTTGCGGGCGGCGGCGCCACATCGCGGCGAAGCTCGCGCGAAAGGGCGATCGAGCGCGCGCTAACCTCCGCCGGGATGGGGGGATACGCGCGAGGGGGGGCGACGGGATCGGCTGGTCGGTGGCCTCGGTCGCGGCTCTCGGCGTCTGTCTGCTCGCTCTCGTCCTCGCCACGGGTAGCGCCACAGGGCTTCCGAGGGCCGGCGACTGCCGCGTCACGTCGAAGCACGACGCCGCCGCTCGCAGCGCGCTCGACGGGGTCTGCGAGCTGCTCGAGACGCGCGAGGGCATCGTCGAGGCGGCGCTCTACGACAGCGAGACCGACCGGACGTACAAGGTGCGCACCGGCACGGCCACCCAGTACACGGCCAGCATCGTCAAGGTCGGGATCCTCGCCGAGTGGCTGCGCAGCTACGACCGCCAGGGTGCCCGCTTCCCCGAGGACATCCCGTACTCGATCCAGTACCTGTTCGGCCGCATGATCCAGAACAGCGACAACGCCGCCGCCACCGCCCTGTTCTCGTTCGGCGGCGGCTGCAATGCGCTGACCGACTTCAACCGCCTGATCCCGATGCCCTCGACCCAGGTCGGCTGCGAGACCGCCACCTACTACGGCTGGGGCAACACGAAGACGACGGCGGCCGACCAGGCCCGGCTGATGCGGATGTACGCGTACGGGAAGCCGAAGGGCGTGCTCTCGGCCGACGCCAGGATCTACGGCCGCCGCCTGATGCAGGGCGTCCAGCCCGACCAGCGCTTCGGCGTCAGCTGCGGTCCCTGGGGGGACGTCTGCGAGAAGCCGAACTATGCGCCGCCGGACCCCGACGTCACCGTCGCTCTCAAGAACGGCTGGAAGACGCTGCCCGACTGCAGCAAGCCGATCCCCCAGTGCCCGTGGCAGGTCAACAGCACCGGCTGGGTCAGCGGGAAGGGACGGGACTACGTGCTCGCGGTGCTGACCACCGGCGACCCGGTCGGCAGCGGCGACACCTACGGCTTCGATTACGGGATCGACACGATCCAGGGCGTCTCGAAGCTCGTCTGGGACAACCTCGCCCCGGCGAACAAGCCGCGCTCCTAGGAGCGGCGGCCGATCCGCGCAACCTACGGATGCCGGGCCGCTCGCGCCGATGGGAACCTCGCGGACATGAGCAGGGTCCTCGTCGCTTACGCCTCCAAGCACGGCTCGACCGCCGAGATCGCCGAGGCCGTCGCCGAGGAGATCCGGGCGGCGGGCCATGACGTCGACTGCCTCGAGGCGCGGCTCGGCAGACGGCGTCGACGGCTACGACGCGATCGTGATCGGCAGCGCCGTCTACATCAAGCGCTGGCGCGGCGACGCCAAGCACTTCCTGCGCAAGCACTCGAAGGAGCTCGCCGAGATGCCGTTCTGGGTGTTCAGCTCCGGCCCGACCGGAGACCCGGCCGACGACGACCCGGAGTGGATCGAGCCGCCGCGGATGATGCGCAAGGCCGAGGAGCTCGGCGTCCGCGACCACGTCGTCTTCGGCGGCCGCGTCCCGCCGGAGGGCGGCGGCATCGCCGGCAAGGGGATGCGGAACAGCGTCCCGGCCGAGTTCCAGGATCGCCGCGACTGGGACGAGATCCGCGCCTGGGCCCGCGCGATCGCGGCGGAGCTCGGCTGACGACACAGGGGCATAGGCTGGTGCCGATGCCGGCTCGCCCCGTCGTACTCGTCACCGGCGCCTCCTCGGGGATCGGAGCCGCGGCGGCAGCGCTGCTCGCCGCCCGCGGGCACACGGTCGTCGGCGTCAGCCGCCGAGCGGAGGCGCCCGTCGGGGTCGAGGCGGCGACGATCGACATCGACGACGACGAGTCGGTCCGCGCCGGCGTCGCCGAGGTGCTGGCCCGCCACGGTCGCATCGACGTCGTCGTCAACGCCGCCGGCTACGGGCTCGCGGGCCCGGTCGAGACGACGGATCTGAGCGTCGCGCGGGCGCAGATGGAGACGAACTTCTGGGGCACGGTCCGGGTGACACGCGAGGCGCTGCCGGCCCTGCGTGCGTCCGGCGACGGGCTGGTCGTCAACGTCAGCTCGCTGGCGGGGGTCTTCGCGCTGCCGTTCCAGGCCTACTACTCGGCGAGCAAGTTCGCGCTCGAGGGCTGGAGCGAGTCGCTCGCCTACGAGGTCGCTCCGCACGGAGTGCAGGTGACGCTGGTCGAGCCGGGCAACATCAACAGCGGCTTCACCGACGGCCGCGTCGAGGCGCCCGGGCTCCGAGGGCGAGCCTCTACGGCAGCGCCTACCGGCGGGCGATCGAGATCATGGCCCGGGACGAGCGCAAGGCCGTCGGCCCCGAGGTCGTCGCCGAGACGATCGCCCGGGTCGTCGGGGCCGCGCGGCCGCCGCGTCGCCTGACCTCCGGCAGCGCCGGCGAGCGCTCGACCGTGCTGTTGCGCCGGTTCCTGCCGACGCGCGCCTTCGAGTGGCTCGGGCGCAAGCTGATGCTCGGCGACTGACCGGCCAGGCTCCGATCAGGCGAGCCCAGCTCCCGCAGCCAGCGGGCCTCGCCGGCGACGAGCTCGCCGGTCGGCTCCATCCCGAGCCGCGCCCGACGCCTCCGAGGCGGCGTTGGCGGGTGCGATCTTGGCGGCGACGCTGACGACGCCGGCGCGCTCGAGCCAGGCGCAGACCGCGGCCGCCGCCTCGGACGCGAGGCCGGCGCCCTGATGTGCGGATCCGATCACCCAGGCGAGGTCGGCGAACGGCGCCGAGGGAGCCCCCGGTCAGCGTCGCCTGCACGTAGCCGGCGGCGGTGCCGTCCGCCCGCGTGCGGACGATCCAGTTGAGCCAGCCCTGGCTGCCGTCGGGCGAGCGGCCCAGCTCGCGCCGCGCGTAGGTCTCCTCGAGCTCGCGCCGGCGACGGCGGCGCGCCGCCCGTGTGCTCGTAGAGGGCCGGGTCGGCGAGCACGGCCGCCATCTCGCCGGCGTCGGCGCGGCGCAGCGGCTCGCAGCGTCAGCCGCTGCGTCTCGAGCCGTTCGGCCGGCGGCCAGGCCGGCAGCTCAGCCCCTGTTCGGCGAGCCGGTGACGCGGGTCGCGTCGGGCGGCCAGGTCTCGGTCTCCCAGTGCTGCTCGACCTGCGGCTTCGAGAAGAACGCGATCACGCGCAGGTCCTCGCTGCCGGTGTTGTGGAGGTCGTGCGCGACGCCCTCCTTGAGCACGAAGACGTCGCCGGCCTTGACCGGCTTGGTGCCCTCGTCGAGCAGCAGGTCGGCGCTGCCGGAGAGGACGAACTGGGTCTCCTCGGCCGTGTCGACGTGCTTGCCGAGCCGGGCGCCGGGCGGGATCGCGAAGTAGATCGTCGCCGAGTCGTCGGCCTGGCTGCCGCCGTAGGAGAAGTAGCCGCCGGTCCAGAGCGCGTCGTCGCTGGCGCCTGATTCGAGGCTGACGGTCTCGAGGTCGTCGACGTTGGTCGGATCTACGCTCATTGGGGCCTCCGGGGTTGGGTCGCCGGTCACGTTACTCGCGGCGGCATTGTGCCAATCGTTTCAAGGGATCGGGCGATTCCGTCGATGGGGGTCTTGTGCACCAGATCTCGAGCCGTCAGGGCCGCCGGCATGGAAGCCGCCCTTCGTCCGTCGTCCTCACGCTCGCCGCCCTCGCCCTGGCGCTGCTCGCCGGGTCCGCCTCCGCCGGCGCCGCGCAGCGCCAGGTCGTCACCGTCAAGACGGTGACGGTCGGCGCCACGCAGAACCCGTCGGTCGGGATCGTCCCGTTCACCGACGCGATCTACGACTCCTGCGCCGACGCGCCCGACACCGGGCCCGCCTGCGAGGAGGTCGGCGCCGTCGACTACCGCTACGGGATCGGCCAGCTCGAGATCACCGTCGCGCAGTGGGTCGACTTCCTCAACACCGTCGACCCGAAGGGCACCGACGAGCACAAGCTCTACGACCCGACCGAGAGCTCCGGCGCCTGGCCCAAGTACGGGCAGATCAACGAGTCCTCGAGCGCCGCCAACGGCAAGCACTACTCGGTCGCCTTCCCGGCGTGGGAGGACAAGCCCTACGGGTTCGCCGACTTCCCGCGCGCCGCCCGCTTCGCCAACTCTCTCTACAACGGCAAGCTGCTCGAGAAGACGAAGGGCAGCAAGGACGGCTTCGGCTTCACCCGCTACAAGGTCCGGCTCTCGCCGAAGAGCGGCAGCGGCATGTACGACCTCGCCCGCAACAAGCGCACCGGCGCGACCCGGGAGAAGGGCAAGGGCTTCGTGATCCCGAGCGAGGACGAGTGGATCAAGTCCGCCTACTTCGACCCCAGCGGCGGCGGCACGCTCTCCTACTGGAAGTACCCGACCAACGCCGGAACCTTCGGCGACGGCGAGAGCGACGCGCCGAACCAGAGCGTGCTCGACCCGGCGACCGGCGACGTCACCAACGCCGCCACGCAGCCGCTCGCGACCTTCCACGACTCCGGCGAGGACGCGCCGAGCTGGTGCCCCTCCGAGGTCCAGCCGCAGAGCGACTGCTCCAGCGTCAACCCGTTCGGGATCAACCCGGTCGCCTATCCCGAGCTCTACCAGGGCAGCCTCGGAACGGTCGGCCAGGCGCAGACGCTCTCGCCCTGGGGCACGCTCGACCAGGGCGGCAACGCCGTCGAGTGGACCGACACGATCACGCCGCCGCCGTCGGGCAAGAGCCCCGGGCGCGTCTGGCGGCGCCTGCACGGCGGCGTCCCCAACGCCCCCGCCTACCAGCTCTGGATCACCGCGGTGGGCCTGCAGCCGCAGAACAACAAGTTCTACGACCTCGTCTACCCGTGGCTCGGGTTCCGGATCGGGGTCGTCGGCAACCTCCAGGTCACCGGCTGACCCGGGCTCACTCGAACAGGAAGACGAGGTCGAAGGTGACCTCGGAGTCGGCCGTGCGGCAGCGGACCTGCGTGCCCGATCCCCCGTAGTCGCAGTTCATCCCCTCGATCCTGCGGTTGCAGCCCGAGGCGCACGACGTCGCCCAGGCCCCCTGCCACTCCTCGGCGACGGTCGTCGCAAAGGTGCAGGGCTGGCGGCGGGTCTCGAGGTTCGCGAAGCCGGGCACGGCGTTCGTGGCCGAGGTCCCGGCCGTGCCGCCGCTGACCGCACCCGGCTCGCCGCACGGCCCCGAGTACTCCTGCGGTGAGGTCGTCTCTTCCTCCGGCTCGGCCAGGTCGGGCGGCGTCGGCGTCGTCGGCTCGACGGTCGTGCTCGACGCGGTCGGGGCGGCGGCCGAGGTGGTCGGCGAGGTCACCGTCGTCGTCTGGTTGATGACCGTCGTCTCGGCGTCGCCGCAGCCGGCGGCGAGCCCGCACACCGCCAGGACCACGCTGATCGCGACACCTCTCACGCGGCCAGTCTAGGACCCGGCTTCCCGTACGGCTGCCGGGGTCGTACCCTGCGCTGATCGGGGCGCCACACCCACAACTGCCTCCAGGCCCGCGGCCGGCCGCGCTCAACACGCTGCGGCTCGTCGAGCGGCCGCTGCAGTCGCTGCAGATGTGGAGGCAGCGCTACGGCGACGTCTTCTCGGTGCCGCTGATGGTCTTCGGGATGGGCGTCTACATCGCCGACCCGGAGGAGATCGGCAAGCTGCTTCACGGGCGACCAGTCCGACCTGCGGGCCGGCGAGGCGAACGCGCCGCTGGCGCCGCTGCTCGGCGACCGCTCCGTCCTGATCCTCGACGGCCGCGAGCACCTGCGCCAGCGCAAGCTGCTGCTGCCGCCGTTCGGCGGCAAGGCCGTCGGCCGCTACCGCGAGGTGATCCGCGAGGTCGCCGAGCGCGAGGTCGACAGCTGGCGCCCCGGCGAGCGGGTCGTGCTCCGCTCACGGATGCGGGCGCTCACCTTCGAGGTGATCGTCCGCGTCGTCTTCGGCGTCACCGAGCGCGACCGGATCGAGCGCCTGCGGGCGGCGCTGGTCACGCTGATCGATTCTGCAGACCGCGTTCCTGATGCCGGAGCAGCTGCGTCGCGAGCTCGGTGGGCTCAGCCCCTGGGCGCGATTCCAGCGACGCAAGCGTGCCGCCGACGCCCTGATCTACGAGGAGATCGAGCGCGCCGGCGCGAGGTCGATCTCTACGAACGCGACGACGTGCTCTCGCTGCTGCTCGGGGCCCGCGACGAGGACGGCAATCCGATGACCGACGTCGAGCTCCGCGACGAGCTGATGACGCTGCTGCTCGCCGGCCACGAGACGACGGCCACCGGCCTCGCCTTCGCGTTCGACCTCCTCTATCGCGAGCCCGCCGTGCTCGGCACGCCTGCGCGACGAGCTCGCGGCCGCGACCGACGACTCCTATCTCGACGCCGTCGTCTCGGAGACGCTGCGGCTGCGGCCCGTGATCGACGCCTGCGAGCGGACCCTGAGCCGGCCGCGCGAGATCGGCGGCTGGCAGCTGCCGGCGGGGATCCGCGTCTACCCGGGCATCGCCCTCGTCCACCACCGCCCCGATCTCTACCCGCAGCCGCACGCGCTTCCGGCCCGAGCGCTTCCTCGACGAGGGCGCCGTCTCCTACTCGTGGCTCCCGTTCGGCGGCGGCATCCGCCGCTGCATCGGCGCCGCCCTCGCGCAGGCCGAGATGGCCGAGGTGATCCGCACCGTCGTCGGCCGGGTCGAGCTCGAGCCGGAAGGAGCGCGACGCGAGCCCGTCGTGGTCAGGGGAATCACGCTCGTGCCCCGGCACGGCGCACCCGCGACGGTGCGCTCGATCCGCGGGCACCGGGCCACGCAGACGCCGGTCCCGGCGCAGCTCGGCGCGAGCGGCGAGCTCAGTCCCTGACCATCCGCAGCGCCCGGCAGAAGGGCGCCTCGCCGGCGGGGTCGTGCCCGGAGGCGATCGGCTCGACCCGCCACAGCGGCTCCCAGCAGCCCGAGTCGCGCAGCAGCCGCTCGACCTCGGCGCCGGCGTCGCCGCTCAGCTCCTCGAAGTTCGCGCGCAGCCGCTCCAGGCACCAGACCCGGTAGGCGCTGGTCGGCGTGCCGCGGTAGGTCGTGCCCTGCACGGTGAAGCTGTGCTTCGGCGCGCCGGCGGCGTGGGCGGCCGCGTTCGCCGCGAGGGCCTCGAGATGCGTCTCGCCGATCTCCCGCAGCAGCGGCCCGAGGTCGGGCGGGATGCCGTCGGCGAGCGGCCGGTCGCCGAGCGCGCTCGCCCTCGCGTTCCAGGTCCGGGCGGCCCACTCGAACACGTCCGGCGCCTCGTCCTGCATCTGCTTGGCGGGCGTCGGGTCGTGGACGAAGTGACGCCAGAACGGTCCCATCAGGCCGATGTCGGCGACGGTCGGCCGCTCGCCGAGCAGGAACGGGCGGCGCGCGAAGACGGGGGCGAGGATCCGCAGCAGGCGCGTGTAGGAGCCCTCGGCGTGAGCGCGGGTCCGCTCGTCGATGCCGTCGCCGCGCACGAAGAGCCGCGTCTGCCGGCGCCCGACCCAGCGGCGCCGCAACTCGAGCGGCAGCGGCAGCGTGATCAGCTCCTCCGCCAGCCGCGTGCTCGCGACGTAGCTGTCGGGCTTGTGGCTCCAGCGGATGCACATCGCCGGCCGCCACATCCACTCGTCGGCGTAGTCCTCGACGAGCAGCGCCACGAACCGCTGCACGGGGTCGGACGGGATCACCTCGGGCCCGCCGTGGCTGCGCTCGAGCCAGGCGATCATCGGGGTCGTGTCGCTCATCCAGCGACCGTCGTCGAGCCGGACGCTCGGGTACTGGGTCGCCCCCAGGGCGCGCGGCACGACCCAGCGGTAGTGGAGGACGTCGAGGGCCCGGTAGCGGTACGGGATCTCCTTGTAGCGGAGGTAGGTCTCGAACTTGCCGGTGAAGTACGAGATCTTCGAGCCGAATACCTCCATCCGGACCCAGGCTATTCGGGTCCGGGCCCCGGCGCCCTGCGGTCAGCGCAGCGGTTTGCGCAGGTAGACGAGGAACGGCGGCGCCCCCGGTCGCGGCGAGCGGCGGTCGTACTCGACGTATCCCCTCGACTCGTAGATCGCGAGGTTCTCGCTCATCCGCTCGTGCGTCCACAGGTAGATCGAGTCGAAGCCGGCCGCGACGGCCTCGCGCTCGGCGTGGGCGAGCAGCATCCGGCCGACGCCAGAGCCCTGGAACAGCCGGCGCGACCGCGACGTTGTCGACGAAGTAGCCCTCGGCGTCGCTGCCGAGCACGATCACCCCGGCGAGCTCGCCCTCGACCTCGGCGACCCAGACGTCGAGGTCGCGGATCACCTCGGCGTAGTCGGCGTCCATCGGCAGCGGCCGCACCCCGAGACGGGCCTCCCAGGGACCGTAGGCGGCCTGGACGAGGGCGCTGATCCCGGCGGCGTCGTCGGCAGTGGCGCGGCGCAGCTCGATGACCCTCATCACGTCGCCCTCCCCTCGGCCGCCTCGGCTCCGAGCTCCGCCAGACGCCCTTCGAGGAAGCGCCGCTCCGGCTCGGACCCGACCAGCTCGAGCGCACGCGCATAGGCGGCGCCGGCCTCGTCGCGGCGGCCGAGGCGGCGCAGGAGCTCGGCCCGGGTCGCGTGCAGCAGGTGGTAGCCGTCGAGGTCGAGGTGCTCCGCGATCGCGAGCGCGGCGACCGGATCACCCGCCTCGGCGATCGAGGCGGCGCGGTTGAGCTCGACGACCGGCGAGCCGGTCAGCCGCGAGAGCTCGCCGTAGAGCGCCGCGATCTCGTTCCAGTCGGGCTGCTCGTCGACGTGGAGCGCGGCGATCGCGGCCTGCAGGACGTAGGGGCCGCGGCCGCCGAGCGCGAGCCCGCGGTCGAGCTCGCGCCTGCCCTCGGCGATCGCCTCCCGATCCCAGAGCGTGCGGTCCTGCTCGGCGAGCAGGACGAGCGCGCCGCCGGCGAAGCGCGCCTCGCGGCGGGCGTCGGTGATCAGCATCAGGGCGAGCAGGCCGTGGGCCTCGGGCTCGTCCGGCATCAGCTCCGCCAGCGCCCGCCCGAGCCGGATCCCCTCCCCGGCGAGCTCGTCGCGACCGCCGTAGCCCTCGTTGAAGATCAGGTAGATGACCGCGAGCACCGCTGCGAGCCGGTCCGGGAGCAGGTGCTCGGGCGGAACCCGGAAGGGGATTCCGGCCGCCTTGATCTTGTGCTTGGCGCGGACCAGGCGCTTCGCCATCGTCGCCTCGCCGACGAGGAACGCCCGCGCGATCTCGG
Source organism: uncultured Solirubrobacterales bacterium (assembly GCA_963743845.1). Taxonomy (GTDB): domain Bacteria; phylum Actinomycetota; class Thermoleophilia; order Solirubrobacterales; family 70-9; genus CAXMST01. The sequence goes on from CAVURI010000001.1 coordinate 166,979, forward strand.
CCGTGCCGAGGCCGCCGAGCGTCCGCAGGGTCAGCGCCACCTGAGCGTCGAGCGCGAGCGCCGGGTGGCAGCAGGTGAAACAGCTCGAGCCGCTCGTCGGGTATCGCTCGTCGGGATCTCGTCCTCGACGGCTCCGACCTCCAGACGCGGTCTTGGCCGCGAGGTTCCGCTCCCGCCGGATCCGGTCGACCGCGCGGTTGCGGCCATGCGGGCCGCGGGGATCCGTGCGGCGAGCTCGATCGCGGCGTCGAGGTCGGCCTCGAAGCAGGTAGCCGCCGATCGCCTCCTTCGTCGCCGCGAACGGCCCGTCCGTCGTCAGCGTGCGCCCGTCCTCGACCCGCACCGTCGTCGCCGTCTCCGGGTCCTCCAGCTGCAGCCGGGGCTGACGCCCGGCGTCTCGCCGATCGCCTTGTACGCGGCGTAGATCGTTCTGCTCCTGCTCGGAGAGCTGCTCCCACTCCGGCGTGCGCGGCGTCGGGGTGTCCCCGGTGGATCACAGCATGTACTTCAGGGTTCCTCCTGTGGATCGTCACCCCGGACGAACGGGATCGCGATATGGACACCGGTCCGAAGATTCCTCGGCGAGCAGGCGCAACCAGGGCACATCGCCGTCTCAGGGTCCTCGCAGCTACAGCCCGAGGCTGACGCCCGGCGGTGTCGCCCGTCGCCTAGTAGCGCGGCGTAGACCTCGCGCTGCGCCTCCTCGGAGAGCTGCTCGCAGTCCGGCGTGCGCGGCGTCGGGGTGTCTCCCTGGTGGATCAGCAGCATGTACTTCACGGGATCCTCCTGCGGTTGGAACGTCACCCCTGAGACGACGGGAGGCGGATAAGGACAGCCGGCGCCGAAGCCGCTCACGGGCGCTCGAGCCCGGGGCCGATCCGTCGTCGAGCTGCCGCATCCGGGCCCGCTCGGGTACGAGGCCGACGAGCAGGTCGCGGGCGGCGCGGGCGAGGCCGGAGCCGGCGAGCGCGACCGAGGCAGCGCGGCGCGAGCCCTTGACGAGCGCCGCCGTGCGCGCGTAGCGGTGCTGCTCGTAGGCGGCCAGCGCCGCGCCGAGATCGGGGTCGCCGGCCGGGACGAGCCGGCCGAGCGCGACCGCGTCCTCGAGCGCCGAGCAGGCGCCCTGGCCGAGGAACGGCAGCATCGGGTGCGCGGCGTCGCCGAGCAGCGTCGCCGACTCCGAGCTCCAGCCCGCGAGCGGGATCGCGGTCGAAGAGCCGGTGGCAGAGCAGGTCCTCGGCCGGCGGTGCCGGCGATCAGGCCCGGGACCGGGTCGCCGAACAGGGCCGCGCGGCGCTCGAGCTCGGCGCGATCGCCCTCCTCTCCCTCGTATGCGAGGTACCAGTAGAGGCGGCCGCCGGAAAGCGGCAGCAGGCCGGCGACGGTGCGGGGCGCCCACCACTCGCCGGCGGGCGTCGCGGCGGGGAGCGCGGTGACCCCGCGCCAGGCGACGATCCCGGAGTCGCGGGCGGGCGCCGGGCCGAGCTGGGCGGCGCGCACGATCGAGTTGAGCCCGTCAGCGCCGACGAGCAGGTCGGCGCTCTCGGAGGTCCCGTCGGCGAGCCGCACGCCGGATCCCTCGACGGCGCTGACCTCGGCGCCCCAGCGGACCCGCTCGGGTCCCGCGGCGCGCAGCAGCCCCGCCAGCAGGTCGGCCCGGTGCATGCCGACGAGCGGCGCGCCGAAGCGGCGCTCGAGCGCGAGCGGATCGAAGCCGGCGATCTCGGAGCCGTCCGCCTTGCGCAGGGCGCCGTCGGCCCGCGGCACCCGCCGGCGTCGCAGAGCTCACCGAGGCCGAGCGCCCGCAGCGCGGCGACTCCGTTGGGCCAGACCGAGAGCCCCGCTCCGAGCGGCTGCGGCTCGGGCGCCCGTTCGAGCACCGTCACGTCCCACCCGGCCCGGCCGAGCGCGATCGCGGCGGCGAGGCCGCCGATCCCGGCTCCGGCGATCAGCGCCCTCGGAGCCGTCCCCGTCACCAGGCGGCCGGCTCCCCCACCGCCCAGGCCTCGACCGCGGGCCACGGACCGAAGCCGGACTCGGGGTTGACGTGGCCGGCGCCCGGCGAGCGTGACCAGCTCGAGACCGAGCGGGGTCGCGAAGCGCGCAGCCGCCCCGGGCGGGCAGTAGGGGTCGTCGTCGGAGGCGACGATCAGCGTCTGCGCCGCCGCCGCGACGACGTCGGCCGCACCGGCGCCGTGGGCGAGGAAGCGCTCGACCTCGGGCAGGTCCGGGCGCCAGGGCGGCGCGACCAGCAGCGCCCGGGCGGCGCCGAGCGGCGCGTCGGCGCGGGCGGCGGCGCGCAGCCAGAGCAGGCAGGCGAGCGAGTGGCAGACCACGGTCCAGTTGTCGCGCTCGCCGAGCGCGCGCCGCGAGCGCGTCGAGCCAGGCGTCGGGATCCGGGTCGGAGGGATCGGGCAGGCCTGGAAACTCGACCTCGAGGCCGCGGGCGGCGAGCCGCTCGGCGAGCCAGGGCTGCCAGTGGCCGGGCCCGGAGCCCTCGAGTCCGTGCAGGATCAGGAACGGGCCTGCCGCCGGGTCCGGCGCCTCGTTCGGGGCGCCATCGGGGTCGGCCATCGGCAGCTCTTCCATGAGCCGCACCTTAGTCCGTGGCCCCCGGTCTCAGCCGGCTGTCGCTGCGGCCGGGCCGGGGCCGAACGCGGGCCACAGCTCCGGGCAGCAGGGTCGCCAGGTTCGCGTACTCCTCCACGCAGTGGTGCGCGAGCTTCTGTGTCGCCGTCGGCGGCAGCATTCGCCGGCGTACGAAGGGGCGGTTGAGCAGCTTCGCGGCCGCTCCGGCGAGCGGTGCCGGCAGGTCCGGCGCTGATCGCGGCTCCAAGCCAGAAGCGGCTGCGGAGCACGACCCCGTCCCCCTCCCGCAGGAAGACGTGCGCCATGACGGTGTGGGCGACGTGCAGCTTCGGATCGCCGGCCAGCCCGCAGACGATCGTCGCCACCCCGGGCCGGTCGGTGCCGTCGGTGCCGAAGCCGAGCTCGGTCGGGCGGCAGAAGGCGATCCGCAGGTGCTGCATGCCGAGGCCGATGTCCTCGACCGGGAAGTGGGTCATCCCCCAGAGGTCCTTGCCGCCGCCGGGCGCCCGCTGGACGACGCGGTTGGCCGAGTGCGCCGGCGGGAACCAAACCCGGTAGCGCAGGTCCTCGTGCGGGTGCCACTCGAACCACCAGTCGACCATCTCGCCGCTGACGGCGGCATCTCGGTCCGCACGGCGATGTAGCCGACGCCGTCGTCGAGCATGCACCATCCGGTCTCGGCCGCGAGCGGGGCCGGGTCGGTGAGCCGGTCGATCTGCGCCAGCGGCAGCGCCTCGGCGGGGTCGATCGGGCCGGAATCGACCGCGGCGAGCAGCGCCGGGTCGGCGGGGGTCGGCGGGCGCTCGAGGTAGCCGGCGAGATCGGCGGTCGGCGCCGGGACGTTCACAGCCGTCCCATCCAGGGATGGAAGCGCCTCTCCGGGTCCCACTCCGAGCGGAGGCGGTCGAGGCGCTCCATGTTCGCGTCGGAGGCGAAGCGCGCCGGGCGGCGGCCGAGGTTCTCGTCGGCGAGCTGGATCCCGCGTCGCCAGCGGCTCCATCTCCCGCATCCGCTCGCATCGCCCAGCCGGCGCAGGCGTCGTCGTCGGCCGCGTCGGGCCAGACCGCGTAGAGGGCGATGTAGGTCTCGTCCTCGACGCTGAACGCCATCTCGGGGCGGTCCGGGCCGCCGTCCGGGCCCCAGTTCATCCAGAGCATGTGCGAGGGGCGGCCGGCACCGTCGCGGCGATCCGGCGCAGGCCGGGAAGCAGCTCCTCGACGGGCGCGTGCGTCCACATGTTGTCGACGGCGTAGCGGTGCTCGTCCGGATAGGACATGTGGACCGCCGCGTAGAGGTCGTCGATCGTCGCCGGCACGTTCGGAGCGGCGACCTTGGCGCGGTCGATCACCGGGCAGGTCTCGAGGATCGCGAGCGCCTCGGCGCCTCGTTCGCGATCGGCGGCGAGCACCGGGCCGGTGACGATCAGCTCCTGCTCGCCCGCTTCGTCGCGGTGGACGATCAGCATCATCTCCATGATCCGGGCGACGCTCGGGCCGATCTCGGCCGCCCAGCCGAAGACCTCGTCGAGCAGCTCGATCGGGTAGCTGTAGAGGCCGTTGGCCATCGCCGCCGGAGCCGGGTAGAGGCGCAGGTGAAAGCGGGTGACGACGCCGAAGAAGCCCGGGCCCGGAGCCGCGCGCGGCCCAGAACAGCTCGGCGTTCTCGCGCTCGGAGGCGCGGACGAGCTCGCCGGCGGCGGTGACCACGTCGATCGCCTCGACGCTCATGCAGGCCGGCCCGTGCACGCGCCCGTTCCAGCCGAAGCCGCCCTGGAGCAGGTAGCCGCCGAGCGCGACCCCGGGACAGTGGCCGGCCGGGAAGAAGAGGTCCTGCTCGAGCAGCCGGCCGAGCACCGCGTGACCGCTGCAGCCGGGGCCGACCCGCGCGGTCATCGAGTCGCGGTCGATCTCGACCTCCGTCAGGCCGGAGACGTCGAGCAGCATGCCGCCGTCGCGGACGTGGTTGCCGGCCCAGGAGTGGCCGCCGGACCGGATCCCGATCCGCATGCCGGCGTCGCGCGCGAGCCGCACGGCCTCGACCACGTCCGCCTCGCTCGCCGCCCGGACGACGACGTCGGGGAACCGGTCCGGCGTGCGCGCGTTCCAGACGGTCGCGCGGCGGGCCGGCTCGTACTCGGCGTCGCCCCTGCGGTAGATCGATCCTCGAACCGGTCGGTCATCGGCGCGAGTTATACTACATCTGTAGTAACTGCTTCGGAAGGCGCGGCACACGGCGTCAGTACTCGGTCGGCTCGACGATCCGCCAGAGGTTCCCGGACGGGTCGCGCACCTCGGCGTCGATGCCGTAGAAGCGCTCGTCGGGCTGCTGGGCGAGCTCGACGCCGCGGGCCTCGAGCTCGGCGCAGGTCTTGCGGCAGTCGGCGACGCGGAAGATGCCGCCGCCGAGCGCGCCCTTGGCGACCAGCGCCAGCAGCTGCTCGGTCGCCTCGGGGTCGACGGCCGGCGGGCCGGGGACCGAGAGGATCAGCGAGAACCCGGGCTGGTCGGCGGGGCCGACGGTCAGCCACCGGTAGCCGCCGAAGTCCTCGAGCACCTGGTCCTCGCGCACCTCGAATCCGAGCTTCTCGGTGTAGAACGCCTTCGCCTCGTCCTGGTCGCGGACCCAGACGCCGACGTGGGACATCGCTTCGATTGTCATCTGCTCTCTCCTTGGTTCGATTGCGGATCTGGGAGCGAGCCTACGTCCGGCCGGCGGGGCCGTCTTGTCGAAACGTGCCAACTACGGGTCGGCGCGGGTACTGCCGCCGCGACCGCGTGACCACGCCATCGCGTAGCAGGAGGGGATCCGCTCGACGGCGTCGCGCGCGGCCGGGTCGGACTCGAAGCGGCGCCTGTACGCGGAAGGCGTCGATCCGGTCCGCGCCTTGAACGTGTTGCTGAACGAGGCGGGGCTGGTGAAGCCGACCTCGAAGCAGACCTCGATCACGCTCAGCCGGCCCGGCGCGGAGCAGCCGCTCGGCCCGCTCGATCCGGCGCGTGATCAGGTACTGGCGCGGGGTCTCCCCGAAGGTCGCGCGGAAGCTGCGGCTGAAGTGCCGCGGCGAGACGCCCGCGGCGGCGGCGAGCGCCGGGATGTCGAGCGGCTCGGCGTAGCGGCTGTCGATCAGGTCGCGGGAGCGAAGCAGGTGGCGCGTCAGCGGCTCGGCGATCACCTGACGCCCTCCTCAACCGGCGACGGCCGCGCCCTTGGGATCGACGGGACCGATCACGCTGGCGACGTCACCGGGCCGGCCGGTCTCCCATCCCTGCGCGTAGTCGACTCCGTACTCGCGGACCAGCTCGAGCGTCTCGGCGTTCTCGACGCACTCGGCGACGGTGCGGATCCCGAGGCCGCGCGAGATCTCGACCAGGGCCTTGACGACGAGCTGGTCGGTCAGGCGAGCGGATCAGGTCGCGGACGAAGTCGCCGTCGATCTTCAGGAACGAGATCGGCAGGTGCTTGAGGTAGTAGAAGGAGGCGAAGCCGACGCCGAAGTCGTCGAGCGCGAAGCGGCAGCCGAGCCGGGTCAGGCTCTCGCGAGAGCTCGCGCGCCTTCTCGAGGTTGGCGATCGCCATCGTCTCGGTCACCTCGAAGATCAGCCGCGAGGGGTCGATGCCGGTCGCCTCGAGCTCGGCCTCGACGAGCTTCGGCAGCTCGGGGTCGTCGATCGACATGCCCGAGAGGTTGACCTCGAGCAGCACGTCGCGGCCGGCGGCGCGCTGGCGGTCGATCAGCGAGATCGCCTCGCGGACGACCCAGCGGTCGATCCGCTGGATCAGGCCGAAGCGCTCGGCGGTCGAGAGGAAGGCGCCGGGCAGGGTCAGCTCGCCGGTCCGTGTCCTGCATCCGCAGCAGCAGCTCGTACTGGGACGGCTCGCCGGTCTGCGAGGTCGATGATCGGCTGGCAGTGGAGCACGAAGCGCTCGTGCTCGAGCGCGTCGCGGACGCGCTCCGACCAGGTCCGCCCCGCCTCGATCTCCTCGCGCTCGGCGGCCGAGTACTCGGCGAGGCGGTCGCGGCCTGCGTCCTTGGCCTGATACATCGCCTGGTCGGCGCGGGCGAGGACCTCGCCGGCGCTGAGCTGCTCGTCGCCGAGCGCCGCCAGGCCGATGCTCGTCGTCACGCGGATCCGCTGGCCCTCGAGCACGAAGGGCTCGTCGCCGGATCGCGTCGCCAGCACCGCCGTCCGCGCGCGGTCCGCGCGCCTTCGAGGTCGGTGCCGCGGAGCAGCACCGCGAACTCGTCGCCGCCGATCCGCGCGAGCGTGTCGGCCGCGCGCACGCGCCGGCCGATCACGTTGGCGACGCGGCTGATCAGCTCGTCGCCGGCCTTGTGGCCGAGCGTGTCGTTGACGTACTTGAAGTTGTCGAGGTCGAGGACGAGGACCGCGCCCGGCTCGCCGATGCGCTGCCGGTAGGCGAGCTGCCGGCCGAGCTCCTCCTCGAAGCGGCGCCGGTTGGCGAGGCCGGTGAGCGGATCGTGCTCGGCGAGCCGCCGCAGCTGCGACTCGGCCTTCTTGCGCTCGCTGATGTCGCGGGCAACGGCGATCAGCAGGCGGTCGTCGTCGAGCCGCATCTCGCTCAGCGCGAGGTCCATCGCGAAGACGGAGCCGTCGGCACGGCGGCCGAGCACCTCGCGGGTGATGTCGAGGATCGGCAGCGTGCCCTGCGTCCCGGTAGGCCTCGAAGTGGGCCATGTACTCGGCGCCGTAGGAGCCACCGAGCAGGTCGGCGAAGGCGCATCGCCGTCGCGCGAGTTGATCGCGACCCCGAAGAGCCGTGCGGCCGCGGGGTTGAGGTTCTCGATGCAGCCGTCGGCATCGACGGTGACGATCCCGTCGATCACGTTGTCCATCACCGCCCGCAGCCGCTGCTCGCTCTCGTGCAGCGCCCGCTCGGCCTGGCGGCGGGTGGCCCGGGTCGCCGCCTCGCGCAGCTCGCGCTCGATCGCCGGGATCAGCCGGCTGCAGGCTGTCCTTCATCACGTAGTCGCCGGCGCCGGCGGCCATCGCCTCGGCCGCCGTCTCCTCGCCGATCGCGCCCGAGACGATGATGAACGGGAGGTCGAGCGCCGCGATCCGCCATCACCTCGAGGCCGGCGGTGGCGCTGAAGCCGGGCATCGCGTGGTCGGAGATGACCAGGTCCCAGCTCGCCGTCGTCGAGCGCGGCGACCATCTCCTCGGCGCTCTCGGCGCGCCGGTGCTCGGGCTCGTATCCGCCCTGGCGCAGGGCGCGCAGGATCAGCTCCGCGTCGTCCTCGGAGTCCTCGAGAAGCAGGACGCGGAGCGGGCGGCTCATGCCTCCGGGCGCGGCTCCGGGGGCGACTCGTTCAGGACCAGCCAGTAGAGCCCGAGCTGGCGCACCGCCTCGATGAACTGGGAGAAGTCGACCGGCTTGCGGATGTAGGAGTTGGCGCCGAGCGAGTAGCCGGCGAGCCGGTCGCTCTCCTCCTCGGAGGTGGTCAGGATGATCACCGGCAGGAGCTTCGTGCGCTCGTTCGTCGCGGATCCGCCGCAGCACCTCGAGCCCGTCGACCTTCGGCAGCTTCAGGTCGAGCAGGATCACCTCGGGGTGCTCGTCGGGATCGCGGCCGGCGTAGGCGCCCGTCGGCGAACAGCCACTCGAGCGCCTCGGCCCCGTCGCGGGCGACCACCACCTCGTTGGTGATGTTGTTCTTCTCGAAGCGCGCGAAGCGTGAGCGCCTCGTCGTCGGGGTTGTCCTCAACCAGCAGGATCATCTTGTTCGCCATCAGCCGTCCTAGTTCGCGGGAGAGTGAAGTAGAAGGTAGCGCCAGAATCCGGCTCCGCCTCGGCCCAGACCCGGCCGCCGTGGCGGTCGACGATTCGCTGGACGGTGGCGAGACCGATGCCGGTGCCCTCGAAGTCGCCGGCCGAGTGCAGCCGCTGGAAGGCGCCGAAGAGCTTGTCCGGCGTAGGCCATGTCGAAGCCGACGCCGTTGTCGCGGACGAAGAAGGCGTCCGGCTCGCCGTTCGCCCGCGCGACCTCGATCGCCGCGCCGTCGCGCTTCGAGGTGAACTTCCAGGCGTTGCCGATCAGGTTCTCGCATCAGCGACCCGGACCAGCCGCGGGTCGGCGTTCGCGACCGAGATCCGGCTGCGACCGTCGACGCGTCGACGTCGCGCTCGGGGTCGGCCTCCCGCAGCTCGCCGACGGTCTCAGCGGCGATCCGGCTCAGGTCGATCTCGTCGCGGCGTCATCTCGCTGCGCGAGAGGCGCGAGAGCAGCAGCATGTCGTCGATCAGCCGCGCCATCCGCTGGCTCGCCGTCCGGATCCGGCGCAGGTAGTCCTCGCCCTGGCCCTCGAGCCGCGTGCCGTAGTCCTCGATCAGCGCCTGCGAGAAGCCGTCGAGGCTGCGCAGCGGCGCGCGCAGGTCGTGCGAGACCGAGTAGCTGAACGCCTCGAGCTCGCGGTTCGCCACCCGCAGCGCCGCCGTCCGCTCCTCGACCAGCTGCTCGAGGTTGTCGCGGTGCAGCGCGACCTCGCGCTGCGCGCGCTCGCGCTCGCGCACGTTGCGAAGCAGGCTCGCGACGAGCACCTCGCCGCGCAGCCTCATCGCGGCGACGAGACCGGTGGCGACGAGCATCGAGCCCATCCCGACCACCCACCACGCCTCGCCGCTGGGCGGTTCGCGGAGCGCGAGCAGGACCGCGAAGTTGATCGCGACGAAGAGCGATCTCGGCCGTCGCGGTGCGACGCTCGAAGTAGTAGGCCGAGTAGATCAGGACCCAGAGGTAGAAGAAGATCAGCGGGCTCGGCAGCTCGTTCGAGAAGTAGGCGACAGCGCTGATGTGGACGCGTGCCCGATTGCGAGCACGACGGCTAGCGCCCACGGCGGGATCCGGCCGGCGAACGCGTAGAGGAGCGCGCCGACCAGGTAGGCGTTGCCGAGCACGATCAGCGAGCCGGTCTCGTCGGGCGACGTCGCCTGCGGCAGCACCAGGGTCAGCACGACCATCGTCGCGCCCGCGACGTACAGGCCCGACAGGGCCCTCGCCATCAGCTTCCAGTCAGGGCCCTCCCCGGACCCCCCCGATCTCTCGTCCACCACCTCGACCTTAATCGGCCGCGAGGCGCGAATCCCATGAGCGGACGGCGGTGCGGTGCACGCCTCGATACGCTCGCCTCCGGTCGACCCTGGAGGAGAGAGACTTGACCCCTGCAACCGCCCCTGCGCCCGAGATCCCCGATCTCGACATCAGCTCGTTCGTGCTGAGCAAGGCCGCCGAGCATCCGGACAAGCCGGCGCTGATCGACGGGCCCGAGCGGCCGGGCGATCACCTTCGCGCCAGCTCGACGCCCTCTCGGGCACGCTCGCCGGGGCGCTGGCGGCGCGCGGGATCGGCAAGGGCGACGCCGTCTGCATCTACATGCCGAACCTGCCCGAGTACGCGGTGATCTTCCACGGCGTCAACCGGGCCGGCGGCGTCAACACGACCGCGAACCCGCTCTACAGCTCCCGCGAGGTCAACCACCAGCTGCACGACTCGCAGCGCGAAGATGCTGTTCACGATCCCGACCTTCCTCGAGATCGCCCGCGAGGCGATCGAGGGCACCGACGTGACCGAGATCGTCCTGCTCGGCGGCAGCGGCGACGAGGAGGGCGTGACCCAGATCGACGAGCTGCTCGGCTCCGGCGCCGCGCCGCCCGACGTCGCGATCGACCCGGCCACGGATCTGGCGGTGCTCCCCTACTCGTCGGGCACGACCGGCCTGCCGAAGGGCGTGATGCTGACGCACCGGAACCTGGTCGCGAACATCGTGCAGACGAACGCGGCGATGCCGATGCGGGACGACGACGTCCTGATCGGCGTGCTCCCGTTCTTCCACATCTACGGGATGACGGTGATCATGAACATGGGCCTCTGGAACGGGGCGACGATCGTGACGATGCCGCGCTTCGACCTCGACCAGTTCCTCGGGCTGATCGAGGACCACTCGGTCACCTGCGCCTACGTGGTGCCGCCGATCGCGCTCGCGCTCGCCAAGCACCCCGCGGTCGACGGCCGCGACCTGAGCTCGCTGCGGATGATCATGTCCGGTGCCGCGCCGCTCGGGCCGGAGCTGACCGAGCAGGTCGCCGACCGCCTCGCCGTTCCGGTCACCCAGGGCTACGGGATGACCGAGCTGAGCCCGGTCAGCCACTTCTGCCCGCTCGAGCAAGATCAAGCCGGGCACGATCGGGCCCGAGCTGCCCGGGGACGGAGTCGCGGCTCGTCGATCCCGAGACCGGCAAGGACGTCGAGCCCGGCGAGCGCGGCGAGCTCTGGGTCCGCGGGCCGCAGGTGATGGTCGGCTATCTCAACAACGAGCAGGCGACGAAGGAGACGATCACCGAGGACGGCTGGCTGCGGACCGGCGACATCGCGATCGTCGACTCCGACGGCTACTACTCGATCGTCGACCGGCTCAAGGAGCTGATCAAGTACAAGGGCTTCCAGGTGCCGCCGGCCGAGCTCGAGGCGATCCTGATCGCGCACCCGGCGGTCGCCGACTGCGCCGTGATCGGCGTCCCCGACGAGGAGGCCGGGGAGCTGCCGAAGGCCTTCGTGGTCGTCGCCGAGGGCGTCGAGGTCAGCGACGAGGAGCTGATGGAGCACGTCGCCAAGCAGGTCTCTCCGCAGAAGAAGCTGCGGATCCTCGAGCGCATCGACGCGATCCCGAAGTCGGCCTCGGGCAAGATCCTGCGCCGCGAGCTGCGCGACCGCTGAGCGCCGGCTCCCGGTTGCAGGGCGTGGCGCGGCGCCCTTAGCATCGGTCGCGTCGTGAGCGACCCCCAGCGATCCGAGTACCCAGGCGAGCCGGTCGAGGAGGTGGCGGGGATCGAGGTCGGGCCGATACCGATCGACGCCGTGCCGGGCATGGCCCGGATCCTGGTCGGCTCCTGGGTCCGCGGCGCGAGCTGGGGCATCGGCACCACCCTGAGGGCCGGCCGGCGCTTGACCGAGGCGGCGCTGTCGGGCGAGTCGGCGGCGCAGCTGATCGACGAGGTCCGCGAGGAGACCGTCGAGAACCTGCGGCGGCTGATCGGCGAGCTCGACGGCGAGCCGCTCGCCGACGGCACGCAGGAGGGGGTCGACCGGGTCGGGGACGCCGAGCGCCGTCGGCGCGCCGACTACCTGCGCGAGCGCGGCGCGGCGCTGTTCGAGCGGGCCTCCGAGATCTCCAAGGACAACGACCCGATCCACCCCGGCTTCGACCGGATCGTCGACCAGCTCGCGCCGGACGAGGCGCGGATCCTGAAGCTGCTCGTCAACGAGGGGCCGCAGGCGATCGTCTACGTCAACCGCGCCGCGCCGCTCGGGCTCGGCGCCCGCGAGGTGGCGCGGCGCCTCTCCCTGGTCGGCCGCGAGGCGGGCTGCCAGCGGCCCGGCCTGGTTCCCGCCTACCTCGACAACCTCGTCCGCCTCGGGCTGGTCGCGATCCGCCGCGACCCGGTCCTCGACGAGACCGCCTACCAGGTGCTCGAGGCGCAGCCGGAGGTGGTCGAGGCGATGAAGTCGGTCAACAGCGGCATCTTCCGCGGCCAGTCCTCCCGGCGCAGCATCCACGTCACCGACTTCGGCCTCAGCTTCTGCCAGGTCTGCTTCCCGCCCGAGCAGCTGACCGGCGAGTTCGAGGCGCTCGACCCGGCCGACGGCGAGCTCGCCGGAGCTGCTGCCGCCCGAGCCCGACCTCGACGGCGCCGAGGCCTGAGCGCAGGCGCGGCGCGGGCTAGGCGCCCGCGGCCTCGAACGAGCCGGCCAGCGCCGAGTAGGCGTCGAGCACCGGCTCGAGCTCGGCCAGCGGCAGCGGCGGCAGGTAGAAGATCGCCCGATCGACGCCGGCGTCGGCGTAGGCGCGCAGCGCCTCGGCGTCGGGCTTGACCCCGTAGAAGGTGACGGGCAGCCGCTCGCGGCCGGCGGCCTCGGCCCGGCGCTGGAGCTCGCCGACGCGGTCGCCGAGGACGCTGATCCGGGTCTCGGGGTTCGGCAGCCAGCCGTCGGCGATGTCGACCGCGCGCTGCAGGGCGCCGTCGCTGTTGCCGCCCATCAGGACCGGCGGGTGCGGGGCCTGAACCGGCTTCGGCCACGACCAGATCCGGTCGAAGGAGACGTGCTTGCCGCTGTAGCTGGCCTCGTCGGTCGTCCAGATCTGCTTCATCGCCTCGACCCGCTCGCGCATCAGGCCGAAGCGGGTCTGCGGGTCGGTGCCGTGGTTCTCCATCTCCTCGATGTTCCAGCCGGCGCCGACGCCGAACAGGAAGCGGCCGTTGGAGATCCGGTCGAGCGTCGCCACCTCCTTCGCCGTGACGATCGGGTCGCGCTCGACGATCAGGCAGATGCCGGTGCCGACGAGCAGGTGCTCGGTCGCGGCGGCGGCGGCCGAGAGCGCGACGAACGGGTCGTAGATGCTGCGGTACTCGTCCGGCAGCTCGCCGCCGGCCGGATAGGGGGTCGCGCGGCTGGCCGGGATGTGGGTGTGCTCGGGGAACCACAGCGACTCGAAGCCGCGGTCCTCGGCGTCGCGGGCGAGCTCGACCGGCTGGGCCGAGCCCTCGGTCGGGAAGATCGCGAGGCCGAACTGCACGCCCGGACCCTATTCGCGCGGGGCCTCCGAAGGCGCAGCGCCGGGCTTCCTAGTTGCTGAGCAGGTTGAGCAGCGACAGGAAGATGTTGATGATCGAGACGAAGATCCCGGTCGCGAGCCAGACGGCGTCCTGCTCGGTGCCGTGCTTGCGCAGGTAGTTGAAGTCGACCACGATCAGCAGCGTCGAGACGATCAGGATCACGAAGCTGAGCAGCGGCGGCGCCGAGGTGCCGAGGATCAGCAGCACGATCGAGACGCCGACCGCGCCGAGGATCACCAGCGACAGCGGCTTCATCCAGGGCGCCAGGTCCTTGGAGACGTAGAAGCCGATCGCGCCGGCGCCGATCGTCGCCAGGGCGGTGCCCGCGGCGGCCGTGGTGACGACGTCGGGATCGGTCGTGATCAGCTGGTTCAGGGCCGGGCCGAGGCCGAGGCCGAGCAGCAGCGCGATCGTGTAGAGCCAGGCGACGGCGACCGGGCCGAACCGCAGCACCTTGACGAAGTTGGCGACGATCAACATCCCGAAGCCGGCGAAGAAGCAGCCCATCGCGGCGCCCTCGGACATGTCGCGGCCGATCCAGCTGCCGAGCGCGAGGAAGCCGAGCGCAACGGCGACGAGGAACATGACCTGCCCGAGCAGCGCTCCGACGTCCGTCCTCTCCGCCGCGAGGGTTTCGTGCTGGACAGCGCCGCCTTGGTAATCGAGATCGCTCATATGCGTAGAAGGTACCGAACGGGCGCGCCCGGGTCACGGGCGGACGAGGCCAGGATACGCTGGGTCGCGGCAGCCGCTCCGGCCATTGCCGGGGCCGAAGAGCATCAGGAGGAGATTCGGATGTCGGACATGGAAGGAAGCCTTGGAGGCTTCGCCGAGGTCGAGACCGGGGACGCGTTCACGCTCCAGAACGACTACCTGCTCAAGGTCGAGCTCTCGGAGACGACCGTGATGGCCCGCAACGGCGCGATGGTCGCCTACCAGGGCGACGTCAAGTTCGAGCACCAGGGCGGCGGCATGGGCCGGCTGATGAAGAAGGCGATGACGGGCGAGTCGCTGCGACTGATGAAGGCCTCCGGCAGCGGCGAGGTCTTCCTCGCCGAGCGCGCCCAGCGGATCCTGGTCCTGAAGCTCGACAACGACTCGATCACCGCCAACGGCTCCAACGTGCTCGCCTTCGAGGCCGGGATCGAGTGGGACATCAAGAAGGTCTCCGGCGGCAAGGCCGGGATGATCGCCGGCGGCCTCTTCAACATCCATCTCGAGGGCTCGGGCATGGTCGCGCTGATGACCGAGGGTGAGCCGGTCAAGCTCGACGTCGGCTCGGCGCCGACCTTCGCCGACCCGCAGGCGGCGGTCGTCTGGTCGGGCGGCGTCTCGACCCAGATCAAGACCGACGTCCAGGCCAAGAGCCTGATCGGGATGGGCTCGGGCGAGAGCATCCAGGTCGGCTTCTCGGGTCAGGGCTGGGTCCTGGTGCAGCCGTCGGAGGGGCCGCCCCCGATGGCCGCGCGCTAGCCGCCGGCGAGCCGGGAGAACCGGCTCACGAACCCGGCGGACCCGGGTTACATTCGGGACGTGAGGGAGAGGAACCGCGTCCGCGTCCTGTTGATCGGCTGCGCATCGGCGCTCGTCGCGCTGCTGCTGGCGGCGCCGGCGGCGCCCGCCGCCGACCCGCCCGGCGAGCAGCTCGAGCTCGCGCAAGGGCAAGGGCAAGGGCGGCAAGCGAGCCGACAGGCTCGAGGCGACGATCCGCCGCACCAAGTACGGCATCCCCCACATCAAGGCGCGACGACATCGAGAGCCTCGCCGCCGGCTACGCCTACGCCTACGCCGAGGACAACATCTGCACGCTGGCGAACGAGTACGTGACGGTCGCGGGCGAGCGCTCGAAGTACTTCGGGCCCGACGCCGAGTGGTACTTCTCGGGCAACGGCACGAGCTTCCGCAACCTCGACGCCGACTTCTACTTCGGGTGGGTGAAGGAGCAGGGCGCGGTCGAGAAGCTGATGAAGCTGCCGCCGCCGCTGGGGCCGAAGCGGGGCGTGCGCAAGGGCGTCGAGGGGTTCGTCGCCGGCTACAACGGCTACCTCCGCGACGTCGGCGTCGACGGCATCACCGACCCGGCCTGCAGCGGCGCCGACTGGGTTCGCAAGATCAACGAGAAGGACGTCTACCGCCGCTTCTACCAGCTCGGGATCCTCGCCTCCTCGGGCGCCGTCCTCGACGGCATCGCCGGCGCCGAGCCGGTCTCGCCGCTGCAGGCGGAGGCCGGCGACGCCAAGCGCGAGCGCATGCTCGAGAGCGGCAAGGGGCCTCGAGAGCCTGCAGCCGGAGATCGGCTCGAACGCCTACGGCTTCGGCTCGGAGGCGACCCAGAACGGCCGCGGGCTCGTGCTCGGCAACCCGCACTTCCCGTGGGACGGAGCCGAGCGGCTCTACCAGGCGCACCTGCAGATCCCCGGCAAGCTCGACGTCGAGGGCGGCTCCCTCCACGGCGTGCCGCTGGTCCTGATCGGGCACACGCGCGGGCTCGCCTGGTCGCACACGGTCGCCACGGCCTGGCGCTTCACGCCCTTCGCCCTGACCCTGCCGCCGGGCGATCCGCACAGCTACATCGTCGACGGCGAGGTCAAGCCGATGGAGGCGACCAAGGTCACCGTCGACGCGAAGACCGACGGCGGGACCGAGCAGCGCAGCCGCACGATCTACTCGACCGAGTACGGGCCGATGATCGACAGCCTCGTCGGGATCCCGCTGCCGTGGACGGAGGGCGTCGGCTTCGCGCTGCGCGACGTCAACGCGACCAACTTCCGCTACCTGAACCACTTCTACGACAACAACAAGGCGCAGACCGTGCGTGAGTACGACCGGATCCAGCGCAAGTACCAGGGCATCCCCTGGGTCAACTCGGTCGCCGCCGACAGCAGCGGCGAGGCCTACTACTCGATGCAGGGCGCGATCCCCTACGTGCCGGACGAGCTCGCCGCACGCTGCAACGTGCTCGGCCCCGTCTACGAGACGCTCGGCCTGCCGGTCCTGAACGGCTCCGACTCCTCCTGCAACTGGCAGACGAAGGGCGACGGCGTCGCACCCGGGACCTTCCCGCCGGACGAGGTGCCGACGACGTTCCGCGACGACTACGTCCACAACGGCAACGACAGCCACTGGCTGACCAACCCGGAGGACCCGCTCAGCGGCTTCGACCGGATCATCGGCATCGAGGACGCCGAGCGCACCTACCGGACGCGGATCGGCCTGATCCAGATCGAGGAGCGGCTCGCCGGCACCGACGGGCTGCCCGGGCAAGGGCTTCAACCGCAAGCTCCTGCAGAAGGTCGCGCTCGGCAACCGCCAGTACCTCGGCGAGCTCTGGCGCGACGACCTCGTCGCGCTTCTGCGACTCCGCCCCGGGCGGGATGCTGGTCGGCTCCTCCGGGCCGGTCGACGTCAGCGGCGCCTGCGACCCGCTGCGCGAGTGGAACCTGCACGACGACCTCGACTCGAACGGCGCGATCCTCTTCCGCCGCTTCGCCACCGACCTGCTCGACAACTTCCAGACGCTGCCGACCGGCCTGCAGGGCGGCGTCGCGATCGGCGCCGACACCGTCTTCGACGACGCCGTACGACAACGCCGACCCGGTCCACACGCCGAGCGGCCTGAACA
This sequence comes from uncultured Solirubrobacterales bacterium, assembly GCA_963743845.1. GTDB lineage: Bacteria > Actinomycetota > Thermoleophilia > Solirubrobacterales > 70-9 > CAXMST01. Next base: position 183,820 of record CAVURI010000001.1, read on the forward strand.
CCCTGAACCCGCTCGTCGGGCGTCGCGCTCGCCGACGCGGTCACCGACCTCGAGGGCGCCGGAATCCCGCTCGACGCGCCGCTGCGCGGCTACCAGTACGAGACCCGCGGCGGCGAGCAGATCCCGATCCACGGCGGGCCCGGCACGCTCGGCGTCTTCAACGCGATCAGCGCCGTCTGGGACCCCGACGCCGGCTACACCGACGTCCGCCACGGCTCGAGCTTCATCATGGCCGCCGAGTTCACGGGCGGGAAGTGCCCGGTTCGCGCCGGCACCTTCGTCACCTACGGCGAGTCCGAGAACCAGTCCTCCCCGCACTCGAACGACTACACGAAGGCGTTCTCGAAGAAGCGGTGGCACCCGGTGCCGTTCTGCAAGGGCGAGGTGCGCAAGAAGACGCTCTCGACGGAGCGCGTCTCGTTCCGCGCCCGGCCCCCCAAGCGCTGAGAGCGGCGAGCCCGAGCGGCGCCCAGCGGGCCGTCCGCAACGCCCCTGCCTCTACGATCAAGCCGATGCGGATCCCCGAACTGCTGCGCCCGGACGAGCCGTCGTTCTCCTACGAGTTCTTCCCGCCGAAGAGCGAGGACGCCTACGCGACCCTGTTCGAGACCGTCGAGAAGCTGAACCGGCTCGAGCCCGACTTCGTCTCCGTCACCTACGGCGCCGCCGGATCGACGCGCGACGGCACCGTCGAGATCTCGACCCGGCTCAAGCAGGAGCTCGGGATCGAGACGATGGCCCACCTGAGCTGCGTCGGCGAGACGCGCGAGGGCCTCGAGGCGATCATCGACCGGCTCGCCGAGGGCGGGATCGAGAACATCCTCGCCCTGCGCGGCGACCCGCCCCGCGGCGCCACCGACTTCGTCCCGCCCGAGGGCGGGCTCGAGGGCTCGGCCGAGCTCGCCGCCTTCATCCGCGAGCGGGTCGACTGGGGCATCGGCGGCTCGAGCTTCCCCGAGGTGCACCCGGAGGCCGCCTCGCCGCAGGCCGACATCGACTATCTGAAGCAGAAGGTCGAGGGCGGCGCCGAGTTCCTGATCACGCAGCTGTTCTTCGACAACGCCGTCTTCTTCAGCTGGCTCGAGGAAGTCCGCGCCGCCGGCATCGACGTCCCCGTCTTCGCCGGCATCCTGCCGGTCCGCAGCTACGCCGGCCTGGTCCGCTTCTGCGAGGTCTGCGACGCGAAGATCCCGCCCCGCGTGCACGAGGGCCTCGCGGCCTGCGAGGGCGACCCCGCCGCCGAGCGCGCCTTCGGGATCGCCTACGCGGCGCGCCAGTGCGAGGAGCTGCTCGCGGCCGGGGTCGAGGGCCTGCACTTCTACACGCTCAACCAGGCCGACTCGACGATGGCCGTGCTCGGCGCGCTGAAGGCGGCGCGGCCCTGGGAGCGGGCATCCGGCTCGCTCAGCGCCCAGGCGACCGGCGCCGAGTAGCGACGCCTCTGCTCCGGCGCGCGGGCTAGGCTCGGGTCGATGGCAACCGACTACGAGGTCTTCGAGCACGGCGGCCACCGGCTCGCCTACCGCAGCCACGGCGACGAGCGGGACGGCGGCTCGACCCTGGTCCTGATCCACGGCCTGCTGATGAACAGCCACATGTTCGACCGGCTCGGCCCCGAGATGGCCGAGCGCGGCAACCGGGTCGTCTGCATCGACCTGCTCGGCCACGGCCACAGCGACGCCCCCGGCGACTTCAGCCTCTACTCGATGACCTCGTTCGGAGAGCAGGTCGTCGGGCTGCTCGATCACCTCGGCGTCGAGAAGGCCGTGATCGGCGGCACCTCGCTCGGCGCCAACGTCTCGCTCGAGGTCGCGGTCGCCCGCCCCGAGCGGGTCGCCGGCCTGTTCATCGAGATGCCGGTGCTCGACAACGCGCTCGTCGCCGTCGCCGTCGCCTTCACGCCGGTGCTCGTCGCCTCGACCCTCGGGGCGCCGCTTCTGCGCGGCGTCTCCGCGGTGACCCGGGCGGTGCCCCGCAGCAACCACCTGCTCGACATCGGCCTCGACTGGCTGCGCCGCGATCCGCGCAGCTCGGCGCTCGTGCTCCAGGGGCTGCTGCTCGGCCGCACCTGCCCGCCGAGCTCGGAGCGGCGGCGGATCGAGTCCGAGGCGCTGGTCGTCGGGCATCCCTCCGACCCGGTCCATCCGTTCAGCGACTCCGACGACCTCGTCGAGGAGATGCGGAACGCGCGGCTGATCGACGCGAACTCGATTCTCGAGTGGCGCTTCGATCCGGAGCGGCTCAACGACGAGCTGGCGGCGTTTCTCGGCGAGCTCGAGACGACTGCGGGCGACGTCCCGACGGTCGCTTGAACGGGCGGGCCGCCGACACCGTTCAGCTAGGGTTCTGCGCCGATGGCCAGCCGTAAGGACGAGAAGGAGCGCCTCCGCGTAGCGCGCGAGCAGGCCGAGGCAGAGGACCGCAAGCAGGAGCGCAAGCGCCTGATCCTCGGCTACGTCGTCGCCGGCGTGATCACGCTCGCCGTGGTCGTCGGCATCGTCGCCGCGATCGCGGGCGGCGGCGAGGGCGGCGAGACCGTCGACGCCGGCAGCAACGAGCGCCTCAACACCACCTTCGGCAGCGTGCCGAAGGACGATCACCGTCGACGACCGCGACAGCGCCGAGGCGCCCACGCGAAGGCGCCGCCGATCTCGAGGCGGCCGTCGCCGCTTCCGGCTGCGAGCTGATCACCGAGCAGAAGGACGAGGGCAACGCCCACCTCGACAACAACGACCCGATGCCCGAGTACGAGGCGAACCCGCCGACCTCCGGCGACCACTCGCCGGACCCGCTCGCCGACGGGGCCTTCGCCGAGACCCCGAGCCCGCTCAACTACCTCCACGCGCTCGAGCACGGGCGGATCGAGATCCAGTACCAGAGCAGCCTTCCCGAGGATCAGCAGCTCCAGCTGCTCGGCGTCTACGACGAGGACAGGCCCGGGATGATCGTCTTCCCCAACGACGACCAGCCGTACCTGGTCGCGGCCACGGCCTGGCGCCAGACGCTCGGCTGCAAGACCTTCGAGGGCGCGGCCACCCTCGATGCGATCCGCGCCTTCCGCGACGCCTACCGCGCCCGCGGACCCGAGCCGATCGCGATGAGCTAGAGCTCTTTCCGGGGCTTGCGCTGCGGCATACAATCGGGCTCGCATCCCGATGAGCACCCAGCGCGACCTGCCTCAGCTCGGAGATCAACTGTTCCTCACCGACGGTGGGATCGAGACGGTGCTGATCTTCAGCGAGGGGATCGACCTCCCGCTCTTCGCGGCCTTCACCGCTGCTCGAGGACGAGCAGGGAACCGAGCGGCTGCGGCGCTACTACGAGCCGTACCTCGCCCTGGCCGACGAGGGCGGCACCGGCTTCGTCCTCGAGAGCCCGACCTGGCGAGCCAGCCCGCGCTGGGCCGAGGAGCTCGGCTACGACGCCGAGCAGCTCGGCGCGGCTCAACCGGAAGGCGATCGAGCTGCTGGAGGAGATCCGGGGCTCGCAGCCACTCGACGGCCCGATCGTGATCAGCGGTTGCATCGGGCCTCAGGGCGACGGCTACGACCCGGCCGAGTTCCTCTCCGCGGACGAGGCGGAGGCCTACCACTCGGCTCAGATCGGGACCTTCGCCGAGACGTCGGCCGACATGGTCACGGCGATCACGATGACCTACGCCGAGGAGGCGATCGGGATCGCGCGGGCGGCGGCGGCGGCGCAGATCCCCGCAGCGATCTCGTTCACGGTCGAGACCGACGGCCGGCTGCCGAGCGGACAGCCGCTCGGCGAGGCGATCGAGCAGGTCGACGCGGAGACCGACGGTGCGCCGGCCTACTTCATGGTCAACTGCGCGCACCCGACTCACTTCTCCGAGCGTCGCTCGAAGGAGATGCCGCTTGGCTCGAGCGGCTGCGCGGCATCCGCGCCAACGCGTCGACGATGAGCCACGCCGAGCTGGACGAGGCGGAGGAGCTGGACTCGGGCGACCCGGCCGATCTCGGCGCCCGCTACGCGGCCCTGCGGGAGCAGCTGCCGCAGCTCAGCGTGCTCGGCGGCTGCTGCGGGACCGACCACCGGCACGTCGCCGAGATCCGCGACGCCTGCCTCCGCGCCGGTCTAGGCGGCCAGCCGGCTTGCACCCCGCCTCGCAGCGCCACGCCCGCCGGCGTCCCGCCCTACAGTCCAAAACTTCCTGATTCCCCTCGTGTTCCGGGATCAGGAAGGGACCTGACCTGATGCTGAGAGCTTGCTCGAAGATCATCGCCGTGCTCGCGGCGCTCGGCGCGATGCTGTGGATCGCGGGACCGGCCCTGTCCACGGACCGCTACATCCCGCGCGCGACCGACTTCGAGCAGCCGCTTCCGGCCCTCGAGCGTCTCGCTCCGGATCAGGCGCGAGGCAGCGCCGCCGCCCACGACGGCGAGGGCCCGGTGCGCTGGGTCAGCCCCGAGGTGACCGCGCCGAAGCGCTTCGACCTCGTCGGCATCGCCGGCGACACCGGTGAGACGGGAGCGACCGAGTTCCGCGTCCGCTCCGGCGACGATCCGTGGAGCGACTGGGTCGAGGTCCATCCCGGCGACCCGCTCTACACCGGCGGCAGCGACCAGGTCCAGGTCCGCGGCCGCGGGGCGATGCCGGAGGGCAAGCTCCACTACGTCAACGTCAGCGGCGACGACACCGCCGCCAACGGCGTCCTCAACGACGTCCGCGGCGCGATCAACTCGGCCGTGATCAGCACGCTCGGGGACGTCGCCGAAGCCGACTCGCCGAAGCCCGACTTCATCTCCCGCAAGGACTGGGGCGCGAACCGCAAGAAGGGCGGCTGCGAGCCGCGCACGAAGCCGGAGTACGGCAAGGTCAAGGCGGTCGCCGTTCATCACACGGTCAGCCTCAACGACTACTCGGAGGCCGAGGCGCCCGGGATCGTGCTCGGCATCTGCCGCTACCACCGCAACGCCAACGGCTGGAACGACATCGGCTACAACGCCCTCGTCGACCGCTTCGGCAACGTCTACGAGGGGCGCAACGGCGGCATGTCGAAGCCCGTGATCGGGGCCCAGGCCGAGGGCCACAACAGCCAGACCGCCGGGATCGCGACGATCGCCAACCACGTCGACGCGAAGCCGTCGGGGGCCGAGAAGCGCGGTCTCGTCTCCTATCTCGCCTGGCGCCTCGACAAGCTCGATCTCTCGCCGCTCGACAGCGCCAGCCTCAAGTCGGCCGGCGGCGACACGACCCGTACGCCGGCCGGCCGCAAGATCCGCGTCAAGCGCGTCTTCGGCCACCGCGACACGAACTTCACCGAGTGCCCGGGCGGCCTGCTCTACGACAAGCTCGGCAAGATCAGGCGCAAGGTCCAGGAGCGGATCGACGAGTACGCCGGCTCCGAGCCCGGCGGCGTGGTCCCGCGCGAGCGGGCCGACGCCAAGCCGCGCTAGCTGACCGGCCCGGGCGAGCGGTAGAGCGGGAAGAAGCCGTCGTCGGCGCGGCCGGCGGTGAGCTGCGCGTAGAGCGAGAGGTTGCAGACGATCTCGTGCGTGCGGAACGGCAGCTCGCGGTTGGCGAAGCCGCGCTTGAACTCCTCGAGGCCGTCGCCCGGGTGGACGCCGCCGCCGAGGTTCATCGGCAGCCCGAGGCTCTCGGCGTACTCGGTGACGGCGACGATCAGGTTCTTCGAGGGGGCGCGGCTGCGATGGTCGTCGGCGGTGCCCGAGAGGTAGTAGTGGAGGAAGCCGTCGCTGATCGCGGTGATCGCCGCCGCCGCGGTATCGCCCTCGGGGCCGGCGACGAGGAACAGGTCGGTGCGCGGCGAGTCGAACAGCAGGTCGAAGTAGGCGGGCTCGAAGCGGTAGCGGTCGCTCGCGTCGAGGTGGTCCATCGTCTCGATGTAGACGGCGTGGAAGGCGGCGCGTTGCTCGGCGCTGCTCTCCGGTCCCGGCGTCTGTGAGATCTCGTAGCCGGCGGCCTCGTTCTTGCGGATCTGCTGGCGGTCGCTCATCCGCGACTTGCGCTTCAGCTCCGGGTCGGAGACGAGCACGATCGAGCGATCGGCGGCTCCCGCGAGCGCGGTCGGCTCGCCGAGCCGGTCGCGGATGAAGACCGAGACGAGGCCGGTCCCGGACCAGTCGACCAGGGCCGGGTCGATCGGCTCGCCGCGTCACCTCTCCCCCGGGGTACGAGTAGGGCGAGCTCGCGTCGAGCGCGTGCAGCTCGTGGTGGTGCTGGTCGCCGCGGTCGGCGGGGTTGGGAGGCTCGGCCGAGCCGCCGACGTCGCGGACGATCACCGGGATCGCCGAGCGGCTGTCGCCGAGCTCGACGATCAGCGTGTGGGTGACGCCCTCGGCCTCGAGGAACTGCGGGCTGCGGAAGAACTCCTCGGAGGCGGCAGCGGCGCCGCCGTCGGCCTCGAGCCGGGCGCTGCCGGGCGGCGCGCCGGCGCCGGCTGGCGCGGGCGGCCTGGGCGGGCGGCGCGGCGGTCTCTGCCTGCCCCTCGCCCGGGCCCTCCGCCTCGGCGTCATCACCCTTGTTCCAGCGCCGCTCCCAGTCGGCGCGGGTGACGCCCCAGACCTGGCAGTCGATCAGGGTCCCGTCGGGGCGGCGGATGTGCTCGCGCATCGTCCCCTCGTGCTCCCAGCCCTGCCAGGTGACCGCCTTCTGCGCCGGCTTGTTGAAGGCCGGGATGCGCCCGTAGACGCGGTGGGCGCCGAACTCCTCGAAGGCCTTGGCGACCGTCAGCCGCTCCGCCTCGCGGCCGACGCCGCGGCCGCGGACCTTCTCGCCGATCATCGCGCCGAGCTCCGGCGGCAGCTGCTTGCGCAGGCCGTAGAGCGCCGTGAAGCCGACCGGCTCGTCGTGGCCCTCGACCTCGATCGCCCACTTGCGATCCTCGCCGTCGCTCTCGTCGCTGGCGATCGCGCGGCCGACCCAGCCCTCGGCGTCCTCGAGGCGTGAAGCTGTCCCGGACCTCCATCAGCGACGAGGTCGCCTCGGGGTTGTTGAACCAGCGGTGCACCGCGGCCGCGTCCTCGCGCCGGAACGGCCGGATCCGGACCTCTACGTCTGAGCCGCGCTCGCTGGTCATCGGCCCGAGAGTATGCGGCACGACCGGGGCGAGGTCAGCCGCCGGTGTAGAGGCCCTTGCCGCTCAGCACCTGCCAGATCGTCCGGAAGATGATCTTCAGGTCGAGCGCGAGCGAGCGGTTCTCGACGTAGTAGATGTCGAGCTCGATCCGCTCGCCCCACTCGAGCCCGACGCGGCCGTTGATCTGGGCCCAGCCGGTCATCCCCGGCCGCACGTCGTGGCGGCGGCGCTGGCGCTCGCTGAACAGCGCCACCTGCGAGGGGATCGTCGGCCGCGGGCCGACGATCCGCATCTCGCCGCGCAGCACGTTGATCAGGTTCGGGACCTCGTCGATCGAGAAGCGCCGCAGCCAGTGGCCGACCCTCGTCACCCGCGGGTCCTCGCGCTCGACGACCGTGCCGACCCCGACCGGGTCGGAGCCCTGCCGCATCGTCCGCAGCTTGTAGAGCTGGAACGGGCGCTCGTAGCGGCCGACGCGGATCTGCTTGAACAGGACCGGCCCGCGCGACTCGAGCCGGATCAGGACCGCGATCGCGAGCAGAAGCGGCGAGAGCACGAGCAGGGCGCCGCCGGCGATCAGCACGTCGACGGCCCGGGGCAGGCCGGTCTCGGGCCGCTCGGAGCCGACCGGCATCGCGCCCTCGGGCTCGGCGAAGGCGCGGGCGATCTCCTCCTCGGTCAGCTCCCGGCGCTCGGCCGGGGACGGCGAGCTCTCGCTCATCGCGTGCCCTCCGACTTGTCCCAGGCGGCGGGCGGGCCGGTGCGGAGCCGGTCGATCGTGCCGAGCGCGATCGAGGCGGTGACGAGCGCGTAGTAGCGGGCCAGGGCGATCGGCCGCGGCGCGTTCTCGGGAGCGAAGGCCGCCAGCGCGACGGCGATCTGCAGCAGCAGGGTCCAGCGTGTAGATCCGGGCCCGGCGCAGGAGCAGCAGGTTGGCCGCGAAGGCGACGACGTGCAGGAGCGGCGAGGCGTAGCGGGCGAGGCGATGGCTGAGGACCTCGAACGCGTAGACGGGCGAGTAGCCGCGCGGGTCCCACATCCGGTCGACGACGACGATGTCCCAGATCCCGCGCATCATCCGCCGCTTGCGCTCGAACTCGCCCCCGATCGTCGGCACCAGCTTCTCCTCGGCGACCGCGCCGGGCGCGTAGAGGCTGCGGTAGCCCTGCTTGGCGAGGCCGAACGGCAGGTTCAGGTCGTGGCTGCGGGAGGGCGCGAGCGGCGGGTAGATCTCGCGGCGGACCGCGTAGATGCCGCCGTTGCCGGCGGTGATCCCGCCCTGGCCGGACTCGAGCTCGCGCGTCCACATCTCGTAGCGCCAGTAGGCGCCCTCCTCGTTGTCGCCGGCGGCACCGAGGAAGCGGACCTGCCCGCAGACGTAGCCGACGTCGGGCTCGGCGAACGGGGCGACGAGCCGGCGCAGCGCGCCCGGCTCCCAGTAGGCGTTGGCGTCGCTGAAGGCGACGATCTCGCCCGAGACGCGCTCGACCGCGGCGTTCTGGGTCGCGATCTTGCCGCCCCGGGGGAGGTCGAGGACGAGGTCGGCGCCGGCCTCGCGGGCGAGCTCGACGGTGCGGTCGGAGGAGCCGTCGGAGGCGACGACGATCTCGAGCAGCTCGCGGGGATAGTCGAGCGCGAGCGCGTTCGCGACCTTGCCGGCGATCACCTCCTGCTCGTCGTAGGCGGCGATCACGAGCGAGACGCTGGGCAGGAACGAGGGATCGGGCGCGGCCGGCTCGCGGCGGCCGCGCAGGCGCTCGAGGCCCGCGAGCGCGAGCGGGTAGGTGACGTGGGTGTGGACGAGCAGCGCGCTCGCACCCCAGAAGAGGGCCCTGGCCTTCATCGGGGAGGCATTATCGAGCGGTAGAGGGCGAGCGTGCGCTCGGCGATCGCGTCCCAGCCGTGCTCGCCCTCGACGGCGGCCCGGGCGGCGGCGGCGAGCCGCTCGCGCGCGGCCGGGTCGGCGATCAGCTCGCTCAGGGCCGCGGCCAGCGCCGCGGGGTCGGCCGGCGGCACGAGCCGGGCGGCGCCGCTGCGGCCGAGCTCGGAGAAGCCGCCGACGTCGCCGAGCACCATCGGCTTGCCGAAGGCGAGGCCGGCGTAGAGGACGCCGGACTGCTCGATCTCGCGGTACGGAAGGGCGAGCACGTCGGCCCGCTCCATGATCGCCGGGATCTCATGGTCGGCGACGAAGCGCGGCAGGAAGCGGACGCGCGAGCGCCTTGACCTTCGCCGCGAGCTCGCGCAGCGGCTCGATCGGCATCCGCGGCATCCCGGCGATCCAGAGCTCGGCGCCCTCGATCTCCCGGAAGGCCTCGAGCAGCGTGTCGACGCCCTTGTAGGGGCGGAGCAGCCCGAAGAAGAGGACGACGGGCGTGTCCGGGTCGGTGCCGGCGAGCTCGGCCGGCAGCGGCGCACGCTCGCGCTCGGGGATCCGGGTCAGGTAGTCGAGCGGGCCGTGCGGGATCACGTGGACGCGGGCCGGGTCGAGCCCGAACTCGGTCCGGAGCCGGGCCGCCGCCTGCTCGGTGTGGGAGATCACCGCGTCGAAGCCGGCGAGCAGGCGCCGCTGGGTGCGGACCGCGCGGGTCGCGCTCGCCGGCGGCAGCGGGTAGTGGAGCGTGAAGACCCGGGGCCGGCCGCGGCGGACCGCCGGCACGAGCAGGCGGTCGAGCGCCGGCAGGGTCACCCACTGCCAGTGGACGACGTCGGCGTCGCTTCTCGGCCAGGGCGAGCGCGGGCCATCTCCGGCACGTGCTCGAGCGCCTTGACCGGGAGCCGCAGGCGCGAGTCGCGGCCGAGCCGGGCCGAGAGCCCGTAGAAGCTCTCGCGCACCGAGTAGCCCTCCGGCTCGGGCACCGGGCCGTAGAGGAAGCGGCTCGTGACGAGCTCGACGTCGGCCCCGGCACGGGCCAGCGCGGCCGCCAGCGAGCGGTCGTACGGTGGCGTGAAGGCCGAGGGATCGACGATCGAGACGCGCATGGGCGACGATTCTGGCGTGAAGCTGAGCTACTGCGTCGTCAACACCGACGGCCGCGACCATCTGCGTGCGTGCATCGGAGCGATCCGCGAGCACCACCCCGAGGGCGTCGAGGCCGAGATCCTCGTGCTCGACAACGTCTCCACCGACGGCTCGCTCGAGCTGCTCGAGGAGCTGGCCGGCGAGGCCGGAGGCGGTCCGGGGACGGCGCGGGCCGCTGCGGATCCTCCGGCCCGAGCGCCGCCAGGGCAAGGCCGCGAACGACACGCTGCTGCTCGAGACAGTCCCGCGGCGAGTACTGCCTGCTCCTCAACGAGGACTCCGAGCTGCGGGCGGGTGCCGCCGCGGCACTGATCGCGGCGCTCGACGCCGACCCGACGGCCGGCGCGGCCGGCGCCCAGCTGCTCGACCCGGCCGGCAACCCCCAGCCCTGCGCCTGGCGCCTGCCCGGCGTCGGCACCGCGCTCGCCCAGGCCCTGTTCCTGCACCGGCTTCCTGGTCACCGAGAGCGGCGGCGAGCGAGACGCGGGTCGTCGGCTGGGCCCAGTCCGCGGCGCTGCTCGTCCGCCGCTCGGCCGCCGAGCGATCGGCTGGCTCGACCCCGACTTCTTCGTCTACTCGGACGAGACCGACTTCTGCAAGCGCCTCGGCGACGCCGGCTTCCACACCCTCTACGTGCCCGCGGCCCGCGCCGTCCACCACGAGCAGCTCTCGACCGACCGCAGCTCCGGCGAGCGCCGCATCGTCGAGTTCCACCGCAACCGCGACCTCTACATGCGCAAGCACCACGGCCCCGTCGCCGCCGCGGCCGTCCGCGCCCTGACGGCCTTCAGCTACCTCCCCCGCGCCCTCGCCGCCCTCGTCCTCCCCGGCCACGACCCCCACTGGTACCTGCTCCACGCCCGCAAGGCGATGTGGCCGAAGGGCGAGGGGATCCGAGAGGCCGTCGAAGCGGTCGAGCGCTCAACGCGAACGTCCCTGAGCCGCCCCTATAGGTACGGGTGAGGGACGTTCGCCTCGTTGGCCGGCCAGTCGTGCCGCCTCGCCCCTAGAAGTTCCGGATGTCCTCGTCGAGGTTCTCGGAGCGGATGAAGTCGTCCTCGGGGCCGCGGTCCTTCTCGGCTGCCTCGCCGCGGGCGCGGAGCTCGGCGAGGCGGGCGCGGAGCACCGTCGGGTGGGCGAGCTCGGCGACCTGGGCGCGCTCGGAGCGGTTCATCGCGACGAACCAGAGGATCGGCAGGTAGAGGGCGATGACGGCGGCGCGGGAGATGAAGCCGACGAAGCCCTCGGTCGGCAGCAGCAGGTCGCCGAAGGCGATCAGGCCGGCGGAGACGAGCACGATCGCGGTCAGCCTCCCCCACTCGTAGGGGACGTGGAAGAGGCGCTGCGTGAACACGTACATGAGCACGACGGCGACGGCAGTAGGCGCCGACCAGCGCGATGCCGGCGCCGACGATCCCGTGGTCGGGGACGAGCCAGATGTTGAGGCCGATGTTGACCGCCAGCGCCGCCAGCGTCGCCGGGAAGTTGAACTCGGTCCGGCCGGTGCGGCCGAGGACGACGAGCAGCGCCAGGTAGACGCCGTTGAGGGCCGAGCCGAGCACGAGCAGGCCGACCGCCTCGTAGGCGCCGAAGTACTCGGAGGCGGCGAGCAGGTCGACGATCCAGCGCGCCTCGAGCCAGACGGCGACGACGACCAGCGCGCAGAGGCCCGTGAACGCCGAGACGACGACCGCGTAGACGCGGCGGGCCTCGTCGTCGTCGATGATCGAGTAGGCGAGCGGCGGCCAGGCGAGCTGGAAGCCGCGGACGATGATCTGGACCGACTGGCTGAACTTGAAGGCGATCGCGTAGAGGCCGACGGTCGGCGTTGCCGACGGTGGCGCCGAGCACGGCGACGATGATCACGCGGTCGGCGAAGTTGAGCGAGTAGAGCGAGAGCTCGGCCGGCATCGTCGGGAAGCCGAAGCGCAGCATCCGGCCGCAGCAGCGGCCGCTCGGGCACGAGGCCGATCCGGCGCCGCTCGCTCGAGCGACCAGGTAGAGCACGAACGGGATGCCCGGAGGCGTAGGAGCCGAGCAGCAGCGCCTCGGCCCCGAGGTCGGCGCCGACGATCAGGATCAGGGTCAGCGGGATCGCGACGAGCACGTGGACGAAGGTGAACAGGAAGTAGGCCTTCGCCCGCTCGTCGATCCGCAGCAGCGTCAGCAGGTACTCGTACAGGGTCAGCAGCCAGAGCCCGCCGATCGCGATCCGGACCAGGCCGGGCTCGCTGTCGAGCGGGCCGGCGATCGGCGCCGGCGAACGGCAGCAGCACCAGCGCGAACGACGGTGACGGTCCAGAACAGGGCGGCGAAGCCGGTGCGGACGACGTCGGGGCCGCGCTCGTCGGGCAGGTAGTAGAAGCGCAGCAGCGCCTCGAGCAGGCCGAAGCGGACGAAGATGCTGAAGGCGACGACGGCCGCGAACAGGACCTCCGCCTGGCCGTACTCGAAGGGCGAGACCAGCGCCGTGTAGACCGGCAGCAGCGCGACCGCGACCAGCTTCGAGATGACGCTCGCCCCGGTATAGGCGAAGCCCGTCGTCGCGAGGCGGCGCAGGTAGTCGAGCATCGATCAGCTCCGGCGGATGGCGATCGCCTCGGGCAGGACCACGGCGAGCGCCAGCAGGGTCCAGGTCAGCGGGTCGGTGAGGAAGGCCGCGTAGCCCATGCTGTGCACGACCATCGCAGCGAAGGCGGCCAGCAAGGCCGAGGCGACGGGATCGCGGGCCGGAGCCGAGGCCGAGGCCGGCGGCGGCCCAGAGCCCGGCGATCGAGACGATCAGCAGGGCGGCGTAGGGAACGAGGCCGATCACTCCCTGCTCGGCGGCGACCGTGACCGGCTCGGTGTGGCTCTCGACCGCGTAGCCCTCGTCGATCACGTCGAAGCGCTCGCGGAACTCGTCCGGGAACGAGCCCGAGCCGTAGCCGAACAGCGGCCGGTCCTCGGCGAGCTCGGTCGCCGCCGGAGATCAGGTCGGTGCGCCCGGTCGTCTCCGCGGTCAGCCCGCCGTCCTCGATCGTCGAGACCGCGATCCCCATCGCGACGAGCACGACGACGCCGGCGGCGAGCCCGCGCACGATGCCCCAGCGGCAGGCGACGATCACGAGCAGACCGCCGAGCAGGGCGAGCATGCTCGACTGGCTGAAGGTGATCACCAGCGCCGCGAGCACGACCACGAACGCGCGCCGCGGCCAGGTTGCGCGTCCCGCCTGCGGCCCCAGGCGACGACGGCCGCCAGGATCACCAGCGCGACTGCCAGGAAGCGACCCATGATGTTCGGGTCGTAGAAGACGGAGTTGACGCGGAAGTAGGCGTGCGCCTCGTTGCCGTCGATCACCTTGTCGTTCCAGAACAGCTCCCCGGTCACGTACTGGGCGAAGCCGATCAGCGCGACGGCGAGCGCGACCGCCGCCGACGGCGATGAGTCAGGCGCCGCAGCTGCGCGCGGTCCCAGCGGGCGCCGGCGAGCGAGCACGAACAGCGCCGCGAACGGGACGAAGAAGAAGGAGACGTTCTCGACCGCGGTCGAGGCGTCGTCGGTGTAGCCGCTCTGGAGGCCGTAGAGGACGAGGCTCGCCGCCAGCACCGGCGCGATCCAGCGGCGCAGGTCGGCGAGCCTCTCCCCCGTGCCGGCGCCGCCGGCGTAGGGCGGGCAGGATCCGGCTCGGGCTCGAGCAGCGCCGCGATCAGGCCCGCGGCGAGCAGCGCCGTAGAGCGGCAGCAGCAGGTTCGCGGTCTCGCCGCCGAGGTCGATCGGCATCCGGAACGGCAGCAGCGCGATCAGCGCGATCGGCAGCCAGCCCGGCAGCCGGCGGACGAGCAGGACGAGGACCGCGAGCGCGATCAGGGCGGCGATCCCGGCGGCACCGAGCATCGCCGGGCTGTCGCGGAGGTCGACGAAGCGGTCGGTGTCCCAGTTGTCGGCGGCGATCAGGACCGGCGCGAGGACGAGCGCGCCGGCGAGCAGCACCAGGCGGCGGCGCGGATCGCCGGGAGCGACGAGGCCGGCGGCGGCGAGCGAGCTCGCGACGACGACGCCGATCCAGAGCGGCAGCGAGTCCATCAGCCGCCGTCCGCCGGGGCTCGGCCGAGCTCCCGAGCTCGGCGCTCGGCCTCCGGCTCGACGATGATCGAGCCGGGCGGGACGATGTCGCGGCCCTCCTCGCCGAGGATCACGCGGATCCCGTACTGGCCCGGCGGCGCCTGCTCGCCGTCGTCCGTGCTGCCCGTCCCAGGTGAACTCGTGCGCGCCCTCCGCCAGCGGCTCGCCCTCCTGCAGGGCGCGGACCCGCTGCTCGTCGATCGTCGACGATGAGCACGTCCGCATCGGGCTCGGCGACCGTCGTGTTGAAGCTGACCTCGGCCGGCTCGCCGGTCGCGACGGTCGGGGTCAGCACGACCGTGTTGACGATGTCGTCGGCGGAGCGCAGGGCCCGCGTGAGCCCGAAGGCGGCCACCGAAAGGACCAGCAGCGCGATCAGCAGCCAGGCGCCGGCGCGCGTGTCGTCGGAGCGCTCCAACGTGTCCGCCCCACCGCGCGCGCTATGAGCCTCAGGCTCGGGCGCGGTCCTCTCCGGCGACGACGACCACGGCCGCCTCCGGCGCGATCGCCCGGGTGTCGCGGTCGATCGGCTGCAGGACCTCGACGCCGAGCTCGCGGGCGACGGCCTGGCCGCCTCCCGCTTCTGACCCTTGTCGTAGAGGACGACGGTCTGGCTCGAGGAGCCCGTCGCCCCGGTCCTCACGTTCTCGAAGCCGGCGGCCGTGACGTCGTCGGCGACCCGGTCGGCGAGCCCGGACGTGCCCGACGCGTTGAGCACGACGACCGGGACCTCGGCCCGGTCGAAGGCGTCGCCGCCGCCGTTGCCGCCGCCGCGTGTCGACGCTGAGGCCGCCGCTGAGCAGGCCGACGGCGACGACGATCAGCGCCCGCGACGAGGATCGCGATCAGCGAGAGCACCAGCGGATGGCGGGGCCCGCGGGCGAGCAGCCGGCGCCAGAAGGAGGGGGACTGGATCGCCGCTCGCTCGGCGGTGATCCGCGAGAGCGCCGGGCGGTCGGCGGTGACCCGCTCGGCCGGCGACATGAAGCCGCCCGTCGGCCGCGGGGCGGCCGGATAGGCGGCCGTGGCCGACGGCGCCGACCGCGGTCGCGGCGACGGGCTGCCGGGGCGCCCTCGTCGCCGCGCTCGGGCTCGAGCTCCTTCCACTCGCAGCAGCCGCTTGACCTCGCGGCGCTGGGTCACGTACAGCGGCAGGACCAGCGCGATCGCGATGATCGCGATCAGCCCGGCGGCGCCGCCGGCCCGCAGGAGCAAGCCCCGGCCGAGGCCGTCGCCGGCTGCGAGGAGCAACCCGAGCGTCATCAGACGGTCGAGTCGTCCTGGCCGATCACCAGAGCGATGTCGGCCTTGCCCGAAAGCGCCTCGATCTCGGGCGTCATCTCGGTCACCTCGGTCGGTCCGAGAAGGGTCTCGAGCGAGGCGGCCAGGTCCTCGGCGTCGGCCTGGGCGTCGCCCGTGTACATGACGACGCTGGTCGCGAACGAGCCCGCGTTGTCGACCTCGCCGACCGCGAAGCCGGCGTTCTCGACGTCGCCGCTGACGCGATCGGCGACGCCCGGGACGCCGGTGCCGCCGGGAGGCGCGGTGCCGTTGAGGACCGCGACCTCGAGGGTGTCGTCGCTGGTCGTCCTCGTCGCCGCCGCGGATCCAGCCCTTGTCGCTCTTGCCGGAGCTCGCCTCCTTGCTCGCTGGAGTCGTCGATCTGTCGTCGCCGATCAGACCGAAGCCGCCGGTCGCGATCAGCAGGCCGAGGACGATCGACGGCGACGACGCCGCCGACGATGATCTTCGGGTCGACCGGGCTGCGCCGGTCCCATTCCTCCCAGCGCACGGCCATGTCCTCGCGGAAGTGGACCCAGCGCGACTCGCCGGATCCGGCTGCGGGCGCGCGGGAGCCGCGGCGTACTCGTCCGAGTGAGGCTCCTCGGAGGTGCTCGGCTCGCGCCGCGGGCTCTTCGACGCCGGCCTCGCGCGCGGCCTGCGCCGCGGCGCGCTCAGGGGCCCGGCCCGCCCAGTCGCGGAGCCTGCGGATGTGCCTGGCCTGTTGAAAGGTCAGGAACACGAGCACGGCCAAGCCGACGAATGCGACGAAGCCGAGGAGCGCGCCGATCTCCTCGAGGGAATCCATGATCAGCGCGCCATCTTAGACAGCGGGTCGGCAGGCGCGGCGCCGCTGCGACCGCTTGACAGAGCGCCTCCGCCGGGCGCGGCCCGGAGCGATCTAGATCAGGCCAATCGCGGGACCGGCGGATCGACGTCGGCAGCTACGACGCTGCCGGTGACGATCTCGACGACCCGCTGCGCGAGGTCCGTCTCGTCGCCGGATTCGATCAGCGCCGCGACGCGGCCGAGCATCGACTCGACCTGCTCGGCCGTCAGCGGCTCGTTGCGGACGGCGCGCGAGATGCGCGGCGGCGGCGGTCGGCTCGGAGCGCTCGCCGGTCGCGAACAGCTCCTCGTGCAGCTTCTCGCCGGGCCGCGGGCCGGTGAACTCGATCGCGATCTCCTCGTCGGGCTCGTAGCCGGCGAGGCGGATCATGTTGCGGGCCAGGTCGACGATCTTGACCGGCTCGCCCATCTCGAGCACGAAGACGTCGCCGTGGCCGGTGCCGAGGTCGCCGGCCCGGATCACGAGCTGGACGGCCTCGGGGATCGTCATGAAGTAGCGGGTCATCTCCGGGTGGGTGACGGTGACCGGCCCGCCGCGCTCGATCTGGCGGCGGAAGATCGGGACGACGCTGCCGGAGGAGCCGAGCACGTTGCCGAAGCGGACGGCGACGAAGCGCGTGTCCGGGTGGCGGCGGCCGGCGGCCGCGACGACGCACTCGGCCATCGCCTTCGAGGCGCCCATCACCGTGCGCGGGTCGACGGCCTTGTCGGTCGAGATCAGGACGAAGCGCTCGGCGCCGGCGACGGCGGCGGTCTCGGCCGTCACCCGGGTCGCGAGCGCGTTGTTGCGGACCGCCTCGAGCGGGTTCGCCTCCATCAGCGGCACGTGCTTGTAGGCGGCGGCGTGGAAGACGACCTCGGGCTTGAAGCGCTGCATCACCTCGAGCATCCGCTCGGCCGACTTGCAGTCGGCGAGCACCGACTCGACCCGGCTGAAGTGCCACTCGGCGACCATCTCGCGGTCGATCTCGAAGAGGTTGTCCTCGGCGTGGTCGAGCGAGCACCAGCAGCCGCGGGCGCACGCGGGCGATCTGGCGCGAGAGCTCGGCGCCGATCGAGCCGCCGGCGCCGGTGACGAGCACGATCTTGTCGCGCAGGTAGCCGCCGACCGTGTCGAGCTCCTCGACGATCGGGTCGCGGCCGAGCACGTCCTCGACCTGGACCTCGCGGACCTGACGCGTGAGCTGGACGCCGCCGCGCAGCAGCTCGAAGACGGTCGGCAGGGTCCGGACCCGGATCTCGCGGTCGCGGCAGGCGGAGACGACCTTGCCGCGCAGCTGGCCGGGGGCGGAGGGGATCGCGATGATCACCTCGTCGGGCTCGAGCTCGTCGAGGATCCGGTCCCATCTCGTCGGTGCCGCCGAGCACCTTGAGGCCGGCTGCGGGACGCGTGCCGCGCTTGTTCGGGTCGTCGTCGACGAAGCCGACCGGCGTGCCGAGCGCCGGGTTCAGCATCAGCTCGCGGACGACCATCTGACCGCCCGAGCCGGCGCCGACGATCAGCACCTCGGTGGTGCCCTCGCTCCGCCTGCGGCGGCCGAACCACTCCTTGGGATCCGTCTCGTGGGCGAAGCGGACGAGGCTGCGGGCCGCGACGAGCAGGCCGATCGTGAACAGGAAGTCGAGGATCAGGACCGAGCGCGGGATGTTGATCTCGAACGGCTGCGCCAGCGTGTAGACGGCGAGCATCAGCGCCGAGGCGAGCGGCCGAGGCGCGGACGATCGCCCAGGTGTCGCCGAGGTTGAAGTAGCGCCACCACTTCTGGTGCAGCCCCATCAGCGAGAAGAGCAGCGACTCGCCGATCGCCGACGAACGCGATCGACTGCCAGAGCATCTCCTCGTAGCGCGGCGGCATGCCTCGGAAATCGTCGAAGAAGCGGAGCTGGAACGCGAGATAGAAGGCCAGGGCGGCCAGCAGGGCGTCCGCCGCGATCTGAAGCAACCGGTGTCTGAACACCGGACCACGCAGGCGATCCATGGCCACAGGGTAGAGTCTCGGTCAAGCGCCCGGGTCGGCGGTAAGGGACCCGCAAGCACCCCGGCAAAGGGCGTCAGAGAGCCATGCGAGCACCGATCCGAGCCATGACCGACTTCATCGTTGACCCAATCGTCGATTTCGCGACCGACTTCATCGACGCGGTCGGCCTGTTCGGCGTCTTCGTGCTGATGCTGCTCGAGAGCGCCTGCATCCCGGTCCCGAGCGAGGCGATCATGCTGTTCGCCGGCTTCAACGTCTCCGAGGGCGAGATGACCCTGGTCGGGATCACGATCGCCGGCGTGCTCGGCAACCTGGTCGGCTCCTGGATCGCCTACGCGGTCGGCTACTTCGGCCGGGTCGAGCTGCTCGAGCAGAACCGGCTGATCCACATCAACCCCAAGCACCTCGCCGTCGCCGACCGCTGGTTCGAGCGCTACGGCGACGCGGCCGTCTTCTTCTCGCGCATGCTGCCGATCGTCCGCACCTTCATCTCGCTGCCCGCCGGCGTCGCGCGGATGCCGTTCTGGCGCTTCACGCGTGTTCACCCTGCTCGGCTGCATCCCCTGGGTCTTCGCGCTCGGCCTGCTCGGCCGCGAGGTCGGCGACAACTGGGAGGAGTGGCGCGACTACCTCCACTACCTCGACTACCCGATCGCGCTGGCGCTGCTCGGCGGCGCCGTCTGGCTCTTCATCCGCTGGCGCAAGGCCGGCGCCGGTGACGACGGGGACGGCGGCGCGGCGGCGCCCGACGCCTGACGCCCGAGACGGCCGAGCCCGCCGACTCGACCGCGTGAGCGCTCCGACCCCGGCGGTCCCGGCCCCTCCCCCACCTCGCTGAGCGCGGGGCAGGCGGTGGTCCTGGGATCGTCCAGGGCCCGACCGAGCTGCTGCCGGTCTCCAGCTCCGCCCATCTGCGCCTCGTCCCGTGGCTGGCTCGGCTGGGAGCACGAGCGGATCGACCCCGAGCACCGCAAGGCGTTCGAGGTCGCCGTCCACGGCGGCGCCGCGCTGGCGCTGCTGGTCGGCCAGCGCAAGCTGATCGGCGAGGAGCTGCGCCGGATCGACGCGCGCCGGGTCACCGTGATCGCGCTCAGCTTCGTGCCGCCGGCGATCGCCGGGCTCGCCTTCGAGCGCCAGATCGAGGAGCGGCTCGGCGGGCCCGGGCGGCATGGCCGCCGGGCTCGCGGCCGGCGCGCGTGGCGATGCTCTGGGCCGATCGCGCGCCCCAGGAGCGGACCGGCGGCGACGCCACCGCCGCCGACGGGCTCGCGCTCGGGCTCGCCCAGGCCTCCGCCCTCGCGCCCGGCGTCTCCCGCAACGGCGCGACGCTGATCGCCGCCCGCCGGCGGCGCTTCACCCGCGAGCAGTCGAACCTGCTCTCGCGCACCGTGGCGCTGCCGGTGATCGCCGGGCGCGGCGCTGCTCAAGGGCGTGCGGCTGCGCAAGCGCGGGGTCGAGCCCGAGCCTGCGCCGGCTCGATGGCGATCGGCGTCGGCACCGCCTTCGCCTCGACGCTCGCCTCGCAGGGCCTGATCAGGCTGATCGAGCGCGACCGGGCGCTGTGGCCCTACGCCGCCTACCGCCTCGGCCTGGCGGCGCTGATCCTGCGCCGCCGCTTCAGGTTGAATCAAGCCCATGAGTGAGCGGAGCGCCTACGAGTCGGCCGGCGTCAGCCAGACCGACGCCGACGACGCGGTCGCCGCCCTGCGTCCGCTCGCTCTCGCGGATCGACACCGGCAAGCCGTCGCGCGTGGTGCCGCTGCCGGGCCACTACGCCAGCGTCCTGCGGATCGACGAGCGCCGCGGGATCGCCTTCGGCGCCGACGGCGTCGGCACGAAGATGGTCCTCGCCGAGCGGCTCGGGCGCTTCGAGACGATCGGGATCGACTGCATCGCGATGAACGTCAACGACCTCGTCTGCGTCGGCGCCGAGCCGATCGCGCTCGTCGACACGATCCTCTGCCGCGACGCCGACGCCGAGGTGATCGGCGCGATCGGCGAGGGCCTGCGGGCCGGCGCCGAGCTCAGCGGGATCGAGATCCCCGGCGGCGAGATCGCCCAGGTCGGCGACGTCGTGCACGGCTGGGAGCTGTCCGGGAGCTCGATCGGCCTCGTCGAGCTCGACGCGATCGTCACCGGCGAGCGGATCGAGCCCGGCGACGCGCTGATCGGGCTCCCCTCCTCCGGACTGCACTCGAACGGCTACACGCTCGCCCGCAAGGCGCTCGAGCGGATCCCGCTCGACGACGAGCGCCTCGGCCGGCCGCTCGGCGACGTGCTGCTCGAGCCGACCGACGATCTACGTCCGCGCCGTGCTCGAGCTGCTCGGCTCCGACGCCGACGTCCGCGGCCTCGCCCACATCACCGGCGACGGCCTCAACAACCTGCTGCGGCTCTCGCGCTCGGTCGGCTACGCGCTCGAGGACCCGCTGCCGGTGCCGGCGGTCTTCGACCTGATCGCCGAGCAGGGCGGCGTCGACGACGCCGAGATGTACGAGGTCTTCAACATGGGCCTCGGCTTCGTCGTCGTCGTGCCCGAGGCCGACGTCGAGCGCCGCGACCGAGCTGCTCGCCGCGCACCACCCCGGCAGCCGCCGGATCGGCTCGGTCGACGGCGACGCCGGACAGGTGAGCCGGCCCTAGATCGAAGGCCTGATGCGGCCTGGGCCCTAGAGGCCGCCGACCCGGGACGGCGGCCAGTACGTGACCATCGCCCGGCCGATGATCCAGTCCCGGGGCACGGGGCCCCAGAAGCGGCTGTCCTGGCTGTTGGGGCGGTTGTCGCCCATCACGAAGAAGCTGCCGTCGGGGACGACGATCTCGCGGGGGAAGTCGCAGCCCGGGCCGGCGCCGCAGGGGATCGTGCTCCAGTCGCCCTGCGACCGGCTCGCCGTCGACGATCGGGACGCCGCGGCGAATCGAGAGGGTGTCGCCCGGTCCGGCGACGACCCGCTTGATGAAGGCCTCGTCGGCGTGCTCGGCGCCGCTGACCGCACAGACCGTGCCCGGCACGCGCTCCTTCGACGGACTGCGCGCACTCGCGGAAGTCGTCGCCGCGCCGGCCACTCCTCGGGAGCCGCCGAGAGCGGCGGGTTGAAGACGACGACGTCGCCGATCGCGGGCGTGTAGCCGAGGTGCTCGGTGGCGCGGTCGACGAGCACGCGCTGGCCCGGCTCGAGCGTCGGCTGCATCGACCCCGACGGGATCTGCATAGGGCTTGACCGCGTAGGCCTGGACCGCGAACGCCAGCAGCAGGGCGAGCGCGACGACCAGCGTCAGCTGGAAGAGCTCGGCCCTCGCCGACCTGCGCTTGCGCTCGTTCCCCTCGGCCGGCTCCATCGGCCGAAGGTAGGTCGAGCGGCTAAGGCGCGGCTAAGGCCCGGCGCCGCGCCGTGGCCGGGCGGCTGCTGGCTTCTGCAGGCCGCGACGGGCACGTTCTCGGCGCCCTCCTCGGCGAACTGCTCGCTGTCGCGCTTGTCGATCAGCACGTAGGTCAGGATCAGGCCGAGGACCGCGAACCCGGAGCCGACGATGAACGCCGCCTGGAAGCCGTCGGTCAGCGCCGCCGGCAGTGCCGCCGGATCGCCGCCCGCCGCCTGCCATCGCGTCGTCGGTGCGGCCGTTGGCGATCGTCGCCAGCACGGCGAGGCCGAGCGCGCCGCCGATCTGCTGGGAGGCGTTGATCAGGCCGGAGGCGATCCCGGCGTCGTCGTTCGAGATCCCGGAGACGGCGCCGATCGTGACCGGCACGAACGAGAAGCCGAGGCCGACCGCCGCGAGCAGCGACGGGCCGAGCACGTCGCGACAGGTACGAGCCGTCGGTCGAGACCTGCGCGAACCAGGCGAGGCCGACCGCGATGAACGCGAGCCCGACCATCAGGATCGGCTTGAAGCCCATCTTCGTCACCAGCTGCGAGGCGAGCCCGGCCGAGATGATGATCGTCACCGCCAGCGGCAGGTAGGCGAGGCCGGTTTCCAGCGGGCTGAACCCGAGCACCTGCTGCATGTACAGCGAGACGAAGAAGAACATCGAGAACAGGCTCGCGCCGACGAGCAGCGCGACGATGTTCGATCCGCGGACGGTCGCCAGCTGCACGAGCCGGCCCGGGACGAGCGGCGACGGCGCGCGGCGCTCGACGCCGACGAAGGCGCTGAGCAGAGCGGCCGAGACGATCAGCAGCAGGATCGTCTGGGTCGAGCCCCAGCCCGCCGAGTCGGCGTCGACGAGCGCGTAGACGAGGATCGAGAGGCCGGCCGTGACCGAGATCGCGCCCGGGATGTCGAAGTGGCGCTTCGTCGCCGAGACCTTGCTCTCGGGCAACAGGCGGAAGCTGAGGAAGATCGCGAGCAGACCGATCGGCACGTTCACCCACAGGACCCACTCCCAGCCGGCGAAGTCGGTGAGGATGCCGCCGAGCAGGACGCCGGCGGCGCCGCCGGAGCCGGCGACGGCGCCCCAGGCGCCGAGCGCCTTGTTGCGGTCGGCGCCCTCGCTTGAAGATCGCGGTGATCAGCGACAGCGCGGCGGGCGAGAACAGCGCGCCGCCGAGACCCTGCAGGGCCCGGGCGATGATCAGCTGCGTCTCGTTCGTCGCCAGGCCGCCGGCCAGCGACGCGGCGCTGAACAGGGCGAGGCCGGCGACGAAGATCGTGCGGCGGCCGAGCAGGTCCGCGAGCCGGCCGCCGAGCAGCAGGAAGCCGCCGAAGAAGAGCACGTAGGCGTTGACGACCCAGGAGAGGTTCTCCTGGGAGATGTCGAGGGCCTCGCCGATCGAGGGCAGGGCCACGTTGACGATCGAGGCGTCGAGGACGACCATGAACTGGGCGGCGCAGAGCAGCGCCAGCGCCGCCCACGGGTTGAAGTTGATCTTGCGTGCGTCCGGCATCGATGCCTCCCTGCTCTTGCTGCGAAGTAAACGGAAGTAGTGTTCCGCTTCCACTATACGGAATACGGACTTCCGTTTGACGGGTGGCTAGCACTACTCTTCGTTGCGATGGCCGAGACCAGCACAGCCACGGTGCCGCTCCGCGGCTGCGTGCCGACGCGGTCCGCAACCGCGAGCGGATCCTCGAGGCGGCGCGCAAGCTGATGTCCGAGCACGGGCGCGGACGACCGACATGGCCGACATCGCCCGCGAGGCCGGGCTCGGCGTCGGCACGCTCTACCGGCGCTTCCCCGACAAGCAGGCGCTCGTCGCCGAGCTCGTGCGCGAGAAGTTCGTCTCGCTGCGCGCGCTGATGGAGGAGGCGCTGGCCCGCGACGACCTCAGCGCCCGCGAGCGCCTCGACCACTACATCCGCTCCGCCTGCGCGTGCAGGGCACCGACCGCGGCCTCTATGAGGCGATGAACACGGCGGTGCGCCGTCCACGCCCCGATCGCGCGCGAGACGCCGGGCCTGATCCCCTCGCTCGAGCGGCTCGTCGGCGAGGCCCGCGCCGAGGGCGGCGTCCGCTCCGACCTGACCTGGGAGGACATCGTCATGTGCACCTGCGCGCTCGGCCACGTGGTCCAGATCGAGGACGACCTTCCGGGCACCGTCCGAGCGCCTGCTCGAGATCCAGCTCGCCGGCCTCGACCCGCGCGACTGAGCGCGGCCTCGCGGGGGTGCCCGCCGGGGAGCGCGGATCGCCATCATTGCGCCCGTGCCGCACGAGATCTCGCAAACCTTCCTTCGGCACGGGGCCTGCGACTGCATCGTGCGCAGGATCGAAAATACTCGACAGTGATGCGCGCGCAGAACGAGATCGTGGCGACCCGTTCGGCCGCCCCGCCGATCGATCGGCGGGGCCGGTAGCCGCATGACGATGATCGGCACCCAGCTCTCCGGGCGCTACCGCCTCGAGTCGAAGCTCGGCAGCGGCGGCATGTCGACCGTCTACCTGGCCGTCGACGAGGTCCTCGACCGCCGGGTCGCGATCAAGATCATGCACCGCGAGATCTCCGACCAGGCCGACCAGCTCGAGCGCTTCCGCCGCGAGGCGCGGGCGGTCGCCTCGCTCTCGCACCCGAACCTCGTCGCCGTGATCGACGCCGGCGAGGACGGCGGCCACCCCTACATCGTCTTCGAGTACGTCCCCGGCGAGACGCTGAAGAAGCGGATCGACACCGAGGGCCGGCTCGGCCTCGACGAGGCGACCGCGTACGCGATCGAGATCGGCCGCGGGCTCGCCGCCGCTCACGCCGCCCGCCTGATCCACCGCGACGTCAAGCCCCAGAACGTCCTGATCGACGCCGAGGGCCGGGCGAAGATCACCGACTTCGGCATCGCCCGCTCGCTCGAGGCGCACGGGCTGACGGCGACCGGCCGCGTGCTCGGCACCACCGACTACGTCTCGCCCGAGCAGGCGATGGGCAAGGAGGTCGACGCGCGGACCGACGTCTACTCGCTCGGGATCGTCCTCTACGAGATGCTGACCGGCGACGTCCCGTTCCAGGCCGAGACCCAGGTCGGGGTCGCGATGAAGCACGTCAACGAGAACGTCCCCGACGTGCAGAAGAAGCGGCCCGAGACCTCGGCCGCGCTCGCCGGCAGCGCTGGAGCGGGCCGTCGCCAAGGACCCGGACGACCGCTACCCGGACATGAACCACTTCCTCGCCGACCTCGAGGGGGCGCTCGAGGTCGAGGTCGTGCGCGCCGGCCACGCGACCGGCGAGGCGACGACGGTGCTCGACTCGGTACCCCGCAAGCGCCGCAAGCTGCCGAGCCGCAGCAGCATGTCGTGGGCCGGAGCGCTGCTGCTGATCGCCGCGGCGGCGGCCGCGATCGCGATCGCGGCGCTGACCGGCGACGAGGGACCGTCGCAGGAGGCGCCGCCGGAGAGCACCGAGCGGCGGCACGCCGATCGAGGCGACCGCGATCGAGGCCTTCGACCCGGCGCCCGGGGACGGCGTCGAGCACGACGAGGAGCTCGGCTTCGCGACCGACGGCAACAAGGACGGGCACCGCCTGGACGACCGAGACCTACGACTTCGCCGAGCTCTCGGCGCTGAAGCCGGGCGTCGGCATGGTCCTCGACGCCGGCGAGCCGGTGACGCCGACCGAGCTCGCGATCGACACGCCCGAGACCGGCTGGACGATCGAGGTCTACGGCTCCGACGCCTCCTCGCCGCCGACGACCCTGGACAAGTGGGGCGACCCGCTCGCCGGGCCGATCACGATCGAGGAGAACGAGCAGGTGATCGAGCTCAACGCGACCGCCGAGAACCGCTACTTCCTGATCTGGATCACCGACGCTGGCGCCGGCGCCGGACGAGCGAAGACAGGCTTCCGCGTCGAGATCTCCGACGCGCGACTGATCTCCTGAGCGGCAGGTCCGCTCCCGCCAGGCGCTGTGAAACGATCGCGGCATGCATCGGGGTCGGCAGTCCGTGGGGGCGATCGACGGGGTCCTGGACCGGCTCACCCGGAAGGTTCCGGGGATCTCGGTGGCGATCGTCGATGCCGACGGGGCGATCACCACGACCGCGGCCGGTAGTGCGGATCTGGCGCTGGGGAAGGCGGCCGGTCCGGAGACCGCCTACCTCTGGTTCTCGATGACGAAGATCGTCACCGCGACGGCGGTGATGCAACTCAGCGAGCGGGGGGCGCTGGAGCTCGACGATCCCGTGCGGCAGTTCCTGCCCGAGTTCCCGAAGCCGAGGGCGGGCTGGCCGGAGGTACGGATCCGCCATCTGCTCAGTCACTCCGCGGGCCTGCGCAACCCGCTGCCGGTCCGGTGGGTCCACCCGCGAGCGTGAGCCGGGACGGGATCCGCAGGAGTTCACGGCGGAGCTGCTTCGCCGGAACGGGAAGCTGCGTTCCGCGGCGGGCTCGAGGGCCGTCTACTCGAACCCCGGCTACATCGCGCTGGGTGAGGTCGTCAGGCTCGCGTCAGGGCGGCGGTTCGAGGACTACGTCCAGGTCCGAGATCCTCGATCCCCTCGCGATGACGCCGGACCGGCTTCAGCTACGCCGGGCTCGGCGACGACGTCGCCGTCGGCTACCAGCCGCTGCTGCACCCGATGACGCCCCTGTTCCGGCTGATCCTCCCCCGGGGGATCGCCGCCGGGCGCCAGGGGCGCTACCTCGCTTTCAACCGCTTCCTCGTCGACGGGCCCGCATACGGAGGCCTGGTCGGGTCGGCCGCCGACGCCGCGCGCTTCATGGCGGCTCACCTACGCGGCGGCGAGCTCGACGGGGTCAGGCTGCTCTCGGCCGAGGGCGTGCTCGAGATGCAGACGCATCCAGGCGACCGGGCCGAAGCTCGACGTCGGCTTCGGCTGGTTCCGGCGCGGCGTCCGACCGCTCCGACCCGGAGCGCTTCGTCGAGCACCTCGGCGGTGGCGGCGGCTTCTGGAACATGATGCGGATCTATCCGGAGCGTGGCCTCGGCGTGATCTGCATGGGCAACGCGACCTCCTACGACCACGGAGCCGTGGCACAGGCCGCCCTTGCGCGCTGACTACGGGTCGAACGTCCCTCAGGTGCCCCTATAGGTAGGTCTCAGGGACGTTCGTGGTGTTGGCGGCGGCCGTCAGGGCTCGACGCAGCGGGCGAGGAACGCGTCGAGCAGCTCCCGGAAGGCCTCGGGCTGCTCGAGCGGGGCGAGGTGGCCGGCGGCCTCGATCACGGCTGCTCCCTCGAGCCCGAGCTGAGCTGCGAGGCGGTGGGCTCCGTCGCGGAAGTCGGGGATGTCGCGGCCGCCGGTGACGACGAGGGTCGGGACGCGGCCGGCGAGCGGGCCGGCGCCGCCCTCGAGCGGGTCGTCGCCCTCGGGGGCCTCGGCAGCGGCCAGCTGCAGCTCGAAGGCGCGGCGCTGCATCTCGGCGATGCGGTCGCGGAGGCCGGGTGGCGAGTCCTCGAGGGTCCAGCCGTCGACGACCGCGCGGGTAGCCGCCTCGACGTCGCCCCGCTCGAGCGCCTCCTCCTCGGCGTCCCAGACGGCGCGGAGGACGGGCGAGGGCTCGAGGTCGAGGGGCGGCGGCGAGACCAGCATCAGGCCGCTGACCCGCTCGGGCGCCAGGGCCGCGACCCGCATCGCGACGGCGCCGCCGAACGAGTTGCCGACGAGGGCGAAGCGCTCGACGCCGAGCTCGTCGAGGGTCTCGAGCACGTCGATCCACGGGCGCGTCGACCTTCGGCGCCGGCGGCGAGTCGCCGAAGCCGGGCAGGTCGACCGCGACCGCGCGGTGCGCCGGCGGTCGGCAAGCCGGTCGAGCTCCTCCTCCCACATGCGCCGGTCGGCGATCCCGGCGTGGAGCAGGACGACCGCCTCCCCCGTGCCGCGATCGTCATGGGCGAGGATGACGGCGCCGGCTCCTAGAACTCGTAGCTGCGCTGGGTCTCGGCGCGCTCGATCCCGAGCCGGACGAGCCGGTCGCAGAGCTCGGGATAGGGAATCCCGCTGGCCTCGAACAGGCGCGAGTAGACGCTGGTCTCGGTGAAGCCGGGAAGCGTGTTGATCTCGTTGACGAGGACTTCGCCGTCGTCGCGCACGAAGAAGTCGCAGCGGGCGAGGCCGCTGCAGTCGCAGGCGCGGAAGACCTCGAGCGCGAGCGAGCGGACCCGCTCCGTCGTCGCCTCGTCGATCTCGGCCGGGACGATCAGGTCCATGCCGCCGGCCTCGTACTTGGCCTCGTAGTCGTACCAGTCGGCGTGGGCGTCGATCTGGCCCGGCACCGACGCGACTGCGGCTCCGCGTTGCCGAGCACCGAGCACTCGACCTCGAGGCCGTCGCAGTGGGCCTCGACGATCACGCGGGGGTCGTGGCGCGCCGCCTCGATCGACGGCCGCGTCGAGCTCGCTCGAGATCGGTGACCTTGACGATGCCGACGCTCGACCCGAGCCGCGAGGGCTTGACCCAGACCGGCAGGCCGAGGGCCTCGACCTCGCTGCGCCGATCGCCTGCCCCGTCACCGCCCTGTCCGGAGCCGGGTGCGTACGCCTGGCAGAAGTCGACCTGCGGGATCCCGCGGGCGGCGAGCAGCCGCTTGCAGGTGAGCTTGTCGATCGTCGTCGCCGCGGCGAGCACGCCGGGGCCGGCGTAGGGGATGCCGAGGCCCTCGAGCATCGCCCTGCACGGTGCCGTCCTCGCCGTAGGGGCCGTGCATGACCGGGAAGGCGACGTCGCAGCCGAGCAGGCCGCCGGCCGGCCTCAGCTCGACCTCCTCCCCGTCGCAGATCCAGCGGCCGTCGCGCTCGACGACCACGTCGACGACCTCGTGGCCGGCCTCGCGCAGGCCGGCGGCGACCGCGGCGCCGGAGCGCAGCGAGATCGGGTGCTCGCTCGAGCGACCGCCGCGCAGGACCGCCACCCTCACGGGGTCGGGATCCGTGGTCGTCGTCGTGGGCTCCTCGGGCTGTACGTACTTGCCGACGGTCAGGCGAACCAGGCTACCGGCGGTCACGCGGCCCGACGAGGGCGACTGGGAGAGCACGATCCCGTCCTCGGAGGGATCGTCGGTGTCGACCCGGTCGACGTTGACGGAGAGGCCGGCGCCCTCGAGCTGGCTGACCGCGTAGCCCTCCTCCTGGCCGACGTAGCTGCGGACCTGGACCGAGCCGGCACCGGTCGAGTAGACGATCGTCACCTCGTCGCCCTTCGAGGCCGTCTCGCCGGCGCCGGGGATCTGGCGGATCACCTGGTCCTCGGGCGCATCGTCGTTCTGGGGCTCGGTGTTGACGACGAACCCGGCCGCCTCGAGCTGGGCCTCGGCGTCGAAGCGGTCGAGGCCGACGACGCCGGGAACGGTGACCGTGTTGGCGCCGCGCGAGACGATCAGGGTCACGGTCTCCCCCGCTGCGACCTCGAAGCCGGCCGCGGGGTCGGTGTCGATCACGCGGCCCGGCCGGGACGCTGTCGCTGGCGCGTTCCTCGACCTCGACCTCGAAGCCGGCCTTGCGCAGCTTCTTCCGGGCCTGTTGCTCGGTCTTGCCGACGACGTCGGGGACGGCGACCGGCGCCGGGCCGAGGCTGACCGAGAGCGTCACCGTCGAGCCCTCCTCGGCCCGCTCGCCGCCGCGCGGGTCCTGCTCGAGGACGGTGCCCTCGGGAGCCGGGTTCTCCGTCCGCTCGACGTCGACGTCGAAGCCGGCCCGCTGCAGCTCGAGCGTCGCGGCCGTCACCTGGTCGCCGGTCACGCCCGGCACCCGGACCCCGTCGTCGCCGCGCAGGAAGAAGAACCAGATCAGGAAGCCGACCAGGAGCACCGCGAGCGCGCCGAGCGCCCACCACTTCCAGCGCGACTCCTCGATCGGCGCCTCGTAGGCGGCGTAGCGCTCGGTGTGGCCGGCGATCTCGGGATTCGCCTCGGCGGCGTCGAGCGCGACCTGCATCTCGGCCGCGGACGCGTAGCGCTGGGCCGGGTCCTTGGCGAGCGCCTTGAGCACGACCGAGTCGAGCGCCGGCGGCACCGACGGGTTGATCGTGCTCGGCGCCGGCGGCTCCTCGGAGACCTGCTTCATCGCGATCGCGACGGCGTTGTCGCCGTCGAAGGGGACGCGGCCGGTCAGCATCTCGAACAGCATCACCCCGATCGAGTAGATGTCGGAGGTCTGGGTCACCTCGAAGCCCTGCGCCTGCTCGGGGCTCAGGTACTGGGCGGTGCCGAGCACCGAGCCGGTCCGGGTGATCTCGGAGTTGCCGGCGCGGGCGATGCCGAAGTCGGTGACGCGGACCCGGCCCGAGCGGTCGATCAGCACGTTCATCGGCTTCAGGTCGCGGTGGACGAAGCCGCGCTCGTGCGCGAAGCCGGCGGCGGCGAGGACCTGCCGGGTGACCTCGACCGACTCGGAGATCCCGAGCCCGCGGCTGATCAGGTCGCGCAGGGTCGAGCCCTCCACGTACTCCATCGCGATGTAGTAGCTGTCCTCGACGGCGCCGCGGTCGAAGACGGCGACCACGTTCGGGTGCTGGAGGCCGGCGGCGGCCGAGGCCTCGCGGCGGAAGCGGTCGACGAACTCGGAGTCGCGGGCGAAGTTGTCGTGCAGGACCTTGATCGCGACCTCGCGGCCGAGCTCGCTGTCGCGGGCGAGCCAGACGTCCGCCATCCCGCCCGAGCCGATCCTGCGCTGGAGCAGGTAGCGGCCGTCGATCGTCTGTCCTTCGGTGAGTCTCATCGGGAGTCTGGTGCTGGTCAGCCCTGGCCGGCGAGGATCTCCTCGGCGACGGCCTGGGCAATCGGGGCAGCAGTATCGCCGCCGAAGCAGCCCGTGCAGCGCTCGACGGTCGCCGCGACCGCGATCTGCGGATCGTCGGCCGGCGCGAACATCACGAACCAGACCTGGTTGAGCCTCGAGGCCGGGTCGATCTCGGCGGTGCCGGTCTTGCCGGGGAAGCTCTGGCCGGCGACCGTGAAGCCGGACGCCGTGCCCTCGGGTCCTCGGTCACGTTGAGCATCATCTCGGTCAGCTGCTGGGCGCTCTCCTCGCTGATCACCTCGCTCTGCTCCTCCGGGTCGAGCTCGTCGGTGACGCGCCCGTCGGGGTCGGTGACCTGCTGCAGGAAGGTCGGCTTCATCAACGTGCCGCCGTTGGCGACCGTGGCGACGACCTCGGCCATCTGCAGCGGCGTGACCAGCATCTGCCCCTCCTCGCCGCCCTGGCCGATCGCGGCGCGGCCGACGTCGAAGCCCTCCTCGACGAGCTCGCCGCTGGTCTTGCGCGGGCCCGAGGCCGGTCATCTGGAAGTCGGCGGGTAGTCGAGCTCGGGCAGCTCGTAGAAGCCGAACCGCTTCATGTACTCGACCATCGTCTCCGGCCCGAGCTGCTCGGCGACCTGGGCCCAGACCGTGTTGACCGAGTTGGTCAGGGCGGTGGTCAGCGAGATGTCGCCGAAGTCCTGGCCGCCGGAGTTCTCGAGCGGCACGCCGGAGATCTCGACGCCGCTGTTCGCCGTTGACGACGCTGTCGGGCGTGAACTCGCCCGAGTCGAGCGCGGCCGCGGCGGTCACGACCTTCATCGTCGATCCGGGCGGGTAGCGGCCCTGGGTGGCGCGGTTGAGCAGGACCGGCGGCTCGTCCTTGCCGAGGGTGTTGAACTCCTCGATGCCGCTCGGGGATCTCGTTCGGGTCGAAGCCCGGCGTCGAGACCATCGCCCGGACGGCGCCGGTCGAGGGCTCGATCGCGACGACCGAGCCGGGCCGGCCGGCGAGCAGCGTCGGTCGCCGGCGCGCTGGGCGCCGGCGTCGAGCGTCACGGTCAGGTCCGAGCCCTCCTCGGTCTGGCCCTGGAGCTGCTCGAGGATCGTCGCGAACTCGTTCTCGTCGCCGACGAGGACGTCTGTTCTCGGAGAGCTCGATCCCGGTCCGGCCCTGCGTCGACGAAGTCGTAGCCGACCGGGTTGCCGAACAGCGAGCCCTGCGGGTAGTCGCGGACGAAGCGCTTGCTCTCGCCCTGGCCCTCGGGCTCGGAGACGGCGAGCAGCTCGCCGTCGACCGAGCGGATCTCGCCGCGGGCGATCTTCTGCTGCTCGAGCAGCGGGCGCTTGTTCGCGGTCTTCGCCTCGAGGTCCTCGGCGTCGAAGACGGTCCAGTTCGAGGTCAGCGCGACGAGCAGCACGTAGAGCAGCAGCATGAACGCGTAGAGCTTGGTGATCGAGGCGTTCATCCGAATGCGGTCCCTCCGGGCTTGGGGCGGCGGGCGCGGTCGGAGATCAGCAGCAGCAGCGCCAGCAGGACCATGTTCGCGATCACCGAGCTGCCGCCGAAGGAGACGAACGGGAGCGTCACGCCGGTCAGCGGGATCACCCGGGTGACGCCGCCGATGATCACGAACGCCTGCAGCGCGAAGACGGCCGTCAGGCCGGTCGCGAGCAGCTTCGAGAAGCCGTCCTCGGCGAGGATCGCGGTCTTGAAGCCGCGGGCCGCGATCAGCGCGTAGATCAGGATCACCCCGCCGGCGCCGAACAGGCCGAGCTCGTTCGTGATCAGCGCGTAGATGAAGTCGGTCTGGACCTCGGGGATCAGCGGCGGCTCGTTGGCGGCGGGGTACAGGAGCGAGCCGCCGATCCCCTGACCGAAGAGGCCGCCGTCGGCCTGGGCGAACATCGACTGCAGGACCTGGTAGCCGGCGCCGCTGGCGTCCTTGTAGGGATCGAGCCAGATGTCGACGCGGTCGCCGACGTGGCTGATCGTGTTCGAGAGCACGTAGGCGCCGCCGAGGAACAGGCTCATGCCGATGACGACGAAGGAGACGCGGCTCGTCGCCACGTAGAGCAGGGCGAGGAAGGCGCCGAAGAACATCAGCGAGGCGCCGAGGTCGCGGACGACGAGCAGCATCATCATCGCCGCGCCCCAGACGACGAGCAGCGGCCCGAAGTGCTTGAGCGGCGGCAGGGTGACGCCGAGTATCCGCCGCGCCCCGACGATCAGCACCTCACGTTTCTCGCGCAGGTAGCTGGCGAGGAAGATGATGATCGCGAGCTTGCCGAACTCGGACGGCTGGAAGCTGATCGGGCCGATGCTGGCGTTGATGTAGGCGCCGGTCCGGTTGACGACCTCGGAGTCGACCAGCACCCGGGGCGAGAACAGCAGGAAGATCCCGACCGCGGCGATGATGTACCGGTAGCGCTCGAGGGCGTGGTAGTCCTTGAGGAAGAAGATCGTGAGGATGAAGAGGACGAGCCCGACGACCATCAGCGAGGCCTGGTTGCGGGCGAAGCTCTCGTCGATGCGATAGAGCATCACCAGCCCGATCGCCGCCAGCAGCGCCATCAGCGGGAACAGGTACGGGTCCGCATTCGGGAGCCGGAAGCGGATCACCATGTGGGTCGCGAAGCAGACGGCGAGGAAGTAGAGGCCGAAGGTCAGGCTCAGGTTGTCGACCCGTGACCCCTGGGCGCTGAAGACGGCCGCGAACCCACCGGTGATCAGCAGCGCGACCGGGATCAGGCTGATGAGCTCCCGGTTGCGGGCACTCATCCGCCGTTACCGCCTCCGCCCGTCTGCTGCTGCCCGCCGGTCGTGCCGCCGGCGCCCGAGCCTCCGTTGCCGCCGGTGCCGTTGGCGGAGCCGCCGGAACCGTCCGGCCGCCGCCGGTGCCGCCCGTGCCGGTGTCCCGGTGCCCGTGCCCGTGCCCGTGCCGGTGCCGTCGGCCTCGGCCGCGGCCTGCAGGTCCTCGAGCAGCGAGACCGCGTCGTCGCGGGAGCGGAGCTCGTGGTCGATCGCCGACTCGCGGCGCTCCTCGGGCAGCGCGTCGAGGGTGACCGGGCTCGAGAAGGACTCCGAGTAGAGCTCGATGCCGAGCGGCAGGTCGTAGGGCAGGCCGCGGTAGAGCGTCACCCGGCCGGCCTCGTCGGTGCCGAGGAAGTAGACCTGCCGGTTCCCGTACCAGGCGCCGAAGGCGATCGCCGCGATCACGAGCAGCGCCAGCAGGCCCTTGGCGATCCGCCCGCGCCACGGGCCCTTCGTCTGCGCCCGACCGCTCGGGACCGCGATCGGCCGCTCCGGCCTCGCCGAGCGGGCCGGGGCGGCAGCCGCGGCGCCGGCGCGAACGTTGTCCGCGGTCAGGCCCTCGGCCTCGGCGCTGGGCCCGATCAGGGTCGCGCCCTCCTCGGCCGGCGTCGCGTCCGGGTCGTCGAGGCGGAAGAGCAGCACGGTGATGTTGTCGCGGCCGCCGTGGTCGTTGGCGGCGCGGACGAGCTTGCGCGCGGCGGTGTCGAGCGAGTCCGAGCGCTCGATGATCGCCGCCACCTGCTCGTCGTTGATCATCGTCGTCAGGCCGTCGCTGCAGAGCAGGAAGACGTCGCCGGGCTTGCCCTGGACGGTCATCGTGTCGACGGCGACGTCGGGCTCGGGCCCGAGCGCCCTGGTGATCACCGAGCGCTGCGGGTGCTCGGCCGCCTGGGCGCGGGTCAGCTTGCCCTGACGCCGCAGCTCCTCGACGAGCGAGTGGTCGTTGGTGAGCTGGCTGAGGCGGCCGTCGCGGAACAGGTAGGCGCGCGAGTCGCCGACGTGGCCGAAGGAGACGGCGTCGCCGTCGACGAGCGCCGCGGTCAGCGTCGTCCCCATGCCCGAGCGGGAGGTGTCGCCCTGGGCGAAGTCGAAGATCTCGCGGTTCGCGCGCTGCACCGTGTCCCGCAGCCAGGTCTCCGAGGCGCCTTCGGGCGGCTCGGTCTCGAACGCCGCCGCGGCGATCTGCGATGCGACCTCGCCGGCCTGGGCGCCGCCCATGCCGTCGGCGACCGCGAACACGGGCGCGCGGGCGAACAGCGAGTCCTCGTTCGCCTCCCGCTGCCGGCCGACGTCGGTGCGGTGGACTGCCTCGGTGACCTGCAGCATCGCCTGACCCTACCCAGCCACCGGATCGGGAATCGAGAGCTCGAAGCGGAAGGTCGTGTCGCCGATCGAGAGCTCGTCGAGATCGTGCAGCTCGGCGTCGCCGGTGACCTGGTTGCCGTTCAGGTAGGTGCCGTTGGTCGAGTTCATGTCCTCGACGAAGTAGCTGTTGCCACGGCTGTAGACGCGACAGTGGATCGTCGAGGCGAAGCGGTCCTCGATGCGGACGTCGGCATCGGCGCCGCGGCCGATCGAGACGCCGCCGAACAGGTCGATGCGCTCGCCGATGTCCATGCCGGCGCCGGAGAGAGCGACGAGCCAGGCGTCGGTCGCGGCGACGCGGGCCGGGGCCGCATCGTGCAGGCCGGTGCCCTCGGAGGGGCCGACGCCGGGGGCGGTGCCGCGGCGAAGGTCCTTGAGGGCGCTGCGCGCGACCAGGAACAGGAACAGGTAGAGCACCGCGAGGAACCCGAACTTGAGCGCGACGGCAAGTGGATCACCGTCCATGGTCTACGCCCGCCCCCCGAGGCACGGCAGTGGGTGGGTCGCGCCTCTCACTGCTCGATGTCGAAGACGAAGCTCGTGGTTCCCAGCGTGACCTCGTCGCCCGGCGCGAGGCGGGTCGATTCGACGCGGCGGCCGTTGATCTTGACCCCGTTCGTCGAACCGAGGTCGCGGACGGTCCAGTCGCCGTTCGAAGCCTGCCGCAGCTCCGCGTGGCGCCGCGAGATGTTCGGGTCCTCGAAGACGCAGTCGCACTCGCGCGAGCGGCCCAGCGAGGCGACCGGGCCGTCGAGCACGTAGCGGCGGTCTCCCATCGAGACGATCGCCCGCGTCGAGGTCAGCGGTGCGGTGCGGTCGCGCTTCTTCTCCGGCTTCGCAGCCGGGGCCGAGTAGACCATCGTGTGGCCGTTCTGGCCCTGCTCGCCGGTCTCTCCCTTGCGGGCGGGCGGCTTGACGAGCCGCGGCTGGATCCCGAACTCGCCGAGGCGGAGCCGCTCGTCGGCTTCGATCAGCACCTCGGGCCGGGTCAGCAGCGCGTAGTCCTGGCGCCGGGCGTGCTCGAGCAGGTAGGCGGAGAGCTCCTGGGACAGCGAGCGCTCGTATCCCTCGAGCCGGTCGTGGTCCTCCTGCGAGAGCCAGACGGTGTACTGGTTCGGCGCGTAGACCTGGGAGACGGAGGCAGTCCGGTGCGAGTCCATCTCCTTGGCGAGCTTGCGGGCGATCTCGACCGGCTGGACCTGGGAGGAGAAGGCACGGCTGAAGACCCCTTCGACGAGGCCTTCGATCCTTGCTTCGAGATTGCGCAGCACGCTCATGCGATTGTTCCCCTCCTTTCCCTCGTCGCCCTCCGGAGGCGACGCGGGGAAGGCTCATCACCACCGCCAGGGGGCCGGCGGACACCGGGAATGCTACGGCAACCCGGCCCGGGATCCCGCACCGTGCAGGGCAGCCTGGACGTGCCTGGAAGCGGCTCGGGTGGCCCTCGCGCGGTCGTCCTGAAGCGGGCCCGCCGGCCGTGCGGGGCGCGGACGGCGTGCCGGTGAGCGCGGCTCGGGCTCGGCGCCGCGCGATCCGATCGATCGCGAGCCCGGCCCGGGAGCCTCGGCACGGCGAAGGGCAGCTCGGGGCGGCCGGCGCGGTCCCAGGCGATCCAGGCGATCGCTGCGATCAGCGCCGGGGCGAGCAGGGCCGACGCTGCGGCCGGGCCGCCGACGGCGCTGAGCGCGGCCACGAGCAGGGCCGACCAGACCAGGCCGAGGACCAGCAGCAGCGCCGGGGCGGCGAAGTCGAGCAGGGCTCCGAGCAGCACCGCGGCGCCGACCCAGATCAGGCAGGTCGCGACGGGATCGGCGGCTACGAGCGGGCTCAGCAGGCCGTCGACCGCGCCGCGGCCGGAGACGGCCCAGTCGCCCGCCTGCTCGCCGGCGGTGACGCCGAGCGCCTTGCCGAGGATCGAGGCGACGACCGCGGTCCAGGCCCAGCCGAGGCCGGCGAGGGCGGCCCGGGCGAGCGGCCGGGGATGGCGCGCCGCGTAGACGAGGAAGAGGGGCGCGAGGCCGAGCAGGCCGAGGACCGGCGCCAGGGCCGGCGCGATCCAGTCGCGCGGGCTCGAGAGCAGCAGCGCCGCGGGCGCCATCAAGGCTGCGATCGCGATCGCCACGCCCGGATAGCCGGCGAGCAGGCCGAGGGCGGCGACCGCTCCGGCGGCGAGCAGGACCGCGAACGGGCGGGCCGGGATCGCCTCGGGGAGCGGGGTCAGGGTCGCGGCCTGCTCCGGCTCGGGCACGGGGCGATCGGGGTGCAGGGCGCCGGCCATCCCCTCGAGCGCGTCGTGGAGCTCGGCCAGAGTCGGGCGCAGCTCCGGATCGGGCTCGAGGCCGGCGTCGATCGCGGCCGTCAGCCCGGGCGGCAGCTCGGGCCTGACCTCCTCGAGCGGCGGCAGCAGGGTGCCGATCCGCTTCGCGGTCGCGGCGGGGCTGCCGGCGGCGACGGGGTTGTAGCCGGCCCAGAGCTCGTAGAGGGTGAGCGAGAGGGAATAGACGTCGGACTCGGGCCCGGCCGGCTCCCCGGCCGCCTGCTCCGGCGACATGTAGGCGAGCGTGCCGACGACCTGTCCGGTCACCGTCAGGGTCGGCTCGTCGGCGACGGCGGCGATGCCGAAGTCCGCCAGCAGCGCCTGCTCGCCGCTTCCGTTCGGTCGCAGCCGCTTGCCGCGGCGGCGGCGGATCAGGACGTTGTCGGGCTTGAGGTCGCGATGGACGACGCCCTGGGCGTGGGCGTGGGCGAGCGCGAGGCAGATCTCGGCGCCGATCTCGGCGAGGTCGCGATCGCTGAGCTCGCCGGCGGCGGCGTGCTCGCGCAGGTTCGGGCCCTGGACGAGCTCGCTGACCAGATAGGTGACCCCGTTCTCGGTGCCGAGCTCGTAGAGGGTGACGATGCCCGGGTGGTTGAGCCGCGCGGCCGCGTGCGCCTCGCGCATGACCCGGCCGGCGGCCTCGCCCTCGACGGCCTTGACGGCGACGTGGCGGCAGAGGCGCTCGTCCCAGGCGCGGTGGACGGTTCCGTATCCGCCCTTGCCGATCCGCTCACCGACCGTGAATCTGCCCAGGATGCGCTCGCCTTCGACCACGGCTCGGGAGTTCGCCGCCGTGCCCCCGGCTCCTGCCGTGCGCGCCCGCGCGCGGCACGCGGACGCGGCCGAATCGGCCTTTCGCCGGCTTGCGGCCCTTGGCGACAGGTGCAGGGGTAATAATCGTTGTGGCGAAAGGGGCACCCGGAGACCGCCTTGGACTTCTTCGACGACGACGACGACGCTCCATCGAGCGATCAGCCCACTAGGGAGAGTCGCCGCATCGGTGAACCGGATGCCGAGCCCGAGGCAGCGGCCGAGGCCGCCGAGCCGGCTCCCAGGGCCAGGCGAGGCCGCTCCGCCCCCCGCCCCCGCCCGCGCCGCAGCTCCTCGCGCGGCTTCGACGACGCTCCCGTCCCCGCCGCGGGCAGCCCCTCCCGGCAGCAGATCCGCTCCCGGCAGCTGACCCTGCTCGGGATCGCGATCGTGATCCTGATCCTGCTCTTCCTCGCCTTCCGCGGCTGCCTCAACGCCCGCGAGGAGCGCTCCTACAAGAACTACGTCAGCGACCTCGACGCGCTCACCGTCGAGACCAAGCAGGTCAGCGACGAGGTGTTCGGGGCGCTCACCGGCGACTCCACCAACGGGGACATCGCGCTCAGCACCGAGATCAACGGCGCCCGGGGCACGATGGCCGGCCTCGCCGACCGGGCCCAGAACCTCGACAACCCCGACGACCTCTCGGGCGCCCAGACCCAGATCGCGCTCTCCTACCAGATGCGGCAGGACGCGCTCGACGTGATCGCCGAGCAGATCCCCGACGCACAGGGCGAGGCCGGATCGCAGAAGGCGGCCGAGAAGATCGAGGAGCAGATGCGGGTGCTGCTCTCCAGTGACGTGCTCTTCTCGCGGGCGCAGTTCGAGATCGAGCAGGCCCTCACCGCCCAGGAGATCGTCGTCGAGGAGGGCGTCCCGGACAGCCAGTTCCTGCCCGACAGCCCCAACTGGCTCGAGTTGTCCACGGTCGAGGCCGCCGTCTCCGGCGCCGGCACCGGCTCCAGCGACCTCGCCAACTGCGACGAGAGCAAGATCACCGGCACCCACGGCCTGGCGCTCTCGTCGACCACCGCCCAGCCCGAGGGCGTCGTGCTGACGCCCGACACGACCAACACCGTGACCGCGGACGGGACCGAGTTCGAGATCGCCGTCGAGAACCAGG
This sequence comes from uncultured Solirubrobacterales bacterium, assembly GCA_963743845.1. GTDB lineage: Bacteria > Actinomycetota > Thermoleophilia > Solirubrobacterales > 70-9 > CAXMST01. Next base: position 222,668 of record CAVURI010000001.1, read on the forward strand.
GCGACTCGCCCGAGAGCGACATCAACGTGACGATGGACGGCGACCTGACCGGCAGCCAGACGATCTCCACGATCGAGCCGGCCGAGATCGCCACCGTGACGATCCCGCCGAAGCCGGCCCCGAAGGCAGGGGACACGGTCTCGATCACGGTCACCGTCGCATCGGTCTGCGGCGAGCAGGTCGACTCGAACAACGAGTCGACCTACGAGATCACCTTCGGCTGAGCCGGACGCGCGGGCGACGGCATCGGCTGATGTCGTCCCTATTCTGAGCGGGCGTGGAGGATCTCAACACGACAGCAGGCATCGTCGCGCTCGCCGCCGGAGCCGTGGCGCTGATCGCGCTGATCGTCGCGCTGATCGCCGTCTCGCGCTATCGGCGGATCGTCGCCGCCCAGCGCGAGGTGCTCGGCGAGCACGGGCGTGCCGACCTCGTCGCGCACGGGGTCGCGACCCGCGAGCGGGCCGATCAGCTCAGCGCCGAGATCGACGAGATCGCGCGGTCGCTGTTCGAGCGCATGGAGGCGGTCGAGGGGCGGCTCGAAGGAGCCGTGACCCGGGCCTCGGTGCTGCGCTACGACGCCTTCAACGAGACGAGCGGACGGCAGTCGAGCTCGGTCGCGCTGCTCGACGAGCGCGGCAACGGCGTCGTCATCTCGGCGATCCTGCAGCGCGACCAGGCGCGCGTCTACGCGAAGCCGCTGCGCGACGGCCGCAGCGAGCTCGAGCTCTCGCCGGAGGAGCGCGACGCGATCCGGCTCGCCGAGGAGAACGCGCTCCGTTGAAGGTCAGCTACCTGGGGCCGACCGGGACCTACAACGAGGAGGCCCTGCTCGCCTCCGTGGCGAGCCGCCCCCGGCGCCGCGCTCGAGCTCTCGCCCCGGGCGACGATCTTCGACGCGATCAGGGCCGTCGAGGTCGGCGAGGTCGAGCGCGCCTTCGTCCCCTTCGAGAACTCGATCGAGGGCTCGGTCCGCTCGACGCTCGACGCGCTCGCCTTCGACACCTCGGGCGTGCGGATCATCGGCGAGCACGACCACCAGATCCGCCACAACCTGATCGCCCGGGCCGAGATCCCGCTCGGCGAGATCGAGGTCGTGCTCTCCCACCCGCAGGCGAACGCGCAGTGCGCCCGCTTCGTCCGCGAGAACCTCCCCGGGGCCGAGGTCCGCTCGATCGCCTCGACCAGCGACGGCGTGCGCCAGGTGGTCGCCGAGCAAGCGCCCTGGGCGGCGCTCGGCTCGGCCGCTGCCGCCCGTGCCTTCGGCGGCACGATCCTGCGCGAGGGCGTCGAGGACGTCGCCGACAACGTCACCCGCTTCGTCTGGCTCACCCACGACGACTTCCGGCCGGCGCGCGAGCCCGGCGCCGCCTGGCGGACGACGCTCGTCTTCTACGAGCTCGGCGACGACCGGCCGGGAGCGCTCGTCGAGGCGCTGCGGGAGTTCTCCGACCGCGGCGTCAACATGACCAGGATCGAGTCGCGGCCGCGGCGCGAGGGGCTCGGCCGCTACCTGTTCTTCGTCGACCTCGACGGCGCCGCGGACGACGAGCTGCAGGCGGAGGCGATCGAGGCCCTGCGCGGGCAGGCGGAGACGGTCCGCATCCTCGGCTCCTATCCGGTCAGCGGCCCGGCGCCGATCTGAGCCGACCGGCCGGATAGAATCGCGCCGGATGGACGCTCCACTTGCCACGGTCACCGCGATCGGAGGCAGGGTGCTCGTGCTCAACGCCAGCTACGAGCCGATCAACGTCTGCACCGTTCGCCGGGCTGCGGTGCTGCTCCTCAAGCAGCGGGCGGAGCTGCTCGAGCGCAGCGACGAGCTGCTGCACGCGGAGCGCTTCCAGATGGAGCGGCCGGTGGTGATCCGGCTGCTCTCCTACGTGCGGATCCCGCGCGACGTGCACCGCCGCAAGATCACCCGCAAGGCGGTGCTCGCCCGCGACTCGTGGACCTGCCAGTACTGCGGCAGCACCCGCTCGGGGCTGACCGTCGACCACGTGATCCCCCGCAGCCGCGGCGGCCTCTCGGTCTGGGACAACATCGTCGCCGCCTGCGCGCCGTGCAACCGCCGCAAGGGCAACCGGCTCCCGGCCGAGATCGAGATGCACCCGGCCTCGCTGCCGAAGCCGCCCGGGCCGACCGTCTTCATCAGGATCGCGGCGCCGCGGATACCCGCCTCCTGGGAGCCGTACCTCGCCTTCGGCGCTCCCGCGCAGGCCGCCTGAGCCGACGCAGCGCGGCCGGCCGGCGGGCTCGTCTACGGCCGGTGGATCTCGTAGGAGTTCGCGGGGACCACGTCGAGGGCCTTCGCCGTCGTCGTGAACGCGACCCAGCCGTAGCGGCCGAGGCCGTCGCCCGGGAACTCGGCCGGGTCGAAGCGGTAGGTCCAGCGCCTGCCGTCGGCGTCGAGCGAGGCGGCGCCGATCCGCTTCGGATCGCCCTTGCGGCGGTTCTTGAAGATGTCGTCCCCGTAGACGAGGAACTCGGGGTCGGAGGCGCCGCCGCCGCGGGTGTTGATGCCGATCAGCGGTCGCTCGCGGCGTCGCGAGGTCTTGATCTTCTCCCGGACGACGATCTCGTGCCTGAGCAGCGCGCCGCTGTGGCCGGCGGCAGCGCTGATGATGTCGACGCGGCCGTTCTTCTTCAGCGCCTGCGGTCTCGCGCTTGCCGTCCTTGATCGTCGTCATGTCGGCGAAGGCGAACGAGGCCGCCAGCAGGGAGGCGACGAGGACGAGGATCGGTACGAGGTGCTTTGGTCTCATCTCTGGCCGGAACACGGGAGGGGCGGGGAAAGTAGCGGACCCGGGCCTCGGTTCCGGCGACGGGTGCCCGGGCTGGCCCGAGAAAGACGAAGGCCGGCCGCCTCACGGCAGCCGGCCTCGTCTTGGTGCGGTTCGGAACGGTCGGCGCTGTTCAGAGCAGGTGGGACATCTCCCGCTCACGCCTTCCGCCGGTGCCCGGGTTGGATTCGCCGGGCGGCCCGCAGCCGCCTAGCGGCCCGACACCTCCAGCGTCCCGGAAAACATAGAACTCAAGTTAGGACCACCTCCTTTCTCTGGTACCGACGATTGAATCAAACCCGGAGGTCGGCCTAGGACGGCCGCGCCCGGAGCTCGCTCAGTCGTCGGTTTCGTCGCCCGGCTCCTCGGAGTCGGCGGGGGTGTCCTCGGAGATGGCCGAGGCATCGAGGTCGTCCGCTGCCGAGCCGGTGTCGAGAGTCGGAGCGTCCTCGGCCTCGATCTCCTCGACGACGGCGCTGTCGTCCTCGACGACGAGGGCGACGGCGCTGACCCGGTCGTCCTCCTTCATGTTCATCACGCGGACGCCCTGCGTCGGGCGGCCCATCTGCGAGATCCCCTTGACGGAGGTCCGCTGGACCATCCCGTTCTGGCTGATGAACAGCAGCGCCTCGTGCTCGCGGACGATCAGGGCGCCGGCGAGGCCGCCCTTCTTCGCGGTCAGCTTCGCGGTCAGCACGCCCTTCGTGCCGCGGCCCTTGACCGGGTACTCGGAGACCGGCGTCCGCTTGCCGTAGCCGTTCTCGGTCACGACGAAGACCTCGGTGTCCTCGCGGGCGACGTCCATCGTCAGCACCCGGTTCGGCTTGCCGTCGATCTTGGCGGAGACGTTCATGCCCTTGACGCCGGAGGTGTCGCGGCCCATCGCCCGCACCGCGGACTCGTTGAAGCGCGAGGCATGACCGGACTTCGAGACCATCAGCAGGTCGTCGGAGCCGCTGGTCAGCCGCACCTGGACGAGCTCGTCGTCGTCGCGGACCTTGATCGCGATGATCCCGTCGGCCCGGATCGGCGTGTTGTACTTGAGGAACTCCGTCTTCTTGACGAGGCCGTTCGCGGTCGCGAAGGCGAGGTACTTGCCCTCGCTGAAGTCGCGGGTCGGGATCACGGCCATCACCCGCTCACCGTCGGAGAGCGGCAGCACGTTGACGAGCGCCTTGCCCCGCGCCGTGCGCGAGCCCTCCGGCAGCTCGTAGACCTTGAGGCGGTAGACCTTGCCGCGGCTCGTGAAGAAGAGCAGGAAGTCGTGCGTCGAGCAGATCCTCAGGTGCTCGATGTAGTCGCCTTCCTTGAGGTCCATGCCGCTGACGCCCTTGCCGCCGCGGTGCTGCTGGCGGTAGGTGGCGAGCGGCAGGCGCTTGACGTAGCCGGACGCGGTCAGCGAGATCACCATCTGCTGGTCGGCGATCATGTCCTCGATGTCGACCTCGCCCTCGGCGAAGCCGATCTCGGTGCGGCGCTCGTCGCCGTACTTCTCGGCGATCTCGCCGAGCTCGTCGCGGATGATCCCGTCGATCAGGGTCTCGTCGCCGAGGATCTCGCGCAGGCGCTTGATCTTCGTCATCAGCTCGGTGTGCTCCTCGCGGACCTTGCCCGACTCGAGCGCGGTCAGGCGCTGCAGGCGCATGTCGAGGATCGCCTGGGCCTGGATCTCGGTCAGCTTGAACTGCGTCATCAGGCCGCTTCGGGCCTCGTCGACGTCGGCGGAGCCGCGGATCAGCGCGATCACCGCGTCGAGGTTGTCGAGCGCGATCAGGATGCCCTCGAGCACGTGAGCGCGGGCCTCGGCCTGACGCAGCTGGTACTGGGTGCGGCGCGTGATCACCTCGCGCTGGTGGCCGACGTAGTGCCGGATCAGGTCGCGCAGCGACAGCGTCTGCGGGACGTTGTCGACGAGGGCGACGGCGTTGACGCCGAACGTCGACTGCATCGAGGTGTGCTTGTAGAGCTTGTTGAGCGCGATCTTCGGCATCGCGTCGCGCTTGCACTCGATCACCAGCCGCATGCCGGAGCGGTCGGACTCGTCGCGGAGGTCGGAGATCTCGGTGATCTTCTTGTCGCGGACGAGGTCGGCGATCTTCTGGATCAGGCCGCCCTCGCCGCCCTTCTTGACCTGGAAGGGGAGCTCGGTGACGATGATCGCCTCCTTGCCTCCCCGCAGCGGCTCGATGTGGGCGCGGGCCCGGACGCGGACGCTGCCGCGGCCGGAGCGGAACGCCTCGCGGATCCCCTCGGTGCCCATGATCGTGCCGCCGCCGGGGAAGTCGGGCCCCTTGACGTACTTCATCAGGCCGTCGGTGTCGATCTCGGGGTCGTCGAGGTAGGCGTTGACGCCGGCCGCGACCTCGCGCAGGTTGTGCGGCGGGATGTTGGTCGCCATGCCGACGGCGATCCCGGAGGAGCCGTTGACGAGCAGGTTCGGGAACCGCGACGGGAGCACCAGCGGCTCCGAGTTCGACTCGTCGTAGTTGGGGCCGAAGTCGACCGTCTCGGCCTCGATGTCGCGCAGCATCTCGCTGGCGAGACGGGTCAGGCGGGCCTCCGTGTACCGCATCGCCGCGGCCGGGTCGTCGTCGATCGAGCCGAAGTTGCCCTGGCCGTCGACGAGCGGGTAGCGGAGGCTGAACTCCTGCGCCATGCGGACGAGCGCGTCGTAGATCGCCGAGTCGCCGTGCGGGTGGTACTTGCCCATCACCTCGCCGACGATGTAGGCGCACTTGCGGTACGCCCGCGTCGGCTGCAGGCCGAGGTCGTCCATCGCGTAGAGGACGCGCCGGTGGACCGGCTTGAGCCCGTCGCGGACGTCGGGCAGCGCCCGGCCGACGATCACGCTCATCGCGTAGTCGAGGTACGACGACCGCATCTCGGTCGTCAGCTCGCGCTCCTCGATGTTGCCCCCGGACAGGAGCTCGCTACTACCTTCCATCTACTTCAGGCCTCCGAATACGTGGTGCACAGCGGGGTCAGACGTCAAGGACGCCGACGTCCTTCGCGTGCTTCTGAATGAATTCCTTGCGCGGCTCGACCTTGTCGCCCATCAGCTCGCTGAAGACCTGGTCGGCCTGGGCCGCGTCCTCGATCCGGACGCGTGCCAGCGTCCTCGAGGCCGGGTCCATCGTCGTCTCGCGCAACTGCTCGGCGTTCATCTCGCCCAGCCCCTTGAAGCGCGAGAGCCTGACGCCCTCCTTCGAGAGGTCGAGGACCGCCTTGTGGATCGCCGCGAAGCTGTCCGCCGGCTTCGACTTCTCGCCGAGCGCGACCGTGAACGGGCCCTGGCCGACCTGCTTGGTCAGCGAGGCGTGCACCTCGGCCAGCTTGCGGTAGTCGAGCGCCTCGAACATCGACGCCGGCAGCACGTGCCTGCGGGCGAGGCCCGAGCGCCGGTGCGTCGCCCGCACGGTGAGCGAGTCGGAGCCCTCGTTGAGCAGCTCGGTCTCGTAGGCGTCCTCGTCCGGGTTCGGGGCCGTGACCAGCTCCTTGGCGCCGGCCAGGCTGGCGACGCCCTCGTCGAGGATCCGCGACTCCGAGAGGAACTGGACCAGGTCGTGGCCGAACTCCGCCTGCAGCGAGCTCGTCCAGCCCTCGTACTCCTTCAGCGAGCGGTTGAAGCGCTGCCACTTCGAGGCCGAGAGCTTGGTCGTGTTGCCCTTGCAGTCGGTCAGCTCGAACTTCTCGAGCTTGTCGCGGAGCAGGTACTCCTCGAGCTCGCTCTCCTTCTCGATGTAGGTCTCGTTGCGGCCGTTCTTGGCCTTGTAGAGCGGCGGCTTCGCGATGAACACGTGGCCGGCGTCGATCAGCTCCGGCATCTGCCGGTACAGGAACGTCAGCACCAGCGTGCGGATGTGGGCGCCGTCGACGTCGGCGTCGGTCATCAGGACGATGCGGTGGTAGCGCAGGTCCTCGATGTCGAACTCCTCGTGGACGCCGGTCCCGATCGCGGTGATCAGCGCCTGGATCTCGTTGTTGGCGAGGACCTTGTCGATCCGCGCCTTCTCGACGTTGATGATCTTGCCTCGCAGCGGCAGCACCGCCTGCGTCGAGCGGTCGCGGCCCTGCTTGGCGGAGCCGCCCGCGGAGTCGCCCTCGACGACGAACAGCTCGGCCAGGCTCGGGTCGCGGACCGTGCAGTCGGCGAGCTTGCCCGGCAGGGTCGAGTTCTCGAGCACCGACTTGCGCCGCGTCAGGTCGCGGGCCTTGCGGGCCGCGTCGCGGGCGCGGGCCGCCTCGATCGCCTTGGTCACGATCCGCTTCGAGTCGGCCGGGTTCTCCTCGAGGAACTCGGCCAGCTTGCGGTTGACGGCCTCCTTGACGAAGCCGTCGATCTCGGTGTTGCCGAGCTTCGTCTTCGTCTGGCCCTCGAACTGCGGGTCCTGCAGCTTCACGGAGATCACCGCGGTCAGGCCCTCGCGGCTGTCGTCGCCGCTCAGGTTCTGGTCCTTCTCCTTGAGCAGGCCCTTCTCGCGCGCGTACGCGTTCAGGGTCCTGGTCAGCGCCGAGCGGAAGCCGGAGAGGTGGGAGCCGCCCTCGTGGGTGTTGATGTTGTTGGCGAACGAGAACACGGACTCCTGGTAGCCGGTGTTCCACTGCATCGCGATCTCGACGGCCCCCTCCTTGCCCTCGGACTCGAAGTAGACGGTCTTCGGGTGCAGCGGGTCCTTGGTCGCGTTCAGGTGCGCGACGAAGTCGACGATGCCGCCCTCGTAGTGGAAGACCTCCTCCTGGCCCTCGCCGCGCTCGTCGACGAGGGTGATCTTGAGCCCGCGGGTCAGGAACGCGGTCTCGCGCATCCGCGAGGCGAGGGTGTCGAAGTCGTAGGTGACCTCTTCGAAGATCTCGGCGTCGGGCAGGAAGGTGATCGTGGTGCCGGTGTCGCTCGCCTTGCCCGTCTGGGTGAGCTCGCCCTGCGGGACGCCGCGCACGTAGTCCTGTTCGTGGATGCCGCCGCCGACGTGGATGTCGAGGTGCAGCCGCTCGGAGAGCGCGTTGACGACGGAGACGCCGACGCCGTGCAGGCCGCCGGAGACCTTGTAGCCGCCGCCGTCGCCGAACTTGCCGCCGGCGTGGAGGACGGTCAGCACGACCTCGGCCGCGGGCTTGCCCTCCTTCTCCATGATGTCGACCGGGATGCCGCGGCCGTCGTCGACGACGGTGACGGAGTTGTCGGGATGGATCGTGACCGAGACCTCGGTGGCGTGGCCGGCGAGCGCCTCGTCGACGGAGTTGTCGACGACCTCGTAGACGAGGTGGTGGAGTCCGCGAATGCCTGTCGACCCGATGTACATGCCGGGCCGCTTGCGGACCGCCTCGAGACCCTCGAGGACAGTGATGTCCTTGGCCCCGTAATCGTCGGAGCCCTTCGTCGACTTCTTTGCCATCGAGTCCTTTCTCGTAGATGAATCATCCCGCCCTGCCCGGCGGCACCCGCTCACAGGAAGCCCCGCAGTCGGATCGGGCGAGAGTGCCCTGACCCAGCAGTGCGGGGCAGGAAATGCGGGTTGTCATAAGTATAACGGAAGCGGCCCTCGCAAGAGGCGCGCGCAGCGTCACCGAAGCGACATAAAAGCCCTGCAAATCACGTACTTTTGGGCCTCGCACGGAGGAGCCGCGGATCAGCGGTGGCGGCTGAGGTCCGCGGTGAAGCGCAAACCCTCGAGCCGGCCCTCCCCCAGAACCCCCTCGAGGCGGCTCAGGAGCGTCTCCTGCATCAGCTCCAGCTCCTGCGCCCAGGCGCCGGTCCGGCACGCGATCGTGACCGTTCCCGAGCGCTCCGCGACCGGCTCGGAGTTGCCGGCGATCGTCGCCCCGCACGCCTCCGGCCAGGCCGCCTGGACGTCGGCGAGCAGCGTCTGCGGCGCGGCTCTTGGCGAGCACCCGGGCGAGCGAGTCGCCGAGCGGGCGCGGGCTGCGGCGACGCTCGTCCGCCATCGCTCAGGCCCCCGGCCCGGCGATGCGGCCGGCGGCGACCGTCAGCAGCGTCCGCGGGCAGACGTCCGGCACGTGCTCGGCCTCGGTCGCGGTGATCAGGACCTGGCCGCCGGCGGCGATCGTCTCGACGAGGCGGCTCGCGGCGGCCGGGGTCGAGCTCGCTCATCACGTCGTCGAGAAGCATCAGCGGAAGCGTACGGCGCGAGGCCCGCAGCGCCTCGCGCTCGGCGAACAGCAGCGCCAGCAGCGCCAGCCGCTGCTGGCCCTGCGAGCCGTAGCGCCGCAGCGCCCGTCCCGCCCGCCGCAGCTCGATCTCGTCCCGGTGCGGGCCCCAGAGCGTGTAGCCGCGGTCGACGTCGGCCTGGCGGCGGCGGGCCAGCTCGGCGACGATGCCGGGCTCGTCGAGCTCGGCGGTCGCCGGCCGGTAGCTGAGCTCGGCGCCGCCCTCGAGGCCGAGCGCCTCCGCGGTCTCGGCGAACGGGCCCGAGAGCTCGGCGGCCGCCAGGGCGCGGGTCTCGACGAGCGGCACGGCCCGCGCCGCCAGCTCGTGGTCCCAGGCCTCGAGCTGGCTCGCCCCTCCCCCGCGCCGGATCCGGGCGATCAGGGCGTTGCGCTGCGCGAGCGCCTTCGAGTAGGCGGCGGCGAGGCCGGCGCGGGCCGGCCACAGCGCCGCGGCGAGCCGATCGACGTGCGCGCGCCGCGGCGCCGGGCCGCCCTTGACCAGCGCCAGCCGGTCCGGCATGAAGACGCTGACCGCGGGCCGGCGGCGGTCGTCGCTCGGCGATCGGCGTCGCGGCCGTCGACGCGGCGCCGTCTGCCCTCGGTCGTCGAGACCGTCGCCAGCATCGTGATCGGGTCGGCGTCCTCGCCCGGCTCCGGCACGAGCGCTGCCTCGGCCCGGCACAGCGGCTCGCCGAAGGCGATCATCTCGCGCTCCCGCCTGGTCCGGCAGGAGCGGCCCGGTGAGCGCGAAGTAGAGCGCCTCGAGCGCGTTCGTCTTGCCGGCGCCGTTCGGGCCCGGCGATCACCGTCAGCCCGGCGCCGAGCCCGATCTCGGCGTCCTCGAGGTTGCGGAACGCGCGGGTGCTGAGCCGTTCGGCGATCACTCCGGCATCAGCGCTCGGCTCCGGCGCCCGCTAGACGTTGAGCCGGATCGGCATCACCAGGTAGCTGAAGTCCTCGTCGCCGGCCTGCTGCAGGAGTCCCGGCCGCAGCGGCGAAGTGAGCCGAAGCAGGACCTCCTCGGTCTCGATGCTCTCGATCCCCTCGATGAAGAACTGCGGGTTGAAGGCGATCACCAGCTCCTCGCCCTCGAACGAGCACGGCATCGACTCGCTCGCGTCGCCGATCTCGGGCGTCTCCGCGGAGACGGTCAGCTCGCCGGTCGCGAATCCGAGCCGCAGCGGCGCGTTGCGCTGGGCCAGGTGCCGGATCCGCTTGGTGACGCCGAGCAGCTCCGACTTCGGCAGCCGCACCTCGTGGTCGAAGGCGTCGGGAAGCAGCTGCCGGTAGCTCGGGAACTGGCCGTCGATCAGGCGCGAGGAGAGCAGGTAGGGGCCGGCGCGGAAGATGATCTGGTTGCCGGGCATCGAGATCTCGACCTCCTCGACGCCGGTCTGGGCGACGATCCGGGCGAGCTCGCGCATCGCCCGGGCGGGCACGTTCGCCTCCAGCTGCGTCCCGGGCGCCGATTCGAGCTGCGTGTGCTTGACCGAGAGCCGGTAGGAGTCGGTCGCGACCATCGTCAGCGTCGTGCCCTCGACGCTGACCAGGATCCCGGTCAGGATCGGCCGCACCTCGTCACGCGAGGCGGCGCGCGCGACCCGGTCGATCGTCTCGGCCAGCGCCGCCGCCGGCATCTTGATCGGCTCGCCCTCGAAGGCGGGCAGGCGGGGGAAGTCCTCGGTCGGCAGGACGCGGAGGTGGAAGCGGGCCGAGCCGGCGTCGAGCTCGACGTCCTTCTCGGCGCTTCGCTCGGCGATCGTGACCTGGCCCGGCGGCAGCGCTCTCGCCACGTCGGTCACGCAGCCGGCCCGGCAGCAGGATCGCGCCGTCGCCCTCGACCTGGGCATCGAGCTGCGACGGCGAGGCCGAGCTCCATGTCGGTGGCGCGCGCGGTCGCGACGCCGCCTTCGGCCGAGATCAGGATGCCGCCGAGCGAGGGCAGGGTCGAGCGCGTGGAGAGCGCTCGGGCTGCCGCCTGGAGTGCGTCGATCAGTGGATCGCGATCGGCGGTGATCTTCATTCTGATTCCTCTTCCCGTGTTCTGAGTTGATGTAAGTAGGGGGGTAACACTTGCAAAAGCGTCGGATCTCGCTTGAGCAAAGGGGTTCGGCCGGTGGAAAACGGTGTGGACAAGCGCCGCCGGCTGTGGGAGGCCGAGCCGGTCACGCCGGTCCCGGTCGGATGTGGAGACGCTCGTGGATAGCTTCGAGCGCGCGGTGGACATCGGAGCCGGGCTCGAGCCGCTTCTCGACGGTGCGGATCGAGTGCAGCACGGTCGAGTGGTCGCGGCCGAAGGCGCGGGCGATCTCGGCGAGCGAGGCCGAGGTCGAGGTCCGGGCAGACGTAGATCGCCGAGCTGCCGGGCGCGGACGACGTTGGTCGCGCGCCGCGGCGAGGCGAGGTCGGCGCGGGAGACGCGGAGCACGTCGCAGGTCGCGGTCTGGATCTCGTCGATCGTCGGTTGTGGCCTGGCGCTGGGCGGGCCGGCGGGCCGCGCCTCGTCGTCGGACAGGGCCCGCTCGACGATCTCGGCCGAGGGAGGCTCGCCCAGCAGCGAGGAGAAGGCGGCGACGCGGGTCAGGGCGCCCTCGAGCCGGCGCAGGTTGGCGGGGACGGAGCGGGCGATCTCGCTCAGCACCTCGATGTCGGGGACGGCGATCGCGCGCTCGGTGGCGAGCCGGCGCAGCAGGACGATCCGGGTCGCGAGGTCGGGCTGCTGGACGCGCACGGTCAGGCCCCAGGCGAAGCGGTCGCGAAGCCGCTCGGTGAGCCGTTCCATCGCCTCCGGGAGGGCGGTCGCTGGAGAGCACGATCTGGCTGCCGGCGGCGTAGAGCTCGTTGAACGTGTGGAAGAACTCGTCCTCGGTCCGCGGCTTGTCCTCGAGGAACTGGATGTCGTCGATCAGCAGGGCGCCGACGCTGCGGTAGCGCTGCTTGAAGCGCTGCGCCGCCCGTCCCTCGCCCCGCAGCGAGCCGACGAACTCGGAGGTGAAGCGCTCGGCGGTCGTGTAGACGACGGTCATGTCGGGGCGGCGGCGCTGCAGGTAGTTGGCGATCGAGACGAGCAGATGGGTCTTGCCGAGGCCCGGGTCGCCGTAGATGAAGAGCGGGTTGTAGGCCTCGCCGGGCAGCTCGGCGACGGCGAGCGCGGCGGAGTGGGCGAAGCGGTTGCCGCCGCCGATCACGAAGCGGTCGAAGTCGAGGTCGCGCTCGAGCGCGGCCGGGATCGCGTTGGCCGGGGCGCCCGGCCGGGCTCGGTCGGCACGGTCCCGGCCTCGGCGAAGACGATCTCGGTGATCGCCGGAACACGCTTGCGCAGGGCGGCGACGGCGAGCGACTCGTAGCGGCGCTCGAACCAGTCGCGGACCCGGTCCGGCCCCTCTACGTACAGGCGGGTCCCCTGGACGCCGACCGCCTGCAGGGGCTCGAGCCAGTTCTCGAACGCGGACGGAGGCACCTTCGTGCGCAGCTCCTCGCGGACCCCGTCCCAGATCGCTGACAACTCGGTGCTCTTCTGCTGCAAGCTTGCTTTCGGCGTTGCGGTTTGGCGCGACGACAGGGGCCGGCGCGTGCCCGGAGCGGGCCAGTCGGCGATCATAGGTGGCGTCCGGCCGGCGGCCGGCGGCAACCTCGCAAATCGCGTTGAAAGCAGGCCGGGTGTGCGTATACTGCGCCGCCCACCGGCACCCCCGGTCCCTCTAGACACCCTTAGGACTTTCGAGATGAAGCGCACCTGGCAGCCCAAGAAGAGAAAGCGCGCTCGCGCGCACGGCTTCCGATCCCGGATGCGGACGCGTCACGGCCGAGAGGTCATGCGCCGCCGCCGCCGCAAGGGTCGCAAGCGCCTGACCGTCTGATCGGCTCCTCGATGGCCGACTCGGGACGGGAGGGACGCAAGCGGGGCCGCCTCTCTCGCAGCGGCGACTTCGATCGCGCCTATCGCGACGGCCGCTCGCAGGCGAACCGCTACGTCGTCCTCTACGCGTTCCCGCGCTCGCCCGAGGAGGGTGACGAGGACGTGCGCCTCGGTGTCTCCGTCGGCCGCAAGGTCGGCGGCGCGGTCGAGCGCAACAAGGTCAAGCGGACGATGCGGGAGGCGTTCTGGGAGCTCGGCGACCGAGCTGCCGCCCAGGCACGACTTCGTGATCGTCGGCCGAGCCGGCGTCGCCGACCTGGTCGAGCGCGAGGGCATGGCCGGCCTCCGCGACTCGATCGCCTCGCTGCTCGACGAGGGCGAGGGCGGATCGGGCGAGCAGCCGCCGGAGCAGGGCTGATGTGCCCGGTCGCGCCCGTTTCACGTGAAACGGAGCCCGAGCTCGAGTCAGCCGCCGTTTCACGTGAAACGCCCCCGTCCCCTCGCCGCAATCCCGCTCACCCGCGGCGCTGATCTGCGCTCCTGCTGCTGCCGCTCCGGGCCTACAGCCGCTGGATCTCGCCGGCGCTGCCGCCGCGCTGCCGCTACTACCCGACCTGTTCGACCTACGCCGAGCAGGCGGTCCGCGAGCTCGGCCCGCTCAAGGGCCCGATCGTCGCCGGCTGGAGGGTCCTGCGCTGCAACCCGTGGAGCCCCGGAGGGCTCGATCCGCTAGATAACCGTAGGCTCTTCCGCTCGACCACCCCGAATCAGGTCCCGGCGGGACCCGCAGGGCACCAACACTGATGCTGCAACTGGCCTCCATATTCACCGACATCCCCGAAGCGATCGTCGTCTTCTTCTACGACATCTTCGGCAACTGGGGCTGGGCGATCGTCGCCCTCACCTTCACGATCAGGCTCGCTGCTCCTGCCGCTTTCGCTCAAGCAGATCCGCTCGATGCGGGCGCTGCAGGAGCTGCAGCCGGAGCTGAAGGCGCTGCAGGCGAAGTACAAGGACGACAAGCAGCGTCAGCAGCAGGAGATGATGAAGTTCTACCAGGAGAACCAGATCAATCCGCTGGCCTCCTGCTTCCCACTGCTGCTGCAGTTGCCGGTCTTCTTCGCCCTCTACGCGATGCTCAACAGCGACAGCTTCAAGGACGACGTCAACAACAGCCCCAACACCGGCTTCTACTTCATCGACAACATCACCGAGGACCCCGAGACGACCGCGATCGCGATCGTCCTCACCGTCCTCTTCGTCGGCACCCAGCTGCTCGCCGGCCTGGCGATGTCGATCCGCGGCCAGCTCGAGGGCCCGCAGCGCTTCATCGTCTTCGGCCTGCCCTTCGCCTTCGCCCCCTTCGTCTTCACGTTCCCGACCGGCCTCGCGATCTACTGGATCACGACCAACATCTGGACCTTCGGCCAGCAGCAGGTCGTGCAGAAGTTCATCCCGCCGCCCGAGAAGAAGACTCCGGAGGAGGTCGCGGCAGCCAAGCCCCCGCCCCCGCCCCCGAAGAAGAAGAAGAAGCGAAGCGGAAAGCGACGGTAGGAAGATGAGCGACGACAGCCCCGAATTCGTGCAGCCGGACGCTCCCTCCGAGCGCGTCACCGCGATCCTCGACCGGATCCTCGACGAGCTCGACCTCGACGCCGAGGTCGAGGTGACCGAGACCGACGAGGAGATCCTCGCCGAGATCGACGGCGGCGATGACCTCGGGATCCTGATCGGCAGGCGCGGCCAGACGCTCGATGCGCTGCAGCTGATCTGCTACCGCGCGGCCTTCCAGGGCAACTCCGACCGCAAGCGGGTCACGATCGACGCCGCCGGCTACCGCGAGCGCCGCCGCGACCTGCTCACCGAGGAGGCCGACATCGCCGCCGAGCGCGCCACCCGCAACGGCGAGGCGGTCCGCCTCGAGCCGATGTCCGCATCCGAGCGGCGCATGGTCCACGAGGTCCTCAAGGACCGCAGCGACGTCGAGACCTACAGCGAGGGCGACGATCCCGATCGCCGGGTCGTCGTCGCGCCGCTCGTCGGCGATTGACTCCTGACCCCGCCCCCGGCGGGGGGCACGGCGAGCCGAGCGGGGAGGCCGCTGTGGGCCGAGCTTCCCGCTCCGGCCCGCGACTCGATCGAGGCCGTTCTCGACCTGCTCGAGTCGGACCCGACCGCGCCGACGACCGTCGCCGATCGCGAGACGGCGATGCGGGTCCACGTCGCCGACAGCCTCAGCGGCCTCGCGCTTCCCGCAGCTCCGAGCCGCGCGGCGGATCTGCGACCTCGGCGCCGGCGCGGGCTTTCCCGGCCTCGTGCTGGCCGCGGCGCTGCCCGCGCGCCCGGGTCGACCTGCTCGAGTCGGTCGGCCGCAAGTGCGCCTTCATCGATCGCGCGATCGAACGCAGCGGGCTCGGCAACGCGCACGTCGTCTGCGACCGCGCCGAGTCCTGGGCGCTCGACCGCCGGCGCCGGCGCCTACGACGTGGTCACGGCCCGCGCGGTCGCCCGGCTCAGCACCCTGGCCGAGCTCGCGGTGCCGCTGCTCGAGCCCGACGGCTTCCTGCTCGCCTGGAAGGGTCGCCGCGACCAGGACGAGGAGGCGGAGCTGGGCCGCGCCGGCCCGGAGCTTGCGATGGAGCTGGCCGAGCTGCGCTGGACCGGCCCCTACGCGGGCAGCGAGAACCGGCACCTGTACCTGCTGCGGAAGACGGGGCCGACCCCCGAGGGCGTGCCCAGGCGTCCCGGCTTGGCCAAGAAGCGGCCGCGCGGCGCCGTCTGAGCGCGCGCTGACGCCGGCCGGATGCCCGGAATCGCGCAGGGCGGCCTGGACATCCACCGGATCGCGCACGCCTACGACTACCTGTTCGCGGTCTTTGCGGAGATTCCTCCCTCGCGGGGACGGAATCGGCGGCAACGCCACGCCTCCGCACCCGGCTCCCGGCCTCGGCGCGCCCGCCCGCGGGTGCGCCGATACGGAATCGGTCATCTAGAGTCGCCCGCTCGATGGGTCTCGTCTACGCGATCGCAAACCAGAAGGGTGGGGTGGGGAAGACCACCACCGCCGTCAACCTCGGAGCCTGCATCGCCGACCTCGGCCGCCAGACGCTGGTCGTCGACCTCGATCCGCAGTGCAACGCGACCGTCGCGCTCGGCCTCGGCCGCGAGGAGCATCCCTCTTCCTACGACTGCCTCTGCGGCGAGACGTCGGTCGCCGAGGCGGCGCGGCCGACCGGCGCCGACAACCTCTGGGTCGTGCCCGCCAACCGCGATCTCGCCGGCGCCGCCGTCGAGCTGCCCGGTCTCGAGCGGTCGCAGTACCGGCTCCGCGAGAGCCTCGGCGCCGGTGCGCGAGCGCTTCGCCGCGACCCTGCTCGACTGCCCGCCCTCGCTCGGACCGGTGACCGTCAACGCGCTCACCGCCGCCGACCGGGCGATCGTCCCGGTCCAGGCCGAGTACCTCGCGCTCGAGGGCCTCGTCCAGTTCCTCGACACGGTCCACCAGGTGCGGCGCGAGCTCAACCCGGCGCTGGTTCTGACCGGCCTTCTGATCACCATGGCCGACGAGAGGACACGGCTTGCACAGGATGTGGAGAACGAGTTGAGAACGCACTTTCCGGAGCTCGTCCTGAAGACCGTGGTCCCGCGCAGCGTCCGCGTCGCCGAGGCCCCGAGCTTCGCGATGGCGGTGACCGAGCACGCCCCGCAGTCGCGCGGCGCCGTCGCCTATCGGGAGCTCGCCGGCGAGGTGCTCGAGCGTGGCTAGCCGTCGCGCCGGCATCGGCCGCGGCCTCTCGGCGATCCTGCCCGAGCCCGAGCAGGACTCGCGCGAGGAGCTGCGCGAGGTGCCGGTCGAGATGGTGATCCCGAACCCGGGCCAGCCGCGCAAGCAGTTCGACCCCGAGAAGCTCGAGCAGCTCGCCGCCTCGGTCGCCGAGGCGGGCGTGATCCAGCCGCTCGTCGTGCACCAGCTCGCCGACGGCCGCTTCGGGCTGATCGCCGGCGAGCGCCGCTGGCGAGCCGCCCGCCAGGCCGGCCTCGAGACCGTGCCGATCGTGCTCCGCGACGAGGACGAGGCCCGGCGCCTGCAGACGGCGCTGATCGAGAACATGGCCCGCGAGGACCTCAACCCGGTCGAGGAGGCGAGGGCCTGCGCGGCGCTGGTCGAGGAGCTCTCGGTCTCGAAGGAGGAGGTCGCCCGCCGCCTCGGCCGCTCCCGCTCCGCCGTCTCCAACCTGATCCGCCTGCTCGACCTCCCCGACCAGGTCCTCGAGCTGCTCGAGTCGGGCGAGCTCAGCGAGGGCCACGGCCGCGCCCTGCTCGCCGTCAAGGGCCAGGACGCCCGCCGCAAGCTCGCCCGCGAGGCCGCCGCCGGCGGCTGGTCGGTGCGCGAGCTCGAGCGCCGGGTCAAGGCCGACGCCGGCACGGCGGCGGCCGGGGGCAAGGGCAAGCGGGCCCTGCATCCGGATCGAGGAGGCGGCGATCGGCCGCGCCGAGGACGCCTTCGAGCGGGCGCTCGGTCACGACGTCCGGGTCGCCTCGGCGGGAGCGGGCTTCAAGGTCGAGATCCGCTTCGAGGACATCGACGAGCTGCTCTCGCTCGCCCGCTCGCTGAAGCGCTCCTGAGCGGGCGAGGGCTGCCGCGGCGCCCGACCGCGCCGTGACTAGAATGCGACGACCCGAGGCCCGGGCCGATCGATTCGGCCGAGGCGGGACGAGGGCGATTAGCTCAGTTGGTTAGAGCGCGTCTCTGATAAGGACGAGGTCCCTGGTTCGAATCCAGGATCGCCCACTTGCAGCGGATGCATATCTACGGCGTGAGCTTCGACATGGTCGGCAAGCAGCCGATCGTGTTGCTCAAGACGGAAGACGGAAATCGGTTTCTTCCGATCTGGATCGGGCATCCGGAGGCGGCGGCGATCCTGATGAAGCTCCAGGGCGCCTCGACGCCGCGGCCGATGACGCACGACCTGCTCACCGACATCCTCGGCCAGCTCGACGCGACCTGCGAGCGGGTCTCGGTGACCGAGCTGCGCGACAACACCTTCTACGCGACGATCACGCTCTCGATCGACGGCAACGAGGTCGAGATCGACTCGCGCCCCTCCGACGCCCTCGCCCTCGCGGTCCGCATGGACGCCCCGATCTTCGCCGCCGACGAGGTGATCGAGGAGTCGTCGATCGAGTTCGAGCACGAGGTCGAGGACCAGGAGGAGGTCGTCGAGAAGTTCAAGGACTTCCTCGAGAACGTCACCCCGGAGGACTTCGTCGAGGGCGAAGAGCGAAGAGCGAAGACGACGAGCCGGCGAAGAGGACCAGCCCGGGCCCTCCGCCTCCTGATCAGGCGTCTCAGCCGCCGCGACGGCTCGCGCAGCGCCAGCTCGAGCGCGCTCGCGACGAACTGCTCGAACGAGATCCCGGCCGCCTCGCGGCCATCGGCAGCAGGCTGACGTGTCGGTCAGCCCGGGGATCGCGTTGACCTCGAGCACCTCCGGGCCGCCGGCCGCCGAGCATCACGTCGACGCGGCTGAAGCCGCGGCAGCCGAGCGCCGCCCAGGTGGCCTCGGCGACCGCGACGACCGCCTCGGTCTCGCCCGGGCCGAGCTCCGCCGGACAGGTGTAGGCGGTGCGCCCGATCTCGTAGCGGGCCTCGTAGTTGAACTGGTCGGCCTCGCGCGGGATCGCCTCGACGACCGGCAGCGCCTCGCCGTCGAGCAGCGAGACCGCCAGCTCGCGCCCGTCGACGTGGCGCTCGAGCAGGACCCGCTCGTCGTAGGAGAAGGCGGCGACGAGGGCGCCGGGCACCTCCTCCTGCCGGCGGCGAAGCGGACACCGAGCGAGGAGCCCTGGCGCGGCGGGCTTGATCACGAGCGGGAAGCCGAGCCGCTGCCTCGATCTCCTCGAGCGCGTCGGCCGCGCCGAGCTCGCGGAAGGCGGTCGCGTTGAAGGCGACCCAGTCGGGCGTCGGGATCCCGCGCTCGCGGAGCAGGTGCTTGGTCGCGACCTTGTCCATGCTCGCGCATGCAGGCGGCGACGCCGGGGCCGGTGTAGGGGATGCCGAGGATCTCGAGCAGCTCCTGGGCGGTGCCGTCCTCGCCGCCGGGCCCGTGCAGCGCGATGAAGGCGACGTCCGGGCGCTGCCTCGCTTGAGGTCGCGCGACGAGGCTCGGCGCCGACGTCGAGCGCGATCACCTCGTGGCCGAGCGCGCCCGAGCGCGTCCTCGACGCGGGCGCCCGAGCGCAGCGAGACGCCGCGCTCGAGCGAGCGGCCACCCTTGATCACCGCGACCCTCAAGCGGGCTCAGCCCTCCCGGCGCCGGCGCAGCGGCAGGATCTCCGCCCGCCGGCGCCGGCCTCGGCCGGCTCGGCCGGCGCAGCGCCGGCGGGGGGACCCGGTGCTCGCCGGTGATCGTCCGGTAGAGCTCGACCTGCTCGGAGATCACGCGGCCGATCCGGCGCACGCCCTCGACGATCTCCTCCTCGGTCTGGGCCGGAGAAGTTGAGCCGCATCGAGCTCGACCCGCGGCCGTCGACGAAGGCGGCCTCGCCGGGGACGAAGGCGACGTTCTCGCGCAGCGCCTTGGCCAGCAGGTCGGTCGGTGTCGATGTAGTCGGGCAGCGTCGCCCAGACGAACAGGCCGCCCTCGGGCTCGCGACCAGGACGCCTCCGGCGGGAAGAAGCGCGCCAGCGCCTCGAGCATCGCGTCGCGCCGCGACGCGGTAGATCGCCGCAGACGTCGGCGACGTACTCGCGCCAGCGCCCCTCGCCGAAGTACTCGCCGACGAAGTACTGGGTCAGGGTCGAGGTGCAGAGGTCGGCGGCCTGCTTGCCGAGCACGATCTTCTCCATCACCGGCGGCGGCGCGCAGAGCCAGCCGACGCGGATCCCGGGCGAGAGGATCTTCGAGAAGGTGCCGAGGTAGAGGACGTAGTCGCCGCCGTCGAGCGCGTAGAGCGACGGCAGCGGCTCGCCCTCGAAGCGGAGCAGGCCGTAGGGGTTGTCCTCGAGCACGAGCAGCTCGCGCTCGCGCGCGAGCGCGACGAGCTCGGCGCCGGCGCTGCTCCGACATCGTCACGCCGCCGGGGTTCTGGAAGGTCGGGACCGAGTAGATGAACTTCGGGCCGCAGCCCTCGCGCCGGCAAGCTCGTCCAGAGTCTCGACCAGCACGTCGATCCGCATGCCCTCGCCGTCGATCGGCACCTGCAGCGTCTCGGCCTCGTAGCGAGCAGAAGACCGGCACCGCGCCCGGGTAGGTCGGGCCCTCGGCGATGACGATGTCGCCGGGGTCGATCAGCGTCTTCGCGACCAGGTCGAGCGCCTGCTGGCCGCCGGTGGTGACGATCACGTCGTCGACGTCGGGATGCATGCCCTCGGCGCCCATCACCTCGCAGATCACCTGCTTGGTCCGCTCGAAGCCCTCGGTCGGCCCGTACTGCAGCGCCTCGGCGGAGGACTCCTGGGCGATCCGCGTCATCTGCGCGGCGAACGACTCCGGCGGGAAGGTCGAGGTGTCGGGCAGCCCGCCGGCGAGCGAGATCACCTCGGGCCGCGCGGTGATCTCCATCAGGTCGCGCATCGCCGAGGAGCGCATCACCCGGGTCCGCGCGGCGAACAGGCCCGCGTAGCGCTCGAGGTCGCTCGAGGTCGTGTGCGCGCGGCGCCGGCCGGGGGAGGGGGAGCGGCGACCCGGCGGGGCCGCCGCGGCCCGGATCTGGCGAGGTCGGGTTGCTCACCGGGCCCAGTCTGCCGCACGCGAACGCGGAGCCGCAACCCGCAGCGGCCGCGGCAGGACCCGTCCCGCGCGCCGGGCACAGGCGTCCGCCCCCACGGACGCGTGTACTAGCCTGCCCGCGATGGACCTCCTGCTCGCAATCTGCCAGGCGATCGGCCTCGCGCTCGCCGTCGGCGTCGGCGGCCCGCCCGGCCGGCCTCTTCATCGCCGCGATGGCGAAGATCCATGCCGGGATCGACGTGCGCGGCAGCGACTGGGAGTTCCTCGGCTCGACCTGGTTCCTCGCCTTGATGGTCGTGATCACCGCGGTCTGGTTCATCTCGCTCCGCAACGACACGCCGCGGCGGCTTCCGCAGGCGGCGTTCGCGGGGATCTTCGGCGCGATCGCCGGCGCCGCCTCGCTCGTCGAGCAGGGCGAGAGCGCCGGCATCGGGCTGATCGTCGGCCTGCTGGTCGGCGTCGGCTCGGCCCTGATCGCGACCGACGTCCTCGTCGGCGCCCAGCGCCGCGCGGCCCGCCCGCGCCGCGGCTCGACCGGGGACCAGGAGGCCGCCGCCGCCGCGACCCTCGACCTGATCTTCGCCGCTCGCCGGCATCGCGATCGCGATCGTCGCCCTCTTCCTGCCGCCGCTCTCGTTGCTCGGGATCGTCGGCCTCGCGGTGCTCGCCTCCGGGCGCCGCCGCCGCTCGCTCCGAGAAGTACGAGGGCCTGCGGGTCCTTCGGTAGGCGCGCCGCGTGCGGCGCAAGCTCGTACTGATCCTCGTCGACTCGCTGCGGACCGACATGCTGCAGCGGGCCGTCGACGCGGGCTCGGCCCCGACCTTCGCCGCGCTGCTCGAGCGCGGCGAGCTGACCGGCGACTGCGTCTCGAGCTTCCCCTCGGTGACGCCGGTCTGCACCTCCGAGATCATGACCGGGGCCCGTCCCGACCGGCACCGGATCCCGGGGATGAACTGGTACCACCGGGCCGAGCGGCGCTACGTCGAGTACGGGTCGTCGTTCGAGGCGACGCGCACCTTCGGGCTCTTCTCGGCGCTCTACGACACCGTCTACAACATGAACATGGCGCACCTCTCGCAGCGAGGTGCTGACCCTCTACGAGCGCCTCGGCGACGCCGGCCTGCGCAGCGCCGTGACCCCGTTCCTGATCTACCGCGGCCGCACCCGCCACGAGCTCGGGCTCGAGGGCCTGCTCGGCCGGGTCGCGACCGCGGCCCGCTTCCACCACGCGGTCTGGGGCCCGGACGAGCTCTTCTACGGCGAGCTCTACGCTTCCCGGAAGGTTCCCTGCAAGCCGACCTTCGCCCGCCCCGACGCCCGCGACGACTACTCGGCCTGCGTCGGCGCCGAGCTCGTCGAGCGCGACCTCTACGACTTCATGCTCTTCTCGCTGCCCGACAACGACCACTACTCCCACCGGCACGGCCCGGAGGCGAGCGAGGTCTCGATCACCCACGCCGACGGCTGCATCGCCGAGCTCGTCGCGCCGGCCGGCGGGCTCGACGCCTTCCTCGAGCAGAACGCCGTGATCGTGATGGCCGACCACTCGCAGTCGAGCGTCACCGAGGAGCTCGACCTCGTCGCGCTGCTCGAGGACGAGTGGCACGTCCTGCGGCCGAACGAGGACAGCCCCGAGACCGCGGAGCTCGCGATCGGCCCGAGCTCGCGCGCGGCCGGGGTCTGGATCCTGCGCGAGGGCTCGCGCGGCCGCAAGCTCCACGACGCCGACCCGCGCGACCCTCGGCGCCCACCCCGGCGTCGACCTGCTCTGCTGGCTCGAGCGCGACGGCGAGCCGGTCGTCCGCACCGCCGTCGGGGTCCCGGCCGGCGCCGAGGCCGTGATCGCCCGCGGCTCGGGCGAGCAGCTGCGCTTCGCGCCGGCCGGCCGCATGCCCGGCACCACGCGTCGCCGATCGCCGCGGCGTCGCCTGGACGGTCGACGGCGAGCTCGGGGTGCTCGGCGCCGAGGTCAGCGACGGGTCGATCGAGACCGGCGCCTACCCGGACGCGCTCTCCCGCGTCTGGGCCGCCCTGCACAGCCCCTTCGCCTCCGACCTGATCGTCTCGGCCGCGCCCGGCTACGAGGTGCCGACTGGGGCGGCACCTCGCACGTCCCCGGCGGCAGTCACGGCTCGCTGCACGAGATCGACTCGCTGCAGCCGCTGCTCACCGTCGGGCTCGACTGCGAGCGGCCCGCCGCGCGAGCAGTGGGCGATCTCGGACGTCGCCGACCTCGTCCTCGCCCACTTCGGCCTCGAGCCGCAGCCGGCCGCGCCCGCGCCGGCGGGGGTGGCGGCGTGAGCGCCGCGCCGGGGGAGGGGGTGCCGGATCGCGGGCGCCGAGCCGCCCGAGCCCGTCCCGCCGCCGCCGCCGAGCCGCGCTCGCGCGCCGCCGACGCGGCCTGGGGCCTGATCCGCCGCATCCACCTCGGCTCGCGCCGCCCGGAGAACTGGGTGCAGCTGTTCCAGTTCGCGGTCGTCGGCGCCAGCGGCTACGTGATCAACCTGATCGTCTTCGCTCTGCTGACCGAGGGGACCGACGTCCAGCACACGATCGCGGCGATCGGCGCCTTCTGCGTCGCCGTCACCAACAACTTCGTCCTCAACCGGATCTGGACGTTCCAGCCTCAGGGGGCGCGCGGGGACCACGCCGGCTTCCAGGCCGCCCGCTTCTTCGCCGTCAGCCTCGCCGGCCTCGCGGTCAACCTGATCGTCCTCAACCTGCTCGTCGGCGCCGCCGGGCTCGCCGAGCTGCCCGCGCAGGCGATCGCCGTCGCCGTCGCGACCCCGGTCAACTTCATCGGCAACAAGCTCTGGACGTTCGGGCGCGACCGCCGTCCGGGCGGCTGAATCAACCATCTACGATGAGGCGATGGTGAACTTCAGCAAGCTGGCGGCGAACGCAAAGAAGGCCGTCGACAAGGCAGGCGGGCCCGACGCGATCAAGCAGAAGGCCCAGAAGGCGATCGACAAGGCCGGTGGCCAGGAGGCGATCAAGGCCAAGGCGACCGACGTCAAGGGCATCGCCAAGGGCAAGGGCTCGGTCTCCGACAAGGCCAAGGCGGCGGCCGAGGTCGTCAAGCGCGACGAGCCCGCCTCGGGCCACGGTGGCGGTGGAGCGCCCCGCGAACCCGATACGCGTCCCTAGCGCTCCCAGCCAGGCTCTCCTAGCGACGCTGCTCGCCCTCGCCGCGCTCGCGGCGGTGTGGCCTGCGGCAGCGCCCGCGGCACAGGGGACCGGCTCCGACCTGGTCGGCGAGAGCGGGACCGCCCCGGCGGGCGAGTTCGACATGCCCTCTTCGGAGCTGCGCTCGCCGATCCCGGCCGACCTGCCGCCGCACGCCCGAGGGCTACGAGATCGAGGCCCGCGAGGCGCTTCGGATCGCCGACGCGCGACCCGACCGTGATCGCCGAGCGCGCGCGCCCGGGGCCAGCTCACCGCCAGCGTCGACACCGACGCGCCGCTGCGCTGGGAGGTCGGCTACTTCGACGGCGCCGACAAGGTCGTGCTCGTCGTCGTCGACG
The DNA here is from genome assembly GCA_963743845.1 of uncultured Solirubrobacterales bacterium. GTDB lineage: Bacteria > Actinomycetota > Thermoleophilia > Solirubrobacterales > 70-9 > CAXMST01. Next base: position 246,733 of record CAVURI010000001.1, read on the forward strand.
GCGCCAGCGGCGAGATCGAGGAGTCGTGGACCGGCGAGCAGGTCGCGTGGCCGATGGCGCGCGGTCGCAGCGGCCAGTTCGGCCACCTGCTGAACGCGCCCTACGTGTGGATCCCGATGGCGCTCGATCTTCTTCCTGGCGCTGTTCGACTTCTCGAGGCCGGGCCGGATCGCGCACCTCGACCTGCTCGTCCTGCTCTCGTTCGGGATCTCGCAGGTCTTCTTCAACAACGCCGAGATCGGCGTCTCGGTGCCGCTCTACTACCCGCCGCTGCTCTACCTGCTCGGGCGCATGCTCTGGATCGGGTTCCGGGGCAGCACCGCCGTGCTGCGGCCGTCGCTCGCGCTCAAGTGGGTCGTCGTCCTCTGCGTGGTCCTCGCGGTCTTCCGGCTGACGATCAACATCGCCGACTCGGGCGTGATCGACGTCGGCTACGCGGGCGTGATCGGCGCCGACAAGATCACCGACGCGAACCCGATCTACGGAGAGGGCTCGTTCCCCGACGACAACCCGACCGGCGACACCTACGGGCCCGCCAACTACTTCGCCTACGTGCCGTTCGAGGAGATCTTCCCGTGGAGCGGCAGCTGGGACGAGCTCGCCGCGGCCCGCGCCGCGGCGATCTTCTTCGACCTCGCGACCCTCGCCGGCCTGATCGCCCTCGGCCTGCGGCTCGCCGGCCGCCGCCTCGCCGGGACCCTGGCCCTGGCCTGGCTCGCCTATCCGTACTCGGACTTCGTCCTGCAGTCGAACTCGAACGACTCGCTGATCTCGGCGCTGCTCGTCTGGAGCCTCGCCCTGTTCGCCCGCCCGCTCGCCCGCGGCGCCCTGCTCGCGGTCGCGGCGGCGGCGAAGTTCGCCCCGGTCGCGCTGGTGCCGCTGTTCGCGGCCGGCGAGCGCGGCCTGATCGGCTGGCGCCCGCCGCGCGCCGCGCTGGCGGCCGATCCTGCTCTTCGGCGGCGCCTTCGTCGTCACCGCCGGCCTGTTCATCGCGCACCCGGCGATCGACCCCGGCCTGGCGACCTTCTACGAGCGCACGATCGGCAGCCAGGCCGAGCGCGTCTCGCCGTTCTCGATCTGGGGCCAGGCCGATCTCGGCGGCCTGCACACCGCGGTCAAGGTCTTCGCCGTGGCGCTCGCCCTGACCGTCGCGCTCGTCCCCCGCGAGCGCCACTTCGGCCGCCTCGCGGCGCTCGCCGCGGCGGTGATGATCGCCGTCGAGCTGACCGCCGAGCACTGGTTCTACCTCTACATCGTCTGGTTCCTGCCGATGCTGCTGGTCGCGATCGCCTGGAAGCCGACGCTCCGGCCACCCGGAGGGCGGACCGCTCAGCCGGCTGGGATGAGCAGCTGCTCGAAGTCGGAGGCGCGCCCGTCGTCGCCGACGCTGAAGGCGACGGCGTTGATCCAGACGTCCTCGTCGGCGGTGTTGAAGCGGGTCGGCATCTGCCGCGTGAAGCTCTCCATCGCGTCCTCGACGCGGACGCCGAGGACGCTGCGCCGGGCGCCGGTCATGCCGACGTCGCAGATGAAGGCCGTGCCGCCCGGCAGCACCCGGCCGTCGGCGGTCGGCACGTGGGTGTGGGTGCCGAGCACCGCCGCGACGCGGCCGTCGAGGTACCAGCCGAGCGCCACCTTCTCGCTCGTCACCTCGGCGTGGAAGTCGACGATCACGAAGTCGGCGCCGCGCCGCTCGAGCTCGGAGATCTCGGCGTCGGCGGCGGGGAACGGCGCCCGGGCGACGGTCAGCTGCAGCGAGCCGGAGAGGTTGAGGATCCCGACCTTGCGCCCGCCGGCCTCGACGATCGTCGAGCCCCGGCCGGGGTTGCCGCGCGGGTAGTTGGCCGGCCGCACGATCCGCTCGTCGCGGTCGAGCAGCTCGTAGGAGTCGCGCTGGCGGTAGGCGTGGTTGCCGAGCGTGATCGCGTCGGCGCCGGCGCGCGAAGATGTCGTCGGCGGCGCGCTCGTTGATGCCGATCCCGCCGGCCGAGTTCTCGCCGTTGACGATCACGAGCTCGGCGCCGATCCGCTCGCGAAGAGCCGGCAGCTCGGCGGCCAGCGCCTTGCGGCCCGGGCTGCCGACGACGTCGCCTACGAAGAGGACGCGCATCGGCGAAGGGCTGGCGAGGGCCGGGAGCATCGACCAAGGCTATTCGCAGGACGGGTCCACTACCTTTCGGCCGGTGCAGGAACCCGACGGCCGAAAGGCGCCCGAGCTCGACGCGGCCATCAGGGTGATCGGCGTCGAGCGCCGCTTCGGAGAGCGCCGCGCTCTCGCCGACGTCTCGTTCGAGGCCGGCGCGGGGGAGCGGCTCGCGGTGATCGGCCCCAACGGCGCCGGCAAGACGACGCTGCTCTCGATCATCGCCGGCACCCTGAAGCCGGACGCGGGCACCGTCGAGCTCGGCGGCCGGGCCGGGTTCGTGCCGCAGCAGCCGGCGCTGTACCGGAAGCTCACCGTCGCCGAGAACCTGCGCCTGTTCGCGCGGCTCGAGGGCGTGCCGGATCTCGATGCGACCGTCGCCGAGATGCTCGAGCAGACCGCGCTCAGCGATCGCCGCGACGACCAGGTCGGGACGCTTTCGGGTGGCAACCAGCAGCGCGTCAACATCGCGATCGGCCTGCTCGCCAAGCCCGCCGTCCTGCTCCTCGACGAGCCCTCGACCGGCCTCGACCCACGTCAGCGCGCGCGCCTGTGGGAGTTCGTGATCGAGCTCGCGGCCCGCGGCACCAGCGTCATCTTCACCACCCACAACATCGCCGAGGCCGAGCGCTACGGCGGCCGCCTGCTCGTCCTCGCCGACGGCGAGTGCCTGTTCGACGGGCCTCCGGCCGCGCTGCACGCAGCGGCGCCCGCCGACGAGACCGCGGCCGGAGAGTCCGACTTCGAGTCGGCCTTCGTCGCCTTCCTCCGCGATCGGGGTCACTGAGGTGCGCTGGCTCCTGGCCAAGGACCTGACCGTGCTGCGGCGCTCGCCGCTGCTCGCGGCCCTGCTCGTCCTCTACCCGATCGCGATCGCGGTCCTGATCGGCTTCGCGCTCTCGGGCGGGCCGAGCAAGCCCCGCGTCGCCTTCGTCAACCAGGTGCCGGAGGGGACGCAGCTCAACGTCGGCGGCGAGCAGCTCGACCAGGGCAACGCCCGCGAGGAGCTCTGCGGCCGGATCGACTGCGTCGACGTCGACAGCGAGGAGGAGGCCCGCGAGCTGGTCGCCTCCGGAGACGTGCTCGGGGCGCTGATCCTGCCTCCCGACCTGATCGAGGACCTGCAGTCGCTGACCGGCCTCGATCCCGAGCAGCCGACCGTCAAGGTGCTGGTCAACGAGGAGGACCCGGTCAAGGCGCAGCTCGTCGACGACCGGATCAGCACCCTGCTCTCGGAGGCGAACCTGCGCGTCTCCCAGCAGATCTCCGACGTCTCGGTCGGCTACCTGGGGATCCTGCTCGACGGCGGCTCGCTCTCGTTCCTCGGCCAGGACTTCTCGAGTCCTCGGGCTGCGCGACGCCGAGGAGATCCTCACCGGCGTCCGCGACGACCTGCCGCCGGGCGCGACGCAGGAGCGCGCCGAGCTCGACCGGGTGATCCGCTTCGCCACGCTCGCGGCCGAGAACCTCGACGTCGCCGACGACCTGCTCTCGGCGGTCTCGCAGCCGATCCAGGTCGACAAGGAGGTCGTCAACGGCGGCAGCACCTCGCTCGACACCTACGCGATCTCGGTCGCCGCGACGATCACGCTGATGTTCGTGACCGTGCTGCTGGTCGCCGGCTCGCTGGCGCTCGAGCGCGAGGAGAACGCCTTCCAGAGGCTCGTCCGCGACCTCGTCACGCCGCTCGCCCTGCTCGTCGGCAAGATCCTGCTCGGCGTCTCGGTGGCGCTCGTCGTGACCCTGCTGATGCTCGCCGGGCTGGAGCTGTTCGTGAACCTCGACTGGGGCCGGTTCCCGCTCTGGATCCCGGCGATCGTCGCCGGCGGCGCGGGATTCGCCGCCTTCGGCGCCGCGATCGGCGGCGCCGCCCGCGAGGTCCGGGCGAGCTCGCTGCTCGCCTTCATGGTCTCGCTGCCGGTCGCCTTCCTCTCGCTCGTCCCCTCCGGCACGGTCGGCGCCGACCGCCTACGACGCGATCGGCGTCGTCACCGCGGTCTTCCCCTTCGACCCGGCCCTGCGGGCGCTGACCGGCGCGCTCGAGAGCGGCGGCCCCTCGATCGGCATCGCGATCCTGCACCTGGCGATCCTGACGCTCGCCTACGGCGCCCTCGCGAGGCTGGCGCTGCGCCGCTTCGCCTAGACCGCGCTCCGCCCGTCGTCGATCCCGGTTCCCGAAATGACGAAGGCGCCCGGCCGCCGTTCTTCAGCCGGGCGCCTTGATCACACGGAGGGGCGGCGCCCGGCTGGCTCAATCCCTGCCACCGTCCGGGCGCCGCCCGTGGTTTCCGCGTCCTCTGCTTGCGCGCCCCTGGGGGGTGAGGCCGCAGGCGAGGTCTTGTCGAGTCAGGCGCCTCGTCTTCGCCCGTCCTCCTCGGCCGTCACCTTGCCGGAGACGCACTTGCCGAAAGCGTTCTTGCCGTTCTTGTTCGAGCCGTAGGTCTCGGCGAACAGCGCCTCGTCGGCGTCACGCTCGGCGCGGCACTCCTGGGCGGCGTTCGCGAACGTCTCGACGTCTGCTCCTCCTCGGCCGTCACCTTGCCGGAGACGCACTTGCCGAAAGCGTTCTTGCCGTTCTTGTTCGAGCCGTAGGTCTCGGCGAACAGCGCCTCGTCGGCGTCGCGCTCGGCGCGACACTCCTGCGACGCGTTCTGCAGCTCGTCGCGCGGACTCTTCCTGCTCTCGCCGTTGATGCAGGTGCCCATGTCGCTCGTACGTGGCCTTGAAGGCGGCCTTGTCGGCCTGCTTCGCGGCCTTGCACTGGGCCCGGGCGTCGCCTTGGCGCTCAGGTCCGGCTTCGCGGCGCCGGCCACTGCCGACATCATCAGGACGCTGCCGATCAGGGCCGCGACCACCATCGTCATTCGCTTCATCTGGAAGGAACCTCCTGTCCCGCTGGGGGATTCGTTTGCGGTTCGTGCCGCATAAACGAGGCCCGCAGACGTTTGTCAGGGGATATCCCCTATATCCGGAAACCGGGTCGGTCAAACGTCCAGGGCGCGAAGATCGGTCTCGCGACCGAGGCCGGCCAAGGGCCGGCGAGCGGTCGAGCGTCAGCTGCTTGGCCTGACCGGGCGCCGAGTCCTGCCCGGCGGGGTCGCGGCCGAGGATCCTGCCCGGGCGGAGCCGTCGGCTTCGAGCTCTGCCCGGGCGCGGTCACCGCTCTGACCCGGGGTCGATCCGCTCAGCCCGGGCGAGGTTCCGGCCTGTCCGGGCGGGAGCGCGGTCTCGCTCTGCCCCGGGGTGGAGCCGCTCTGCCCGGGCGCCGTGCCGCTCTGCCCCGGCGTGGTGCCGCTCTGACCGGGGTCGTCCCGCTCTGCCCGGGGGCGGTCCCGCTCTGCCCCGGGGCGGTGCCCGCCTGTCCGGAGCGGTCGCTCTGACCCGGTGCGTCGCCGACCTGCCCTGCCCGCGTTCGAGTCGAGCCGCCGGGCCGCCGCCCTTGCCGCCGCTCGCGCCCGTTCGCCGCCCTCCGGGCCCGGTCTCGCCCCGCCCGGCCCTGCGCCGCCCCGTGCGCCGGCCGTCGCGCCCCGCCGGAGCCGTCAGCGGTGGCGCCGGAGCTCGCAGCTCCGGAGGCGGCGCTCGGAGCTCGTCGCCGCCGGCTCGCCGCTGCCGATCCGAACGGCGTCGGCAGGTCGATGACGCCGGTCTTGTCGGCGACGCCGGCGGCGAGGACGAGCGCCGCGGCCACGGAGGCGCCCTTCAGCGCGGCGTCACCGGCGACGCCGCCGGCGATGCCGCTGGCGCCGCCGCCGACGGCCGCGAGCCCGGCCCCGGTCGCGCCGCCGCCTCCGGCGAGCCCGGCGAAGACCCCGGCGGCCGCCGCGAGCGGAAGCGGCGGGGCGATCGCGGCGAGATCCCGGCGCGGCGGGCCGCGATCGCGGCCTCGAAGTCGCTGCAGCCGTCGCAGCCGCTCAGGTGCGCGCGCAGCTTGCGGCCGCGCAGGCGCCGCCGATCGCCGGCCGAGATCGCCCTGCGGGCCTCCTCACACTCCATCTGCCTGCCCTCCGCGCGGGTCTGCAGGGCGACGCGCGCCTCGTAGACGGTCTGCCGGGCGGCGCCCTCGCCGCAGTCGAGAGCCGCGGCGATCTCCGCGTACCCGAGCCCGGAGAGCTCGCGCATGACGAGGGCGCTGCGCTGCCGGTCGGGAAGCTGCTTCAGGTCCGAGACCAGCGTCCGCAGCCGCTCGCTCCGCTCGGCCGCGGCCTCCGGCTCGACGCCGCCGGCGGGTCGAGGTCCTCGGCTGCCGCTCGCGGCCGGCTGCCGCTCGCGCAGGATCGCGATCGACTCGTTGTGCGCGACCCGGAACAGCCACGGCCGCAGCCGGATCTCGCGGCCTCCCCCGGCAGCGCCTGCAGCGCCTTCGACATCGTCGACTGCAGCGCGTCCTCGGCGTCGGCCGGGTTGCGCAGGATCGCCAGGCAGTAGCGGTAGAGCTCCTGGTGGTGGCGCTCGAAGATCGTCGCGAAGGCGCGCTCGTCGCCCGCGGCCGCCTGTCGCGCGAGCCGCTTCGAGCCGAGCAGCCCGCGGATGTCCCTCGCCGGGGCCGGGCGCGGCCGAGCTAATCCTCTCGACGCCTCCATCACCTTCCATTATCGGACCGAAGAACCGCTCCGCGGCAACCCTGTCCATCCGAATGTCCGCTTCCTGCTCGTCGTTCATCCCGCCCGTCCTGCTCGTGTAACGGGCGGGGGAGGCGCTCTGTCAGGCCGTAGTTGCCCGCAGGCGGCGCCGCGGGGGCGCTCCTAGACTGCGGGGCGATGGCTTTTCCGGCGACACGGATGCGCCGCCTGCGCAGGGGCGAGGCGCTGCGGGCGATGGTCCGCGAGACCACGGTCGACCCCGGCGATCTCGTCCAGCCCCTGTTCGTCAGGGCGGGGGAGGGCCCGGCCGAGCCGGTCGAGTCGATGCCCGGCGTCGAGCGCCACACGGTCGACGGGCTCGTCGCCGAGGCCGGCGCCGTCGCCGAGGCCGGCGTCCCGGCGGTGCTCCTGTTCGGGATACCGGCCGCCAAGGACGAGGCCGGCACCGGCGCCTACGACGACGACGGGATCGTCCAGCAGGCGACGCGGGCGCTGAAGCAGGCGCACCCCGACCTGCTCGTCTTCGCCGACACCTGCCTCTGCGAGTACACCTCGCACGGCCACTGCGGCGTCCTCCGCGACGGCGACGTCGACAACGACCTCTCGCTCGAGCTGATCGCCCGGACCGCGGTCTCGCAGGCCGCGGCCGGCGCCGACGCCGTCGCGCCGAGCGACATGATGGACGGGCGGGTCGCGGCGATCCGCGAGCAGCTCGACGCCGAGGGCTTCTCGGGCACGCCGATCGTCTCCTACGCGGTCAAGTACGCCTCCGCCTTCTACGGGCCGTTCCGCGACGCCGCCGACTCGACCCCCTCCGAGGGCGACCGGCGCGGGTACCAGATGGATCCCGCCAACGCCCGCGAGGCGATGCGCGAGGCCGAGCTCGATCTCGAGGAGGGGGCCGACATGCTGATCGTCAAGCCCGCGCTTCCCTACCTGGACGTGCTGCGCCGGCTCCGTGAGCGGACCGACGCCCCGCTCGCCGCCTACCATGTCTCGGGCGAGTACTCGATGCTCAAGGCGGCGGCCGCCAACGGCTGGCTGGACGAGCGAGCCGCGGCTCTCGAGTCCCTCACCGCGATCAAGCGGGCGGGCGCAGATCTGATCTTTACCTACTACGCAAAGGAAGCCGCCGAATGGCTGAAGTGAGGGAAAAGGTTCCGCAGTCGAAGGCGCGCACGCGCAAGGACGGCGCCGCGATCCCGCTCGACGCCGAGGACAAGCGGCTGATGAACGTGATGCAGTCGGAGTTCCCGCTCGTGCCCGAGCCGTACCCGCTGATCGCCGAGCGCGCCGGCCTCACCGTCGACGACACGATGGCCCGCGCCCAGCGCCTGCTCGACGGCCGGATCATCCGCGAGATCACGCCGATCTTCGACACCCGCACGCTCGGCTACTCATCGATGCTCGTCGCCGCGAAGGTGGATTCGGAGTACCCGCACCGCCCGGCCGAGATCATCAACTCGCATCCCGGCGTCTCCCACAACTACCTGCGCACCCACGAGTTCAACCTCTGGTTCACGATCGCGACCCCGCCCGACTCCGAGCTCGGCCTGCAGGGCACGCTCGACGTGCTCCAGGAGCTGACCGGCGCCGAGTCGATCCGCCAGCTGCCGACCCTGACGATGTTCAAGATCAACATGAACCTCGAGATGGAGGGCGGCACCGAGGCGCTCGCCGCCAAGGTCGAGGCGATCCCGCCGCGCGAGCTCGAGCCGCAGCCCTACGACGAGCGCGACGTCGCCCTGATCCGCGCCACGCAGGGCCCGATGGCCGTCGTCGACCGGCCCTGGGACGAGGCGGCGGCCGAGATCGGCGTCACCACGCCGGAGCTGCTCGCGCACATGGAGCAGCTGATCGAGCGCAAGATCCTGCGCCGCGTCGCCGCGATCCTCTTCCATCGCCGCGCCGGCTTCTCCGCCAACGGGATGGGCGTCTGGAAGGTCGACCCCGCCGACGTGCCGGAGATCGGCGGCCGGATGGCCGCGGTCCGCGGGATCTCACACTGCTACGAGCGGCCGACCTACGAGGACTGGCCCTACTCGGTCTTCACGATGGCCCACGGCCGCTCCAAGGAGGAGTGCGACGCGGTCCTGCAGTCGATCGCCGACGAGCACGACCTCCACGGCGACGATCGCGCCGTCCTCTACTCGAGCACCGAGTACAAGAAGATCCGCCTCCGCTACTTCACCGACGAGTACCGGGAGTGGGAAGAGAAGTACGGGGCGCGCCTGAGTCGGCGCCTGTGAGGCGGCGCCGGGGTCGAGGCCGGGGTGGGGGCGGGGCCGCTCGTGCGTCCGCCGCGGCCTTGTTCTTCACGACTGAGTCCAGCTCGGCGGCGGTGAAGCCTCCGATTGCCTTGCCTTCGGCGGCGTAGTGGTAGAGGGCGACTCCGAAGACGCCGGTCATCGCCTTCTGGATCAGCATCGCGATCAGGAAGACGATCACGCCGATGATCACGAGGATCGCGCCGCCGAAGCCGGTCGAGCTCCAGAGCAGCACGCCGCCGACGATCAGCAGCGACGGCGGGCAGCATCCCGAAGAGGACGACGGCGCCGCCGATCGCGAGGTTGCCGGTCACCTGCTGGCCCCAGCGCGACTTGAACAGGGACGCCGAGCGCTTCAGCGTCTCGATCGGGCCGGTTCCCTCGATCGCGATCACGGGCACGGCGAGGAAGGTGACCAGCGCCCAGCCGATGTCGAGCAGGCGGCCGGCGATCTGGCCCAGGGTGCCCTGGCTCTCGAGCAGGTTGAAGATCGTGCCGACGATCGTCGACAGCAGCGCCCAGCCCGCGATCGGGCCGAGGTTCTCGCGGGCGACGGCGAGCCCGTCGCGGACGGTCGCCTGCTCGCCGCGGAAGATCTTGTCGGCGCAGGCGGCGAGGCCGACGCTGAAGTAGATGCCGATGAAGGCGAGGATGAAGAGCCCGACGGCGATCACCGCGATCGCGCCGGCGGTGACGTTCTCCTCGAGCAGGTAGAAGCCCGGGCCGAGGGTGATGATCGCGACCGGGATCGTCGCCGCCGCTCCGTAGATCGGGAAGCGGAAGAGATCGGGGTTCGCGCGCAGCACGCCCCAGCTCTTCTTGGTCAGCTCCCAGCCTCGTCTGATCCTGCTCACGCGGGTCCCCTCTCCTGTCCTCGGGCTCCATCCTGAAGCCCGCTCTGGGCGCAGCTTCTCACACGGGCCGAGCGCGGCATCGGGCGCCGGCTTGCAGACGACGCCCGCCGCCGCCTCTCCCTACTCTGGCGTCGATGAAGGACACGAGGTCGACGGAGCTCTATCGCCGCGCGCTCGCCGTGATGCCCGGCGGCGTCAACTCGCCGGTCCGCGCGATGGGCTCGATCGGCCGCGACCCGATCTTCATCGCGCACGGCGAGGGCTGCGAGATCGTCGACGTGGACGGCAACCGCTACATCGACTGGATCTCGTCCTGGGGCCCGCTGATCTGCGGCCACGCCAACCCCGAGGTCGTCGCCGCCGTCTCCGCCGCCGCCGCCCGCGGCACCTCCTACGGCGCCGCGACCGAGGGCGAGGTCGAGCTCGCCGAGCGCGTCTGCGAGCGCTTCCCGACCGTCGAGATGCTGCGGATGGTCAACTCGGGCACGGAGGCGACGCTGAGCGCGGTGCGGCTGGTCCGCGCCGTCACCGGCCGCGAGCGCCTGGTCAAGTTCGCCGGCGCCTACCACGGCCACGTCGACGGCCTGCTCGCCGACGCGGGCTCCGGCCTCGCGACGCAGGGCATCCCCGCCTCGCCCGGCGTGCCCGCCGCCCAGGCGGCCGCGACCACGGTCGTGCCCTGGAACGACTTCGAGGCGGTGACGGCGGCCGTCGAGGGCGATGCCGGCGACCATGCCGCCGGCCCCCCGGCGGCGATCCTCTGCGAGCCGATCCCGGCCAACATGGGCGTCGTCCCGCCCGGCCGAGGGCTTCCTCGAGCATCTGCGCACGCTCGCCGACCGCACCGACGCGCTGCTCGTCCTCGACGAGGTGATCTCCGGCTTCCGCGTCGCTCCCGGCGGCGCCCAGGAGCTGCTCGGCGTCGAGGCCGACGTGACGATCATGGGCAAGGTGATCGGCGGCGGCCTGCCCGCCGCCGCCTACGGCGCCCGCCGCGAGCTGATGGAGCGCGTCGCCCCGGCCGGCGACGTCTACCAGGCGGGCACCCTGTCGGGCAATCCGCTCGCGGTCGCCGCCGGCCTCACCACCCTGCGGCTGCTCGACGCCGCCGCCTACGAGCGCCTCGCGGCGCTCACCGCCCGGCTCGCCGACGGCATGCGGGGCGCGATCGCGGCCGCCGGCGCCGAGGGCCGGGCCAGCGTCGTCGACGTTCCCGGCGCTGGTCACCCTGTTCCTCGCGCCCGAGGCGCCGACCGACTTCGAGTCGGCCCGGGCCTGCGACCTCGACGCCTACGGCCGGCTCTGCCGCGGCCTGCTCGAGCGCGGCGTCTACGCGCCCCCCTCGCAGTTCGAAGCCTGGTTCGTCTCGCTCGCCCACGACGAGGAGGCGATCGACCGCACCTGCGCCGCGCTCGCCGAGGCGCTGGCGGAGGCGCTCGGGTGAGCGAGGGGACGGCGACGGTGCCCGCCGCCGACGCGCTCACGTCGCTGGCGCGCGAGCTCCGGGCCGAGGGCTCGGTGATCTCTCCCCACGTGCGCGATCCCGATCCGGCCCGCTCGCCGGCATCGCTCGGCGCGCTCGCCGCCGCCGGCCCCCGGGTCGCGGCGCAGGCGCCGCTGTACGCCGGCGTCGTCGAGTCGGTGCGCGAGGGCTACCTGCTCCACTACGGCGACCCCCGGCTCGTCGACCCGCCCGATCCGGACCTCGCCCTGCTCGCCGGCGACTATCTCTACGCGAAGGGCCTCGGCCTGCTCGCGACGACCGGCGACCTCGACTCGGTCCGCGCGCTCGCCGATCTGATCGCCGTCTCGGCCGAGCTCCACGCCGACGGCGACGATCGCGGGAATCGGCGATCGGACGGCCGCTCTGTGGCTTGCCACCGCCGTCTCGATCGCGCTCGGTCCCTCGGCCGCCGATCGTGAAGCGGTCGAGCAGCTGCGGGCGGGGGGATCGGCCGAAGGTTTGTACGCCTACGCGACGACGGCGGCGGCCCGCGCCGGTCTCAGCGAGCGACTAACCGATGCCGCCGAAACGGTAGGCTTCGCGCCGCTGCACCGTGGCTGAAGAAGGCACTGACAAGACGAACGGGACCAACGGGACCGACTCCGGCGTCCCCGAGATGAAGCCTGCGGGCTACTTCGAGGGCGAGTCGCTGACGCGCCGCAAGGTCTTCACCGTCGCCGGCCAGGCGATCGGCGCCGCTGCGGGCGCGATCATCATCCTGCCCGCGCTCGGCTTCGCGGTCGCGCCGATCTTCGACCGCCCCGAGGAGACCTGGCAGGCGGTCGGCAGCACCGACGACTTCGCGCCCGACACCTACAAGGCGAAGGTGATCACGATCGTCGAGGGCATCGGCGAGGCCGGCAAGAGCACCGTCTACGTCCGCCAGGGCAGCGCCGACCTCGACGAGGACCCGGCCGAGTACGTGGCGATCTCGACCCGCTGCGCCCACCTCGGCTGCCCGGTCCGCTTCGTCGCCGCCGCCGGCAACTTCATCTGCCCGTGTCACGGCGGCGTCTACGGATTCGAGGGCGAGGTCATCGGCGGCCCGCCGGTCCGCCCGCTCGACCGCTTCCAGACGCGCGTCACCGGCGATCAGGTCGAGATCGGCCCGCGCTTCTCCGTCACCTCCCAGCTCGAGCCCGTCCGGGCCCGCGATCCCGGCGAGTTCACCGGCGGGATCTGGGAGTACCTCTACCCGCCCCGCCCGTCGACCGCGCCCGCCCCCGTGAGCGTGGACCTGAATGGCTGACTCCGAGACAACCGAGAAGGACAGCAAGCTGCACAAGCTGCTGCCGCCGCCGATGCGCCGCCCGCCGGCGCCCGGCGAGGACATGCGGCAACGGCAACGGCAACGGCAACAAGGCCGGCACGCGCGTCGCGGCCGGCGCCAAGGACGCTCCCGCCGACCTGCTCGGCTGGCTCGACGAGCGCACCGGCGGCTCCAGCTTCCTGACCGGGATGCTGTTCCGGAAGGTCCCGAAGGGGACCAACTGGTTCTACACGCTCGGCTCGGCGACGCTGTTCGCCTTCGTCGTCCAGGCCATCACCGGCGTCTTCTTGGCGATGTACTACACGCCGTCGACGGTCGAGGCCTACGACTCGATCACCTACCTCACCAACGACGTCTTCATGGGCGAGTTCGTCCGCGGCATGCACAAGTGGGGCGCCTCGGTGATGGTGATCCTCGTCTTCGTGCACATGGCGCGGACCTTCTTCTTCGGCGCCTACAAGTACCCGCGCGAGCTCAACTGGGTGATCGGCGTGGTCCTGCTGATCCTGACGATGACGATGGGCTTCACCGGCTACCTGCTGCCCTTCGACCAGCGCTCCTACTGGGCGACGATCGTCGGCGTCAACATCAACGGCACCGGCCCGATCGTCGGCCCCTACCTCTCCGACTTCCTCCGCGCCGGCCCCGAGTTCGGGGCGACGACGCTCTCCCGCTTCTACGCGATCCACATGATGCTCGTGCCCGGCGCGATCATCGCGATGATCGGCGCCCACCTGTACCTGGTGGTCAAGATGGGCACGACCGCGCCCCCCTTGGCTGAAGGCCGACCGCAAGCCGAAGTCCAGCGTCGCGGAGAAGGTCTGAGGCGATGAACAACCAGGAGAAGGAGCAGTACCTCCGCGAGTACGAGGTGATGAAGAAGAAGGGCAAGCCCTTCTTCCCGTACGCCGTCATGAAGGACTCGGTGATGGCGCTGATCGTCGTCATCGTGATCGCGGTGATGTCGATCTACCTCGGCGCCGAGCAGGGCCCGAAGGCGGATCCGACGACGACCACCTACGTGCCTCGCCCGGAGTGGTACTTCTTCTTCCTGTTCGAGCTGCTGCGCGTGATCAAGCCGCCGGCGCTCGTCCCGATCGCGACGATCGGCGTTCCCACGATCGCGATCGTCCTGCTGCTGCTGCTGCCCTTCTACGACCGCGGCCCCGAGCGCAACCCGCTCAAGCGCCCGATCGCGACGCTCGCCGGCGTGCTCACGATCATCTGCATGGCGGTGCTCACCTTCCTCGGCGCCGAGGCCGGCAACCCGAACGACATCGAGCTCGCAACCGCCCAGGAGTACGAGGCGGGGAAGGCCGTGGTCGAACAGTCCGGCTGCACCGCCTGCCACAAGTTCGGCGTGACCGGAGGCGTGCTCGGCCCCGACCTGACCGAGATCGGCGCCCGCCTGCCCGAGGCGGCGATCGCTCGCTCGCTCGAGGTCGGCCCGGGCATCATGCCCTCGTACACCGCCCTCGCCGAGAGCGATCCTGAGGCGTACCAGGACCTGCTCGGCTACCTGGCGAGCCTCAACGGCGAAGAGGAGTGACCTCGCGCGCAGGCGTGAGCCTGCGCTCTGCGAGCATGGGCTGATGTCCGCACGCACCGACAACGGCTCATCCGAGGCGAAGCCCTCGCGCGAGTCGGCCGATCCGGATCAGTTCGCCGGCCAGGTCCGCGGCATGTTCGACAGGATCGCCGGGGTCTACGACCTGATGAACTCGGCGATGACGGCCGGGATGCACCATCGCTGGCGCGAGAAGGCCGTCGACCGCGCCGCGCTCGCGCCCGGCGACTCCGCCCTGGACGTGGCCTGCGGCACCGGCGATCTGACCCTCGAGCTGCAGCGGCGGGTCGGCCCCGAGGGCCGCGTCGTCGGCTCCGACTTCTCCGAGCGGATGCTCGATTTCGCCCGCGAGAAGGCCTCGGGCCGCGGCAGCGCCGGCGCCCCGATCTTCGAGTGGGGCGACGCTCTCGAGCTGCCCTACGACGACCGCAGCTTCGACGCGGTCACCGTCGGTTTCGGGGTCCGCAACTTCGCCAACCTGCCGCGCGGCATCTCCGAGCTGACCCGGGTCCTGAAGCCGGGTGGAAGGCTCGTGATCCTCGAGATCACACAGCCGACCCGGCCGCCGCTGTCGACCTTCTTCTCGCTCTGGTTCGACCGCCTCGTGCCGCTGCTCGGCCGCGTCGCCGGCGACCCCGAGGCCTACAGCTACCTGCCGGAGTCGGTCAAGCGATTCCCGCCCCCCGAAGGCCTGGCGCAGCTGATCGACGCCGCCGGCCTCGAGCAGATCCGCTGGACGATCCTCGCCGGCGGGATCATCGCGATCCACGTCGGCACCAAGCCGGGCGATCCCGGGACGGCCCCGGCGGGCTCCTGATGCCGGGCTCGGCGATCCCCGAGCCCGTCACCGCAGTCACCGAGCTCGCCGGCTCCTGGCTGCCGATCAGGCTGGCCGAGGTCGAGGGCAGGCTCGCGTCGATGGTCCGCGAGCAGCGCCCGCCGCTGGCGGACGACGCCGCCTCGACGCTCGCGGCAGGGGGCAAGCGGATGCGCCCGCTGCTCGTCCTGCTCTGCGCCGGCCCCGAGGCCGGCGAGGGTGCGATCCGGGCGGCGACGGCGATCGAGCTCGTGCACATGGCGACGCTCGTCCACGACGACGTCCTCGACGCGGCGCCGCTTCGCCGCGGCCGCCCGACGGTCGTCGCAACCGCCGGCCGCGAGCGCGCGCTGGCGACGGGCGACCTGCTCTTCTCGCGAGCTTTCGCGCTGCTCGCCGAGCCCGGATCCGGCGCCGGCGCCGAGTTCCGGGTGCGGACGCTGACCGATGCCTCCTCGGCTCTCGCCCGGGGCGAGCTGGCCCAGCGCCAGGACGCCTTCGACCTGACCGTGACTCCCGACCGCTACCTGTACCGATGCGAGCTGAAGACGGCGGCGCTGTTCGAATGCGCGTGCGTGATCGGCGGCCGCAGGCCCGAGCCGGAGGAGGCGGCCCTGCGCTCGTTCGGGCGCGAGATCGGCCTCGCCTTCCAGCTTCTCGACGACGTGCTCGACGTCGTCGGCCCACCCGAGCGGACCGGCAAGGCCCGCGGCACCGACCTGCTCGACGGGACCGTGACGCTGCCGCTGATCCGCGCGATCGCACACGACCCGGAGCTGGCCGCGATCGACCTGCGCGAGCTCGATCCGCCCGGGCGCGGAGGCGATCTGCGACCGGATCGCGGCAACCGGAGCGGCCACCGAGGTCCGAGCCGAGGCGCGGGCCAGGATCGGGATCGCAAAGGACGGGCTCGCCGGCGCCGGGTTCGCAGGCTCAGAGCTCGAGCTGCTGGCGATGGTCGCCGACGGCGTCGTCGACCGCTACTCCTGAGCGCCGCGGCCTAGAAGTCCTCGGGCAGGATCCGGTCGGCCCCCAACGCGTCGAGGAAGCGGTTGACGTCCTCCTCCATGTTCGCCCGCTCGAGCCGCTCGAGCTCGGCGGCGAGCAGGGCGATGCCGTCGTCGAGGACCTCGTCGAAGCGGTCGAGCACCGCCTGCGGGTAGACGCCCCCTCCGGACCAGCGGCACTCGGGACAGCTCAGGTCGACGCGCCAGCGGCGCAGGTCGAGCGCCGTCCACTCGACCGGCTGGACCAGCTCCGATCCACAGCGCGGGCAGACGTGGAGGTCCGTGTCGGTGCGCCCGGCGACGCTGCCGCAGCTCCTGGGCGACGCTGGAGATGCGCTGCCGCCCGCGCCTGCGTCCGCCTCGTTGGCTTCCACCGTCCATGACGTGCCTATCGGCCGCTGGGCGCGCAGCGCCAGCGGACCGGCCACCGCATGGACAACCGTTCGGAGTAGTAAGCCCGATCAGGTCTCGGAAGGCCCGAAGTTGAGGTAGTAGCGCGAGGGCGTCGGGCCCTTCTGGCCCTTGTACTTGGAGCCCGCGGAGCTGCTTCCGTAGGGCGAGGAGGCCTCGGTCGTCATCCGCAGGAACGAGATCTGACCGATCTTCATGCCCGGGTAGATCGCGATCGGCAGGTTCGCGACGTTCGAGAGCTCGAGCGTCAGGTGACCGTCCCAGCCGGCGTCGACGAAGCCCGCCGTGCTGTGGATCAGCAGGCCGAGGCGCCCGAGCGAGCGACTTGCCCTCGAGCCTGGCGACGAGGTCGTTGCCGAGCGCGACCCGCTCGAGCGTCGAGCCCAGCACGAACTCGCCGGGATGGAGGATGAACGCGTCCGTCTCGGCGTCGCCGACCTCGACCAGCTCGGTCAGGTCCTCCTGCGCCTGCTTCGGGTCGATGTACGGCGTCGTGTCGTTGCGGAAGACGCGGAAGTAGCGGTCGACCCGCAGGTCGACCGAGGACGGCTGCATGGCGTTCTCGCCGAGCGGCTCGATGACGATGCCGCCCGACTCGCAGTTCCTCGGAGATCGACGTGTCGGAGAGGATCACGGGAAGCGAGAGCCTACATACAAGAGCGTCGACCCCGGCGCGCCCGAATCACGCGAGATCGCAGCGGCATGGCGCTACCATGGGGCCAATGCCGAACGTCGGACCCCTGGAGCTCGCGATCGTCCTGATCATCGCGCTGGTCATCTTCGGCCCCAAGCGCCTGCCCGAGCTCGGCAAGTCGCTCGGCAACGGTCTCCGCGAGTTCAAGGACTCCGTCAGCGGCAACGGCAAGGACGATGCCGACGACGACGATCCGCCGGAGATCGAGACCAGCGTCGACGAAGAGGAGACGGTCGTCGAGGCCGCCTCCGACCACACCGACGAGCCTGCCGGCCAGCGCAGCGCCTGAGGCACCGCATGACCGCGGTGCGCGGAGGCTGACCCGTGGCCAGGATCAAGGCAGCCGCCTTCGACGATCGACTGACCCTCGTCGAGCACCTCGACGAGCTGCGCACGCGGATCATCATCTGCGCCGGTCTCGCTCGGGGTCGCCTTCGCGCTCTGCTTCTGGCAGAACCACCTGCTGCTCGACATCGCCAACGGGCCCGCTGCCCGGAGGGCTTCGAGCCGATCACGTTCTCGCCGTCGGAGCCGTTCATGACGACGCTGACGCTCTCGTTCTACGGCGCGATCCTGCTGACGCTGCCGATCCTGCTCTACCAGGTGTACGCCTTCGTGCTGCCGGCGTTCACGCCGAACGAGCGCCGCGACCCTGCTGCCGCTGCTGATGGCGGTGCCGTTCCTGTTCATCGCCGGCGTCGTCTTCGCCTACTTCGTGGTCACCCCGGCGGCGGTCAACTTCCTGCTCAACTTCAACGACGACCAGTTCAACATCCAGGTCCGGGCGCGCGAGTACTACAGCTTCTTCGCGCTCTCGCTGATCGCCGTCGGCCTGCTCTTCCAGATCCCGATCGCGATCCTCGCGGTGACCCGGCTCGGGATCGTCTCCGTCGACGACGCTCACCAAGAACCGCCGCTACGCGATCCTCGTGATCGCGGTGCTGGCGATGCTGCTGCCCGGCACCGACCCGATCACGATGCTGATCTCGATGCTGCCGCTGGTGATCCTGTTCGAGGCGAGCCTGATCATCGCCAGGGTGGCGGATCGGCGCCGAGCCTCCGAAGCCGCCGCCTCGGCCGAGCTGGCGACGCAGGATTCCTAGGCCCGCCGGCCGTCCGCGGGCCGAGCCGGCGCCGACAATGATCTAGGCTGGCGCCCATGCTCTTCGACCTCCAGGGAAAGCGGAAGCGCGTGATCCAGGTGATCTACACCTTCCTGGCGCTGCTGCTCGGCATCGGCCTCGTCGGCCTCGGCATCGGCGGCTCCGCCAACGGCGGCATCTTCGACGCGCTCGGCCTCGGCGGCAGCGGCTCCAGCGGCGACACGCCAGTTCAGCAGCGAGATCGACGATGCCAACGCGAAGCTCGAGACCGACCCCACCAACGCGGCGGCTCTGCTCGCCCTCGCCCGCTACTCGTACCTCTCCGGGCAGCAGTCGCTCGAGGTCGACGAGGCGGGCAACCAGACGCTCAGCGACGAGTCGATCGTCGAAGTTCGAGGACTCGACGACGGCCTGGGAGCAGTACCTCGAAGCGAACAAGGGCAAGCCCGACGACTCCGTCGCCGGGCTCGTGCCTGCAGGCGTACTCGAGCCTCGCCTTCAGCCAGTCGGACCCGGTGCTCGTCTCGCGCACGCTCGACGGCGGCCTCGGTCGCGGCCCAGATCGTCGCCGAGGCTCGCCCGAGCCCGAACGCGTGGCTGCAGGTCGCCGACTTCGCCTACCTGTCCGGCGACACCAAGGCCGGCGACGAAGCTGCCAAGCAGGCGTCTGAAGTCCGCCAACGAGGCCGACCGGGACGCCGTGCAGGCGCAGCTCGACCAGGTCAAGAAGCAGGGCGAGGCGGTCCAGAAGCAGCTCGAGGCCACGCAGGGCACCAGCCAGCAGGACCTCGAGGACCCGCTCGGCAGTCTCGGCGGCAGCAGCGGCGCGAGCGGCACATCAGGCTCCACGACTCCGGCTCCCTAGCCTGGATCGCGAGGCCCCGGGCCGCCGTCAAACGGCACCGGCCCTTGGCTAGAATCACCGCCCCCGGGCCATTAGCTCAGCTGGTAGAGCAGGAGACTCTTAATCTCAAGGTCGTAGGTTCGAGCCCTACATGGCCCATCCCGGCGGGCCGCGTCGCGCTAGCCGAAGCCGAAGCGGGCGAGCGGCTCGACCAGCTCCCGCTCCTCGTAGGAGAGGTGGGAGACCATCGCGTCGGTCGAGCAGGTCGACACGGTCGAGGCGCGGCCGCGCAGGCAGAGCGCTGCCTCGAGCGGCGTCACGCCCGGCGATCGAGCGCCGACGTCCAGTGTTCGCCGATCGTATCCGGTTCATGACGAGCGCACGGCACTCGCGTCGACGCGCCGCTCGACTTGGTCGACGAGCCCGCGCACTGCTCGAGCTCGGCGCGAGCGCGTCGTGGACGTCGATCAGGTGCGCCGGGCCGCTGCTCGGCCGTGTAGGTCGGCGGGTCGGCGAGGGCTGGCCGGTCGGTCCACGGCGGCTCGGGCTGAGGCGTGCCGTCGTCCGGCGTCGGGACGACGTCGAGGCCGTGTCAGTGGCTCGGTCAGCCGCGTGGAGTGGGGCCGTTGACCTGGTGAGTCAGGTACCAGGCGAGATGTCGTGCGGCGCCGAAGCCGATCTGGGCGCCGTGCAGAAGTCTGCTCATCGCCGCGAACCCTATCCGGTGGACGGCGCCCACGCCTGCGGGAATCCCGCAATCTGCGGGGGAGTCCCCCAGATCCGGTGCCTGCCGATGGGCGATCCCCGCCTGCTCCTAGACTGAGCGCGAATGCCGGGCAAGATCGACACGATCGGGATCGTCGGGCTCGGCTACGTCGGGCTGCCGCTGGCCGTCGCCTTCGCCGAGCAGGGCCTCTCCGTGGTCGGCTACGACACCGACGCGGGCCGGGTGTCGATGCTCGGCGCGCGGCGAGAGCGACATCGAGGACGTCCCGTCCGAGCAGCTGACGGCGATCGGCGAGCGGTTCGAGCCGACGACCGACCCGGCGGCGCTGAAGCGCTGCGACGCGATCCTGATCTGCGTGCCGACGCCGCTCTCGAACCAGCGCGAGCCCGACCTCACCTACGTGATCTCCTCGGGCAGGACGATCGCCGAGATCCTCGAGCCCGGCCAGACCGTCGTGCTCGAGTCGACGACCTACCCCGGGACCACCCGCGAGGAGCTGCTGCCGCTGCTCGAGGCCGGCGGCATGCGGGTCGGGCGAGGACTTCCATCTCGCCTACTCGCCGGAGCGGATCGACCCGGGTCGCTCCGACCACACGGTCCACAACACGCCGAAGGTGATCGGCGGCATCACCGACGCCTGCACCGAGCGGGCCGCCGAGGTCTACGGCCTGATCTGCGACGAGATCGTCCGGGTCTCGACGCCGGAGGCGGCGGAGCTCTCGAAGCTGCTCGAGAACATCTTCCGCTCGGTCAACATCGCGCTCGTCAACGAGCTCGCCCAGCTCACCGACCGGATGGGCATCGACATCTGGGAGGTGATCGACGCCGCCTCGACCAAGCCGTTCGGCTTCATGCGCTTCGAGCCGGGGCCCGGGATGGGCGGCCACTGCCTCCCGGTCGACCCCTTCTACCTCGCCTTCAAGGCCCGCGAGCACGACTTCTACACCGAGTTCATCGAGCTCGCCGGCAAGGTCAACCAGTCGCATCCCCTGTTCTGCGTGCGGAAGATGGAGCGGGCCCTCAACGACGCCGGCAAGCCCGTCAACGGGCGCGAAGATCCTGATCCTCGGGGTCGCCTACAAGGGCGGCGTCGCGCGACCTGCGCGAGGCGCCGGCGCTGAAGATCATCCGCCACCTGCGCGAGCTCGGCGCCGACGTCAGCTACCACGACCCCCACGTCCCCGAGCTCGACCGAGCTCGGGCTGCGCTCGGTCGACCTCGACGAGGCGGTCGCCGAGGCCGACCTGGTCGCGATCATCACCGCTCACCCCGGCGTCGACCACCTGGCGCTGCTCGAGCGGGCGCAGCTGCTCGCCGACTTCCGCGGCGTCACCCGCGGCATCACGGCTCCGAACCTCGTCCGGATCTGATGGCGACGGTGCTGGGCCGCACCCGCTCGGCGATCGGCCTCGCGCCGGAGCCACCGCCCGCGCCGGTCCGGGCCTCACGGCGCCTGCGGGCGCTGAGCCGGATCGGGTTCGGTCGCGCCGATCGGGTCACCGTGCTGCTTGCGTCGGCGACCCTCGCCACGGCCGGCACGGTCTTCGCCGGCGAGCTGGCCCGCCGCGTCCGCCGCCGCGTCGTCCGGGCCGAGGCGGTCGGCGAGGGCCCGCCCGTGACGACCGCCGAGGCGTTGCAGGTCGCCGGCGCGGCCAGCCGCGACACGATCCGGGTGGCGCTGGCCGGCTACGGGGCCGCCGGCCGCCACGAGACGGTGCTGTTCAACCTGCTGACCGGCTTCGCGACGTCGTTCGCGATCGCCCGCCTTTCGACCAGCGGCATCCGCTCGGGCTGGTGGCCGTTCGGCAACGTCTCGATCGGCGGCCGCCACATCCATCACTTCGTGCCCGGCATCCTGCTCGCCTTCGGCTCGGCGACCGCCGCCCTGCTGACCGAGGATGCCGACCGCGAGGCCCTGCTCGCCGTCCCGTTCGGGGCCGGGGTCGGGCTCACCTTCGACGAGGCGGCGCTGCTGCTCGACTTTCGCGACGTCTACTGGACGAGGGAGGGCCTGCTCAGCGTCCAGCTCAGCCTCGGCGGCGTCGTCCTGCTCGCCGGCACGATCCTCGCCCTGCGCATGCTGCGCCGCGGCGAGGAGGAAGAGGAGCGCGCCGGCCAGATCCCCGACGCCTCCGGCGAGATGGAGCCGGCGCCCGCTCTGGGCAGCCGGCTTCCACGCCGCCTAGCGGCGTTGCTTGGCGGACCTGGCCCAGCGGGAGTAGAGCTCGTCGCCCTCGCGCAGCAGCCAGCGCAGCTCCAGGTCGGTCGCGGTCGGCAGCATGCCCTCGGCAGATCCGCGGGCCGACGCCGCCGGCCAGCTTCGGCCCCAGCGTCACGAACAGCTCGTCGACGAGGCCCGCCTCGAGCAGCGAGCCGTGCAGGTGCGGGCCGCCCTCGCAGAGCAGCGATGCGATCCCGTACTCGGTCCGGAGCTCGTCGAGCGCCCGCTTCAGGTCGACGCCGCCGGGATGGCGGACGATCGTGTGCGGGGTCACGGTCTCGGCCGGCTCGGCGTCGGAGGAGGTGAAGATCACGATCTCGCCGCCGCCGTCGGTGAACAGCGGGATGTCCCAGGGCAGCTCGAGCCGCTCGCTGACGATCACCGCGAGCGGGTCCGGCGCCAGCCCGGCCGCCTGCGCGTCGCTGCCGCCGCTCCTCCTTGGCGATGATCCGGCCGTAGCGCTCGGCCCGCAGGGTCCCGGCGCCGACCATGACCGCGTCGGCCCGCTCGCGCAGCCCGAGCAGCATCTGCAGGTCGCTGTCGCCGGCGATCTTGCCCGAGCGCCCGTCGAGCGTCGCGTGCCCGTCGATCGTCTCGACGAAGTTCGTGAACACGTAGGGGCGGGAGGGGCCGGCGAGCTCCCCGGCGTGAAGCGGGCGAGCTGCTCGACGATCGTCGTCGGCCCCGGATCCGGCAGCAGCCGCTCCATCAGATCTCCTCCAGGTGGGCGACGTTGGCGCGGTCGTCGTCCTCGTCGCTCGGCGTGCGCCAGCCACGCGTCGAGGATCTCGCCGAGCAGCGCCTCCGAGGTCGTCCGCAGGCTCAGCGCCAGCACGTTGGCGTCGTTCCACTTCCGCGCCCCGGCAGCCGTCTCGGGATCCCCGCACAGCGCCGCCCGCACGCCGCCGACCTTGTTCGCCGCGATCGAGGCGCCGGTCCCGGTCCAGCACGCGATCAGCGCCTGATCGGCCCGCCCCTCGGCCACGTCCCGCGCGGCCGCCTCCGAAGCCCAGGCCCAGTCGTCCCGCTCGGACTCGTTCAAAGCCCCATGCCGGGCCACGACCTCATGCCCGCGCTCGGCCAGCGCGCCTCGAGCCGCTCGGCCACGCCGGTCACCTCATCGGCGGCAATCGAGAACCTCACGCTACCGGGGTTCTGTACCAGCCGGTGCAGCGCGACCGCGTCAGCAGCCCAGTTTCTTGGTCGCGTCGCGGAAGGTCTTGACTTCCGCGGTCGGCTTCTTCGCGCCCTTCTCGAGCTTCTCGCCGTGGCGGTTGACCCAGATCACGGGGACGCGCATCTTCAGCAGCGGCTCGACGTCGGTGTAGTAGCCGCTCGAGATGTGGACCCAGCCCTTCTTCTTGCCGATCCGGCGCGCGCACTCCTTGAAGTGGGCCGGCTCCGGCTTGTAGCTGCGGACCTGCTGGGCGGTGACGACGAGGTCGAGCTCGGTCCGCAGATGGCGGCGCGAGATCCCGAGCAGCTTGTCGTCGATGTTGGAGACGATGCCGACGTGGTACTTCGAGCGCAGCCGGTCCATCGCGGCGTTCGACTCGCGGAAGGGCTGCCAGTCGCCGATCGAGTCGGGCAGGAACTGGGCGCGCGAGGGCTCGAGCTCCCAGCCGATCTCGCCGGCGGCCTTGACCGCGGCGCGGCGCAGGACCTCGGCGTAGAGCTCGTAGGAGCCGGCCATCACCTCGTACTTGACCTCGAAGAAGCGAGGCAGCAGGGCCTTGACGTCGAGCGTGAGGCCGTCTTCGTCGGCTTCCCGCGCGAACGCTTCGGAGATTCCCTTCTCCCAATCGATCAGGGTTCCGTAACAGTCAGTGGTGACCCACTCGATCTCGCTGCGTTTCGGTAGAGGCATAAGGGCGCGGCATTATGGCACCCGCCGCGTGGCGGGTGACGCATGGTCCGCTTCGGGTCCTGGCTCGGGGGTCCTCGCTAGGCCTTGACCGCGTTGGCGTTCTCGAGCAAAAGGTCGAGGAAAGCGCCGACTTCGGTCTCTTTGGCCTGCTCTGCTCGCATCGGTCGCTTCGTGTGAACCTCGTAGTGGTTCCTGCGGCCAACGCGCTTGCGCGTCAGATAGCCCTCGTCGACCAGTTCGGTGACGATTCGCTGAGCGGCACGTTCGGTGATGTCCAGGGTCGACGCGATGTCCCGCAGTCGAACCGTGGGGTCACCTGCGATTACAAGCAGCACCCGCGCGTGGTTGGTTATGAAAGTCCACTTGCTGATAGTCCGAACACCTTATGCACATATCGGCGCCAGATGTCGAACGTCCTGCAAATCCGACACATATTCGGGCGCCGGACGAGCATCTCCGGAACAGTGCCCGCCCTCGACGGCGCGGCGTCCGCCCGCACTCGGCTAGGCTGCCGCCCGCACCCATGGACCTTCTCGAATACCAGGGCAAGCAGCTGTTCGCCGCCGCGGGCGTTCCGGTTCCCTCCGGGGAGCCGGCTTCGGACGTCGATTCCGCGGTCGCCGCAGCCGGCCGGATCGGCTACCCGTGCGTGATCAAGGCCCAGGTCCTGATCGGCGGCCGCGGCAAGGCCGGCGGCATCAAGGTCGCCAAGGACGAGACCGAGGCCCGCACCCACGCCGACGCGATCCTCGGGATGGACATCACCGGCCCGCACGGCGAGGGCCCGTTCACGGTCCACCAGGTCTGGGTCGAGGGCGCCTCCGACATCGACGTCGAGTACTACGCGTCGATCATCCTCGACCGCTCCGCGAAGAAGCCGCTGGTGATGCTCTCGCGGATGGGCGGCATGAACATCGAGGAGATCGCCGAGACCGATCCCGATGCGCTCGTCACCCGGCACGTGACGCCCTCCGAGGGCCTCACCGTCGACATCGCCCGTCAGCTCGCGATCGACGCCCAGATCGACGACGACGTCGTCGACGCGACCGCGGAGATGCTGATCAAGCTCTACGAGGCCTTCAACGCGAACGACGCGACGCTGATCGAGGTCAACCCGCTGATCGTGACCGGCAAGCGCGAGGTCGTCGCGCTCGACGCGAAGGTGACGATCGACAACTCGGCGCTCTACCGGCACGAGGAGATCGCAGCCGCCGCCGAGGACGATCCCGATCTCGACGAGCAGGAGCGGATGGCGAAGGAGCGCGGCCTCACCTACGTCTCGCTCGACGGCGACATCGGCATCCTCGGCAACGGCGCCGGGCTCTGCATGTCGACGCTCGACGTCGTCGCCAACGCCGGTGGCAAGCCCGCCAACTTCCTCGACGCCGGCGGCGGCTCGAAGGCCGACGCGATCGTCGACGCGCTCGAGGTGATCTCCTCGAACCCGCGGGTCAAGGCGATCCTCTTCAACATCTTCGGCGGCATCACCCGCTGCGACGAGGTCGCCAAGGGCATCATCGAGGCGTACGAGCGCGTCGAGATGAGCGTGCCGCTGGTCGTCCGCCTCGACGGCACCAACTCCGAGGAGGGCCTGCGCCTGCTCGACGAGGCCGCGCTCGAGGGCCTGCACCAGGAGAAGACGATGCTCGGAGCCGCCGATCGCGTCGTCGAGCTCGCGAAAGGCGAGAGCTGAGCCGATGAGCATCATCGTCGGCAACGACACGAAGCTCGTCGTCAGCGGCCTGACCGGCCGCGAGGGCAGCTTCCACGGACTTCGCAACCGCGACTACGGCACCGACCTGGTCGCCGGCGTCACCCCCGGCAAGGGCGGCCAGGACGTCGAGGGCACGCCGATCTTCGACACGATCGCCGAGGCGGTCAGCGAGGCCGGCGCCAACACCTCGATGATCTTCGTCCCGGCCCGCTTCGCCGGCGCCGCGATCAACGAGGCGATCGACGCCGGCTGCGAGACGGTGATCGCGATCACCGAGGGGATCCCGGTCCACGACATGCTCCCGACCTACTGGAAGGCGAAGGAGAAGGGCGTCACGCTGATCGGCCCCAACTGCCCCGGCGTGCTCAGCCCCGGCAAGGCCAACGTCGGCATCATCCCGGCCCAGTTCTTCGACCAGGGCAACATCGGCGTCGTCTCCAAGTCGGGCACGCTGACCTACCAGATCGGCAACGAGCTCAAGCAGGCCGGGCTCGGCAACTCCTCGATCGTCGGCATCGGCGGCGACCCGATCGTCGGCTCGCGACTTCATCGACATCCTCGCGCTCTACGAGAACGACGACGAGACCGAGCTGATCGTGATGGTCGGCGAGATCGGCGGCGACGCCGAGGAGCGCGCGGCCGACTACATCGCCGAGAACGTGACCAAGCCCGTCGTCGGCTACATCGCCGGCTTCACGGCGCCGCCCGGCAAGCAGATGGGCCACGCCGGCGCGATCATCTCCGGCTCCTCGGGCACGGCCAAGGCCAAGCAGGAAGCGCTCGAGGCCAAGGGCGTCCGCGTCGGCACCAGCCCCTCCGAGGCAGCGGCTATCGCCGCCGAGATCATCCGCGGCTGACGCCTTAGGGGCCGTCTGGTGGTAGCTTTTCGCGCCTGTCGTCCACCCGGGCGACCGGGGAAAACGGGGAAAGAGGAGAGAATCTTGGGGATCCATGGTGTCCGCGCGCGTTTGCCGCTCGCTTTCGTAGTTGCTTCGCTCGCCTTCGCGCTGCTCGCGCTCGGCGTCGTCACGGAGGCCTCGTCGGCCTCGTCCTCGGACGGCGCGACCGTCGCCGCCAAGAAGGGCAAGAAGAAGGGCGGCAAGTACAAGGGTCCGAAGATCCCGACCCCGGACGCCGACCGCTGCGACTTCCTCGACACCAGCGTCTGCCTGCAGCCGTTCCCGAACAACCTGTACCTGAAGAAGGACAGCGCCACGGACACCGGCTACCGGGTCAACTTCGACCCCGCCTCGATGCCCGTCAACAAGGACGACGTCGGCATCGACCCCACCGACTTCAACCGCAACGACGGCTTCAGCCCCGGCCAGGCGATCACGCTCCACATCGACGGGCTCGACAACCAGGACGCCTTCAACCGCTCGAAGATCGTCTCGCTGAAGCGCCCCGACCGCTACGACAACGACGTCGCAGCCGGTCGTCGTCTTCAACGCGAAGACGGGCGAGCGCCATCCGATCTGGGCCGAGATGGACTCGAACGCGGCCGACCCCTCCGACAACAACCTGATCATCCGCCCGATGGTCAACTGGGACGAGGGCGCGCGCTACATCGTCGCCCTGCGCCGCCTGAAGATGGCGGACGGCACCAAGATCAAGGCGCCGAACGCGTTCAAGGTCTACCGCGATCGCCTGATCACCAAGCAGAAGCCGATCGAGGCCCGCCGCGACACCTTCGAGAAGAAGGTCTTCAAGCCGATCAAGAAGTCCGGCACGGTCCATCGTCCCGGCCTCTACATGGCCTGGGACTTCACGGTCGCGAGCGAGGACAGCCTCTCGAGCCGCGTGCTGGCGATGCGCGACGACGCCTTCGCCCGGCTCGGCGACACGAACCTCGCCGACGGCGTCGTCCAGGGCTCCTCCCCGGACTTCACGATCACCGAGGTCAACGACAACCCCGAGCCCGGAATGCTGCGCGAGGTCAAGGGCACGATCGAGGTGCCCTGCTACCTCGACGAGAACGGCTGCCCGTCCGGCTCGCAGTTCGCCTACGACGGCCCCGACGACACCGAGCCGAACTGGAACGAGTCGTTCACGATGGAGGCGCCGTTCGAGTGCAACATCCCGGAGAACGTCGACGGCGGCAGCTCCGTCGTGCCGGCGCGCCCGTCGCTGTACGGACACGGTCTCCTCGGCGATCGCGAGCAGGCCGGATCCGGCTACATCGACGACTTCTCCAAGGCCCACAACATCATGCACTGCGCGGTCGACTGGGCCGGCTTTGCGACCGAGGACGTGGGACCGGTGATCCTGCCCTCGCTGAGCGACGTGACGAACCTGAGCAAGGCGTTCGACCGCATGCAGCAGGGGTTCATCAACTTCCTCTACCTCGGCCGCGCGATCATCCACGCGGACGGGTTCTCGAGCGACCCGGCCTTCAGGTTCGACGCCGGCAGCGGCAGCGAGTCGGTGATCGACACGAGCGAGCTCTACTACTACGGCAACAGCCAGGGCGGGATCATGGGCGGCGCCCTGACCGCGATCGCGCCGGACTTCGAGCAGTCGGTGCTCGGCGTCCCCGGCATGAACTACTCGACCCTGCTGCGCCGCAGCGTCGACTTCGACGACTACGCGAAGCTCCCGAACGCCGGCCTCTACGACAGCTACCCGGACGAGGGTGAGCGGGTCCTGCTGCTCGGCCTGATGCAGATGCTCTGGGACCGCGGCGAGGCCAACGGCTACGCCCAGCACATGGTCAGCGATCCGTACCCGAACACGCCCGACCACGACGTGCTCATGCACCTCGCGCTCGGCGACCATCAGGTCGCCAACGTGACGGCGGAGGTCGAGGCGCGGACGATCGGGGCCGAGGCGCTGAGCGCCGGGGACGCGATCCCGGTCGCCACTGGCAGTCGGAGCCGTTCTTCCAGATCCCGTTCGTGGACTCGTTCCCGCGCCAGGATTCGACGATGGTCTACTGGGACGGCGGCCCGGTCGGCTTCAGCGGCGTCAACGGCGGCGGCACCGCGGTGGCGCCGGTCGGGAACATCGCCCCGCGCGAGGAGCTCGGCTACGGCGAGGACCCGCACAGCTACCCGCGCAAGGATCCGTAGGCCCAGGAGCAGATGTCGGACTGGATGCAGCCCGACGGCGCCCTGCTCGGCCCGTGCACCGGCGGCGGCCCCTGCTACTCGAACGGATTCCCAGGCTTCTAGACGGCGCCTTGAGCGCGCTGGTGACAGGCCATCGGCGCGCCTGCGTCATACTCGCGCGCCGATGGCCCCTGGCTGACGTAATTTCATTCGCTCGCGGCGCGCCCAGCGCCGACCTGCTGCCGGCCGCTTCGATCTGGAAGGCGGCGGAGAAGGCGCTCGAGACGGATGCGGTGCGGGCGCTCTCGTACGGGACCGGGATCGGGCACCCGGAGCTCTGCGCCTGGCTGGCCGATCGTCACGGGCACGGGGTCAGCGCCGATCGCGTGATGGTCACCAACGGCTCGCTCGAGGCGGGCTGGATGCTCTTCAACCACCTGCTCTCGGCCGGCGACAGCGTCGTCGTCGAGCAGCCCTCCTACGACCGCACGCTGCTGATGCTGGAGAAGCTCGGCGTCGACCGGATCGGGATCGGCCTCGAGGACGACGGCATCGACGTGCACGGCCTCGAGCAGGCGCTCGCCGACGGCTACAGCCCGAAGCTCGTCCACATCATCTCCAACTTCCACAACCCCGCCGGCTGCACGATCTCGGAGCAGAAGCGCCGCCGGCTGGTCGAGCTCTCGGCCGAGCACGGCTTCTGGATCTTCGAGGACGACCCCTACCGCGAGGTCCGCTTTCGCCGGCGCCGAGGAGCTGCCGACGATGCTCGCGCTCGCCGAGGGCACCGACGCCAAGGTGGTCCACGCCTCCTCGTTCTCGAAGACCGTCGGGCCCGGCGTCCGCGTCGGCTACCTGATCGGCCCCGCCGACGAGATCGCCGCGCTCGCGAAGACCGCGAACGAGACCTACATCTCGCCGAACATGCTGGCCGAGTCGATCGTCTACGAGCTCTGCCGCTCCGGGCCTGCTCGACGAGAACATCCCGAAGGTCAACGCCGCGCTCGCGGAGCGCTGCGCCGCGGTCGTCACCGAGCTCGGCAACCAGATCCCCGAGGCCGAGTTCGTCGTCCCCGCGGGCGGCTACTTCCTCTGGGCGACCCTCGCCGAGGGCACCGACACCGAGGCGCTGCTGCCGCTCGCCAAGGAGGAGGGGGCGACCTTCGTCGCCGGGCCCGACTTCATGATCGAGGGCGGCTCGAACAGCCTGCGGCTCTCGTTCGCGCCCGTGCCCGTCGACGACGTCGCCGAGGGCATCGGGCGCATCAGCCGCGCGCTCGAGCGCCTGCGCGGCTGATCTCGCCGGCGTTCACAGACCGTTTAGCATCTGCTCGACAGTATTCCTGCGTTATCGTGCTGAGGCGTGTACGCTTGCATTTGCCTACCGATACGACCGAGAACTACCGAGATCGAGCATCACCGAGATCAGGAGGGACGCACGATGCCGATCACATTCTTCGAAGGGAACGCAGAGAAGACCGACGACCGACCTCACTCGGCGCAACATGGAACGGCGCTACTACGCGCTCGCGGCGGCGGTCAAGGAGCACGAGGCGCGCAGCATGCGCGCGCAGGACCTCGTCCGCGCCGAGGACGAGGTCCTCTATCGGCGCCTGCGCCAGCTCACGCGGCGAGCCGACGACCGCCGAGCACGGGGCGGCCTGAGATGGCCGCGGCCGGCGGCGAGCGGGGCAGCGCCGCGCGCCGGCGCGGCCCGTCCCTCTCAGCGACCGTAGCGGTCGCGCGAGAGCTCGAGCTGCTCCGGCAGGGCCGCGCGGGGCGGCGGCGAGGGGTCGGCGCGCACGGAGACCGTTTCCGCGACGCTCCGCGAGACCGCGTGCTTGCCGCCCGCGGACGCGATCACGACCTCGGTGTCGTCGGAGACCTCGACGGCTCCCTCTAGACCCGGCTCCAGGCCCGCGTCGCGCAGGTAGTGGAGCAGCTCCTCGGCCTCGTTCTCGAAGCGGAGGATCATCACCTTGGCGCCGACCTCGCAGTCGGCGAGCAGGGCGCCCTGCTCGCGGTCGCCGGTCTTGATCGGATGGCCGTGGGGGCAGGTCTTGGCGTCGCCGATCGCGACGCGCATCCGCTCCTCGAGCACCGGCGACATCGCGTGCTCGATCCGCTCGGCCTCCTCGTGCACCTCGTCCCAGGGGATCCCGAGCACGTCGGTGAGGAAGCGCTCGATCAGCCGGTGGCGGCTGACGATCGCCTCGGCGTGGGCGAGGCCGCTGTCGGTGAAGGAGACGGACTTGTCCTCGGCGCGGCTGATGTAGCCGTCGCGCTCGAGCCGGCGGATCATCTCGTGGACCGTCGGCGGCGAGAGCTGCATCGCCCGGGCGAGGTTGGCCGCGGTCATCGGCAGCCGTGCCTCCCAGAGCCAGAAGAGGATCTCCAGGTACTCCTCCTCGGCGACGGTGACCTGCTCAGTGCTCAAGGCGCACCCGTGTGAAAGTCATGGGCTCAGACTAGCCATTCCGTCCCCGGTCCGCCGGGGCGCACTCGAGCGGCACGCGGTCGCCTGCTGCGTCAGTCGTCGCCGAGATCGCGCTCGAGGAACTCGGGCGTGGCGATGTTGGCGACGATCAACGCGGCTCCGATGAGCAGCACCGAAGCGCCGGTCACCTCGAGCCAGGTCGCGAGGAGAGGAACAGGACCAGCCCGCCGACCACGGCGATCGCGAGCGCGGGGATCAGGCTGCGGCCCGCCGTGCTTCACCGAGACTCCCCCTCCGGCGTCGGATGCCCCGATCGGGTGGAACTCGGGATCGAGCTGACCGGAGAGCACCAGCTTGTAGAGGTACCCGAGCGAGGGGACGAGGACGGCGACCGCGATCAGCGACCGCGACCATCAACGGGATCAGGGTCGAGTCGCCGGCGGCGGCCTGATCGAGCGTCATCTGCCCGGGGAGGAAGTCGGGCGCGATCGCGACCGCGAGCCCGACGAGGATCGCGGCGACCGCGGCCGCCGAGCTGACCCGGGCCCGTCGAAGCCGCGCGTCCAGAGCGAGGCCGATCGTGACCGCGCCGGCGAGCGCGGAGGCGATCACGACGACGAGCCCGAAGCCCGAGGTGAGCCCGTCGTAGAGGTCGCGGCGCATCGGAGCGGATGACGAAGATCCCGCCGATCGCCATCAGCCCGGTGACGACGCCGGCGCCGAGCGCGCGCTTGCGGAACGCCTCGACCAGGTCCGGCAGCCCGGCGCGGACCGAGTCGGCGACGAGGAAGACGGCGGCCATGTAGGCGCTCGTGGCGACGGCCAGGGCGCCGATGTAGAGCGAGCTCGCGTTCGTCCAGCTCGAGAACGGGTCGTCGGGATCCGCCGGAACGCGTGACCTGGCCCGAGGCGATCGCGCCGATCGTCGCGCCGAGGAAGAAGGGCACGAGCACCGAGGAGAGCGCGAAGGTCGCGCCCGAGTGCCCGCGCCTCGCCGATCGTCGCGGCCTCGCCGCGCAGGGCGAAGGCGCTGCCGCGCAGGATGATCCCGACGGCGGCGAGGAACGAGCGGCACGTAGAGCGTCTCCATCATCGGGCCGAACGCCTTCGGGAAAGCCGGTCCAGAAGACGACCAGGCAGAAGATCAGCCAGACGTGGTTCGCCTCCCAGACGACGCTCATCGAGCGCTTCAGCATGCCGCGCACGCGGGCGCCGCGCTCGGCGCCGCCGCGCGGTCAGGTCCCAGAACCCGGCGCCGAAGTCGGCGCCGCCGAGGACGGCGTACATGACGAGCCCGAGCACGAGCACGGCGACTGTGAGCGTCGACCCACATCAGGCGCGCGCCTCGATCCCGGGTTCCCTGCCGGGCAGCTCGTCCTCGAGCGGCTGCTTGGCGAGCCGGCGCAGGAGGAAGAAGACGATCGTCGCCGAGCGCCGAGGTAGACGACGGCCAGGGTCGCGTAGCCGATCGGGATGCCCTCGGCGCCGGTGACCGCCTCCTCGGTCCGCATCACGCCGTACACGACCCACGGCTGGCGGCCGACCTCGGTCGTGATCCAGCCCGCGATCAGGGCGACGCACGGCCGCCGGGCCGGCGATCACGACCAGCCGGTAGAACCACTTCGACGCGCGGCAGCCGGCCCTTGCGGAACCAGGTCGAACAGGTACGAGAGCCGACGAGCAGCGCCAGCGCCGGAGCCGATGAAGATCATCACCGTGAAGGCGTTGCGGACGACGCCGACCGGCGGCTGGTCCGTCCTCGGGCGTGGCGTTCGAGGCCTTGCGACCGTGGCGGTCGGGTCGTGGTAGGCGAGGATCGAGAGCATGTCGGGGATCGTGATCCCGCCCTTGATCTCGCCGTCGATGTAGATGCCGCCGAGCGTGAACGGGGCGCCCTTCGTCGTCTCCTCGAGGCCCTCGAAGGCGGCGAGCTTGGTCGGCTGGTCCTCGGCGACGGCGCGGCCGGCCCAGTCGCCCATCAGCAGCTGCACCGGGGCGGCGATGCAGGCGACCGTCAGCGGCACGATCAGCGCCGCGCCGGTAGTAGCTGGTTGCGCTGGCCCTTGAGCCAGCGAGTACGCGTAGACGCCGGCGACGAGGAACGCCGCGACGATGAAGCCGGCGACGTACATGTGGAAGAACTCGTGCCAGAAGTAGTCGTTGAAGAGCGCCTTCAGCGGCTCGACGTTGGTGACGTTGCCCGCCGGCGTCGATGTCGAAGCCGGTCGGGTTGTTCATCCAGCCGTTGACGGAGATCACGAGCAACGAGCCGGTGAGCCCGGTGATCACGATCGGGATGCCGGTCGAGGAAGTGGGTCCGGTCGGGCAGCTTGTCCCAGCCGTAGACGTAGATCGTTATGAAGATCGCCTCGATGAAGAAGGAGAGGCCCTCGAGCGCGAAGGCGAGGCCGAACACGTCGCCGAACTCCTCCATGAAGCGGGGCCAGAGGAGGCCGAGCTCGAACGAGAGGATCGTGCCGGTGACGACGCCGACGGCGAACAGGATCAGCATCACCTTCGACCACCGCTTGGCGATCTGGCGGTAGACCAGGTTGCCGGTGCGGTGGTAGAGGCCCTCCATGAAGAGGACGATCGCCGGGAAGGCGACGCCGAAGCAGACGAGCGGGATGTGGACGCCGAGCGAGAGCGCCTGCATCTGCCGTGCTTCGAGCAGATACGGCTGGTCGACCTGGGAGAACGCGTCCGCTAGAGGCAACCAGTCCATTGGCATCTCAGAGCGTATTCCCTATCCGGCGACGATGAGCTCGGGCCCGAGCTCATCGACCCGGGCGGCGCCGCACAGGGCCATCGCCTCGCGCAGCTCCTCCTGCAGCATGCGCAGAGTCCGTCGCACGCCCTCGTCGCCACCCGCGGCGAGGCCCCAGAGCACAGGCCGGCCGACGAGCACCGCGTCGGCTCCGAGCGCCAGCGCCTTGACGATGTCGGTGCCGCGGCGGACGCCGCCGTCGAGCAGCAGAGCGGCCCGGCCGCCGATCTCCTCGGCGATGGCCGGCAGCATCTCGATCGTCGCCGGGACGGTGTCGAGCTGGCGGCCGCCGTGGTTGGAGACGATCACGCCGCGGGCGCCGGCGGCGAGCGCCCGGGCGGCGTCGTCCGCCCGGTGCACGCCCTTGACCAGGACCGGCAGCTTCGTCTTCGAGACGAGCCACTCGAGGTCGCTCCAGTCGAGCGACGCGTCGAGCTGGGAGGCGAAGTAGGCAGCGAGCCCCGAGGTGCCGACAGGGGCGTCGACGTGGTCGCCGACGCAGGCGATCGTCAGCTCCGGCGGCAGCGAGAAGCCGTTGGCGATGTCGCGCTCGCGCCGGCCGAGGACCGGAGCGTCGACCGTCAGCACGATCGCCTCGAAGCCCGCCGCCTCGGCCCGCTCGATCAGCGAAGCGGTGAGGGCGCGGTCGCGGAAGACGTAGAGCTGGAACCAGAGCCGCGCTTCGTCGGACGCAGCGCCGCCGACCTCCTCGATCCGCGTGTTCGAGAGCGAGGAGAGGCAGAAGATCGCGTGGGCTGCCTCGGCACCGGCGGCGCTGGCGAGCTCCGCGCGCTCGTCGGCGAGACCGTGGAAGGCTGTCGGCGCGACCAGCACGGGCGTGGTCGGCGAGCCGAGCAGCTCGATTCCGAGAGGTCGACCTCGGAGACGTCGCGGAGCACGTGCGGGAGCAACTCGATGCGCTCGTAGGCGGCGCGGTTGCGGGCGATCGTGATCTCGTCGCCGGCGCCCGAGCGGTAGTAGTCGTAGGCCTGCGGCTCGAGCCGCTCGGCAGCGATCGCCTCGAGCCCGGCGACGTTCAGCGGCCACGGGCTCGAGGAGGACTCCACCTCAGTCCACCAGGCCCGGTGCGGCGCCGGCCAGGGTCGAGACGACGGCCTCGTAGACGCCCTCGCCCATCCGCCCCTCGGTCACGGTCGCGTTGGGTACGGGCGAGCGCCTCGCCGCAGCGCCGCGTCCTTCTCGGGGCCGTTCGCCATGCAGAAGAAGCGGCCGAGGTAGCGCGCCGTCTCGAGGTCCTCGATCGAGTCGCCGGCGCCGATGCACTGCTCGGGCTCGTAGCCGCGGATCCCCATGTGGACGCCGACCGCCTTGCCCTTGCTCGCTCCGCCGGGAACCACGTGGTAGGCGTGGGTGATCTCGATCCCCGGCATCGGCCGGCCGATCGCGCCGTTGTCGAGGAAGCGCAGGTCCTCGTGGCCGGCCTCGGCGATCAGGGCGTTCGCCTCGGCGGCGTCGACCTTGCCGCGCATCAGCAGCGAGAACTCGCGCCCCGTGTGCCAGGGCTCGTGCCACTCGAGCCGGCCTTCGAAGTGGGAGAGCAGCAGATCGGCGACGCCCGCCTCGATGATCTGCTCGGCGACGTTGAGCTCCGCGGTCGGCTTCCAGGACCCGGTCAGCAGCGTCTTCTCGCGATCGATCCACGAGCGCGCAGCCCGCTTCGAAGATGTAGGAGCTCTGGCCCATCAGCCGCGAGTCCGAGTGCACCTGCGCCTCGCGGCGGCCGGACATGACGACGACCTCGACACCGGCCCGGCTGCACGCCTCGAGCATCAGTGCCTGCGAGCGCGAGAAGTTGCCCTCGGCGTCATGGAACAGCGAGCCGTTCTTGCCGAGCAGGGTCCCGTCGAGGTCCGTGTAGAGGGCGCGCAGGCTCACGCACCAAACCGTATTGACATACTGGCTCCGTCGGAGATCAGGAATCAATAATCGGGAATGGGGAATCCATGCGGACCAGGGTCGGGCTGATCGTCGCAACGCTGGTCGCCCTCGCGGGCTGCCTGGCATCCAGCGCCCACGCCGCGCCGAACGACACGACGCTGCAAGGCCGCGATACGGGCAGCTCCGGCGCTAAGCAGAACAGCAGCTTCGCCGACACGCCGGTGATCTCCGGCGACGGCCGCTACATCGCCTTCACGTCAACGGCCACCAACCTGGCGGGTGGCTTCGCCGGCCTCCACGTCTATCTGCGGGATACACAGACG
This sequence comes from uncultured Solirubrobacterales bacterium, assembly GCA_963743845.1. Classification (GTDB taxonomy): domain Bacteria; phylum Actinomycetota; class Thermoleophilia; order Solirubrobacterales; family 70-9; genus CAXMST01. The sequence continues at coordinate 282,796 of CAVURI010000001.1, forward strand.
AACACGACCACGCTCGTCAGTCGAGCGGACGGAATTGCCGGCGACCCGGCGACGCCTTCGTCGCGAACCCGTCGATCTCCGCGAACGGGCAGTTCGTCGCCTTCGAGTCGGCAGCGAGCAACCTCGGGGTCGCCAATCCCTCGAGCAACATCTGGGTCTATGTCCGCGACACCGTCAACAACACGACCACGCTCGTCAGCCGCGCCGACGGCGCCGCGGGGGACCCGCCGGATGCCGACGCCGTCGCGGCCGCGATCTCGGGGGACGGCGGGAGCGTCGCCTTCCGCTCGGCGGCGACGAACCTCGATGACGACGCCGGAGACGGGACGCAGCAGGTGTACGTCCGCGACCTGACGCTGAACGAGACGGTCCTGGCCAGCCGCGCCGACGGCGCCACGGGGAGCCCGGGCACGGCCAACTCGAACTCCCCGTCGCTGTCGGCAGACGGGACCCTCGTGGCCTTCGAGTCCGACGGCCACGAACCTGGACCCCGGTGATTCGAGCGGGACGCTGTCGGTGTTCGTGCGCAACGTCGCGGATGACACGACAGGGCTGGTCAGCCGCGCCGATGGCGCAAGCGGGGCAAACGCAAACGCCCTGGCCTTCGACGCCTCGATCTCGGGTGACGGCGATCGCATCGCTTTCGCGTCGCAAGCCACCAACCTGGACGCGAGCGACACCGAGAACAGTCGTGACATCTTCGTCCGGGACCGCAGCGCGTCCGACACCTCTCTCGTCAGCGCCTCCGACCTTGGTGCACCCGGCGACGGCAACGAGAATCGACCGGAAATCTCGGCCGACGGCAGAGCCGTCGTGTTCGAGTCCGGGTCGTCGAACCTCTATCCGGGCTTCACCGGGAACTTCGACGTCGCGATGCGCGATATCCAGGCTGGGCAGACCCGCCTGATCAGTCGGGCGGATGGTGCCTCCGGGGTGATCGGCAACGACTTCGTCTCGCGTCTCCCTTCGGTCTCGGCGAATGGCACGCGGGTTGCCTTCACCTCCGAGGCCACGAACCTCGACCCGGACGACCTCGACGTGAACGTGGACATCTACATGCGGGAGACCGACATCGACATCACCGCGCCGACGGTCTCGATCGACTCGGGTCCGGCGAACCGGACCGCGGACGACACGCCGACGTTCACGTTCAGCTCGACAGACGGCGACGTTGCCTCGTTCGAATGTCTCGTCGACGACACCCCGGTCGCGTGCAGTGGCTCGGGAACCCACACGACGGCCCAGCTCGACAACGGATCGCACATCTTTGGGGCGCGGGCCATAGATGCGTCCGGAAACGTGGGAGAGGTAGCAGAGGACGTGTTCAGCGATCGACACAACGGGTCCAGCGGTCGACCTCGCCGCGACGCCCGGCCGCACGACCGACACCACGCCGTCGTTCTCGTTCACCACCGGGGCCAGTGACTTCGCCGAGTTCCAGTGCCGGGTCGACGCAGCGGCTTACGCGGCGTGCACCAGCGCGTTCACGCCCGCGGCGCTCACCGAGGGTGAGCACACGTTCCGCGTGCGCGCCCTCGACAACCTCGGCAACATCGGCAGCGAGGTCTCCCGGGACATCACGGTCGACGTCACCGGGCCCGTCGCCGTGATCGGCTCCGCGCCGCCGGGGACGACGGCCGACCCGACGCCGACGTTCACGTTCTCCAGCGGTGGCGGGGACCTGGAGTCCTTCGAGTGCGCGCTCGACGCTGCCGGCTTCACCCCCTGCACCAGCCCGCTGACCACGGCGCCGCTGAGCGACGGGGCCCACACCTTCAAGGTCCGCGCGCTCGACGACCTCGGCAATACCGGTGCCCAGGTGGTCCGGGCGTTCACGGTCGACACAACCGGGCCGGCGACTGCGATCACGTCGGGCCGCCGCCGCAGCAGCGAACCGGCCGACCAGACGCCGATCGTTCTACGTTCATACTCGGCGGTGGCGGGCGATCTGGCAGTCATTCGCAGTGTGCGGCTCGACGCGTGCGCGCCTTCACGGCCTGCACCAGCCCGCTGACGACGGCGCCGCTGAGCGACGGGGCCCACACCTTCAAGGTCCGCGCGCTCGACGACCTCGGCAATACCGGTGCGCCAGCAGGCCGTCGTTCACGATCGACACAACCGGCCCCGCGACCGACCTCGCCGCCACCGCAGCGCGAACGGCCGACCCGACGCCGACGTTCACGTTCTCCAGCGGTGCCGGGGACCTGGAGTCATTCGAGTGCGCGCTCGACGCTGCCGGCTTCACCCCCTGCACCAGCCCGCTGACCACGGCGCCGCTGAGCGACGGGGCCCACACCTTCAAGGTCCGCGCGCTCGACGACCTCGGCAATACCGGTGCCGCCGAGCAGGCCGGTCGTTCACGATCGACACAACCGGGCCCGCGACCGACCTCGCCGCCACCGCAGCGCGAACGGCCGACCCGACGCCGACGTTCACGTTCTCCGGCGGTGCCGGGGACCTGGAGTCATTCGAGTGCGCGCTCGACGCTGCGGGCTTCACGCCCTGCACCAGCCCGCTGACCACGGCGCCGCTGAGCGACGGGGCCCACACCTTCAAGGTCCGCGCGCTCGACGACCTCGGCAATACCGGTGCCCAGGTGGTCCGGGCGTTCACGGTCGACACAACCGGGCCGGCGACTGTGATCACATCGGGGCCGCCGCCAACGACCGCCGACAGCACGCCCTCGTTCTCGTTCAACTCTGCTGGGGGCGATCTGGCGTCATTCCAGTGTGCGGTCGACGCGGCGACCTTCAAGGCCTGCACGAGCCCGCTGACGACGGCGGCGCTGGCCCGTGGCGCCCACACCTTCAAGGTCCGGGCGCTCGACGACCTGGGGAACGCGGGCGCCACCGAACAGGTCTCGTTCACGATCACAACGCCGGCTGCGCCCGACACCGAGGTCAGCGATCCGGCCGCAAGGCTGGCGAGAAAGCTCACCGTCAGCGGCAGGGAGCTGGCGGCCGAGATCGGCGCCGGCGCCGGCGAAGATGTCGAAGTCACCGTCACGGGTAGCGTCTTGGTCGAACCGAAGCAGGGCAAGGGCCGGAGAACGGCGCTCGCCCCCGCCTCGGCCAGCAGCGACGCCGGCGATCAGGCCACCCTCGATCTCCGCTACAAGGGCAGCAAGAAGAAGCGCCGGAAGCTGACCAAGCAGCTGGTCAACGCGCTCGCGGACGGGGGAAAGGCGACGCTAAGCGCCGAGGTCGAGCTCACCGACGGAGCGCGAAACTCGGTCACCCTCGAGCGGACGGCCAAGCTGAAGGCGAAGCGGTAGGCAGCTCCAGCTCCGCCATCGGCGGCCGCTCGACGACGGTGCGGCCCGCTGCGGCGAGGCTGGCGGTGATCCGATCGAGGCCGGGCGGCGGCTCGGGCAGGCGCTGGCCGACGCCGAGCAGGATCTCGCGGGCCATCCAGCCGAGCGCCTCGAGCGACTGGTGGTCGTTGCTGCGACTGCCGAGGTCGACCTCGGCGATCGCGTCGAGGCCGTGCCGCTCGACGACGTCGATCACCATCACCGCCTCGACCGCGTAGCCGCTCATGAACGGGATGCTCGCGAACAGCTCGCGCCGGGCCGCGACCTCGCCGCCGAGCGGCTGTCGCAGCTCGCCGGCGTCCGGGAACCACGCCTCGAGCACCGGCCGCGCGAGCAGCTCGGTGACCCGGCCGCCGCCGGCGAGGTCGACGGGGCCGCTCTCGTGCGTGAACGGGCGTGCGTAGGTGGCCTTGACGAAGGCGGTCGCCTCGTCGAGCAGCAGCGGACCGAGCAGGCCGGTGATGAAGTGCGAGCCGAAGTCGCTGAGGTCGCCGTCGCAGAACAGGATCAGGTCCGACTCGACCCGCGACAGCGAGCGCCACATCGCGTCGCCCTTGCCGCGTACCGGCCCGAGCTCGGGAAGCAGCGTCTCCTCGTCGACCCAGCCGACCTCGTGCTCGGCGGCGATCGCGCCGCTCTCGGGCGCCTTCGACGAGCCGACCACGAGGATCTCGTCGAGCAGGCCGAGGGCGGAGGCGGCCCGGCAGGCCTCGAGCGTGTGCTCGAGCGAGGGGCAGGAGCGGCCGGCCATGATGCACGCAGCCGTGGAGCTACCCTGCTTTGCGCGTGCGACGTCGTAGGCCGAGAAGTGGGAGTGATGGAAGCGCCGGAGCAAGACGTCAAGCCTAGTGACGGGCCCAGCCGGGCCACCGCCTGGCAGCTCGCGGGCGGCGAGCTCGACCTCAGCGGCCGGCCGCTGATCGTCGCGGTCGTCAACGCGACGCCGGACTCGTTCTCCGACCAGGGCGCCGACCGCACTCCCGCGGCCGCAGCGAGCAGGGTCGCCGAGAAGCTCGAGGCCGGCGCCGACGTGATCGAGGTGGGTGGCGAGTCGAACGTCTCCAACCGGCCGGCGGTTGACGCCGCCGAGGAGATCGAGCGGGTCGTGCCGGTCGTCGAGGCGGCGAAGAGCGCCGGCGCCGTCGTCTCGGTCGATACGTACAAGCCTCAGGTGGCGGCAGCGGCCCTCGACGCCGGCGCCGACGTGATCAACGACATCAGCGGCTTCGCCGACCCCGAGATGGTCGCGCTCTGCGCCGAGCGCCGCCCGGGCCTCGTCCTCATGCACACGATCACGCCGCCCAAGGTCTCGCGCTGGGACGACGACGCCTACGGCGAGGCGGGCGTGACCGAGTCGGTGCTCGGCTGGCTCGGCTCCGGCGTCGAGCGGCTCGACGGCCGCCGGCGTCGAGCGGCGGGCGATCGCGCTCGACCCGGGCATCGACTTCGGCAAGACGCCGGCGCAGAGCACGGAGCTGATGCGGTCCTTCGCGAGGATCTCGGAGATCGGCCTGCCGGTGATGTCGGCGGTCTCGCGCAAGGACTTCATCGGCGCCCTGACCGGCCGCCGCCCCTCGCAGCGCCTCGCGGGAACGCTCGCCGCGGTCGGCTGGGCGGTGCTCTCCGGCGCCCGCCTGATCCGCGCCCACGACGTCGCCGAGACGCTCGACTTCCTCACCGTGCTGAGCGCGATCGCCGGCGAGACGGAGGTGCCGCCGGAGCTGCGGATCGCCGAGGAGATCCGCCGGGAGGAGCCGGCCGCCGAGCTGGACGGCCCCGTGAGCGCGCTCGCCCCGAGCGGCGTCGGCGTCGGCGGGCCTGCCCTGGGCCTCGTCGATCGACGAGGGCTGGCGGGCGGCGATCGAGCCCGGCCGCGCCGACGGCCGGCTCGTCGCCGAGAGCGCCGAGCGCGAGCAGGAGGCGGTCGCGGTGCCGCTTCCCTCCGGCCTCCATCCGGGCCTGACCGCGGCGCTGATCGGACAGGGGATCGAGTCGCTGTACCAGCATCAGCTCGCGACCCTGCGCGCGGTCGAGAGCTCGAACGCGATCGTCACCAGCGGCACCGCCTCCGGCAAGTCGCTCGCCTTCAACCTGCCCGTGCTCGACGCGATCGCCGTCGACGATCACGTCCGGGCGCTGTACCTGTACCCGACCAAGGCGCTCGCCCAGGACCAGGCGCGGAAGCTGACCGAGCTCGGCTCGCCCGGGCTGATCCCGGCGATCTACGACGGCGACACGCCGAAGGAGGAGCGGCCGGCGATCCGCCGCCGCGCCAACCTCGTGCTGACCAACCCGGACATGCTCCACGTCGGGATGCTGCCCCACCACAAGGGCTGGGGCGACTTCTTCGCCAACCTGCGCTTCGTCGTCGTCGACGAGGCCCACGTCTACCGCGGCGTCTTCGGCTCGAACGTCGCCAACGTGCTGCGCCGCCTGCGCCGCGTCTGCCGGATCTACCAGGGGATCGACACCGAGCCCCGCTTCATCCTCACCTCGGCGACGATCGCCAACCCCGGCGAGCTGGCCGAGCGGCTGGTCGGCACCGAGTTCGAGCTGATCGACGACGACGCGGCGCCGAAGGCCGGCCGGCGGATCGCGATCTGGAACCCGCCGCTGACCGACGAGGCCGCGGGCGTGCGCCGCTCGGCCCTGAGCGAGGCGGCGGAGATGCTCGCCGAGCTGGTCATCTCGGGCGTGCGGACGATCTGCTTCCTGCGCAGCCGCAAGGGGATCGAGCTGATCCAGAAGTTCACGGCCACCCACCTCGCGGAGCGCGGTCGCGAGGATCTCGCCGAGCGGATCGCCCCCTACCGCGCCGGCTACACGCCGCAGCAGCGTCGCGAGATCGAGCGCCGCCTGGCGGCCGGCGAGCTCTCCGCGGTCGTCGCCACCGACGCGCTCGAGCTCGGGATCGACATCGGCGAGCTCGACGCGGCGCTCTGCGTGACCTTCCCGGGCACGGTCGCGAGCCTGCGCCAGATGTGGGGGCGGGCCGGCCGGCGGACCGAGGGCCTGGCGATCTACATGGCCGGCGAGGACGGCCTCGACCAGTTCTTCTGCCGGCACCCGACCGAGTTCCTGACGCGGCCGGTCGAGGCCGCGATCCTCGACCACACGAACGAGCAGATCAACGCCGCCCACCTCGTCGCCGCCGCCTACGAGACGCCGCTCGGCGCGCCGTTCGACGACGAGGTGCTCGGCGCCGGCTGGAGCGAGCGGGCGGCGGCGCTGGTCGAGTCCGGCCACCTGCGCCGCGGCCGCACCGGCAAGATCGGCGCCCGCGGCCCGGGCTTCGCGGCCGGCGCCGTCAGCCTCCGCTCCTCCTCGGCCGACTCGGTCACCGTGATCGACTCCGGCTCGGGCGAGCTGCTCGGGACGGTCGAGGCCGAGCGCGCCTTCTCGACGGTCCATCCCGGCGCGGTCTACCTGCACATGGGCCGCGCCTTCGAGGTCCGCGAGCTCGACGTCGAGGGCCGCCACGCGGTCGTCAAGCCGTTCGACGGCGACTGGTACACGCAGGCCCGCAAGGAGACCGACATCTACATCGAGCGGCCGCTCGCGCAGCGCCGGGCGCTCGGGGTCGAGCTCAACTTCGGCATCGTCGGCGTCACCGAGCAGGTGACGGCGTTCCAGCGCAAACGGCTCGGCGACCACGAGGCCTTCGACTTCGTCGCCCTCGACCTGCCCGAGCAGAGCTTCCGCACCCAGGCCCTCTGGTACGTCCTGCCGGACGAGCTCGCCGGGCCGGAGGCGTTGCCGCCCGACGTGATGCTCGGCGCGCTGCACGCCTCCGAGCACACCCAGATCGCGGTCCTGCCGCTGCTGGCGATGTGCGATCGCTGGGACATCGGCGGCCTCTCGACCAACGTCCACTACCAGACGGGCAGACCGACGATCTTCATCTACGACGGTCATCCCGGCGGCGTCGGCATCACCCGCCGCGGCTACGAGGTCTTCGAGCGGCTCGTCGGCGATGCCTTCCGGCTCGTCTCCGAGTGCCGCTGCGAGTCGGGCTGCCCCTCGTGCGTGCAGAGCCCGAAGTGCGGCAACCTCAACGACCACCTGCACAAGGGCGGCTCGATCGAGCTGATGGGGCAGATGCTGGCCCGCGCCGAGGGTGCCGAGGGGGTGCCGCGCGCCGGTCGGGGTCGATCTGCCATCCTTCCGCGCGAAGGGAAGTAGTTCCCAACGCATTCGTCGTCAGCACGGGTCCGCATACGGGCCCCGGCGGTGCGGCCCCGGCGGGCACGAGTACGACGTCGCGGGCGAGCAAAACCTTCATCTGTCCCCAGATGGAGGTCTCCATGAACCCGAACCGAAACGCCAACCCTTCCCACCGCGGAGACATCGAACGATGCTTGAGGTGACGACGCTCGGCTGGGCGCTGACGATCGGCGTCATCGCCCTCTTCTTCGCGATCGACCTGATCGCCGCGAAGGTGCGGCCGCACGAGGTCGGCTTCACGGAAGCGATCGTGATGTCGGTCCTCTACACGCTGCTCGCGGTCGCCTTCGGCGGCGTCTTCTGGCACTTCGCGGGCAGCACCTACGGCACCGAGTACTTCGCCGGCTATCTGGTCGAGCGATCGCTGTCGATCGACAACCTGTTCGTCTTCGCGATCATCCTCGCCACGTTCGCGGTGCCGATGGAGCACCAGAACTCGGCGCTCACCTTCGGCATCCTCGCGGCGCTCGTCCTGCGCGTGATCTTCATCGTCGCCGGCGTCGCCCTGATCAACGCCTTCTCGTTCATGTTCCTGCTCTTCGGGCTGCTGCTGCTGTGGACGGCGATCCAGCTCTACCGCCACCGCGACGAGGACCCCGAGATCGAGGACAACGGGCTCGTCAAGGTCGCGCGCCGCTTCTTCCCGGTCTCGGAGACCTACGACGGCGCCAAGCTGACGACGAGGATCGACGGCAAGCGGATGATCACGCCGATGCTGCTGGTCCTGCTCGCGATCGGCGGCACCGACCTGCTGTTCGCGCTCGACTCGATCCCGGCGGTCTTCGGCGTCACCCAGGAGGGCTACATCGTCTTCGTCGCCAACGCCTTCGCGCTGCTCGGGATGCGGCCGCTCTACTTCCTCGTCAAGGGTCTGCTGGACCGGCTCGTCTACCTCTCGACCGGCCTCGCCGTGATCCTCGGCTTCATCGCGATCAAGCTGATCCTGCACTGGGCGCACGAGACCTGGGACGGGGTGCCCGAGGTCTCGACCGTGGCCAGCCTCGCGGTGATCGTGATCGTGCTGACCGTGGCGACGATCGCCAGCGTGATCAAGGTCCGGCGCGACCCGGAGGCGAGGGCGCACGCCGGCTCGGTCAGCCTGCGCGACCACAAGGACCGCGACGGGCAGTCCTGATCCCGGTCGAGTTCGAGGGCCGCGCGGCGCCGGCGACGGGTCTTGCCGCCCCTCGATCGCCGGAGTAAGCTCGCCCGCGGATGATCAACCCGTTCACCCACCGCAAGATCCTCAAGAAGGGCAAGCCGGGAACGGCGACGATCGTCTCGATGTCGATGCCGCACAGCGGCGCCTCCTCGCAGAACATCGCGATGACCCTCCAGGTCCAGGTCGAGGGGCTGGCGCCGTACGAGGTCGAGGACCAGTGGATGGTCTCCAGCAAGGACACGCTCGGCTTCGGGATGCAGCTGCCGGTCAAGGTCGATCCCGACAAGCCGGAGAAGGTCGCGATCGACTGGGACGCGGCCCGCGCCGGCCACGCCGCCGAGACGACGGCCCGCCGTCAGGCGCTCGCCGCGCAGGGCCCGGTCGGAGGCGCCGGAGCGGCAGCCGCGGGAGGCGCAGCGGCAGGCATCGGGGGGATCCAGGACCCGCTCGCCGCCGCCGGGATGGCGGACGCGATGGCAGGAATGGGCGGCATGGGGGCGATGGCGGGCATGGGCGCCGGCGCGATGCCGACGATCGACCTTCGCAACGATCCCGAGCTGCGGGCCAAGCTCGAGCAGGTGATCGGCCGCGAGCTGACACCGGGGACGAGCGAGACGATCGACACCTCGAACGACCCGGCGCTGGCGATGACGATCATGCAGGTCGTCCAGCAGCACCAGATGGAGAAGCTCCAGGGCGGCGCGCAGCAGGCCGGCTGCGGCGGATCCCGGAGCCGCCTCCGACGACGCGCTCTCGAAGCTCGAGCGGCTCGCCAAGCTCCGCGACAGCGGCGCCCTCACCGACGCCGAGTTCGAGGCCGAGAAGAAGCAACTGCTGGGCGAGATCTGATCCGCGCCGATCGGAGAGGCCGGCGGCGATGAGCCGCGCGATCCAGATCTCCGTCTGCGGGTCCTCGGTCTCCGACGAGGAGCTGAACGCGCACGCGGCCGAGGTCGGCCGGCGGATCGCGGAGGCCGGCGCGACGCTCGTCTGCGGCGGCCGCGACGGGATCATGAGCGCGGCAGCCGAGGCAGCGGCAGGGGCCGGCGGCGAGGTGATCGGGATCCTGATGTCGGACGAGCCCGCCGACGCCAACCCGCACTGCACCCACGTCGTCGCGACCGGGATCGGGCAGGCCCGCAACCTCGCCGTCGCCGCCTCGGGCGATGCGGTGATCGCGATCGGCGGCGAGTGGGGGACGCTGAGCGAGATCGCCTTCGCGCGGCGGCTCGAGCGCCCGGTGATCGCGCTCGACTCCTGGCGGCTGATCGGCCGCGGCGCGATGGCCGAGGCGCCCGGGATCGAGATCGCGGCCGATCCCGCCGAGGCGGTCGAGCGCGCGCTCGCCGGCGCTCGCCGACTGCGCGCGGGCTAGGGCCGGGCTGAAGGCCCGGAGCGACGCTCCGGGCCCTCTCCCCGGCGAACGGTCGGTCAGTCCTCGGAGCCGCTCTCGGCCTCGTCGCCGACGACGTCGAAGTTGTCGTCGAGCTGGACGTCGACCTCGCTGCCGTCGTCGAGGGTGACCTCGACCTCGTAGAGGCTCTCCTCGTCGCCGACCTCGGTCTCGGTCACCTCGCCCTCACCGGTGTGCGCGAGCGCGGCCGCGCTGGCCTGCTCGAGGGCGGTGCCGGTGATCGCCTTGTCGGAGCCGTCGTCGTCGCTCGTCGCCTGGGCGACGCCGACTCCGGCAGCGCCGATCGCGAGCACGGTGGCGCCGGCGATCAGGAACTTGTTTCGTGTCTGCATGCTCATCGTCTCCTTGGGGAGTAGGGGTTACGGCTCCCTTTGTACGAAGGCCGTCTGAGATGACGATGAGAGCGACCCGCCGTCGCCCTACCCGGATGCGTTCGGTGAGCTTCCCGGCCCCGGCCGGTGTGTCCTCGCCCGGCGCCGGCGCCCCGACGTAGGGGAGGACGCTGCCGCGGACCAGCGCTCCGTAGAGGAAGCCCGGCCGCTGCGCCGGGGCGAGCGTGATCTCTGCCCGGGCGGCGTGCGAGGCCGGCCTGCTCGTCGTCGATCCGGCCGACCTCGGCGCCGCGCACCGAGCGCCGGATCGGGGTCCCGAGCAGCGGCTCGATCGCATCCGCGGCGAACGATCGGCTCGAGCGCCGCCGCCCACCCGTCGGCGGCGCCCGCGTCGTCGCCGATCGCGCAGAGGACCTCGCGCGCCGGGGATCCCCCGGCGACGCCGATCGCGATCAGGCCGGGGCTCGAGAACGCGTTGTGGGTGAAGGTCCCCGGCAGGGTCCGGGCCGAGTCGACATCGCCCAGGCAGGAAGCGGCGAAGCGGTTGATGGGCGCGTCGAGAGCCGACCCGCTCGTGTCTTCGAGCGCCTCACGGGCGTTCGCCGTCCGCGAGAGGATCACCGAATCGGGCCCGATCGCGACCCGCGCCGCGTAGTCGCGCAGCGGCGCCAGCGGCCCCTCGAGCTGAGCCTGCCATTCGCTGCCGAGGTCGTACTCGGTCCACTCGCCGCGCGCTCCGCCTTTGCGCCCGCGAAGACGAGCCGCTTCTCGAGCGCGCCCGGATCGACCCCGTCGAGCCGGACGCCGTAGCCGTAGGAGGCGGCGACCGAGGTGGCGCTGTCGGCCTCGAGTCGCCTCGATCCCGAGCGAGCGCAGCAGCGCCGGGTGGGCGATGAACGAGGACGGGCCCGGCGCCAGCGCGAGGGCGACGAGTCTGCGGGCCGGGCGTCGCGGTCAGGTCGATCCAGCCGACGCCGGTGCCGATCGGTGAGACGCCTTCGCCGACCGACTCGAGCGCGGCCTCGTAGCCGGTCGTGGCGGGCTCGTCGCCCGATGAAGCCGACGCCGTTGCCGCCGCAGCCGGAGAGGGGGACGGCGAGGGTGGCGACGGCGCCCAGGACGGCGGCTGCGCGGCGACCCCGTCTCACTCAGCCAGGGCGGCGCGCACGAACTCGACGTCGGCTCGCAGGTCCTCGAGCTCCCGAGGCGTCTCGACCACCGATGGAGCGTCCGCCGCGGCGATCATGTGCCGGAGGACGTCGAGGTCGATCGTTCCCTTGCCGATGTTCGCGTGCCGGTCGGCGCCGGTTCCCGCCGGGTCGCGCGAGTCGTTGACATGCATCAGGTCGATCCCGCCGGTGATCGCGATCGCCCGCTCGACCGCGTCGGAGAGATCCTCGCCCGCCGCGTGGGCGTGGCAGGTGTCGAAGCAGAAGCCGACGTCGACGCCGGTCTCGGCGGCCTCGACCGCCTCCCAGAGCCGGGCCAGCGCGTCGAAGCGCCGGGCGACGGCGTTGTCGCCGCCGGCCGTGTTCTCGAGGTAGACCGGGACCTCGGATTCGAGCTGCTCGAGCGTCCGCGTCCAGCGGCTGACGCCCTCGGCGAGACCGTCCTCGGCGTGGCCGGGATGGACGATCACCGCCAGCGCGCCGACCTCGGCCGCCGCCTCGCAGGTCTGCGTGAGGATCTTGCGCGAGCCGTAGCGGACGTTCGGCTTCGGCGAGCAGACGTTGATCAGGTAGGGCGCGTGCACGTAGATCCCCAGCTCGGCGGCCTTCAGCTCCTCCGCGTCCTCGCGCGGCGGCGGCTTCTCCCAGCCCTGCGGGTTCGAGAGGAACAGCTGCACGATCGGGACGCCGACCTCCTCCGCCTCGCGGATCGGATCGTCACCCCAGATGTGCGCGCCGACGGGTGGAGCTGCCATCGCCTCAGCTTACGTCGCTAGGGGCGCAGCTCCGGGGCCGCGGGCGCGATCCCGTACTCGCGCCGGACGCTCTCGAGCCCCTGTTCGGTGACGCCCCAGAAGTCCCAGTCGACGTCGACGACGTCGACCGTGGTCGCCGCGCCACGGTCCCACGCGGTCCAGAATGGCCGCGGCGCGTAGGCCCCGTGGAAGCTGCCGGCGGCGTCGTTGAGCCTGATCCCGACGTGCCAGCTGTAGAGGACGGGAAGCACCTCGGCGGCCATCGGGTGGTCGGGGTGCATCGCCCCGATGAAGGTGGAGACGCAGATCTCGCCCGGCTGGGAGGTCGAGTAGCCGGCGAGCACGTGGGAGCTGTCGTGGGGCGTCGTGAACCCCTCCGCGAGTCCGATCCGGGCCCCCGGAAAGGCGAATCCGTTGCGCTTGAAGTGGTCGTAGAAGGCACGTCCGAAGCTGTCGGGGTCGAGCGCGCCGAGCGCCTCGTATCTCGCCTCGAGCTCCGGGTCGGGGGCGTCCACGTAGGGCAGGAACGGCGCGATCGGGCCCTCGGCGAGCCGGTCCGGATCGAGCCGCGGAAAGCTCTCCACGTTCTTGCGCATGATGCAGGCGGTCGCCTGTGCGATCTCGTCGGTCGCGACCTCGGTGAGGATGTCGAGGTAGCCCTCGTGCACACCGAGCGCATCCGCGTAGCGGCGCACGTGCGCAGTCTTGGCCTCGTCGGCGACGCCGTCCGCCAGCGACATCACCGCCAGCATCCGCACGGCCTGGGCGGCCTCCTCCTCGGAGCCCACCGATGCCGCGAGCGCCTCCGGCCCGACGGACGAGATCTCGGCCGGATCGAAGTCCGGGAGCCCGAGCACGATCGTCGCGGCGCCGTCGATCGTCGCCCGGTCGGTGGCGGTGACTTCGCCGTCGCCGTGCTCGGCTGCGATCGCCAGCATCGCGCCGAGGATCGCGTCGGCCTGGGATCGGGGGACCTCGAGCAGCACGATCGGCAACGTATACGAACCGGTCCCGGCTGAGATCCCTCACCGCCTGGACGGATGGGAGCGATGGCGAGGGTGGGAATCGAACCCACGACACCACGATTTTCAGTCGTGTGCTCTACCAACTGAGCTACCTCGCCCGAACCCGCACCAAGGGTGACGGGGGCGCTGAAGGCTAGCGTGGGACCGGCATTCGAGGCGTCCGTGCGGCCGCCCTTTGGGCGCGCGATACTTGGCGCATGGACTTCGATCGCCAGCCGACCTTGCAGGGTCCGAGGCTGGGCCTGCGTCCGCTGCGGGCCTCCGACCATGACGCGTTCGTGGCCGTCGCCGGCGACCCCCTGATCTGGGAGGAGCATCCGGAGTCCGACCGCGCCACGCCGGCGAAGGTCGAACGGTTCTTCGCCGACGCGCTCGCGTCGGGCGGGGCGCTGGTGGTCACCACCGCCGACGGCGAGATCATCGGCAGCTCGCGCTTCGAGGAGCCCGACCCCGAGCGCAGCTGCATCCTCGTCGACCACACGTTCCTGGCCCGCACGCACTGGGACCGCGAGAGCTACACCGAGGTCAAGGACCTCATGTTCAGCCACGCCTTCACGGCCTTCGAGACCGTCGAGCTTCGCATCGGGGCGGACAACGCTCGCACCCGCGGCGCGGTCGAGGAGTTCCTCGGCGCGGCTCACGCCGACACGGTCGCGACCCCCCTTGGCGATCACGCCGTGTACGAGGTGTCGCGGGACGCCTGGCTGCAGCGCGGTTGAGCGGCTAAGAGCCAGCGGCGTACGACACCTGGCTCGAGCTCGGCCTGACGACGGCCGCGGCCGGCCTCGTCAGAAACCCGCCGTCGCCGCCGACCCGGGGGAGAGAGATGAGACCGCAGCGACACATAGATGAGCGTGAGAAGGCGCCGCCGGCCGCGCAAGGCGACTTGCGGATCGGCCGATCCGCCGACCCGCCCCCTAACTTCAAAAGCGCGATGGAACAGCAGCAGATGCTCGGACAATCGGCACCCTTGGCAGCTCGGGGACGGGGCGGCGCCGGAGCACCGCGATCTCGCCCTGCTGACCGACGGCGAGCGCCTCGACGGCTACTACGTGGTCCGCGATCGCAGCCGCCGACCGACCAAGAAGGGCGGCGAGTGGCTCGCCCTCAAGCTCGGCGACTGCTCGGCGACCGTCAGCGCCAAGGCCTTCGACAACGTCGGGCCGCTGTTCGACGCGGCAGCTCCGGGAACGATCGCCCGCGTCCGCGGCCGCTTCGAGTCGAGCGCCCAGTGGGGCAACTCGATCATCGTCGAGGCGCTGCGCCCCGCCGAGGAGGGCGAGTACGACGCCGCGTCCCTGCTCGAGAGCTCGCCGATCCCGATCGAGCGGCTCGAGGAGGACCTGCGCGCCCTGCTGGAGACGATCCGCACCCCGGACCTGGCCGAGCTGCTCGCCCGCTTCTTCGCCCCCGGCACCGACGGCCTACGAGCGCTTCCGCGATGCGCCGGCGGCCAAGCACTACCACCAGGCCTACCGCCACGGGCTGCTCGAGCACTCGCTCTCGGTCGCCCAGAGCGTCAGCGCCGCCGCCTCGTTCTTCCCGGGGATCGACCGCGACATCGCCGTCACCGGCGCGCTGCTGCACGACATCGGCAAGCTCGAGGCCTACAACGACGATCCGCTCGCGATCGACCTCACCGACCTCGGCCGCCTCCAGGGCGAGATCCCGCTCGGCTACTACCGCGTCCGCCGCGAGATCGAGCGGATCGAGGGCTTCGACCCGGGCCTCGCCCAGGCGGTGCTGCACATCATCCTCAGCCACCACGGCTCGCTCGAGCACGGCTCCCCGGTCGTGCCCGCGACCCGCGAGGCGACGCTCGTCCACATGATGGACAACCTCGGCGGCAAGCTCGGCAGCTTCGACCGGGTCGAGCGCTCGCTCGCCGACGGCGAGGCCTGGTCGGGCTTCGACCGCGGCCTCGGCACCGGGGCCTACTTCCAGGCCCGCGAGCGCCGCGCCGCCTGAGCGCGCACCTACTGGAACTTCTCGCGCGCAGGCCTGCATCTTCGTCGTGTTCGGCTGAACACGCTGGATGCAGCGAGCAGCTGCTCGGCCCGCTGCTGCTCGGCGTTGCCGAGCGCCGGCCTGCTTGATCTGCGCCTCGATGTCGCTGAAGTCGCCGTTCTGGATCTCGTCGATGTTCAGGCCTGACGAGCGCCGGCGTCGCTCGAACGAGGTGTTGATCGTGTCGTTGACGCTCGTCGAAGGCGTTGTTGGTCGTGTCGAGGACCGGCTTGACGATGAAGCAGATAGGCGGCGCCGAGCACGACGCACGGTCGTGATCAGACCGAGCAGCTTCATGGTCACGTTCTCCGCCATCGGTGTCTGGAATCTACCTTGTCGGTCGGCCAGCGGGGCGTTGCGAAAGCGTCAACGGAGTGCGCAAACTCCGCAAAAGCCGGGTTCGGGCGTCCGTGCCCGCCCGCTGGCGCCCATCTATCCTGCCTGCCGTGGCGAAGGACACCGAGAAGCTGATCCGCCAGCTCTCGTTGATCTCCTTTCTGATGGCGAACCGCCGACCCGTGTCGGCGCTCGAGATCAAGCAGGAGGTCGAGGGCTACTCCTCGATGAACGAGGATGCCTTCGCGCGCCGTTTCTACGCCGATCGCGCCGAGCTCGAGAGCCTCGGGATCGCGCTCAAGGTCGACCGGCCCGAGCGAGGGCTTCCTCGAGTCCGAGCTCTACGCGCTGCCGCCCGAGAACTACTACCTGCCGGCGATCGAGTTCACCGACTCCGAGCTGGCCGCGCTGGGCACGGCGCTGACCCTGCTCGACGGCCAGTTCGCCTACGCCGAGCCGCTGCGCCTGGCGCTGCAGCAGGTCTCGTGGGGCCGCAAGAGCCCGCTCTCGAACGGCAACGGCGACTCGGCTCCGGTCGAGATGGCGATGACCGCCTCGGCCGGCGGCCGCGAGCTCTCCCAGCGCCTCGCCAAGATCGAGACCGCGATCTCGCGCCGCAAGACGATCGAGTTCAGCTACTACACGATGGAGCGCGACGCGACCGCGGACCGCAAGGTCGACCCCTACCACCTCGTCTTCCGCTCGGGCCAGTTCTATTTGATCGGCTACGCGCACGAGCGCGATGCCGTCCGCGTCTTCCGGCTCTCGCGGATCCAGGGCAAGGTCTCCTACGCGACCAAGGCCGAGCACGACTTCACGCCGCCCGAGGACTTCGACCGCCGCGACTACGCCTCGCCGCGCCGACTGGCAGATGGGCGCGCCCGCGGGCACGGCGAAGCTCTTCCTCTCCGACCGGGTCGACTGGCTGATCGCCCGCGACCACGACCTCTACGGCGAGATCCGCCCGGCGAAGCCGGCCGACAAGGCGCCCGGCAAGGGCTCGGTCTTCGAGACCGACTACTCGTCCTCGCGGCAGCTGGTCGCCTGGGCGCTGGGCTGGCGCAAGCACGCGTCCGTGCTCGAGCCGACGGAGCTCGCCGACGAGCTCGCCGAGCGCAAGGAGCTGCTCCGCAGCCGCCACTCGGCCGGGTTCGAGACCGCGAAGCCGGTCGCCCGCCCCGCGGTCGAGGACGCCGAGCGCCGCACGCGCTCGAACGGCAAGGCCGAGACCGTGATCCGGCCCGAGCGCTTCGCCCGCCTGGTCACGCTCGCCGGGATGATGATCGACTCGGCCCGCAACGAGACGCCGCTGCTGGTCGACGACGTCTGCCGCGAGCTCGGGATCTCCGAGAAGGAGCTGCGCGGCGACATCGACGTGCTCAACGTCGTCAACTTCGGCGGCGGCACCTACGTCCTCTACGCGGAGATCGCCGGCGACGACGATCGAGGTCGACCCCGAGGCCTACGGCGACAGCTTCGCCCGCCCGGCCCGGCTGCTGCCGCTCGAGGCGAAGGCGCTGGTCGCGGCGATCGACTTCTTCGGCGACCACCTGCCGCAGGCCGGCCTCGACACGGCCCGCGAGAAGATCGTCGCGGCGCTCGGCCACGACCCCTCCGAGGAGGGGCTGCAGATCACGATCGAGCGCGACGAGCCCGAGATCGTGCAGGCGGTGAACGAGGCGATCGAGGGCCGCCAGGTCCTGAAGATCAACTACTACAAGGAGAACGAGGACCAGTTCACGGCCGCGCGAGATCGAGCCCTACCGGCTCGCCCGCGGCCCGCAGGGCTGGTACGTCGGCTGCCGCGACCGCAAGCGCGACGACGTCCGCCACTTCCGCCTCGACCGGACCAAGGAGGCCGAGGTCGACCGGCGAGACCTTCGAGCACAGCGACAACGTCGTCACCCAGCTCGGCACGCAGCGCTGGCTCAGCGAGGGCGAGGTGACCGACGCCCGCGATCGCGAGCGTCTGGGTCTCGCCGGAGCGGGCCCGCTGGGTCCGCGAGGAGCGCACCGTCGTCGAGGAGCTCGCCGACGGCGCCCTGATCATCGAGATGCCGTTCGCCGGCACCTCCTGGCTGGTGCGCGAGGTGCTCAAGGGAGCCGGCGACATGGTCGTGCTGGAGCCGGCCGACGCGCGCGAAGCCGTCCTCGCCGCGGTCAGCGAGTGAGCGCTCCGGACTCCGGCGCCGCGGTGCCCGCCGGGCCCGAGACGGCGCCCGGCCACGACGACATCGTCCGCATCGTCGCGCCGAACCCGGGCCCGATGACGCTGGCCGGCACCAACACCTACATCGTCGGCTCCGACCCGGCCTGGGTGATCGACCCCGGGCCCGGCGATCGAGGACCACATCCTCGCGATCCAGGCCGAGGCCGACAAGCGCGGCGGCCTCGGCGCCGTCGTCATCACCCACTCCCACCTCGACCACAACGAGGGCGCGGCGATGCTCGGCGCCGAGGTGATCTGGGGCAGCACCGGCTCGGTCGACGAGGGCGCCCAGCTCGCCGCCGCGGCGAGCCGCACGAACCGGGTCGAGGTCGGTCCGCGGCAGCTTCGCGGCCGAGGAGTCCGAGGCCGGCCCCTTCCACGTCGTGCCGACGCCCGGGCCACGCCCGCGACCACGTCGTCTTCGTCCGCGGCGACGTCGTCTTCTGCGGCGACCTGGTGCTCGGCGAGGGCTCCTCGATCGTGCCGCCGGCAGCCGCGGGCGGCTCGCTCGCCGACTACCTGCGCTCGCTCGACCGGATCGACGAGCTCGCGCCGGCGCTGCTCTGCCCCGGCCACGGGCCCTGGATCACGGACCCGAAGGCGAAGGTCGCCGAGTACCGCGAGCACCGGCTCGACCGCGAGCGCAAGCTCGTCGCCGCGCTCGAGGCCGGCGAGCGCTCGCGCGCGAAGCTGCTCGAGGCGGCCTGGAGCGACGTGCCCGAGCCGATGCGCCCGGCCGCGGCGCTGGCGATGGAGGCGCATCTCGAGAAGCTCGCCGGCGAGGGCATGCGGCTGAACGAGCTCGAGGCCTGAGCGCGGGCATCGTCCGGCGGGATAGGCTTCAGCGGCCGTGTCCCGCCGCGACCAGATCCAGCTGACCCCGGAGGAGCAGCTCGAGCTGCTCGACTCCGAGCGCGTCGTGATCATCTCCAGCATCGGGCCGCGCGGCTGGCCGCACTCGATGCCGATGTGGTTCGTCGTCCGCGACGGCGAGATCTGGGTCTGGACCTACGCGAAGTCGCAGAAGGTCAAGAACCTCGAGCGCAACTCGCGGGCGACGCTGCTGATCGAGACCGGGCACGAGTACCAGGAGCTGCGCGGCATCCAGATCGAGGCCGAGGCCGAGCTGATCCGCGAGACCGACGAGGTCTTCGAGTTCGCGAAGCTGCTCACGGTCCGCTACGCCGAAGGCCTCGACCGAGCTGCCGGAAGGGGCCGAGGACGCGCTCCGCGCGCAGGCCCCGAAGCGGGTCGCGATCCGCTTCCGGCCGGTCCGCACCGCGACCTGGGACCACCGCAAGCTCGGCGGGACCTACTAGCGCCGATGCCCGTCCCCACCGGCCTCGGCGGCGTCGGGGGCGTCGAGCTCAAGGTCCGCACCGGCTCCTCCCGCGAGGGGATCGACGGCACCCACGACGGCGCCGTCGTCGTCCGGGTCGCGGCCAAGCCGGTCGAGGGTCAGGCGAACAAGGCCGTCCGCAAGCTGATCGCGAAGAAGGCCGGCGTCGCTGCTCGGCCGGGTCGAGATCGTCCGCGGCGAGAAGAGCAGCCGCAAGGTCGTTGCGGTCGAGGGGATCGAGCGCGGCGGCGCTCAGGCGCCTGCTGCTCGGCTGAGCCGGGCGGCGGTCAGCTCGGGTCGGAGCCGAGCTCGCCGGCGCGGACGCGGGCGGCCATGTCGCTCGACTCGGCCCGGTAGACCTCGCCGTCGGGAAGCTCGAGCACGGGCAGCAGCTTCTGGCCGCTGAGCTCGATCACGTCGGCTCGCGCCTTCTCGCTCTTGCCGAGGTAGCCGTGCGTGACGACCTCGTAGGGGATCCCCTTTTCCTTGAGCGCCTTCTCGACCTTCCAGCAGGCGTCGAGCTCGGTGTGGAGGAAGGTCCAGGAACAGCGATGAAGCTTGATTGGATCGGGCATGCGGATGACCCTAGTTGAGATTCGGGTCGGTCGGGGGCGACCCGGCCCGGCGCCGCAGCTCGGCGGCCCTCGGGTCGCCGGTCTCGGGCATGCCCGGGCCCGAGCCGTTGTGGCGCGCAAGCAACTGCCAGGTGACGACGCCCGCGAGGGTCGCGATGACTCCGCCGATCGGGGAGATCAGGCAGAAGAGCAGGAACAGGGTCACGCCGACGACCGCGCCGCAGACGCGCAGCGCGAAGGGCTCGCGCGCGAGCGACTCGGCCCGCCCGCGCAGCGCGTGGTCGGCGAAGACGATCGCGGTCGCCGCCAGCACGACCAGAGAAGCGAAGTACAGACCCATCAGCAGCGCCTCGACCGGCAGCGCCGTGTCGCAGCCGGGGCCCGAGCAGGCGCTGTCCAGTGTCGATGCGATCAGCGTGAACGGGATCAGCGCCAGATAGGCGAAGACGAGGGCGCCGATGCCTGAGAGGAATCTCATCGGACCCCATTGTTCCGCAGTTCTCTAGCCTCCCGCCCGATGCAGAACCTCAAAGGCCTGATCCTCTCCGGGGGCGCGGGGACCCGGCTGCAGGCCGATCACCCACACGTCCGCCAAGCAGCTCGTGCCGGTCGCGAACAAGCCCGTGCTCTTCTACGGGATCGAGGCGCTGGTCGAGGCCGGCGTGACCGAGATCGGGATCGTGATCGCGCCCGAGACCGGCGAGGAGATCAAGGCCGCCGTCGGCGACGGCTCCGAGCTCGGCGCCCAGGTCACCTACGTGCCGCAGAGCGCGCCGCTCGGGCTCGCCCACGCCGTGCTCACCGCGGAGGAGTTCATCGGCGACTCGCCGTTCGTCATGTACCTCGGCGACAACCTGCTTCGCGACGGGATCACCGAGCTCGTCGCCGCCTTCCGCGAGCACGAGCCCGAGGCCCTGATCATGCTGACCAAGGTGCTCGAGCCCGAGCACTACGGCGTCGCCGAGCTCGACGGCGACCGCGTCGTCCGGCTCGTCGAGAAGCCGAAGGACCCGCCCTCCGACCTGGCGCTCGTCGGCGTCTACATGTTCAAGCCGACCGTCTTCGACGCCGCCCGCGCGATCGAGCCCTCGCCGCGCGGCGAGCTCGAGATCACCGACACGATCCAGTACCTGATCGATCAGGGAGCGAAGGTCGAGCAGCACCTCGTCAAGGGCTGGTGGAAGGACACCGGCCAGCTCGCCGACATGCTCGCCGCCAACCGCCTCGTGCTCGAGGACCTCGAGCCCGTCACCGACGGCGAGCTGATCGACTCCAACGTCGAGGGCCGCGTCGTCATCTCCGAGGGCGCGCGTCGTCGAGCGGACGACGATCCGCGGCCCGGCCGTGATCGGCGCGAACGCGCGGGTCACCGACGCCTACATCGGCCCCTACACGGCGGTCGGGCCCGACTGCGAGGTGACCGGCTCGGAGGTCGAGCACTCGATCCTGCTGCGCGGCGCCAAGGTCCGCCACCTCGCCTCGCGGATGGAGGCGAGCCTGCTCGGCCGCAACGTCACCGTCTCCCGCAGCGACGGCCTGCCGAAGACGATCCGGATGATCGTCGGCGACAGCTCGGAGCTGACGCTGCCGTGAGGGTCCTGGTCGCAGGGGGCGAGGGAATGCTCGCCCACGAGGTGATCGGCGCCTGCAAACGGCGCGGGCACGAGGTGCGCGCGCTCAACCGCAGCCAGCTCGACATCACCGACTCGCGCTCGATCGACGCGGCGGTCGGCGGCTTCGCCCCCGAGGCGGTGATCAACTGCGCCGCCTGGTCCGACGTCGACGGGGCCGAGGACGACGAGCGCGGCGCCAACGCCGGTCAACGACACCGGCGCCGCGATGCTCGCCGCCGCGGCCGAGCGCGTCGGCGCCAAGGTCCTCTATCCGTCCTCCGACTACGTCTTCGACGGGACCAAGAACGAGCCCTACGTCGAGTCCGACCTGCCGCACCCGATCAGCGCCTACGGGCGCAGCAAGCTCGGTGGCGAGACCTCGGTCGCGGTCGCCAACCCGCGCCACTTCATCGTCCGCGCCTCCTGGCTCTACGGACCGGCCGGCAAGAACTTCGTCGAGACGATGCTGCAGATCGGCGCCGCCCAGCCCGAGGTGCTCGTCGTCAACGACCAGCGCGGCTGCCCGACCAGCTGCGCCGACCTCGCCGAGGCGATGGTCAAGCTGATCGAGACCGAGGAGTACGGCATCCACCACATCGCCGGCACCGGCAGCTGCACCTGGTTCGACTTCGCCCAGGAGATCTTCGACCAGGCCGGCTACGAGACGCGGGTGATGTCGACGACCACGGAGATGATGGCTCGCAAGGCCCCGCGCCCCGGCTACTCGGTGCTCGTCTCCGAGCGCGAAAAGCACTTCGAGCTGCCGCCCTGGCAGGACTCGCTCCGCCGCTACCTCGCCGACCGCGAACTGG
This sequence comes from uncultured Solirubrobacterales bacterium, assembly GCA_963743845.1. Lineage (GTDB taxonomy): Bacteria > Actinomycetota > Thermoleophilia > Solirubrobacterales > 70-9 > CAXMST01. Next base: position 305,081 of record CAVURI010000001.1, read on the forward strand.
AGGACTGACCCGAATGAAGCTTCTCGTCGCCGGTGGAGCCGGCTTCATCGGCTCCACCTACGTACGCCGCCACCTCGAGCTCAACCCCGCCGACGAGATCGTCGTGCTCGACAAGCTCACCTACGCCGGCCGCAAGGAGAACCTCGCGGGCGCCGACGAGCGCCCGGCTCGGCTTCGTCGAGGCCGACATCGCCGACGCCGAGGCCGTCAAGGGCGCGATCGAGGGCTGCGACGCGGTCGTCAACTTCGCCGCCGAGTCGCACGTCGACCGCTCGATCGAGGATCCCGGCGCCTTCATCCAGACCGACGTCTTCGGCACCTACGTGCTGCTCGAGGCGGCCCGCGACGCCGGCATCCGCCACCTGCAGATCTCGACCGACGAGGTCTACGGCTCGATCGACGACGGCAGCTTCACGGAGACCTCGCCGCTCGATCCGTCGTCGCCCTACTCGGCCTCGCAAGGCCGGCGGCGACCTGATCGTCAGCGCCTTCCACCACACCTACGGGGCCGACGCGCTGATCACCCGCGCCTCGAACAACTTCGGCCCCTGCCAGCACCCCGAGAAGCTGATCCCGCTGACGATCCTCAACGCGCTCGCCGGCGACGAGATCCCCGTCTACGGCGACGGCATGCAGGTCCGCAACTGGCTCTACGTCGAGGACTTCGCCTCGGCGATCGACGTCGTCCTCGAGCGCGGCGAGGCCGGCCAGGTCTACAACGTCGGCGGCCCCGACGAGAAGGCCAACATCGAGGTCGTCAAGCGGATCCTCGAGCTCGCCGGCCGCGACGAGTCGCTGATCACCTACGTCTCCGACCGGCTCGGCCACGACCGCCGCTACTCGCTCTCGGCCGACCGCACCGAGGAGCTCGGCTGGAAGGCCGAGGTCGGCTTCGACGAGGGCATCGAGCGGACCGTGAACTGGTACCGCGACAACGAGGACTGGTGGGGCCCGATCCGCTCCGGCGAGTACCAGGAGTACTACGAGAAGCAGTACGGGAAGAAGCTCGGGGCCTGACGGTGCCGACCGCGGATCGACACCCGGCTCGAGGGCCTCGTCGCCGTCGAGCCGACCGTCCACGGCGACCACCGCGGCTTCCTGCTCGAGTCCTACTCGCAGCCGGCCTGGGCCGAGCTCGGGATCGAGGGCCCGTGGATCCAGGAGAACCACTCGCGCTCGACCCAGCGCGGGACCCTGCGCGGCATCCACTTCCAGACGCACCCCGGCCAGGGCAAGCTCGTGCGCTGCGTGCGCGGCTCGATCTTCGACGTCGCCGTCGACCTGCGCCGCGGCTCGCCCACCTACGGCGAGTGGGAGGGGCACGTGCTCGACGACGAGACCCATCGCCAGCTCTGGGTCCCGGTCGGCTTCGGCCACGGCTTCCAGGTCCTCAGCGACGTCGCCGACGTCGCCTACAAGGTGACCTCGCTCTACGACCCCGAGACCGAGTCGCAGCTCGCCTGGGACGACCCCGACGTCGGCATCGAGTGGCCGATCCCGGAGCCGGTGCTCAGCGACCGCGACAAGCAGGCCCCGAGCCTGGCCGAGATCGCGGACTCGCTGCCGTTCACGGTCTGACCCTCCCCGGCAGCCTCGAGAGCTCTGAACGGCCTTCCGCCCGCGGGTTGCGGGTGCGCCTGTGCGCGGACCTCCCGTCGCCGCGGTCGATTCGCTGAGCGCCTGTGTTCAATCATTATTGACAGATCCCGATCCGCTCCCTATATTGATCGCACACTGGCGTATTACCAAAAGGAGAACGAGATGGAATCCACACTGCAGACGACCGACCTGTCCCGCTTCGACGCCTCCCAGGGGCCGCGGATCGTCGGGCCTGCCGGCGGCAAGGCGGTCGACCTGGGCTCGATCGGCGCGAGGATGCTGGCCTGGACCGAGGAGACCGGCGGCGGCTTCTCGCTGGTCGAGCACCCGATGCCGCCGCGCCGCCTGGCGGCACCGGTGCACAGGCACTCGCGCGAGGACGAGTACAGCTTCGTCCTCGAGGGCCGGATGGGAGCGACGCTCGGCGACGACGTCGTCTACGCGGAAGCGGGCGACTTCGTGTTCAAGCCCCGCAACCAGTGGCACACGTTCTGGAACCCCGACGACGCTCCGGCGCGGATCCTCGAGATCATCGCGCCCGGCGGCTTCGAGCACTTCTTCGACGAGCTCGGGGCGATGGTCGAGGGGCCGGACTTCGACCCGGCCGCGCTCGGCGAGCTCGGAGGGCGATACGGGCTCGAGTTCAAGCCGGAGACGGTCGTGGAGCTCTGCGCCGAGCACGGCCTCGAGCACCCGCTCCTGCAGGCCGCAGCTCAGAGCTGACGGAAGGCCGGCGCCCGGGTCCGCTGATCCGGCGGGCCCGGGCGGTCGCTGCAACCGGCCGCGTAAGATCGGTGGCTTGGCCACCAAGCCGAAAACGAGTGCCGGATCACACGATCAGAGCCCGCTGGAGCAGTTCAGCGCACGTACGCGTGACTGGTTCGAGCGCTCGTTCGAGGGCGCGACGCCGGCCCAGGCCGACGGCTGGCCGAAGATCGCGAGCGGCGCCAACACGCTGATCTGCGCCCCGACCGGATCGGGAAAGACGCTGGCGGCGTTCCTCTGGGGGATCGACACGCTCGCCCGCCGTCCCGAGCAGCTCGGGACCGGGGTCAAGATCGTCTACGTCTCGCCGCTCAAGGCCCTCTCCTACGACGTCGAGCGCAACCTGCGGGCGCCGCTCGCCGGGATCGGCGCCGAGGTCGCGGTCGGGCTGCGGACCGGCGACACGCCGCAGAAGGACCGCCAGGCGATGCTGCGGACGCCGCCCGACATCCTGATCACGACGCCCGAGTCGCTGTATCTGATGATGACCTCGCAGGCGCGCAAGATCCTGACCGGGGTCGAGGCGGTGATCGTCGACGAGATCCACGCCGTCGCCCCGACCAAGCGCGGCGCCCACATGGCGCTGACGATCGAGCGGCTCGACCACCACGTCCAGCACCCCGAGCAGGACGAGCAGCTCGAGCTCACCGACCAGGACCTGGAGCTCCTGCCGCGCAAGCCGGTCCAGCGGATCGGGCTCTCGGCGACGCAGCGGCCGCTCGAGCGGATCGCCAAGTTCCTCGCCGGCCCGGGCAAGGAGTGCGAGATCGTCGACGCCGGCGTCCGCAAGGAGCTCGACCTCGAGATCGTCGTCCCGGTCGAGGACATGGCCGACCCGGGCTCGGTCGCGCCCGCCCCGATCGGCGCGCCCGACGGCGCCGGGCCGAGCGGCCCGCCCAAGGCAGGTGTCGGCGCCGACCGGATCGACCCGCAGCTCGCCGGCGAGCCCAACCACCGCTCGATCTGGCCGGCGATCTACCCGAAGCTGCTCGAGCTGGTCAAGCAGCACACGAGCACGATCATCTTCGTCAACAACCGGCGCGGAGCCGAGCGTCTCGCCAAGCGCCTCAACGAGCTCAACGCCGAGGAGGCGCTCGAGGCCGCGGGGGAGTCGGCGGATGACGGCCCGCCGCCGGACTCCCACCCCGAGATCGCCCGCGCCCACCACGGCTCGCTCGCGCACGAGGAGCGGACCAAGGTCGAGGAGCTGCTCAAGTCCGGGCAGCTGCCGTGCCTGGTCGCGACCTCCTCGCTCGAGCTCGGCATCGACATGGGCGCCGTCGACCTCGTGATCCAGGTCGAGTCGCCGAAGTCGGTCGCCCGCGGCATGCAGCGGGTCGGCCGCGCCGGCCACGAGCTCGGCGCCGTCTCGACCGGCCGCATCTTCCCCAAGTTCCGCTCCGACCTGCTCGAGTGCGCGGTCGTCGCCAAGAAGATGCGGCTCGGCGAGATCGAGGAGACGGTGATCCCGCGCAACCCGCTCGACGTCCTCGCCCAGCACCTCGTCTCGATGGTCGCCGACCGCGAGTGGGACGTCGACGAGGTCGAGTCGATCGTCAAGGCGACCGAGCCCTACGAGGAGCTCGGCCGCGAGCAGTTCGAGAACGTGCTCGACATGCTCGACGGCCGCTACCCGTCGGAGCGCTTCGCCGAGCTGCGGCCGCGGCTGGTCTGGGACCGGACCGCCGGCACGATCCGCGGCCGCAAGGGCGCCCGCCAGCTCGCCGTCACCAACGCCGGCACGATCCCCGACCGCGGCCTCTACGGCGTCCACCTCCCCGACGGCCGCCGCGTCGGCGAGCTCGACGAGGAGATGGTCTACGAGGCGCGGCCGGGCCAGGTCTTCCTGCTCGGCGCCTCGACCTGGCGGATCGACGACATCACCCGCGACCGCGTGATCGTCACCCCGGCCCCCGGCGTTCCCGGCGCCGTCCCCTTCTGGCGCGGCGACGGCGTCGGCCGCACCGTCGAGCTGGGCCGGGCGATCGGCGAGTTCTCGCGCGAGGCGGTCTCGATGAAGCCGAGCGAGCTCGCCCGCGACTACGACCTCGACGACCTCGCGGCCGAGAACCTCGTCGCCTACCTGCAGGAGCAGCAGACCGCGACCCGCGTCGTGCCCTCGGACGAGACGATCGTGATCGAGCGCTTCCGCGACGAGATCGGCGACTGGCGCCTCTGCATCCTGAGCCCGTTCGGAGGGCGCGTCCACGCCGCCTGGGGGATGGCGCTGAGCGCCAAGATCCGCAGCGAGCTCGAGCTCGAGGCGGACGCGATCTGGTCCGACGACGGGATCGTCATCCACCTGCCCGACGCCGACGAGGCGCCGTCGCCCGACCTGGTCACGCTCGAGCCGGACGAGGTCGAGGACCTGATCGTCGGCGAGCTCAGCGGCACCGCCCTGTTCGGCGCCCGCTTCCGCGAGGCGGCGGGCCGCTCGCTCTTGATCCCGCGCGCCTACCCGGGCAAGCGCACGCCGCTGTGGCAGCAGCGGCTCAAGGCGCAGTCCCTGCTGGAGGTCGCCAAGGACTTCCCCCGCTTCCCGGTCACGCTCGAGACCTACCGCGAGGTCCTGCGCGACGTGCTCGACCTGCCGGCGCTGACCGAGATCCTCCGCGACGTCCGCTCGCGCAAGATCACCCTGGTCGAGGTCGAGACCCAGAGCGCCAGCCCGTTCGCCTCCTCGCTGCTGTTCGACTACGTCGCCACCTACATGTACGAGGGCGACACCCCGAACGCGGAGCGCCGCGCCGCCGCCCTCGCCCTCGACCGCGACCTGCTGCGCGAGCTGCTCGGCCAGGAGGAGCTGCGCGAGCTGATCGACCCGGTCGCGCTCGACGAGCTCGAGGCGTCGCTCCAGCACCGCGTCGACGAGGCCCGCGCCGGCGATCGCGACCACCTCGAGCAGATCCTGCGCCGGCTCGGCGACCTGACCACCGAGGAGGCGGAGGAGCGGGTCACCGAGGGCTACTCGGCCGCCTCGATGCTCGCCAAGCTGGAGACGGAGCGGCGCGCGGTCCGGGTCCGGGTCGCCGGCGAGGAGCGCTGGATCGCGGCCCAGGACGGCGGCCTCTACCGCGACGCGCTCGGCACGCCGGTCCCCTCCGGCCTGCCCGACGCCTTCCTCGAGGAGGTCCCGGAGCCGATGGTGGCGCTGATGCGCCGCTACGCGCGCACCCACGGCCCGTTCCCGACCGCGCAGGCCGCCCGCCGCTACGGCGTCGACGTCGAGCCCGCCCTGAAGCAGATGGAGCGCGCCGGCGACCTCGTCCGCGGCGAGCTCTTGCCGGGCGGGACCGAGCGCGAGTGGTGCGACGCCGACGTCCTGCGCCGGGTCCGCCGCGCCAGCCTCGCCGTGCTCCGCAAGGAGGTCGAGGCCGCCGACGTCCGCGAGCTCGCCCGCTTCCTGCCCTCGTGGCAGAACGTCGACGCGCATCGCCCGGCCGGCGCCGGGATCGACCGCCTGCGCGAGGCGCTGGTGCCGCTGCAGGGCGTCGCCCTGACCCCCGAGGTCTGGGAGCGGGACGTGCTGCCGCGCCGGCTCGGCGCCTACTCGCAGAACTGGCTCGACATGCTGACCACCGGCGGCGAGATCGTCTGGATCGGCGCCGGCCCGGTCGGCCGCACGGGCCGCGTCGCGCTCTACTTCCGCGAGGACGTCCGCCTCGCCGGGCCGCCGCCCTCGAACGCGAAGCTCGACCGGCCCGAGGGCGAGCTCCACGACCGGATCCGCGAGCTGCTCGCCGACCGGCCCGCGTTCTGGCTCGACATCGCATCGATCCTCGCCGACGCCGAGAAGGAGGAGCTGCACGCGGCGCTCTGGGACCTGGCCTGGGCGGGCGAGGTGACCAACGACGCCTTCGCGCCGCTGCGGGCGCCGCGGCTGAAGGCGGCGGACCGCGCCGACTCGCGCCGCGCCCGGCGCTTCTCCTCGCGCCGCGCCGCGACCGGCAGCGCCGTGCAGGGCCGCTGGTCGCTCGTCTCCGAGCTGCTCCGCGACGCTCCCGCGACCGGCCCGCGGCTGCGCGCGCAGGCGGAGCTGATGCTGGAGCGCTACGGGATCGTCACCCGCGAGACGGTCCTCTCCGAGGGCGTCCCGGGCGGCTTCACGACGCTCTACGGCGAGCTCTCCAACCTCGAGATCCTCGGCACCGCCCGCCGCGGCTACTTCGTCGAGGGCCTCGGCGGCGCCCAGTTCGCGCTCGCCGGCGCGGTCGAGCGCCTGCGCTCGCTGCCGCGCGAGGAGGGCGTCTTCACGGTGCTCGCCGCGACCGACCCGGCCCAGCCCTACGGCTCGCAGCTGAGCTGGCCGCGGCCGCCGGCCCGCGACGGCTCCGAGGACGAGGAGGGCCGCGGCGGCCGCCGTCCCAGCCGCGTCGCCGGCGCCTACGTCCTGCTCCGCGACGGCGAGCCGGTCGTCTACGTCGAGCGCGGCGGCAAGGGCATCCTGCTGCTCGCGCGGCTCGACGACGACGAGCTCGGAGCGGCGCTGGCCGCCCTCAACGACGCGACCGAGGCGGGCGTGATCCCGAAGCTCGGCGTCGAGAAGGTCAACGGCGATCCGGTGATGGGCTCCGGTTACGAGAACGCCCTCGTCGAAGCCGGCTTCTCGCGCCAGCCGAAGCGGCTCGTCGCAGCGGGCTAGTGAGCGCGCCGGCTACACTCGCGGCGGGGTGAAGCGATGACGACGAGGACCAGGGGAAGACGCCGCGCCGCACTCGCGCTGACGCTGGCGCTCGCTGCGTGCGGCGCTTGCCTGCCGCGGCCGCGGCCTCGGCCCAGGCAGACGCCAAGTTCCCGAAGGGCTTCCTCTGGGGCACGGCGCTGGCCGGCTTTCAGGCGGAGTCGGGTCAGGGCAAGTGGCTGGCGCCGAAGAGCGATTGGTACGAGTGGACGCACGACCCGCAGAACATCGCCGACGGGATCGTCTCCGGCGATCAGCCGGAGCAGGGTCCCGGCCACTTCGGCCTCTACGAGACCGACCTCGACCTCGCCGCCGACGATCTCCACAACAACGCTTTCCGCTTCTCGGTCGAGTGGCCGCGGATCTTCCCCGACTCGACCGAGAAGATCGACGTCGGCAAGAAGATCGGCGAGGCCGACCTCGAGGCGCTCGACGAGGTCGCCAACCACCGCGCCGTCCGCCACTACCGCAAGGTGCTGAAGGCGAGCTCCGCCCGCGGGCTGACCCCGTTCGTGACGCTGCATCACTGGACGCTCCCGACCTGGCTGCACGATCCCGACGCGACCCGCGACGCGCTCGCCGGCCGCGGGCCCGACGAGCCGCTCCCGGACCTCGAGGCGGGCGGCTGGCTCGACCGCGGCACGGTCGGCGAGTTCCGCAAGTACGCGGCCTACCTCGGCTGGAAGCTCGGCCGCGAGGCCGACTTCTGGACGCCGATCAACGAGCCGATGGTGATCGTCGCCCAGGGGTTCGTGAACGTGACGGGGCTGGTCGAGGCGTACTGGCCGCCCGGCGTCTTCAGCTTCAGCGGCGCCCGCGAGGTGCTGCTCAACCTCGAGCGCGCCAACACCGTCGCCTACGACGAGCTCAAGCGGACCGACGACGCCGACCTCGACGGCGACGGCCGCGACTCGCGCGTCGGGCCCGTGATGAACATGGTCGCCTTCACCCCCGACGATCCCTCCTCCGATCTCGACCGGGAGGCGACCGGGCACGCCGACTACCTCTTCAACCGCCTGCTGCTCGACGCGATCGTGACCGGCGACATCGACCGCAACGCCGACGGCGACATCGATCCGGACGAGCGCGATCTGCACGGCCGCAAGGCGGACTTCGTCGGGCTCAACTACTACTTCCGCGGTCGCGTCAGCGGGCTCGGAGCGCCGCTCACGCCCTCGATCCCCGTCCTCGACTTCCTCCCCGCGACGTCGTACGCGTCTCCGGAGAACCCGGGCGGGCCTCCGTGCCCGACGACCTGCTCCGAGCTCGGGGCCGAGATCTACCCGCAGGGCTTCCGCGAGGTGCTGGGCACGGCGGCCGGCTACGAGCTGCCGGTCTACGTGACCGAGAACGGGATCGCCGACTCCGACGACGATCAGCGACGCGACTACCT
>CAVURI010000002.1:0-130086 GCA_963743845.1 uncultured Solirubrobacterales bacterium
AGGCCCATGCTCGCGACGTCGGTCGCGGTCGTCAGGAAGATGCTCGAAGCGGTCGCGGGGTCGGCTCCGAGGCGCTTCAACGTCAGCGGGATGAGGGCGCCGGAGAGGCCGCTCACGAGACAGCTGCCGATCATGGCCAGGAAGACGACCAGGCTGAGGAGGGGCGCGGCGGCGTTCCCCTGGGAGCGGGCGACCACGTACATGCCGATGGCGGCCGACACGCCGACGAGGGCGCCGTTCAGGAGGCCGAGGAGTCCCTCCTTGAAGACGAGCCGGCGGCCGCCGCCGTGGCGCAGCTCGCCCAGGGTCAGGCCCCGGAGCGTGACCGCGAGCGCCTGACACCCGGTGTTGCCGGACTGGCCGGCCAGCACCGGGAGGAAGACGGCCAGGACCACGAGCTTGTCGATCGTGCCCTGGAAGGCCCCGACCACGGCCGCCGCGACGAACGCGGTCAGCAGGTTGAGCTGGAGCCACGGGTGGCGGAAGCGGAGGCTGCGCGACCACGGGGTCGAGAGCCGCTCCTCCTTCTCGACGCCGACCATCGTGCCCGCCTGGGCGCTGATCTCGAGCGCCTGCTCCTCGAAGAGGGTCCGCCCGCGCACGATCCCGACCAGTCGTGAGGACGCGTCGCACACGGGGTAGACGGGGAAGTGGCGGGCCACGACGAGCCGCGCGGCCTCGAGGAGCGGCATCTCCGGCCGGAGCGAGAAGGGCTCGCGCAGCATCACGGCGTCGAGGCGATCGGCCCGCCCGGCGAGCAGGAGATCGCGCATGGCCACCACGCCCTGGAGGACGCCCGCCTCGTCGGTCACGAAGCCGTAGGTGACGAGCGTGCTCTTCACCAGCTCCCGGACGTGCTCGATCGTCTCCGCCACGGTGAAGCCGGGGCGGAAGACCGCGTGCGGCGGCTCCATGATCCGGCCCACGGAGTCGTCCGGGTAGGTGAGGTTGCGCGCCCACTGACGTCCCTCGTCGGGCGTCGCCGCGGCGAGGACGGCCCGCCGCCTCTCTTCGCCGAGCGCGAGGAGGACGTCCTCCGCGACCGACGGGCTCAGTGCGCGGAGGACCGTCGCGAGGTCGGCGTCGGGAAGGAGGGACAGGAGGGCGGCCGCTTCCGGCGGGGCCAGCGTGGCGGCATCGGAAGCGATCGCATCGAGAGACGGCTCGGTGGCCGGCGAGGCGGCGGCGTTTCGATCCATGGAACCTCGGGTGATGGAAAGCGGCGCGAGGATAGCACGCGGGCCGCGGGGCGCCGGCCCTCAGCGGCGAGCGCCACGCTCGTGGAGCAGGAGGAGGAGCACGGTCGTCCCGAGGAGGAACGGGCCCAGGGACTCGAGCCCGGCGTGGCGGGCCAGGATGCCGGCGAGCGCGGGCAGGGCACCGGCGCCGAGGGTCGCGGCCGAGATCTGGAAGCCGATGGCGTGGGCCGCGTGCCGCTCGCCCACGCGGCTCGGCGTCTCGGCGATCAGGAGCGGGAAGATCGGAGCGAGGAGGAGGCCGAGGGCGAAGAGGCCCGCGAAGCCGCCCGCGCCGCCTCGCGTCACGCAAAGGACGAGGGCGGCGAGCGGCGCGCCGGCCATGCCTATCCGCAGGAGGGCGGCGGGCGCCACGCGGTGGGCCACGAGCCCGAAGGCGAGGCGGCCGGCGAAGATGCTGCCCCAGTAGGCGGACGCGGCGACCCCGGCCGCGGCCGGGGTCAGGCCGCGCGACTCGGTGAGAAGCGAGTAGGCCCACTGGCCGGCGCTGGCTTCGGCCCCGGTGTAGAGGAAGAAGAGGAGCGCGTTGGCGCGGACCCGCGGCTCCCGGAGCGCGTCGCGCAGGCGGCCCGCCACGGACCCGCCCGTCACACCGCCTGCTTCCACGGCCGGCAGCGCCCAGAGGCCGACGGTGAGCTGGAAGCACGCGGCCATGCCGAGGAGGCTCCCGGCGAGGAGCACGTAGCCGAGGCGCCAGCCGTGGCCGGAGGCGATCACCGCCGTCATCGCGAGTGGCCCGATCATCGCGCCGAGCCCCCAGCAGGCGTGAAGCCACGTCAGGACGCGGGGCGTGAAGCGGGCGGCCGCGAAGGCGTTGATGGCGGCGTCGATCGCCCCGGCGCCGAGGCCGGAGACGAAGCCCCCGGCCAGGATCAGGGACCACCACGGTGTCGTCGCCCACGAGACGGCGCTCGCCGCCACCAGAAGGCCGGACGTCACGAGCATTCGGCCGACGCCGAGTCGACCGAGGAGGACGCCGGCGCTGAAGCTCGAGACGAGGTAGCCCGCCATCATCGAGAGGAGGACCAGGCCGAGCTGGTCGATCGGCCGGTCGAAGCTGCGGCGCAGCGACGGCCAGGCGACGCCCAGGACGCCGTCGGGCAGGCCGAGGCTCACGAAGGCGAGGAAGGCGAGGGGGACCAGCCAGCGCCGGGGGTCGCGAGACACGGCCGATTATCGCCGGTAAGATAGAGGTTTGACCGAGGAGGACATCGCTTGAACCGTTGGCTTTCCGCTCTCATTCTCCTGACCCTGACCGCCTGTGGCGGCGGCGACAGCGGCACCGACGCCCACCGGCGGGGGCACGCTGGTCGTCGAGGACCTGGTCGTCGGCACCGGCGCGACCGCCGTGGTCGGCGACACCCTGACGGTCAACTACGTCGGCACGCTGACGAACGGCACGAAGTTCGACAGCTCGTACGACCGCGGAACCCCGTTTGTCTTCCAGGTCGGCGCCGGGCGGGTCATCGCCGGCTGGGACCAGGGCGTGCCGGGGATGAAGGTCGGCGGGAAGCGCCGGCTCACGATCCCGCCGTCGCTCGCCTACGGCAGCCAGGCGAACGGCTCGATCCCCGCGAACTCGACGCTCCTCTTCGACGTCGACCTGGTCTCGATCGCGGGCAAGTAGTCCGCGCGCGCCTGCGTCAGCGGCGGCCCTCGGCCGGCGCGACGTAGGGCTGCTCGACGTCGATGCGGAAGCGCGAGCGTGCGCGACCAGCCCGGGAGGATCTTCCGCGGCACCGCGTACTCGCAGGTGATGCGGCGCCAGGCGGGCCGCGTCTGGATCGCGCACGCTTGCGCGTCGACGACCGTCCCCATCGCGCGCTCGTCGGATGGCGTGCGCCAGGCGATCGCGCACGTTGGCGTCGTCGTCGACCGGCGCCGGGCCACCACCGTGACGGCGTCGCGCAGGAGGTAGTGGTCGACCACGGGGGCCAGGAGCCGGAGCGCCGCGACCGCGGCGACGGCCAGGGCGGCGCCGAGGAAGAGAGGCGTGGCCACGCGTCCCGCGCGGCCAGAGGTCCCCCAGGGCCTCCCCGGCACCGAGGAGGGCGCGCAGGGCGATCCCGTGCAGGTCCGGGCGCCGGCGTCGGTGCGTCGCCGGCTTCCGCGCGCAGCCGCTCGAGGCGCAGGGCATCACGCGCCGCCAGGCTGCGCGGGCGTGAGGCGATGGCGGTCGCGTCGAGACGGCTGGCCTGGTCGAGCGCGCCCTGCGCCTCCGCGTGCCGCCTCGCCTCGAACGCCGCCTCCGCGAGGTCCAGCAGCGCCGGCGCCTGCCCGGGCGAGAGGGCCGCGGCCCGGCGCAGCACCTCGACGGCCCGGTCGGGACGGCCGAGCTCGAGGAGCGCCAGGCCCAGGTTCCGCAGGGGGTCGGCCTCGTCCTTCGCGATGTGGGCCGCGCGGCGCAGGGCGCGCAGGGCGTCGGCCCTCCGGCCGAGCTCCCACAAGGCCACCCCGAGGTTGTTGTGGGCTTCGGCCAGGCGCGGCTCGCTCTCGAGGGCGGCCTGGAGCTCGGCCACGGCCTCGGCGGAGCGCCCCAGGCGGACGAGCACCGCGGCCCAGGCGTTGCGGGCCTCGGCGTCCGCGGGGCGGAGCTCGGCCGCCTCGCGAAAGGCCGGCTCCGCCTCGTCGACGCGGCCCAGCTGCCACAACGCGCAGCCGAGGGCCGTGTGGTACTCGGGGTTGGAGCGGTCCAGCCGGACGGCATCGGCGCAGTGCGCGACGGCGCGAGCCGGGCTGGCCGGCCCGCAGCAGGGCGCACCCGAGCAGGAAGTCGTAGTCCGGTTCGCCGGGCTCGCGACTCGCCGCGCGGCCGAACGCACGCAGGACCTCGCGGGGGTCGGGATCGGCGTCGACGACTTCCGGCGACCCGTGCGGCGCGGCTCGCGCCGTGTCAGGTCGTCGGCCCTCGCGCCGAGCCGCAGCCGGAAGTCCACCGTCATGGGCGCGATTGTGTCGCCTTCAGGGTCCGACGAGAAGCGCCGCGAGCGCGACCGGTCGGCGCGCCGGGTCGAGCGCCGCCGCGATGCGGCGGACGGCCGCGGGCCAGCCGGGCTCGCGCAGCAGGCCGGCCGGGACCCGCCGCGTCCGCAGCGGCCGGCGTCGCAGCGTGGCCGCCCAGTCGGGTCGGGGGCGAAGGGACGCGTCCAGGACCACCGCCTCGAACTCCGGCCCGTCCTTGTAGAGCGCGAGCAGGCCGAGCCCCTTCTCCTCGCCGAGCGCCACGCGCAGGACGGCCACGCGCCCCAGCGGGGACTCGTCGAGGTGGGCGAGTATGCCCTCCACGAGCGGGTGCCCCGACGCGAAGAAGTCGATCCTCTCGTCGGCGAGGGCCTCTTCGCGGTCGAAGGTGCCGAGGAAGCTCGTCCCGCCCGGGACCCCGGGCAGGCTGTCCACGAGCGCGTGGTTGCCGAGCTCGATCGAGAAGACGTGGCCGGCGTGGGGCTCGACGTGCAGCGCGAGTCGCTCGCAGGCGGTGGCCACGACCTCCTCGTTGAGCGCGTCGAGGTCGGGCGGGACGCGGGCCAGGATCCCTGCGGCGAGCTCCGGCCGGAAGGGGTCGCGGTGCATCTCCCGCCAGGCCGCCTCGCGGATCCGCGACTGCGCGGCGTGAGCACCGGCGACGATCGCGTCGAAGCGCGCCCCGGAGAGAGTGCCCGCGGGGGAGAGCGCGGCCACCTCGAGCGCCGCCTCCACGCGCGCCAGCTCGGGCTCGAGGCCGGCGAGCGGTTCCCGAAAGAGGCCCAGGGCCTCGAAGAGCCGCGCCACGTCGCGGCCGATCCCCTCGGGAGGAGGGAAGTAGACGACCTCGACCGGGAGGCGCCGGCCGATGCGGTCGAGCCGACCGACCCGCTGCTCGGCCACGAGCGGGCTCCACGGCAGGTCGAACAGCACGAGGCGGTGGCAGAACTCGAAGTTGCGGCCCTCGCCGCCGCACTCGGTGGACACGAGGAGGCTCGGCCCGTCGGGCAGCCGGAACTGGGCCACCTCGATGTCGCGCCGCGCGGAGGACAGCGCCTCGTGGAAGACCCCGGTCGCGACCTGGGCGCGGCGGCTGAGCTCTTCGCGCAGCCACTCGAGCGTCTCGCGGTGGGCGACGAAGACGAGCGTCTTCTGTCCGGCCTCTCGCCAGAGAGGGGCGTTCCGCGCGAGCCACGCCAGGCGAGGGTCCGAGGCGTCGGCCTGCTCGCCGAGGCGCGCGAGCGCCGCGTCGTCGTGGGCCAGGAGGGCGGAAAGGGCGGTGCCGGAGGCGAGCGCCCGGCGCACGCGATCGGCCTTCTGCCGGCGGCCCAGGGCGTGGGGCGCCGGGGCTCGCCGCACGGCGTCGACGAGCGTCAGGCGGGCCTCCCAGCCGCCCTCGCCCTCGACGGGGATGCCGACGCGGGGCGGCAGGCCGCCGATGTCCACGCGCCTCGTCGAGCTCGTGCAGGGAGGGAGCAGCTCCTGTCGCGCGAGGCGCGCCTCGAACGTCTCGCTCTCCGGGAAGTCGGCGGGCCGCAGGAGCTGCAGCAGGCGGAAGAAGCCGTGCACGTCGTCGTCGAGCGGGATCGCGGTGAGGAGGAGCAGGTGCCGGCCGAGCGCGGCGATCGGCGCCACCGCGCGCCACGCCGGGCTGCCGGGGTGGCCGGGCGGGCGGCGCAGCCGGTGGGCCTCGTCCACCACGAGGAGGTCGATGCCGGCCTCCGCCGCGCGGGCGGTGAGCGCCGGCCGCGCCACGAGCGTCTCCAGGGCGATCACGGCGCGCCGGTGGACGTCGAAGGGGTTGAAGTCGGGGCCGTGGTCCCGGGCGACGTCGGCCAGCCGGGCCTCGTCGAGCAGCACGAAGACCTGGTGGTACTTCCTCCACAGCTCGCCGAGCCACTGCACCGTCAGCGTCTCGGGCGCGACCACCAGGCACCGCTCCGCCCGTCCCGTCCGGAGGAGGCGGCTCAGGACGAGGCAGGCCTCGATCGTCTTGCCGAGCCCCACCTCGTCGGCCAGCAGCCAGCGCACGGGGTCGGCGGCGGCCGCGCGCTCGGCGGCGTGAAGCTGGTGGGGGAAGAGGCGGATCCGCCCGCCGAGGAAGGAGCCGAGACCCTCGGCCTCCCGCAGCGAGGCGAGGTGCAGCCCGTCGAGCCGCAGGGCCAGGTCCTCGACGGGGTCGACGTCTCCCGGCGGCCAGGCGCTCGACGAGGTCGGCGCGCGGGTCGGTCGGCCCCACGTCGTCGGGCGCGAGCCGCACGAGGGCCGGTGCGTCGCCGGCCAGGCGCAGCGTGACGGCGCCGGCGGGGAACTCCACCAGGACCGACCGGCCTTCCACGGACACGACGCACCCCGGCCCGAGCTCCGGGTTGTGGCGGTGCGTCAGGCGGTCTCCGACCTTCCACATGTCGCTGCATTCTTCCACAGGCGCGGGGAGGGGAGAGGGCCTCTCAGTCGGCGCGAGGGCTGGCCTGGTCCAGCAGGGACCTCCAGGCGGCGCGAGAGGCGAGCGAGGCGAAGCGGGGGTCCTTCTCGACGAAGACGAGGAAGGGCGACGGGCCCGCACGCCCTCCCGCAGCGCGTCGAGGGCGCGGTCGGGCTCCGCGGCGAGGGCGCAGGTCCGCAGCCGATCCGCCGCCGGCGCGTCGCCCGCGCGGCACAGACGCCTCCACTCGTCGGCGAGGACCCTCGCCTCCGGCCCGCCCAGGGCGATCGCGGCCCTCAACGCCGAGGGGACCGGCGACGCGTCCAGCCGGACGACGGTGCCGTCGAGGGGCGCGGCGAGGAGCCGCGCCCCGTCCGGGCTCCACGCGAGCTCGTAGACCGCCGCCGCGAACGGCAGGCTCAGCACGTTCGCGCAGGAGCGCCAGTCCCACAGCCGCAGCGTGTTGTCGCTGCCCCCGGTCGCGAGGCGGGTGCCGTCCGGCGAGAAGGCCACCGCGTCCACGGCCTCCGTGTGACCCGCGCACTCGCGGAGCCTTCGGCCGGTGGCCGCGTCCCACAGCGTGACCTTCCGCCCGCTCGAGCCCGTGGCGAGGATCGAGCCGTCCGGGTGGTAGTCGGCGACGATGCGCCCGCGGCCGTGGTCGAGGCGGGCTCGTTCCCGGCGCGCCCGCCAGTCCCACAGGACGGTCGCGCCGTCGTCGCCGGAGGCGGCGATCGTCGAGCCGTCGGGGCTCCAGGCCACGTGCCAGACCGAGCGGTCTCCCTCGGTGAGGGTCGCCTCGAGGACCCCGCCCGGCACCGTCCAGACCTTCACGTGGCCGGGCCCCGCCGGGGCCGCCACGAGGCCGCCGTCCGGGCTGAAGGCGACGCCGCCGATCTGGCCCTTCGTCTCGAGAAGGGTGACGACCGACTGACCGGTCGCCGCGTCCCACAGCACGACGCGGCCGTCGTTGCCGGTCGTCGCGAGCCACTGACCGTCGGGGCTCCACGCGACGCGCACGCCGGACTGCTGGTGGCCTGTCCACCTCGCGATCTCGCGTCCCGTCCCGGGCTCCCACACGCGCACCCAGCCTTCCCAGCCGGTGCCTGCGACTCGTCTCCCGTCAGGCGAGAAGGCGAGGCCGTAGGCGCTGCCCTCGAGCGGCCAGACCCAGCGGCGCGGGTCCAGGGCTTCGAGGTCCCACGCGCGGACGGTCCCGTCGCCGGCGCCGGTGAACAGCCGACGGCCGTCGGGAGAGGCCGCGATGCTGGTGACGGAGCCCGTGTGGCCGTGCAGGACGGCCCGCTGCCGGCCGGCCTCCGCGTCCCAGAGCCGGACGGTGAGGTCGTTGCCGGCGGCGGCGAGGCGGCCGTCGCGCAGCCAGACGGCGTCGTTGACCCACTGCGCCTGGCCCTCGGCCTGGCCGACGAGTGTCTGGAGCAGGCGCGAGCCGGCGACATCCCACACCCGCAGCGTCCCGTCCTTCGCTCCCACGGCGAGGCGCCGCCCGTCCGGTCTCACGGCGATGCCCTGGACGGCCTTGTAGGACTCGTCCTTCGGGGGAAGGAGCCCTGGCCTCCGGCGCCCAGGTCGCCGTGTCCCAGACCGCCACGTCGTCGTCCCAGGTGCCGGCGAAGAAGCGCGTGCCGTCGGGCGACCAGGAGGACGTGACGATGGGCTTGACGCCGTGCTCGAGCGAGCGGACGAGCGCGCCGTCGCTCGACCAGACCTTCACGACACCCCAGACGCCCCGCTCCTCGCTGCGGTCCCATCCGGTGGTGGCGAGCCGCGCGCCGTCGGGGCTCCAGGCCACGGTGGCGATGCCCCGGCTCACGCCCTCGAGCTTCCGGACCTCCGAGCCCGTCGCGACGTCCCACACGCGGGCCGTCCTGTCGGTCGAGGCGGTGGCGAGCTGGTGGCCGTCGGGGGAGAAGGCGACCGTCCAGACCGCGGCGGTGTGACCCGCGAGCGTGCGCTCGAGGGCGAGCGATGCGGCGTCCCAGAGCTTCACCGAGCCGTCGGCGCCCGAAGTGGCGAGACGCCGGCCGTCGGGGCTCACCGCGACGTCGAGGACGCGCGTGTGGGCGTCGAGGCGGGCCGAGGAGCGGTCGGCCTGGGCGCTCAGGTACCGCCACTCCCAGCCGCGGTGGGCTGCGGGCGCCTCGTCGAGCCAGCGCCGCGCCGCGGCCGTCTCGTGGAGGCGCAGCGACGCCTCGGCTGCGGCCGTGGCGGCCAGGTAGAGACGGAAGGACGGGTCGCCGGCGTCGGACGGCGCCTGGGCCGCCGCGGGCTCTGCGGCCACGCACGCCAGGGCCAGCGCAGCGACGCATCCGCTTCTCGACATCGGGGACTCCTCGGCTGGTTGGGACGCGTCATTCTAGCGCACAGGACCGTTGACACCGCCCGGGGGGATTGCTACACTCAGCCGGTTGTTGATTTGACGCGGGGTAGAGCAGCCAGGTAGCTCGTTGGGCTCATAACCCAAAGGTCGGAGGTTCAAATCCTCCCCCCGCTACCAGCACTCATACAGGAACGAGAGCCCGAGGCCGCGTGAGCGGCCTCGATCTTTTTGGGGGGCGAGATCGCGTGGCGAACCGTCTGGCGCGTGAGTCGAGCCCCTACCTCCTCCTCCACAAGGACAACCCGGTCGACTGGTACCCCTGGGGCGAGGAGGCCTTCGCGCGCGCCCGCGCCGAGGACAAGCCGATCTTCCTCTCGATCGGCTACTCGACCTGCTACTGGTGCCACGTGATGGAGAGGGAGAGCTTCTCCCTCCCCGACATCGCCCACGAGATGAACGAGGGATTCGTCTGCGTGAAGGTGGACCGCGAGGAGCGGCCCGACGTGGACGAGATCTACATGGCCGCGACGCAGCTCATCACGCGCTCGGGCGGCTGGCCCAACTCCGTGTTCCTCACGCCCGACCTCAAGCCCTTCTTCGCCGGCACGTACTTCCCGCCCACCGACAGCCGGGGGCGCCCGGGCCTCCCGAGGGTCCTGCAGGGCCTGCGCGAGGCGTGGCTGTTCCGGCGTCCGGAGCTGCTCCAGCAGGCCGAGATGGTGGCGCAGGCCATGCAGCAGCACCTCGGCCCGACGGTCGGGCGGGGGGGCGTCCTCCCCGGCGCCGAGGTCGTGGACGCGGTGCGGCAGGGGCTCGCGGCCCGGTTCGACCCCGAGTGGGGCGGCTTCGGGCCGGCTCCGAAGTTCCCGTCGCCCGCGAACCTCTTCTTCCTCCTCGAGCGCGCGGCCGACGACGAGGCGCGCGAGATGCTGGTCACGACCCTCGACCGGATGGCCCGCGGCGGCCTGATGGACCAGCTGGCCGGCGGCTTCCACCGCTACTCGACGGACGAGGCGTGGCTCGTGCCGCACTTCGAGAAGATGCTCTACGACAACGCGTCGATTCGGCGCCGGTCGGCGGGGTGGACCCGGGTGCGGGCTTCGCGGTGATGGCGGAGCGTCGCGGTGGTCACCCTCAGGCTCCGAGCAGGTTGTGCACGATCAGGTCGATCAGCTTGATCCCGACGAAGGGCACGATCAGGCCGCCGAGGCCGTAGATCAGGAGGTTGCGGCGCAGCAGGGCGTCGGCGCCGACCGGGCCGGTAGCGGACTCCGCGCAGGGCCAGCGGCACCAGCATCGGGATGATCAGCGCGTTGAAGATGATCGCCGAGATGATCGCCGACTCGGGCGTGCCCAGGTTCATGACGTTGAGCTGATCGAGCGGGCCGGAGCCGTCGCCGCCGGCGAGCGCGTAGGTGGCCGCGAAGATCGCGGGCAGGATCGCGAAGTACTTGGCGACGTCGTTGGCGATCGAGAACGTGGTCAGGGCGCCGCGCGTGATCAGCAGCTGCTTGCCGACCTCGACGATCTCGATCAGCTTCGTCGGGTTCGAGTCGAGATCGACCATGTTGCCCGGCCTCGCGCGCCGCCTGGGTTCCCGTGTTCATCGCGACGCCGACGTCGGCCTGGGCGAGCGCCGGGGCGTCGTTGGTCCCGTCTCCGGTCATCGCCACGAGCCGGCCCTCGGCCTGCTCGGAGCGGATCAGGGCCATCTTCTCCTCCGGCGTCGCCTCCGCGAGGAAGTCGTCCACGCCCGACTCCGCCGCGATCTTCCCTGCCGTGAGCGGGTTGTCTCCGGTCACCATCACGGTGCGAATGCCCATCGCCCGCAGGTGCTCGAACCGCTCGCGCATCCCTTCCTTGACTATGTCCTTGAGGTAGACGACGCCGAGCAGCTGGCTGTCGCGAGCCACCGCGAGCGGGGTCCCGCCCTCGCTCGAGATCCGGTCGAGCGTCTCGCGGAACTCGGGCGGCGCCTGCCCGCCCTCGCCGTCGACCCAGGCAGCGATCGCGTCGCCCGCGCCCTTGCGGAGGCGGGACCCGTTGATGTCGACGCCGCTCATCCGGGTCTCGGCCGTGAACGGGACGAAGCTCGGCTCGTGTCCTTCGAAGGTGTGCTCGCGAATCCCGTACTCCTTCGCGAGCACGACGATCGAGCGGCCCTCGGGCGTCTCGTCGGCGAGCGAGGCCATCTGCGCGACCTCGGCGAGCTCGCGCTCGGAGACGCCGGCCATCGGGATGAACTCGGTCGCCTGGCGGTTGCCGAGCGTGATCGTGCCGGTCTTGTCGAGCAGCAGCACGTCGACGTCGCCGGAGGCCTCGACCGCGCGTCCGGAGAGGGCGAGCACGTTGCGGCGCACGAGCCGGTCCATGCCGGCGATGCCGATCGCGGAGAGCAGCGCGCCGATCGTCGTCGGGATCAGCGCCACGAGCAGCGCGACCAGGGTCACGATCGAGACGTCGGTGTCGGCGAACAGGGCCATCGGCCGCAGCGTCACGACGACGACGAGGAAGATCAGGGTCAGGCCCGAGAGCAGGATCCCGAGCGCGATCTCGTTCGGCGTCTTGCGCCGCTCGGCGCCCTCGACGAGCGCGATCATCTTGTCGAGGAAGCTCTGGCCGGGCTCCTGCGTGATCTCGACCACGATCCGGTCGGAGAGCACGCGGGTGCCGCCGGTGACGGCGCTGCGGTCGCCGCCGGACTCGCGGATCACGGGAGCGGACTCGCCGGTGATCGCCGACTCGTCGACGGTCGCGATGCCCTCGATCACGGTGCCGTCGCCGGGGATCGTCTCGCCGGTCTCGACGACGACGGTGTCGCCCCGGCGCAGCTGGCCGGCCGGGATCTCGGTGCCGTCGGCGAGCCGGGCGAGGGTCTCGGTCCGGAGCGCTTTCAGGGTGTCTGCCTGGGCGCGCCCGCGGCCCTCGGCGAGCGCCTCGGCCAGGTTGGCGAAGACCACGGTCAGCCACAGCCAGACGGCGACGGTGAAGGAGAACAGGGCCGTCTCGTTGCCGCCGCCGAGCGGCTCACCGCCGAACGCCTGGACGATCCAGGCGATCGTCGTGATCATCGCGCTGACCTCGACCACGAACATGACCGGGTTGCGGAACTGGACGCGCGGGTCGAGCTTCTGCAGCGAGGCGAGCAGCGCCGGGCGCAGGATCTCGGGGTCGAACGGCGAGCGCTGGGCGGACGCGCGGGTGCTTTCGGTGCTGACTGCGGCGGACGTCATTCGGTCGGGTACTCCTTCTCGAGAGCGAGGTTGAGCTCGAGGACGTTCACGCCCGGCTCTCCGAAGACGCCGAGCGAGCGGCCGTCGGTGTTCTCGTCGATCAGAGCGAGGACCTCGTCGAGCGGCGCTCCGCGCTCGTCGGCGACCCGGCGGGCCTGGATCTCGGCGTTCTCGGGGGAGATGTGGGGGTCGACGCCGGAGGCGGAGGTCTGCACCGCGTCGTTGGGGACGTCCTCGGGCGCCAGGCCCGGGTTGAACGGGCCCTCGAGCGCCAGGTAGGCATCGAGGTTGTCGGCGAACATCTGCTCGAGGTCGGCCTGGTTGGGGCCGAGGTTGTTGAAGTAGGTGATCGAGGGGTCGTTGCCGGTCACCGACGGGCGGCCCTGGAAGAAGGCCGGATCGGGCTCGTGCTTGGGGTTGCCGGCCGGGCCGAGCACCGGCTCGCCCTTGCGGTCGGTGACGACCCGCAGGTAGTTCTGGCCGATCAGCGAGGAGCCGACGGTCTCGCCGTCGCGCTCGATCTTCGAGCCGTCGGCCGCGTCGCCGAACAGGACCTGGCCGGCGCCGGTCATCGCCAGCGGGTAGGCGAGGCCGAACACGATCGTGATGCCGATCACCGCGAGCAGGGATGAGATCAGGTCGCGGCGCATCAGAACAGCTGCTCCGTCAGGCCCTGGACGATCGGGCCGAGTAGAAGGGCGGGGACGAAGGTGAGCAGCGCGACCAGCAGGATCGTGCCGATCAGCAGGACCACGAAGGTGCCGGTGTCGGTGCGCATCGTGCCGGGGCCGATCGGTGCGACCCGCTTGCCGGCGAGCGAGCCGGCGACCGCGAGCGCGAGCACCATCGGCAGGAAGCGCCCGGCGAGCATCGCGAGCCCGCCGAGGATGTCGGCGAAGGTGATCCCGTAGGCGCCGACGTTGCCGGGCGCGTTCGGCTGCAGGTATCCGGTGAAGCCGGCGAAGGCGGAGCCGTTGTTGTTGGCCTGGGAGATGTAGGCGTAGAGCGTCTCCGAGAAGCCCTGCGGGCCGGCGTTGTAGATCGATTCGCGCCCGTAGTCGGTGGCGATCGAGATCGCGACGGCGACGAGCACGAGCAGCGGCACCGCGAGCGTCGCGAGGACGACCAGCTTGACCTCGCGGGCCTCGATCTTCTTGCCGAGGAACTCAGGGGTGCGGCCGACCATCAGGCCGGCGATGAAGACGGCGAGGACGACGAACATCAGCATTCCGTAGAGGCCCGAGCCGACGCCGCCGAAGATCACCTCGCCGGTCGCCATGTTCGCCATCGGGACGGCGCCGCCGAGCGCGGTCAGCGACTCGTGGGCGGCGTTGACGGCGCCGCACGAGGCGACCGTCGTGACGACCACCCACAGGGCCGTGCCGGCGTCGCCGAAGCGCAGCTCCTTGCCCTCCATGTTGGAGCCGGCGACGCCCGCCAGGTGCTGGGCCGTCGAGCCGTCGGTCTCGGCCGCGTAGACGAGGCCGACGCCGATCACGAAGAGGATCGCCATCGCCGAGTAGATCGCCCAGCCGAGCCGCTTGTTGCCGACCATGCGGCCGAAGGTCGCCGTCAGCCCCGCGGGGATCACGCAGGATCAGCAGCAGCTCGACGAAGTTGGTCAGCCCGGACGGGTTCTCGAACGGCATCGACGAGTTGACGTTGAAGAAGCCGCCGCCGTTGGTGCCGAGCTCCTTGATCACTTCCTGGGAGCCGACCGGGCCGAGCGCCAGCGTCTGCGAGCCGCCGGTCAGGGTCTGGAAGGTCTCGTAGGGGGCGAGCGACTGCAGCACGCCCTGGGAGACGAGGAAGAGGCCGCCGATCACCGAGATCGGCAGCAGGATGTAGAGCAGCGTCCGGGTGAGGTCGACCCAGAAGTTGCCGAGCTCGCGGCCCGAGCGGGCGACGAAGCCGCGGATCACGGCGATCAGCACCGCCATGCCGACCGCGGCGGAGACGAAGTTCTGGACCGCGAGGCCGGCCATCTGCGAGAAGTAGGAGAGGGTGGTCTCGCCGCCGTAGAACTGCCAGTTCGTGTTGCTGAGGAACGAGGTGGCGGTGTTGAAGGAGACGTCCCAGGTGCCGGAGTCGTAGCCCTCGGGGTTGAACGGGTGGATCCCCTGGGTCCTGAGGATCACGTAGAGGAGGACGAAGAAGAAGGCGCTGAAGATCAGCGTCGTCCGCGCGTAGCCCTTCCAGTCCTGCTCGATCGAGGGATCGGTGCGCAGGCCCCGGTAGATCAGGCGCTCGAGCGGTCCGAGGACCCGGGTCAGCAGCACCGGCCGGCCCGTGTAGACCCGGTACATGTAGCCGCCGATCAGCGGCGTCAGCGCCGTCAGGACGCCGACGTAGAGAGCGATCTGGAGCCAGCCCTGGACGGTCATCAGAGCTTCTCCCCCCGCAGCAGCGCGTAGGTCAGGTACGCGAACAGCAGGATCGCGACGACCAGGCCGAAGGCTTCGGCGGCGCTCATACCCGGTCCAATCCGGCGAGCAGCGCCAGCATCGCCACGAAGAAGGCGAGGCCGAGTGCGATCGAGATCACGTCCATGTCGTCGATTGTCCGGACCGCGGTCGCCAAGATCGGGTGAAGATCCGGCCCGCCGGCATCAAGATCGTGTGAAGACCGAGCGGGCCCCGGGGACCCGGCCGCGAGGGGCGCCGGCGGCCGGCTGTCTAGGAGGCGAAGCGGTAGCCGATGCCGGCGTCGGTGCGGATCAGCCGCGGGGCGCCCTCGGGCTCGATCTTGCGCCGCAGGTTGGCGATGTGGGTCCGCAGCGTGCGCGTGTCCTCGGCGTAGCTCGAGCCCCAGACCTCGCTCAGCAGCGCCCGGTGCGTCATCACCCGCCCGCGGTTGATCGCGAGCGTCCGCAGCAGGTCGTACTCGATCGGGGTCAGGTGGATCTCCTCGCCGTCGAGGCGCACGGTCCTCGCCGCGAGGTCGATCTCGAGGCCCTCGACGACGATCGCCGCCTCCTCCTCGCCGCGCCCGGAGCGGCGCATGATCGCGTTGAGCCTGGCGACGAGCTCGCGGGGGCTGAACGGCTTCGTCACGTAGTCGTCGGCGCCGGCCTCGAGCGCCGCGACCTTCTGGTCCTCCTGGCCGACCGCGCTCAGCATCAGGATCGGCATCTCGCTCCACTCGCGCAGACGGCGGCAGATCTCGACGCCGTCGCCGTCGGGCAGGATCACGTCGAGGATCGCCGCGTCCGGCGCCCGCAGCGCCGCCGCCTCGAGCGCCTCGGCGACGGTCGCCGTCGCGACGACCTCGAACCCCGCCTCGCGAAGCACTGCGCGCAGCGCCCGCAGGATCTGGAGCTCGTCGTCGCAGACGAGCACGCGCTTGCCGCCGCCGCTCACAGCCCCGGCTCCTCGGCCTCGTGCGGGACCGGCGCGACCGGCAGCTCGACCGCGAACACGGAGCCCTGGCTCGGCAGCGACTCCGCCCGGACCTGGCCGCCGTTCGCCTCGACGAAGCCCTTGACGATCGCGAGCCCGAGCCCCGATCCCTGATGCTCGCGCGGGCCGGGGAGCCGGTAGAAGGGCTCGAAGATCCGCTCGCGCTGGGCCGGGCTCAGGCCCGGCCCGCGATCGATCACGCGAATGCTGAGAACGTCTCCGGCCACGGCGGCGCGGATCTTGACGGGGTGCCCGTCCGAGTGGCGGCGCGCGTTCTCGACCAGGTTCACGAACACGCGCTCGAGCTGCGCGGCATCGGCCCGGACGAGCGGCAGGCGGGCCTCGGCCTCGAACTCGACCGCCGGCCCGTCCGCCGGCAGCTGCTCGATCGCGCCGCGGACGACCTCCTCGATCGAGCACCAGTCGGCGCGCGGCTCGGCGGCGCCCGCCTCGAGCTTGCGAGAGGTCGAGGAGCTGCTCGACGAGCCGCGAGAGGCGGGCCGCCGAGCCGACGACGACGTCGGCGAGCTCGTCCCGGTCCGTGTCGGTCAGGCCCGGGGAGCGCAGCGCCTCGCCCGCCGTGATGATCGCGGTCAGCGGCGTGCGCAGGTCGTGGGAGACGGCTCGCAGCAGCGCGGTCTTGACCATGTCGGAGCGGCGCAGGGCGACCGTCTCGACCGCCTCGCTCTGGAGCGCGTCGCGGTCGAGGGCCGCGCGCAGCAGGGTCGCGAGCGCCGGCACGACGCGTTCCCGGATCCGTTCGGCGAGGCCGGAGTCGGTGCCGCTCGGCAGCTCCAGCGCCGCCTCGCGGTCCGCCGCCGAGGTCGATCGGGATCGAGGGCCGCGCCGCCGCCGGGCCCGCCTGCGGGTCGAGCACGATCGCGGTCCCCGGCAGCTCCAGCGATTCGCCGAGTCGGCGGGAGGCGATCGGCAGGGCGTCCTCGAGGTTGGCTCCGCCGAGCAGGATCCGGGCCATCTCGGCGGCGAGGTCGGCCTCCTGGCGCCGGGCCTCCGCCTCGGCCGCCCGCGAGCGGGCGAGGTCGGCGACGGTCGAGGCGATCGCCGCGGCGAGCAGGTAGACGACCAGCGCGACCCAGTTCTCGGGGTCGGCGATCGTCAGCCGGCCGGTCGGCTCGATGTGGAAGAAGTTGAAGGCGAGCGCGCTGGCGAGCGCCGTCAGCAGCCCGAGCCCGAGCCCCCAGTAGGTCGAGACGAGCAGAACGGCGACCAGGTAGACGACGCCCGTCGAGATCGCCGGGACGATCTCGCGCAGGCCGAAGATCAGGAGCGTCGTCGCGGCGACGGCCGCCAGCGCCACGAGCAGCCCGAGCGCGCGCGAGCGCGGCGCCGCCCGGAGGACCAGGTTCGGCCTCCGGTCGGTCGGCCCGGGACGGTCTGCGGCGCTCGTCACGCGTTTGACGGTAGCCGGATCGCGGCCCGGTTCCTCCCTGCACGAGCGCTGCCGGGCGGAAACGTGATTCGACCGGCGACGGCTCGGCGACGTACCCTGATCGCGATGGCCAGAGGCTTTCATCGGGTCTACCTGGGTGCCGCGCCGGGCGTCGGCAAGACCTTCGCGATGCTGAACGAAGGCGTCCGCCGCCACGCGCGGGGCGAGGACGTGGCGGTCGGCTGGTTCCAGGAGCACGGCCGCCCCGAGACGACGGCGAAGCTCGAGGGGCTCGAGGTCGTCCCGGCCCGGCGCCTCGACTACCGCGGCGTCCACTTCGAGGAGATGGACATCGACGCGCTGCTCGAGCGCAAGCCCGCGCTCGCTCTCGTCGACGAGCTCGCGCACACCAACGTCCCGGGCTCGCGCAACGAGAAGCGCTGGCAGGACGTCGAGGAGCTGCTCGAAGCGGGGATCTCGGTGATCTCGACGCTCAACATCCAGCACCTCGAGTCGATCAACGACGTCGTCGAGCGGATCACCGGAGTGCGCCAGGCGGAGACGATTCCCGATGCCGTCGTCCGCAGGGCCGACCAGATCGAGCTCGTCGACCTGACGCCGGAGGCGCTGCGCCGCCGGCTCGCTCGCGGCGACGTCTACGCGCCCGAGAAGATCGACGCCGCGCTCGCCAACTACTTCCGGCCCGGCAACCTCGGGGCGCTGCGCGAGCTGGCGCTGCTGTGGGTCGCCGACCGGGTCGAGGAGTCGCTCGACGCCTACATGGAGACGCACGACATCGCCGACACCTGGGAGACCCGGGAGCGGGTCGTCGTCGCGATCTCCGGCCGCCACAACGACGAGGCCCTGCTGCGGCGAGCGGCGCGCATCGCCGGCCGCATGCGCGGCGAGCTGATCGCCTGCCACGTCCGCGAGGCCGAGGGCTTCGGGGCCGGTGCGAGCGCGGAGACGCTCGAGGAGATCCACCGCCTCGTGATCGACCTCGGCGGCAGCTACCACGAGATCGCAGCCTCGGACATCGCCCCGGCGCTGATCGACTTCGCCCGCTCCGAGCACGCGACGCAGCTCGTCCTCGGAGCATCGAGTCGCTCGCGGCTGACCGAGTTCCTGCGCGGCTCGGTGATCAACTCGGTCAACCGGGCCTCGGGGCCGATCGACGTCCACATCATCAGCGAGGCCCGCGGCGAGGCGATCCCCGGGGAGGCCGAGCCGATGCGCCGTGCTCACCCCGCCGCGCTCTCGCAGCGCCGGCGCCTGCAGGTGCTGGCGCTCGTGCTGGCTCGGCGTCCCGCTGCTGACCCTGCTGATGCTCCCGGTCCGCGAGGAGGTCGGCCTGACCGCGACGTCGCTCGTCTATCTCGGGCTCGTGATCCTGATCGCGCTGCTCGGCGGCTGGCGCCCTGCCGTGGCCGCGGCGCTGCTGGCCCTGATCCCGCTCGACTACGTCTTCACGGATCCCACGGGCTCGTTCAAGGTCGACGAGTCCAAGGACATCCTGGCGCTGCTGGTCTTCCTCGCCGTCGCGACCGCGATCGGGATGCTCGTCGGCCAGCTCGGCCGTCGCACGATCGAGGCCGAGACGGCGCGGCGCGAGGCGCAGGCGCTCGCCTACGTCGCCGGCGCCGGAAGCGATGAGCTGCAGACGATGGTCGACGCGGTCCGCGTCGGCTTCAGCCTCCGTTCCGTCGCCCTGCTCGAGCGCTCGGGTGACGGCTGGAGGGCCGCCGCCGCGGCCGGTCCCGATCCACCCGCGGATCCCGGTGCGGCCGAGGTCAGCCTCGCCGCCGGCGAGCAGGCGGCGCTGACGCTGAGCGGCCGCGCGCTCAGCTCCGACGACCGCCGTGTCCTCGGGATCCTCGCCCGTCAGCTCGGCGGGGCGCTCGACCGCAACAGGCTCCAGGCGCAGGTCGAGGAGGTCGGCGCGATGGAGGCGTCGGACAGCCTCCGGATCGCGCTGCTGCGGACGATCGCTTACGACCTCAAGCGCCCGCTCGCGGAGATCGACAAGGCGGTCGAGGAGCTGCTCGACTCCCACGCCTGGTTCTCGGACCCCGAGTCGCGTGCGGAGGTGACGAGGATCGGCACCGAGACCGACCGGCTCGAGCGGCTGGTCGGCGGCCTGCTCGAGATGAGCCGTCTGCAGGCGGGCTCGTTCCAGCCGCGCTCGGAGCCCGTCGCCGTCGCCGCCGTGGTCACGAGGATGCTCGAGGGGATCGCCCCGAGCCGCCGCCGACCGGATCGCGGTCGAGGTGCCGGAATCGCTGCCGAGCGTCCTGGCCGACGATGGCCTGCTCGAGCGGGCGTTGACGAACGTCGTCGAGAACGCGCTCGCGGCCGACCCGGACGGACGCTTGACGATCGCGGTCGGCGAGGTCGGGGAGCGGGTGATGCTGCGGGTCGTCGACTCGGGCCCCGGGATCCCGGCCGCCGAGCGCGACCGCCTGTTCGCGCCGTTCGAGGGCGTCGGCGAGCCCGGCGGTGAGAAGAGCCCCAGCGTCGGCCTGGCCGTCGCGAGGTCCTTCGTCGAGGCGATGGCGGGAGAGCTGTTGCTCGACGAGACACCGGGCGGCGGTCTCACGGTCTCGATCGTGCTGCCGGTTGCAGACCGCGCCGAGCATCGTCCGGTCGAACGCGGCATCGAGCTGAGCTGAGCCGGGTCCGGGACGTCCGTCCGCCGGCCTTGACGGGTGCCCGGGGTCGGCGTACGCTCGCCCGAGGAGGTGAGCCGCGCTGAGCGACGAGGCGAACGAGCCCGGGGGAGCGGTGCCCGGGCCGGAAGTGGACCCGAGCCCGACCGAGCAGGCTTCGATCCAGAGTGCCGAGTCCCGAACCACCCCGTTCGTCGTCTACCGCGACGTCAACGGCCTGCAGCGGATCTACGAGCTGCCCGAGAGCGGTCAGGTGACGATCGGCCGCGGCCTGTGGACCGACATCTCCCTGAACTGGGACGAGGCGACCTCGCGTCTGCACGCCCGGCTCGAGTCGCTCTCCGACGACTGGACCGTGGTCGACGACGGCACCTCGCGCAACGGCACCTTCCTCAACGGCGAGCGCGTCGAAGGCCGCCGCCGGCTCGGCGACGGCGACGAGCTCCTGGTCGGCGCGGTCAGCCTCCGGGTCCACATGCCCGGACGGGTGGACGAGGGCGCCACGGCCGCCTTCAAGCCGGGCGAGCTGCCGCTCGGCCCGACGCTCAGGCCTGACGCGACCGGTCAGAGCGGCCGGTAGACGCCGTCGGCGAAGACGAGCGGCGAGCCCTCGCGCTCGGCGATCGTCTCGACCTCGCCGGTGACGATCACGTGGTCGCCGCCGTTGACGACGTCGCGCATCGTGCAGGCGATGAAGACGATCGCGTCGTCGAGGTGGGGGAGGCCGTCGCGGTCGCTCCAGCCGACGTCCGGTCCACTTCTCCTCCATCGGCACCTTGCGGCCGAAGGCCCGGGCGTGGCGCTCGGCGTCGGCGGCGAGCACGTTGACGCCGAACCGGCCCGCTCCCTCGACCGCGCGCAGGGTCCTCGAGCCGCGGTCGAGGCAGGCCAGCATCAGCGGCGGATCGAGCGAAAGGGAGGTGACCGCGTTGGCGGCGAGGCCGGCCGGGCCGTCCGCCGTCGGGGCCGTCACGATCGTGACTCCGGTCGGAAACCGGGACATCGCCGAGCGCAGGCTCGCAGGGCCGATTTCGCGAAGGAGGGGGTCAGTGGATGCCA
Source organism: uncultured Solirubrobacterales bacterium (assembly GCA_963743845.1). Lineage (GTDB taxonomy): Bacteria > Actinomycetota > Thermoleophilia > Solirubrobacterales > 70-9 > CAXMST01. Next base: position 20,730 of record CAVURI010000002.1, read on the forward strand.
TGGGGGGCGTTGGAAGTATGATGCCGCCCGCGTGAAGCCCCTCTTCGCACTCATCGCTCTCGCGCTCGTAGCGATCGGTACCGCCGCCTGTGGCAGCGCGGGCATCACCGTGTCCGAGGACGACCCGACCTACGACGGCGCCGTGATCTTCGCCGAGCGCTGTGGCGGCTGCCACACGATGACGCCGGCCGGCACCCAGGGCTCCGGCAACCGGACCCTGCGCCAGCAGGGCCCGAACCTGGACCAGCGCGTCGAGACCTACGAGGACGCGCTCTTCGCGATCCAGAACGGCGGCTTCTCCGGCGCGATCATGCCGCAGAACATCGTCGTCGGCGACGAGGCCGAGGCGGTCGCCCGCTTCCTCGACGAGTACACGGGGACCGAGGTCGACGACCCGCCGCTGCCGTCGCCCGAGGAGGACCAGAGCCTGCAGCAGCAGGAGGACTCCGAGCCCGACCAGGGCACCAGCGCGGGCTACGACTCCGAGGGCTAGCCGCCTAGCCGGCCGGGGGCCACCCTGCTCGACCTGAAGCGAATCCGCGAGGACCCGGAGCCGGCACGAGCTGCGCTGGCCCGGATCGGAGCCGACGCCGACCTCGACGAGCTGCTGCGCCTCGACGCGCGCCGCCGTGAGCTGCTGCCCGAGGTCGAGGGCCTGCGGGCCGAGCGCAACGAGGCATCGGATGCGATCGGCCTCGCCAAGCGCGAGGGCCGGGACGCCGACGAGGCGATCGCCGCGATGCGCGAGGTGTCGGGCCGGATCAAGGCGCTCGAGACCGAGCTCGCCGAGGTCGAGGCCGAGCGCGACCGGCTGGCGCTGACGATCCCGAACCCGCCGCACCCCGACGCCCCCGACGGCGACACCGACGAGGACGCGAGGCCGCTGCGCGAGGTCGGCGAGCGGCCCGAGTTCGGCTTCGAGGTCCGCGACCACCTCGAGATCGGCCTCGACCTCGGCCTGATCGAGATGGAGAAGGCCGCCGAGGCCTCGGGCTCCCGCTTCGCGTACCTGCTCGGCGACCTCGTGCTCGTCGAGCTGGCCCTGATCCGCTTCGCGGTCGAGGTCGTCGGCACGCACGGGTTCACGCCGGTCGTGCCGCCCGTGCTCGTCCGCGAGGGCCCGCTGTACGGGACCGGCTTCTTCCCCGGCGAGCGGGAGATGATCTACGAGGTCCCCAAGGACGAGCTCTTCCTGGTCGGCACCTCCGAGGTCTCGCTGGCGGCGCTGCACATGGAGGAGATCGTCGACGGCGGCGATCTCCCGATCCGCTACGCCGGCATCTCGACCTGCTTCCGCCGCGAGGCCGGCGCCGCCGGCAAGGACACGCGCGGCATCTTCCGCGTGCACCAGTTCGACAAGGTCGAGATGTTCAGCTTCGTCCGGCCCGAGGACGCCGACGCCGAGCACGAGCGGCTGCTCGCGATCGAGGAGGAGATCCTCGGGGCGCTCGAGATCCCCTACCGCGTCGTCGACATCGCCGTCGGCGACCTCGGCGCCCCGGCCGCCCGCAAGTTCGACTGCGAGGCCTGGATCCCGAGCCAGGAGCGCTACCGCGAGGTCACCTCGACCTCGAACACGACCGACTACCAGGCCCGCCGCCTCAACTGCCGCTTCCGCGACGGCGACGGCGCCCCCGAGTTCGTCAACACCCTGAACGGCACCGCCCTCGCCGTCTCCCGCATCCTCATCGCCCTGATCGAGAACGGCCAGCAGGAGGACGGCAGCGTCGCGCTGCCCGCAGGCGCTCGTCGACCGCGGCGCCCCGGCGAAGCTCGGCGGCTGAGCCGAGGGGTCGGCGGGACGAGGGCGCGTCCTGGCGACCGGCGGCCACGAGGGGCCGGCCGGGGTGAGTTTGCAGTGAGGGTGGAGTGGATTGGCGGGTCGGCCGCGGTGCGGGGCCCGAAGTTGGTCGCGGACCAGGGTAGGGCTCGATCGGCGACGAGATGCCGAAAGGGACGAACTATTCGTCGCAATCGTCCCCTCGTCCGGCGAGCTGCGAGCAGGAATAGTCCGACCGCGCTATCCGCGAGATCGAAAGTCCCGATCTCGCGGTCAATCGATCTCGTCCGCCCACCGAGAATCCACACCGATCCCGCACGCACTCGCACGCCGGAGTGACCAACCCCACCCCGAACACCCTCCCTCACTGCAAACGGACCCGCTTACGTCCCTGCAACCTCGGCCGCGCTGACAACCCCAGGCCGACCGCCTACGACCCCGCCGGCCGCTCCCCCTCGGTGATCGAGCCGCCGGAAGCTGCAGGCGGCTTCGGGACCTTCGCGCCGAGCGACTCGCTCAGCTTGCCGAGCGCCTCGGTGAACTCCTGCGGGATCACGAACAGCTTGTTCGCCTCGCCGGCGGCGAGCTGGGGGAGCATCTCCAGGTAGAGGTAGGAGAGGATCCCCTCGTCGACCTCGCCCTTGTGCAGGCTCTCGAAGACGGTGCTGATGCCCATCGCCTCGCCCTCGGCCCGCAGGGCCTGGGCCTCGCGGTCGCCCTGTGCGTCGAGGATCGTCGCCTCCTTGGCGCCCTGGGCGCGCAGGATCGAGGACTGCTTGTCGCCGTCGGCGACGAGGATCTGGGACGCCTTCGAGCCCTCGGCGGTGAGGATCGCGGCGCGCTTGTCGCGCTCGGCCCGCATCTGCTTCTCCATCGCCTCCTGGATCGTCGGCGGCGGGTCGATCGCCTTGAGCTCGATCCGGTTGACGCGGATGCCCCACTTGCCGGTCGCCTCGTCGAGCACGGTCCGCAGCTGCGCGTTGATCGAGTCGCGGGAGGTCAGCGCCTCCTCGAGGTCGAGCGAGCCGATCACGTTGCGGAGCGTGGTGATCGTCAGCTGCTCGATCGCGCGGATCGGCTGGGCGACCTCGTAAGTCACGGCCTTCGGGTCGATGATCGTGTAGTAGACGACCGTGTCGATGTTGACGTTGACGTTGTCCTCGGTGATCACGGCCTGAGGCGGGAAGGTGACGACCTGCTCGCGGAGGTCGATCTGGGGGAGGACGCGGTCGACGAACGGGATCAGCAGCGCCAGGCCGGGCTGCAGGGTCCGGTGGTAGCGGCCGAGCCGCTCGACGATCCCGGCGCGCGCCTGCGGCACGATCTTGACCGCCGCGATCAGCGTGACCAGCACGAAGATCGCGATCGCTGCGAGCGCGATCGCGGCCCCGTTGATCGCCAGGGGAATCATCGTCTCATCCATTGTCCTGCACTCTCCTCCCCGGCCTCTGCCGAGCTCGTGGCCGGTGCCGGCCTCACGTACACGTAGACGCCGCGGATCTCCACGACCTCGACCCTGCTGCCCTCCGGGATCACGACCTGCTCCGACTCCGAGCGTGCCGACCAGACGTCGTCGCCGAGCCGGACGGTGCCGGAGTCGGCGTCGACCCGCTCGAGAGCCACGGCGCGGCGGCCGAGCAGGCTCTGGACGTTCGAGCTCTTCTCCGGCGCCGGCGGCTGCAGGTGTGCGAGCACGACGCGGGCGCAGGAACACCAGCGAGAGCAGGGCGCCGATGATCAGCCCGACGAGCTGCAGCTCGAGGCTGCCTCCCGCCGCGGCGACGATCGCCGCCGCGAAGCAGCCGAGCGCGATCGGCGCCGCAAAGAACGTGAACGCGATCGCCACCTCGACGATCAGCAGGCCGATGCCGATCAGAAACCAGCTGAGCCAGGCGTCGAGGCCGAAGATCTCCATCGCGGAGAGCGTAACCGGAGCGGACGGGAAGGCGCGCGCCCCGCGCGCCGCCCCGTCCGGCTCGGATCAGCCCTGTTCCGCCTCGCCGTCGCCCGGGTCGAGCTCGAGCGCTGCGGAGTTGATGCAGAAGCGCTGCCCGGTCGGCGCCGGCCCGTCGTCGAAGACGTGCCCGAGGTGGGCGTCGCAGCGGCTGCAGACGACCTCGGTGCGGCGCATGAACATGCTGTTGTCCGAGTGCAGCTCGACGGCGCTGTCCTCCGAGGGCTGGAAGAAGCTCGGCCAGCCCGTCCCGGAGTCGAACTTGGTCTCGGAGTCGAAGAGCTTCTGACCGCAGCAGACGCAGCGGTAGGTGCCCTCCGTCTTCGTGTCCCAGAAGCATCCGCTGAAGGCGCGCTCGGTGCCTGCCTTGCGGGTCACCTGGAACTGCTCGTCGGAGAGCTGCTCGCGCCACTCGCTGTCTGACTTCTGAACCTTTTCCATCGGCACTCCTCTCGCGGTCTTGCTCCGACAGCGTAGAAGCGCGGTCTTACCGGTGCCTGAACAGCGGGCTACGCTTGCGCCGTGAGCGATCCCGCCTGCTTCTACGAGGTCCTCGACGCCGCCGCCGGCCGCTATCGCGCGACCGAGCTGACCCGCGGCCCGTGGGACGGCGGCCACCAGCACGCGGGGCCACCCGCAGCGCTGATCGCGCGCGAGATCGAGCTCTGCGAGGGGATCGGCGACGGCCCGGACGACCGCAACGTCGGCCGGATCACCTTCGAGATCCTGCGCCCGGTGCCGATCGCCGAGGTCGTGGTCGAGGCGAGGGTCGCGCGGCCCGGCCGGCGGGTCGAGATGCTGGAGGCCTCGCTGCGCGCAGCGCCCGGCCCGGCCGGGGAGCCCGGTCAGGAGCTGATCCGCGCTCGCGGCTGGCGGATCGCGGCGGGCGAGCTCGAACTGCCACCCTCGATCCCGAGCACGAGCCCCGACTCCGCGCCGGCGCGGGCCGGAAGGCCGAGCGGCGAGCGGGGCAGGCCGACGCCGCCGGCGGAGCTGCCACCCGGGCGAGCAGTTCTTTCCGACGGTCCACGAGCGCGGCTACCACACCGGCATGGAGTACCGCTGGGCGCATGGGTCCTTCGCCGAGCCCGGCCCGGCCGTCTGCTGGATGCGGATGCAGGTGCCGCTGCTCGACGGCGAGCAGCCCTCGCCGCTGCAGCGCGTCCTGATCGCCGCCGACTCCGGCAACGGGATCAGCGCCACCGTCGACATCGAGCGCTACCTGTTCATCAACGTCGATCTCTCGGTCCACCTGCACCGGATGCCCGCCGGCGAGTGGATCTGCCTCGATGCGCTGACCGCGGCCGAGGCGGACGGGCTCGGGATGGCGGACACGATGCTCTTGGACGAGCTCGGCCCGATCGGCCGCGCCTGCCAGACGCTGCTGATCGCCGAGCGCTGATCGGCGCCGGACGAGGGCGGGCCTCAGTCCCCCGGCGCCGGCGCCAGGTGGACGCGGTCGCGGCCGCTGCGCTTCGCCTCGTACAGGGCGGCATCGGCGCGGGCGACGAGCGCGTCGGGGTCCTCGCTGCCGTCCCACTCGGCGATCCCGCCGGAGACCGTGATCCCGGCCGGCGTCTGGGATCGGATCCGCTCGACGATCGCGGAGGCGTCCTTGAAGCCGGCCCCGGGCAGCAGCAACGCGAACTCCTCGCCGCCGTGACGGGCGATCAGGTCCATGTCGCGGATCTGACCGGACCAGCGCGCGGCGGCCTCCTTGAGCAGGCGGTCGCCGGCGGCGTGACCGTTGCGGTCGTTGAAGTCCTTGAAGCGGTCGAGATCGATCAGCGCCACCGAGAACGAGCCGTGGTCGCGTTCGGCCCGGGCGATCTCGCGGCGCAGCAGCTCCTGCCATCCGCGCCGGTTGGCGAGGCCGGTGAGCGGGTCGGTGCGGGCGAGCGCCGTGACATCGGCGAGCAGCGACTCGCGCTGGCGGACGAGCGCCGAGATCGCGTAGCCGCCGATCCCGAGCACCCCGAGCCAGGTCGCCGCCGCCCGCAGCTCCGTGTCCGGGTAGCCGGCGTCCGGCCCCGCGATCGCGACCGGCAGCGCGATCACGAGCCCGGCCCCGATCGCCGCGAGCGCGAGCTCCACCCGGCTGCCGTAGAGCGCGAACCAGATCACCGGCAGGGCGAGCATCGGCGTCGAGGTGGCGCCGGCGCCGCCCTCGGCAGCCCGGACCATCGCGACGAGGGCGAGGAAGGCGAGCGGCGGGATCGCCTGCGTCCAGGCCGGCAGCCGCTCCCAGGGAGTGACGATCGCGACGACGACGCCGACGGCGAAGACACGCCGAGGCCTCGAACAGGGCCGGGCCGGCGTCGGCGGAGTGGAGGAGGTCGGTGAGCAGCAGGGCGAGCGCTGCGGCCGCCAGGAAGGGTGCGGCGCGCTCGAGCGCGGCCGGGCCCTCGAGCGGCCCGCGCGGCGACCGCCGCCCGGCCGGCGTCGCGAGCCCTGCCTCGGCGCCGGTGCCCGGCCGGCAGCGAGCCTGTCGCTGTCGAAGATGTTTCGGTGGAACGGAATCGGGAGCTCCTCGACGGCAGGGCCCGCCTCCCGGATCACCCCGCCACGAGACACATCGTCCGTAGTCGCCCGCACGCGCGAGCGATGTCCGGGGTCTCTGGCCGGACGTTCTAGCCGAGCTCCGGCCCGGCTCAGAGCTCGGCGAGCAGCGCCCTGGCGAGCGTCTCGGCAGCGCCCGGGTCGAGCCCGAGGAACAGGTTCGGCTCGACCAGCTCGAGCTCGATCAGGCGCAGCGCGCCGCTCTCGTCGCGGATCAGATCGGCTCGCGCGTAGAGGGGCTCGCCCGGCGCGACGGCGATCGCGGCGGCGGCGATCTCGGACCGCCTCGGCCGGGGGCTCGACCAGCTCGACGCGAGCCGCCGTACTGCGACTGCACCCGGAAGTCGCCGCGCGCCGGAACCTTGCGGACGGCGTGGGTCAGCCTGCCGCCGATGTGGATCAGGCTGAGCTCGCCCTCGGTCTGCACCGCCGGCAGGAACGGCTGCGCCATCCCGTCCTCGTTCAGCGAGCGCAGGATCCGGGCGACCATCGGCGTCTCGACCCGGGCCAGGCGCTGCGCGCCGAGATCGACGACCGGCTTCAGGATCACGTCGCGCCCAGCCGAGCTCGGCGACCGTCCGCTCGATCTCCTCCTCGGAGCCGGGCGCGGTCCAGATCGTCGGGATCGTCGGCACCCCGGCGGCCTCGAGCTCGGTCAGGTACCGCTTGTCGAGGCTCCAGGCGATCGTCTCGAGGTCGTTGCGGAGCAGCGTCGCCTTCGCCGTCTTCCGCAGCCACGCCCTGAACTCGTCGAGGCGGCGGAAGTAGTCCCAGGTCGAGGAGACCATGACCAGGTCGAACGAGGCCCAGTCGGCCTTGGCGTCGGTCCAGGCCGGGGTCTCGACCTCGGCGCCGCGCCGCTTCAGGGCCGGGATCAGGAAGTCGAGGTCGTCGTCGCGGACCGTCGGCAGCTCGTATGTCGCCAGGGCGATGCGCACCCGGGCGAGGCTAGACCGCGGCGGCGGCCGCGCGCTCAGCCGCTGTGCCGCGGGGCGCCGAGCGGGGCCTTTCGGCGCCGGCCTCGCTACAACTTCACCTGTGAGCAGGGGTGCCGATGGTTCGGACCATGCGCCGTCGCGCTCGCCTGGCGCCGCTGGGGCCGAGCTGCTTCCACTGCTCCACGAGCTCAGCACGGCGCTGATCACGACCGACACCGAGAACCGGATCACGGCCTGGGAGGGCGCGGCCGAGGCGATGTTCGGCTTCTCCTGGGAGGAGGCGATCGGGACGCGCTCGAGGAGCTGCCGATCGCATCGCCGATCGTCGCCGAGCGGATGCGGAAGGCGCTGTTCAGCTTCCCCGAGGCGCCGGTCGAGCAGGACCTGCAGCTGATGCGCCGGGACGGGACCTCGTTCCCCGCCCGGGTCCGCTTCGGGATCCGGTTCGGCGCCGACGGCGCGGTCGCGGGGGCGACGGCCGCTGATCCTCGACAGCTCCGCCGCCCGACGTGCCGACGCGACCTGCCGACCGTCGCCAGCGTCGGCCCGCTTGCCGCCGCCGCCGGGATGGCGCTGGCCGGCTCGGACCGCGACGAGCTGCTCGACCGCGTCATCGACCTGCTCGTGGTCGCGATGGGCGTCGACCTCGCGGGGGTCGTCGGCCCGTCGGCGAGCGGGAGCGGCTCGTGCTCGAGGCGGGCTACGGCTGGGACGAGGAGGCGACGAGCGGCGAGCCGCTGCGCCTCGCCGGCCACGAGGCCGCCTACCTGCTGCCGCGCGGCCACCCCGGCGTGCGCGAGGTCAGCGCCGGCGCGATCCCGCCCGGCGGGCTGCTCGCGCGGCACGGCGGCGCGACGGCCTCTGCGTCGGGATCGGCGACCCCGAGCGGCCCGTGGGCGCGGTCGTCGCGTTCTGCACCTCGCCCCGGGTCTTCTCCGAGCAGGAGCTCGAGTTCGTGCGGGCGCTCGGCTACATCCTCACCGCCGCCGCCGAGCACTCGCGGATCCGCGAGCTCGAGCTGCGCTTCCACCGCGCCAGCCGGATGGAGGCGATGGGGCAGCTGACCGGCGGCATCGCGCACGACTTCAACAACCTGCTCGCGGTGATCCTCAACTACGCGGGACTTCGCCCGCGAGGAGGCCGAGGCCGAGGGCCGAGGGCCCGAGGACTCGATCGCGGAGATCGAGCTCGCGGCCCGCCGCGCGGCCGAGCTCACCCACCAGCTGCTCGTCTTCTCGCGGCAGGAGGTCGTCGCGGTCGAGCCGATCGACGTCGCCGAGGCGGTGCGCGCCGCCGAGGGCCTGCTCGCGGTGACGCTCGGCGACGGCATCGAGCTGCGGACCGAGCTCGTCGGCGGCCTGCGGCCGGTCGAGGCCGGGCGCGGCCAGATCGAGCAGATCGTGGTCAACCTCGCCGTCAACTCCCGCGACGCGATGCCGGACGGCGGCATGCTCGAGATCAGCGGTCGCGCCGGCCGGCGAGCGCGACGGCAGCTACGAGTGGATCCAGCTGATCGTCCGCGACGACGGCGCCGGGATGCCGCGCGAGGTGCTCGAGAAGGCGTTCGAGCCGTTCTTCACGACGAAGCCGGTCGGGCAGGGGTCGGGCTTCGGCCTGGCGACCGTCTACGGGATCGTCGCGGCGCTCGGGGGCTCGGTCGAGCTCCGCTCCGCGCCCGGCGAGGGCACCGCCGTCGACATCCTGCTGCCGGTCCTCGACCGGCCGACGCGGATGCGCCCGCCGCGGATCCGGAGGCCGGACGCGGACCGCCGCCCGGCGGCGGATGCCGAGGGCAGGCGGGTGCTGCTCGTCGAGGACGACGAGATGGTCCGGCGGCTGACCGAGCGGGTGCTCGGGGCGGGCGGCTTCGACGTCGTCGCCGCCGACGGCGCCGAGGCGGCTCTGCGGCTGGTGCTCGAGCAGGGGCCCCGGTTCGGCGTCCTGCTCACCGACGTCGTCATGCCGGAGACGACCGGCGTCGAACTGGCCCTGCGGGTGCGCGAGCACCTGCCGGGAATCCGGGTCGTGTTCATGAGCGGCTACACGGGCGAGTCGGTGCCCCGCGACGCGGTCCGCGAGATCGAGGCGGGCTTCGTCGAGAAGCCGTTCACCCCCGAGACGCTGCTCGCCTGCGTCGAGGACGCCTTCGCTCAGCCCTGAGCGCGAGCCGGGGCTCGCGGCCGCCTCGGCCTGTCTCGCCGCGCTCGCTGCCGCGCCGGGCGTTCTCGACGATCATCTCCGAGATCGGCTGCCAGAGCTGCTTCGGGAGGTCGTGCCCCATGCCCGGCATCAGCTCGAGCCGCGCGCCCGGGATCGCCGTCGCCGTGTCGCGCCCGGCTCGCGGCGGGATCAGCCTGTCGGCGAGCCCGTGGATCACGACCGTCGGGGTGTCGATGCCCTGCACCTCCCTGGTGCGGTCGCCCGAGGCCAGCACCGCCATCAGCTGGCGGGCGACGCCGCTCGGGTAGAAGCAGCGGTCCCAGGCGCGCTCGGCGCGGGCGCGGAGGATGTCGTGATCGGTCGGGTAGTCGGGCGAGCCGATCACGCCGAAGATCATCGTCGCCGAGGCGATGTAGTCCTCGCGGGTGGTGGCCGGGCGAGCGAACCAGCAGCCGCAGCGCGTCGAGCCGCGGGGTCGTCGCCAGCCGGCGGCGGCCGGTGCTCGACATGATCGAGCAGAGCGAGGCGATCCGGTCCGGATAGCGGGCGGCGAACTTCTGGCTGATCATGCCGCCCATCGAGGCGCCGACGAGGTGGACCCGCTCGACGCCGAGGTGGTCGACGAGGCCGAGCGTGTCGGCGGCCATGTCGTCGAGCGTGTAGACGGCGGAGCCGGTCAGGCCGAGCATGCCCGGCGGTCACGTTGACCCGGCCCGAGACCTTCGAGGAGAGGCCGACGTCGCGGTTGTCGAAGCGGACGACGCGGTAGCCCTGCATCGCCAGCAGCTCGCAGAACTCGTCGTCCCAGGCGACCATCTGCATCCCCAGCCCCATCACGAGGACGATCGTCTCGGCCGCGTCCGGGTCGCCGAACTCCTGGTAGCAGAGCAGCAGCCCGTTGCTCTCGGCCAGCTGCGAGCCCTCCTCGGCCGCTCGGGTCTGCTCGGGGTCCATCCGTTCAAGCTATCAACGCGCCGTATCCTCACCCGATGGCCAATCGAGGCAGGGATGCCCCATCGGATTCGCCCGCCGGCGGCTCGCGGCGGATCCTGCTCGCCGAGGACGGCCCCGCCTTCCGCAAGGCGCTGATCCGGATGCTCGAGAGCGCCGGCTACGAGGTCGAGGCCTTCGCCGACGGGAGCAGCGCGATGGCGCGGCTGCTCGAACCGGAGCTGCCGCGCTTCGACGTCGTCCTCGCCGACGTCCGCATGCCCGGCATGAGCGGGCTCGAGCTGATCGCGGCGCTGCGGACGGCGGTCGCCGGATCCCCCGGCCTGCCTGTTCATGTCCGGAGACCTCGTCGCGCTGCCGCCGCCGGCCGATCCGGACGAGCCCGAGCCCGAGATCCTGGTCAAGCCGTTCGGCGCCGACGAGCTGCTCTCGGCGGTCGGCCGGACCCTGTCCTGAGCTAGCCTGACGGGCGCCGGGCGATGCTGAGCAAGATCAGAAACTTCACCCTCACGCCGGGTCAGTACTTCGTCGTCGCATCCGTAGCCCTGGGGGCCTTGGTGCTGATCGTGCTGACCGGCGCCGCCGTGCGCCTGACCGGCTCGGGCCTCGGCTGCCCCGATTGGCCCAAGTGCTACGGAGGCACGGTTCCGCCGGCCGACCTCAACGCGATCATCGAGTACGGGAACCGGCTGCTGACCGGCTTCGTCGGGATCGCGGTGATCGCCGCCGCCCTGTTCGCCTGGCGCCGCCGGCCGTTCCGCTGGCATCTCGCGGTGATCGGCGCGCTGCTGCCGCTCGGGGTGATCGGTCAGGCGGCGCTCGGAGCGATCGTCGTCGCCAGCCACCTCGCGCCGGAGCTGGTGATGATGCACTTCATCCTCTCGATGCTGCTGCTCGACGCGGCGTTCGCGCTCGCCTGGCTCGCCCGCTACGAGACCGACAGCCGCCGCCGCTCGTCCGACCGGCTCGGGGTCTGGGCGGTGCGGGCGCTGATCCCGCTCGGCCAGCTCACGATCCTGGTCGGGACGATGAGCACCGCCGCCGGCCCGCATCCCGGCGATCACGAGGGAGAGATCGTCCGCCGCTTCGACTTCGAGGGCGCGCAGACGCTCGAGTGGCTGGTGCAGAGACACTCTGCGATCGCTGCGATCTTCGGGTTCTCCGCCGTCGCCGTCTGGTTCCTGCTCCGTCGCAAGGGCGGCGATCGCCGCGCCCTGCGCCCGCTCACGGCCGTCATCGCGCTGCTCGCGCTGCAGGGCGCGATCGGCGGCATCCAGTGGGCGCTCGAGCTTCCCGCCGAGCTCGTCTGGCTGCACATCGCGGTGGCCACCTTCACCTGGGTCGCGATCCTCTGGACGGTGGCGACGGCCGGCCAGCTCGAGCCGCGCCGCGAGCAGGCGGGCGAGCCCGCCGACCCGGCGTCGCCTCAGCGGCCCCAGGCCGCCGGCGCCGCCTGAGGCGAGCGGCGCTTGGCGGCCGTCCGAGGGGCGGCGACCAGGGTTCAGACGTGGATTTGCAGTGAGGGAAGGGGGATGCGGCGGGGTCGAGGGTGCCGGCGGCGGATCGACCCTGGGCGTGGTCGGCGGCGAAGTCGGCCGTTTCGAGCGTCGATTTTCGACGCTATTGCGGGCCGAGTTCCCGAAGTCGGCCGTTCTACCCCCGGAAAGCGGGGGAAATCCGGCCGACTACGCAGCCGCCCCCCGAACCCTCGGCCGCCACCCGCTTCCACACCCCCTCACTGCAACGCCCGCCTGCAGCCCGGCCTGAACCCTCACCGGACAGCGGCCAGCCCCCGGCCCCCGCGGCCTCTCAGCTCAGGCGAAGATCTCGCGCAGCGACTTCATCGACTTGCGCGCCTCGCGCTGGCCGGCGGCGGCGTTGACCGCGCGCTTCGCCGCCCGCCCGAGGATGCCGCCCGGGGGCGTGAAGTCGTTCTCGTACTCGAAGCGGGTGCGGCTGCCGCCGTCGAGCTCGCGCAGCGTGTAGGTGACGTCGGCGCTCGAGCCGCCCGGGCCTGCGCCCTTCCAGCGGGCGAGCCCGGGCCGCTCGGCCTGGGCGACGTGCCACTCGACCCAGAAGCCGACCGGCCCGACGCCGAGCCGCTGGCGGAAGGTGTCGCCGGCGCCGAGCGGCAGGTCGGGGACGTCCTCGAGCTTGCGGTGGGCGCTGACCCAGCGGTCCAGCGTCGTCGGGTCCATCAGGACCTCCCACACCTCCTCGGGCGAGGCGTCGATCTCTACTGACTCCTTGACGGTCTCGGCCATCAGGCTCTCAGGCTCCTTCTCTGGTTGGGCGATTCGCGCTCGGCCTCGTCCAGGCAGCGCTGGAAGACGGTCGAGAGCGGCTCCGGGCGGATCGTCGAAGATCTCCGCGCCGCGCGGGTCGGTGACGATCGTGTCCTCCTGCAGGCCGAGCGCGAGCTCGGCCGCGACGGCAGGATCGCCCTTGGTGATCGTCGCCGCGCCGGCAGCCATCACCTCGGGCTTGGCGACGCGGTTGGGGACCGGCAGCCAGCGCGGTCCGGACCGCCCCATCTGGCGGGCGAGCTCGTCGATCACCTCGCGGTGGCTGAGCACGTCCGGGCCGCCGATCTGGATCTCGCGGCCCGCGGCGAGCGGGCACCTTCGGCGACGCCGCCAGGTAGGAGATCACGTCGCGGATCCCGATCGGCTGGGTCCGGTTCTCGAGCCAGGCCGGGGCGGGGGCGACGGGAAGGCGGTCGACGATCGAGCGCAGCAGCTCGTACGAGGCGCTGCCCGGGCCGACGATCATCGCCGCCCGGAAGTTGGTCAGGGGCGGGCCGTGCGCGGCGAGCGCCTCCGCCGTGCGGCGGCGCGAGGTCAGGTGCGGGGAGTCGCCGCCGAGGCCGCCGAGGTAGGTGATGCGACCGACGCCGGCCCGGCTCGCTGCGGCGGCGAAGCGCTCGGCGCTGGCGCGCTCGCGCTCGGCGTAGCCGGCGTTGTCGCCGGACATCAGGTGGACGAGGAAGAAGGCGTGAGCGCAGTCCTCGAGCGCTTCGGCGAGGCCCTCGCCGGTCTCGACGTCGGCGTGGGCGATCTCGATCCCCGCGGCGAGGGTCTCGGCGGCGCGCTCGGGATCGCGGCTCAGCGCGCGGACGCTCGCGCCCTCGGAGACGAGGCGCTCGACCAGGCGCCGGCCGATGAAGCCGGTGGCGCCGGCGATCGCGATCGAGGGTGGCGTTGGGGAGCCTTGCTGCATCGGTGAAAGCTACCCGGGCAGGGCCCTCGCCAAGCAGGCGAGGCGGTTTGGCGCGTCGCGGCGCGGGGTACCTTCCCGCTCCCATGCCACGCACTCGCAGAGTCAACTGCTCGGGCCCCGGCATCCGCCGCAAGCGGCGCGGCCGCGGCTTCTCCTTCCACGAGGAGGACGGCGAGCGGATCACCGACGAGGCGACCCTGGAGCGGATCCGCGCCCTGGCGATCCCGCCCGCATGGACGGACGTCTGGATCTGTACCGACCCGCGCGGCCACATCCAGGCGACGGGGATCGACGACGCCGGCCGCAAGCAGTACCGCTACCACGACGACTGGCGCGCGCACCGCGATCGCGCCAAGTTCGAGGAGATGGAGGACTTCGCGAAGCGGCTGCCGAAGCTCCGCGCCCGGATCCACGAGGCGCTCGGCACGCGGGGCCTGAACCAGGACCGCGTCTGCGCCTGCGCGGTCGCGCTGCTCGACCTCGGCCTGTTCCGGGTCGGCAGCGAGCGCTACGAGAACGAGAACGCCAGCTACGGGCTGACGACGCTCAAGTGCCGGCATCTGAAGCTCGAGAAGGGGACGGCGCTGTTCGACTACCCGTCGAAGTCCGGGCAGCGGGGCCGCCACCGGATCTCGGCGCCCGAGGTGATGCCGACGCTGAAGGCGCTGAAGAAGCGCGGCAAGCCCGGCGAGAACCTGTTCGGCTTCCGCGAGGGGCGGGCGTGGCGCGACCTCACGGCCGATCACGTCAACGCCTGGATCAAGGACGTCGTCGGTCCCGGCTACAGCGCCAAGGACTTCCGGACCTGGAACGCGACCGTGCTCTGCGCCGTCCACCTCGCGATCCACTCCGAGGAGGAGCCGAAGAGCAAGGCGGCGCGCAAGCGGATCGCCAACCTCGCGGTGCGGGCGACGGCGGAGTACCTCAACAACACGCCGGCGGTCTGCCGCGCCTCCTACATCGATCCCGCGCGTCTTCGACCGCTTCGACTCCGGCCAGACCGTGCGGGCCGCCCTGCAGCGGATCGAGCGCCGCACCGACCCGGGCGAGTTCCCCGACCGCGTCGCGATCGAGAAGGCGGTCCTCGACCTGCTCTAGAACGACCGCGACCCCCTAGGCGAGGCCAGGGGGTCGCGAATCAAGGAAGAGGGAGCCCGGCGATAGCAGCGCTATGCCGGGCGACCGATGACGCCAGTCGCGGCGCCCTGGCCCGCCTAGAGGTTCTTGGGGTGACGCTTCGCGTAGCTCTCGGGGGTCGAGCGCAGGCTGCGGCTCCAGCCGGGACCGTCGCCCTTCGCCATCGAGGTGTCGAAGCGCAGGCCGGCGACGACCATGTAGGCGTGGCTGCCGGCACCGTAAACGGTGATCCAGCCGCCCTTGCCCTTCTGGCCGTAGCGGGCGAGGCCGCTCGAGTCGAGCGGCGCCTTCAGCAGGCCGCCGCCGTGCAGCGCGTAGGAGACGGCGCCGGAGCAGTCGTAGCCCTTGTCCTTGAAGCTGCCGTGGCCGCCGCCGTAGACGTAGGGCTTGTTGCGGATCTTGTTCGCGGCCGCGATCACCTGCTGGACCTCGGCGCGGCGCGTCGGCGGGGGCGATCGCCTTGCCCTTGACGAGCTTGGCCTCGCTGCCGGGCACCATCTCGGTGGTGCTGCCGTCGGAGGAGATGCCGCCGCCTGCGGAGGCAGCGGAAGGAATCAGCAGTGTCGCCACGCTGACAAGCAGGGCGCTGAGGAGAAGCCGGATGGCCATTGGCCTGGGCTTCGGAAGTTCTGTGGGCACTTGGGTTCTCCTTTGTCGGCCTGCGGGGTTAGCTGACGGGCTGGCGACAAAGAAGGTTCGCCCTCACCTGATTCGGTGAGTTAGCCCCAAGGGAAATGTGGTTCCCCCGCTCTCCTCGGGGCGCCTCTCGGCGGCGAGGAGATTAGGCATTGCATGAATTGCTTCGCGGCAAGATACATAAAACCTTGCGCTAACGCAACGCTAACACTCGTGGCTTTTCACGCAAAGCCCGTGAATCCCGCCTTGCATAGGGGTTGCGAGGGGTCCGTGAAGACCCGCAGACATGACCGCGCAGGCCGCTCAGGCGCGTTTTGCCCGGTTCAGCGGGGCTTGACGCGGAACTTCGCCTCGGCCGGCGTGGCGTCCGTGGCCGCGCCGACGACGGCGCGAACGCGGAACGTGTACTTGCCCCGGCGCAGCTTCTTGTACCTCTTCGGGCTCTCGCAGGCGGCGTACTCGGCGAGCTTGTCCTCGCGGTCGTTGCGGTTGCCCCTGCTTGCTTCAGCGAGCACTCGAAGGTGGCCGTCGCGGTGGGCGAGGAGAAGGCGAACTTGACCTTGGCGCCCTTGCGGCCGGCCTTGACCGTGTCCTCGGGGGCCTTGTCGATCACGGTCTGCGGGAGCCGCCGGCTGTCGGCGGCTCGAGGCCGGTGACCCGGGCGACCTGCTTCGGTCGTCTCGAGCGTGACCCAGAGCGTCCGGTTCGGACCGTCGGTGATCTGGCGCGGGCCCGAGGCGGCGGGGAGGCCGGCGAGCGTCGTGAAGTTGCCCTGTGCGGTGAGGCGGCCGAGGTTGTTGGAGGCGAAGTTGCGCGAACCACCAGGCGCCGTCGGCGCCGCGGGTGACGCCGAACGGGTCGGTGCTCGCCGGCCACGTCGTCGTCGCGGGCTGCCCGGAGGCGTGATCCGGCCGACTGCTGCGGCGTTGGTGCCGGGGTTCCCGTAGGCGACCTGCGCGGCGCCCGGGGCGGCGGCCGACCTCCTGCGGGTCCGCCGCCGACGGGGTACGGGGTCTGGCGTGCCGTCGGTGGTCAGGCTGACGATCTGCCCCTGGGCGAAGTCGGCGACCCAGATCAGGTCCGGCGCCGGCGGAGATCCCGCGGGCGCCCATCCCGGTGACCGTGAAGTCGGTGAAGCCGGCCGGATTCGGCGGGCGGGATCTTGACGACCTTGTCGCCGCTGCCGGCCCAGAGGTTGCCGTCGGGGCCGCGTGGTGATCCCGCGGGCGTCGGTGATCGAGGCGACCGCGAAGGCGGTCGGGTTGGCCGGGTCGGCCGGGTCGACCCTGACCACCGCGCCGGCTGCGTGACCCAGAGATTGCCGTCGGAGCCCGCCGTGATCCCGATCGGGTTGTTGTAGGTGGCGCTGTTGAAGCCCGTCACGACGCCGGCAGGCGTGATCTTGGCGATGTCCTCGCCGAGCGCGCCGGTGCCGTCGAGCGACCACCCAGATGTTGCCGTCCGGGCCCGTCGGTGATGTATTTCGGCCCGCCGGGAAGGTCGAAGACCCCGTTGACCTGCGGCGCTGCGGCGGCCGATGCCGCCGCGATCGCCATCAGCCCCGCCGTCAGGACCGCGGCCAGAAGCCCGATTCTCCTCCGCATACAGAGGAGAATCTAGTCCTCGATCAGCCTGCTGTCCAGAACCCGTCCGCGCCGACCGGCCGCAGGGTCGCGACCCGGCCGAGCTGCTCGCGCGCATCCTCGAAGTCGACGCCGAGCATCACCGCGACCTCCTGGGTCGAGATCGGCACGGCCGACCACTCGAGCACCTCCTCGACCGAGGAGGGCGGATCGCGGCGCTCCATGCCCGGCACGAGGTTGGCGAGGATCGTGTCGTAGACGGCGAACGGCTGGAAGCCGGGAACGGCGATCGTGACCCCGTCCTCGAGCCTCGTGATCTCGTAGCTCGGGCAGGTGTAGCGACGGCCTCCGGACCAGTTCGCGAGCTTCTCGTCGAGGACCCGCGCCGCCGGCCTGGGCCGGCGTGCCGCCTCGACGTCGGCCTCGAGCGCCGCCTCGACCGAGGGGCGCGACTCGATCTCGGTCAGCTGCTCCGTCGCGATGCCCGCCTCCTCGGCCGCCCGCTCGACCACCGCCCGGTCGTCGAGCTGCTCGCCGGAGAAGTTGGCGACCCGCAGGTTCCTGAGCAGGGCGCGGGCGTGATGGGGCTCGCCGTGCTCGCGGGCGGCGACCACCGCCCGGCAGGCATCGCGGCTGCCGGCGACGTGGCTGCGGACGCGGGTGTCGATCGGCATCAGGTGCTCGCGCGCGATCTTCTTCGAGCTCTCGGCCAGCTTCTCGGGCGTGAAGCCCTTCTCCTCCTGGTCGGCCGCCGTATCGGCGAGCACGACCATCCGGGGCACCCAGTCGATCCGCCCCTCGTACAGCCAGCGCAGGCGCCGGCGGAAGGGCTCGGCGCTGTAGGCCCACGGGCACAGCGGGTCGGTGAACTCGTCGATCCGGACGCAGACGGTGTCGCTCATCCGCCCCAGTCTGACAAGGCGACGCCACGCGGCAGCACCAGCACCGGGCACTCGGCCCGGTGGATCAGCTCGGTCGAGACGCTGCCGAGGACGGTCCGCCCGAGCGTGCCGTGGGCGCGTGAGCCGACGACGAGCAGGTCCTGCGTCGGCAGCCGCTGCCGGCGATCTCGGCGGCCGCCGAGCCCAGCAGCAGACGGCCCTCGACCGGGAGCCCCTCGGGCACGCGGTCGAGGCCGGACGCGGAGGACGCTGTGCATCGCCCGCTGCTCGTTGACGACCGCGGCCGGGCCGCCGCCGGTCGGCGTCGGGGCGCTGAGGCCGCGGGCGCGCGACGTCGGCTGCGGTGAAGACGCTGAGCCGCGCATGCGTGCGAGTGCAGATCGAAGCGGCGGTGGCCAGCGCGACGCCGCTCTCGGCGCCGCCGTCGTAGGCGACGGCGATCCGCAGCAGCCGGTGCTCTTCGCGCCCGGCGTAGCCGCGGGGCGCGACGGCGACTGCGCAGGGGGCGCCGTGGATCAGCGCCGCCCCGACGCTGCCCAGCGTCACGCGACCGAGCGGGCTTCGGTGCGACGAGCCGATCACGATCAGGCCGGCGCCGATCTCCTCGGCGCGGGCGCCGAGCTCGCGGGCGGGGTGGCGGCCCTCGACGGAGAGCTGCTGCGGCTCGCTGCCGAGCGCTTCGCCGAGCGCCCGCCCGAGCGCGACCGCGTCGTCCCCCTGGGGGCCGGGGCCGCATCCGATGACGATCTCTTGCACTGCTCCCACCTCCGGTCGATCTACTCTGATCGTAGGAGCGGCCGGCCGCCGCCTCCAACGGGCCGCCACCCCCGGCGGTCTCCGTAGTTGTCCCGCGGCACCAGGAGCGGACTCGAGCATGGAACGCAAGGTCAGGACCCGGACCGGGACCGAGATCGTCGTCCGGCCGATCACGGCCGCCGACCACGACGCGCTGCTCGATCTCTTCGAGCAGGCTCGGCCCCGAGTCCCGCTACAGCCGCTTCATGTTTCCGGCCCAGACCCTGAGCGAGGCCGACGTCCGCTACTTCACCGACGTCGATCACCACCGCCACGAGGCCCTGTGGGCGCTGAGCGAGGCGGCGAGCCGATCGGCACCGCGCGCTACGTGTGCCTCGACGATCGGCCCGGCGTCGCCGAGATCGCGGTCACGATCGCCGACGGCTGGCACGAGCACGGCGTCGGCACGGCGTTGCTCGACGTGCTCGCCGAGCGCGCCGTCGAGGAGGGCGTCGAGCGCTTCCTGGCGATCTGCCTGCCCTCGAACCTCGGAGATGATCGACATGATCCAGAGGCTCGGCGGGGGCCGGGCCGACGACCCGCCTGAAGGGCTCGCTGCTCGAGGTCGAGGCGCCGCTCGGCGAGCATCCGGGAGCGCGACTGGCTGGATGACCAACCAGATGTATGTGACATAGATCGGTGTAAGGGTGTGCTATCAACCGGCGGGTGAGTCGCCCGCCGACACGACACCTCTCGCGGCCCGGCGCGCTTGCGCGCGCCGGAACCGGGCATGGCACCGGCGTGGCTGAGCGCGGCGCCAAGCCTGTCGTCCACCCGGTTCGCGCCCGGGTCCTGAAGGCGATCAGCGCCTTCACCTCGCCGCTGCTCCCCGACGACTACCTCGAGCTCGTCAACCCGCTCTGGTCGACCCGCGAGCTGCGCGGGCGGGTCGAGGAGCTGGTCCCCGAGAACGGCGACGCGACCACGGTGCTGATCCGCCCCGGCCACGCGTGGCCCGGGCACGAGCCCGGCCAGTACCTGCGGATCGGCTTCGACATCGACGGCAAGCGCCACTGGCGCGCCTACTCGATCACCTCCGACCCCGGCCGCGAGGACGGCTTCCTCTCGATCACGCCGAAGCTGGTCGACGAGGGCGTCGTCTCCCCCTACGTCAACCGCGAGCTGCGGCCCGGCGCGATCGTCTCGCTCTCCGACGTCGAGGGCCAGTTCGTGCTCCCCGACGAGCGGCCGCGACCGGATCCTGTTCATCTCCGCCGGCAGCGGGATCACGCCGATCATCGCGATGCTGCGCTGCCTCGACCGCGAGGACGGGCTCGACGACGTCGTCCACCTCCACTCGGCGCCGACCCCGGACGACGTGATCTTCGGCGCGCACGCTGCGCGAGCTCGACTCGCGCAACGAGGGCCTGCGCCTGTACGAGCGCCACACCCGCAACGGCGACGGCAGGATCGCGCCCGGCGACCTCGACGAGCTCTGCCCCGACTGGCGCGAGCGCGACACCTTCCTCTGCGGCCCGGCCGGGATGATCGAGGACTTCGAGCCCCGCTGGCAGGAGGAGGGGATCGAGGACCGGCTCCACCTCGAGCGCTTCCAGCCGATCATCGGCGGCGACGGCGCCGGCGGCGAGGGCGGCAGCATCCGCTTCACCGAGAGCGACGTCGAGGCGGAGAGCGACGGCAGCGTGCCGATCCTCGTCGCCGGCGAGGAGGCCGGGGCCGAGCTGCCGTTCGGCTGCCGGATGGGCATCTGCCACACCTGCGTCGGCAAGCTCTGCTCGCGGCAGGCTCCGCGACCTGCGCAGCGGCGAGGTGCACGGCGAGGAGGGCGAGATGGTGCGCACCTGCGTGAACGCGCCCGAGGGCCCGGTCGAGATCGCGCTTTGAGGTCTTCATCCAAGGCTTCGGCAACTGGGAAAACACGAGGAGAGGCAGGGACATGACGGCGACGAAGGAACAGACGAGACCGGTGGTCGACCCGGAGGGGATCGAGAGCCCGCTGGCGCGGCTCAGCCCCGAGCAGATCGAGCAGCTCGGCAAGGAGTTCGACGCGATCCACGACGA
The DNA here is from genome assembly GCA_963743845.1 of uncultured Solirubrobacterales bacterium. Lineage (GTDB taxonomy): Bacteria > Actinomycetota > Thermoleophilia > Solirubrobacterales > 70-9 > CAXMST01. The sequence continues at coordinate 41,366 of CAVURI010000002.1, forward strand.
GGTCTTCAACGACCTCGGCGAGCGCGACGCCAAGTACATCCACGCGATGATCGCGCTGCACCGGCGGCTCGTGCTGATGAGCCGCGCGGTGCTGGTCGGCTCCCGCTTCAAGCCCGCCTGGGTCGCTGGGAACGGCCGGCCTCTCGGCGGCCAAGATCCTCGAGAACATGGAGATCGGCCACAACGTCATGCACGGCCAGTGGGACTGGATGAACAACCCCGAGATCCACTCCTCGACCTGGGACTGGGACACGGCCTCGACCAAGGAGGCCTGGAAGCACTCCCACAACTACGTCCACCACACGTTCACGAACGTGCGCGGCAAGGACAAGGACCTCGGCTACGAGATCATGCGGATCGACCCGACGCAGAAGTGGCACCCGGTCTACCTGCTGCAGCCCGTTCTACAACGTGCTGCTGATGCTCGCCTTCGAGTGGGGGGTCGCCGTCCACGACATGGACATCGAGGCGATCCGCGCCGGCGAGAAGTCGAAGGACGAGGTGCTCGAGGACCTGAAGGGGATCGGCGGCAAGGCGCGGACCCAGATCGTCAAGGACTACATCGCCTTCCCGGCGCTCTCGGGCCTGCTCGCCGGCGGCGTCGCGGCCGGCGCCTCGGCGCTGAGGAAGCGGCGCGCCCGCAGGGCGTCGGGCGTCGCCGGCGTCGTCGGCGCTGCCTCGGAGGCGCGGCGCGGGCTGCGCAAGCGGCTGCCGGGCCGCAAGCGCCGGTCGCCGGTCGCCGGCGATCTGGCGACCGAGCTCGGCGCCGCCTTCGGCGAGGAGTTCGTGCGCACGTTCCGGGCGACGATGTGGGCGGACGTGACCGCGAACGTCGTCCGCAACATCTGGTCGAACGCGATCATCTTCTGCGGCCACTTCCCGGATCAGACCTACACGTTCAGCCAGGAGGAGGTCGAGGACGAGACGCAAGGGCGGCTGGTACGTGCGCCAGCTCTGCGGCGCGGCCAACATCGAGGGCTCGCCCTTCTTCCACGTCGCCAGCGGCAACCTCGGCTACCAGGTCGAGCACCACCTGTTCCCGGACATGCCGTCGACCCGCTACGCCGAGATCGCGCCGAAGGTCAAGGACATCTGCAAGCGCTACGGCCTGCCCTACAACATCGGGCCCGTTCGGCCAGCAGTGGCTGATGGTGCAGCGCACGATCCTGCGCCTCGCCTTCCCGGGCGGCAAGCCGCGGCCGAAGCCGGGCGCCTACACGGGCACCGACGTGGTCCCGGCGCCGGCGCCGCAGGTGAACGGGGCGAGCGCGAACGGCTCGGGCGGGGCGGCGGGCTCGAACGGATCGGGCGCCGTAACAATCCCCGACGATGGCGACCCGGCACCGACCGACCACGCCGAGGCGGAGAAGCCCGACGAGTAGCAGGAGCGGATGAGCCCCCGGGCGTGGGCGGCGTTCGCCGCCGTCTCGGTGCTCTGGGGCATCCCCTACTTCCTGATCAAGGTCGCCGTCGACGACGGCGTGCCGCCCGCCTTCCTGGCCTGGGTCCGGGTCGTGATCGGGGCCGCGATCCTCGCTGCGATCTGCCTCCGGCTCGGCCTCTTCGGGCAGCTCGCCGGCCTCGGCCGCTGGATCGTCGCCTACGCGATCGTCGAGATCGTGATCCCGTTCCCCCTGATCGCCGCCGGCGAGCAGGCCGTCTCCTCGTCGCTGGCCGCGATCCTGATCGCCTCGGTGCCGCTGATCATCGCGGCGCTGGCGCTTCGCTTCGATCACACCGAGCGGGTCGGCGGCAGGCGGCTGGTCGGCCTGTTCGTCGGCTTCGCCGGAGTCGTCGCGCTCGTCGGCCTCGACGTGGCCGGCGACGCCGAGGAGCTGCTCGGGGCGGCCGCGATCCTCGTCGCCGCCGTCGGCTACGCGGTCGGGCCGATGCTGATCAAGCGCAGCCTGCGCGAGGTCGACCCGCGGGCGACGATGGCCGGCGCGCTCGCCGTCGCGGCGCTCGTGCTGACACCGGCGGCGCTCGCCGCGCCGCCCGCCGAGATGCCGTCACCGGAGGCGATCGCGGCGATCGTCGCGCTCGGCATCTTCTGTACCGCGGCGGCCTTCGTCCTGTTCGGCGCGCTGATCGTCGAGGTCGGCCCCGGCCGCGCCTCGGTGATCACCTACGTGGCGCCGCTGGTCGCGGTCGCGCTCGGCGTCGTCGCCCTCGACGAGAGCATCGGTCTGGGGATGCTGCTCGGGCTCGTCCTGATCGTCGCCGGCTCCTGGCTCTCGACCGGCGGCACGGAGCCGCCGGCCGAGGAGAGCCGGGTCGCCGCCTAGCCCTGGGGCTGGCGGACCTTGCGGATGTAGGGCACGGGCCGCTCGACGAACTCGCCGAACTTCTCCTGCGCCTCCTCGTCGGAGACGGCCGGGGTGACGATCACGTCCTCGCCCTGCTGCCACTGGGCCGGCGTCGCGACCTTGTGGTTGGCGGTCAGCTGCAGCGAGTCGATCACCCGCAGCACCTCGTCGAAGTTGCGGCCGGCGGTCATCGGGTAGATCAGGATCAGCTTGATCTTCTTGTCCGGCCCGATCACGAACACGTTGCGGACCGTGGCGTTGTCGGCCGGGGTCCGGTCGGTCGCCTCGCCCTCGACGTCGGCCTCGAGCATCCCGTAGGCCTTCGCGACCTTGTACTCGGGGTCGGCGATCAGCGGGTAGTTGGGAGCCGTGCCGGTCGCCGTCTCGATGTCGTCGGCCCACTTGTCGTGGTTCTCGAGCGGGTCGACGGAGATGCCGAGGATCTTGACGCCGCGCTTGTCGAACTCCGGCTTGATCGAGGCCATGTAGCCGAGCTCGGTCGTGCAGACCGGGGTGAAGTTGCGGGGGTGCGAGAAGAGGACGGCCCACGAGTCGCCGATCCAGTCGTGGAAGTTGATCGTGCCCTCGGTGGTCTCCGCCTCGAAGTCGGGTGCGGTGTCGTTGATGCTCAGGCTCATCGGTGCTCCTCTGTAAGTCGGGGCTGGTCCCTGTGGGTGCCCTCCAACGGCTATCACTCTAATCCTGATCCAGATTGGGCTATTTACGCTCGGCTGCAGCCGTCGTGTGTAGGCTCTCCCGCATGGCGAGCGGCGACTGGACCTTCCTCACCAATCACGCCCACGTCCTCGTCTGTCTGTCGCGGAACCCCGACGAGCTGCTGCGGGAGGTCGCGGCCGAGGTCGGGATCACCGAGGGCGCGGCGCAGCGGATCGTGGCCGACCTGGTCGACGCCGGCTATCTCGAGCGGACCCGGGTCGGGCGCCGCAACCGCTACGAGCTCGACCCGAAGCTGCCGCTCCGCCACCCGCTCGAGCGCGATCACGCGATCGGCGAGATCCTCGGCATCCTCGGCGGGACTAAAGGCAGCTATAGCTTTCTGATATTCTGAGCTCTACGAAGGGAAGTACCCGTTACGCGCCTCCCGTCAGCACGGGCCCTGAGATCAGGGTCCCGGGAGCGCGGCCGTCAGGTGGAGAAACCTTCGCCCGGCCTCCGATCGTTCGGAGCCGGGGCGAAGCAACCACCGGACAGAGGAGGCTCCCATGATCGGCTCACCCGAGGCCTGGGCGGCGCTCGTCGCCGCCGTCCTTCTGCTGCTCGTCATCGACCTCTGGTTCATGCGCGGCCGCGGCGGCGCGATGCCGGCCGGCCTCGCGGCGCGGGCCAGCGTCTTCTGGGTCGCGCTCGCGCTCGCCTTCGGCGGCCTGCTGCTCGTGCTCGGCGAGTCCGAGGCCGCCGGCGCCTACTTCGCCGGCTACCTCGTCGAGAAGTCGCTGTCGCTCGACAACGTCTTCGTCTTCCTGCTGCTGTTCGGCGCCTTCGCGATCGCGGAGAGCCGAGCGCCACCGGCTGCTCACCTTCGGGATCGTCGGCGCGCTCGTCCTGCGCGCGGTCTTCATCGTCGTCGGCGCGGCGGCGCTCGAGGCGTTCGGCTGGCTCAACTTCGTCTTCGCCGCGATCCTGCTGTGGACCGCGCTGGCGGCTGTGGCAGCACCGCCACGACCACGGCGGCGAGGCGCAGCTGGTCGAGGGGATCCGGGCCCGGCTGCCGATCGCCGACGGCGACCACGGCGAGCGGCTGACGATCCGTCGACGGCGGACGCGGCTGCTGACCGCGGCCGGCGCGGCGCTGGTCGCGCTGATCCTCGTCGACATCCTCTTCGCGATCGACTCGGTTCCGGCGATCCTCGCGATCACCGACGACCCCTTCGTCGTCTTCGCCGCGAACGCGTTCGCGCTGCTCGGGCTGCGGCCGCTGTTCTTCCTCGTCGCCGACCTCGTCGCGCGCCTCTACTACCTGAAGGCCGCGCTCGCCGCTGCTGCTCGGCGCTGATCGGGGCAAGATGATCGCCGCGCAGTGGCTCGGCAAGATCGGCCCGGAGATCACGCTGCCGGCGATCGCCGCTGATCCTCGGCGGCGGCGTCGTCGCCTCCCTCCTCCGCGACCGGCGGCTGCGGAGGGGACGGGACGGGCCGGTTCAGCCGCCGCAGTCGGTCAGCCCGTAGGCGTCGGCGAGCTGGTTCGCCTCGGCGAACGGATCCCGCCGCTCGTCAGCGCCGTCGGGTCGGCCTGCGCCTCGTCGAGGCCCTGGTTCGCCGCGTCGACGATCGCCGCGATCTGTCCTCCTCGCCGGCCGGGACCGGAGCGCCGCGATCGCGTGAGCTGCGCCTCGACCGAGGGGCGCAGCGTGTCGGTGATGAACGCCTCCTGATCGCCGCCGCTGGCCTGGGCCTCCGTGGCCGCGGCGTCGATCTCCTCGCTCGTCTCGGCGCAGATCGCGTTCGCCTGCTGCACGAACTCGTCCTTGGTCAGCGTCGCGGTCGTCGACGATTCGTCGAGTCGTCGCCGCCGCATCCAGCACGCCGATCGCCGCGATCGCCAGCGATCGCGATACCCACAGCCAAGCGTCCCATCTCCACCACCCTCTCCACTAGTTGAACCCTGAATCCTGATAAAGCTAACGCATGAAGTGGAGGGCCTCGAAGCGCAGCTAGGGTCTCGAAGCGGTCTTCAGAGACCTGTGAGCACCACCGCGGAATCCAGCGACACGCAGGGCGCGCCAGGGCGCGCTGGTCGTCGGTGCGCTCGGGGTCGTCTTCGGTGACATCGGCACCAGCCCGATCTACACGATCCAGACCGTCTTCAACCCCAGCGACCCGCATCCCGTACCCGCGACAGAGGCGAACGTGTACGGCGTTGTCTCGCTGGTCTTCTGGTCGGTGACCCTCATCGTCACCGTGCTGTACGTCCTTCTCGTGATGCGCGCCGACAACGACGGTGAGGGCGGCATCATGGCCCTGATCACGTTGATCAGCAAGGAGCGCAGCCCTTCCGGGCGCCGGGTCAGGCAGGCGCTCGCGGCACTCGGGATCTTCGGGGCGGCGCTGTTCTTCGGTGACAGCATCATCACGCCGGCGATCTCCGTGCTGTCGGCCGTGGAGGGACTCAAGATCGTCGAGCCGTCGCTCGACGAGCTCATCGTGCCCATCACGGCCGGCAATCATCGTCGCGCTCTTCGCGGCGCAGCGGATCGGCACGGCCAAGGTCGGCAGGCTCTTCGGTCCGGTCATGATCGCCTGGTTCGTGGCCATCGGTGCCTGCGGGGTCTGCGGGCATCGCCCAACATCCGCAGATCCTGCGAGGCGCTCTCGCCGACGTATGCGTCTGAGCTTCTTCACCGGCAACGCGTCGGTGGCGTTCTTCTCCCTGGCTGCCGTCGTGCTGGCCGTCACCGGGGCCGAAGCGCTGTACGCCGACATGGGCCACTTCGGGCGCGCGCCGATAACCCGCGCGTGGCTGCTGCTCGTGTTTCCCGGCTGCGTCCTGAGCTACCTGGGCCAGGGAGCGCTCGTCCTCGAGGACCCGAGCAGGATCAGCAGCCCGTTCTTCTTCCTGGTTCCCTCGTGGGGCCGTTTCCCGATGGTCCTGCTGGCGACCGCCGCCACTGTCATCGCGTCACAGGCCGTCATCAGCGGCGCCTTCTCGCTCACCCGTCAGGCCGTCCAGCTGGGATACCTTCCGCGGCTGCGCATCGACCACACGTCCGCGCGCACGATCGGGCAGATCTACGTCCCGTGGATCAACTGGACCCTCATGGTCGCCGTGCTCACGCTCGTGTTCGCCTTCGAGACGTCCGCCGCGCTCGCCTACGCGTTCGGCATGGCAGTCGTCGGGACGATCGCGATCACCACGCTGTTGTTCTTCTACATCGTGCGCCACCAGTGGCGAAAGCCGTTCTGGGTGGTGGCTATCGGTGCCGGGTTCTTCCTCGGGGTCACTGCTGCGTTCTTCGGCGCGAATCTGACCAAGCTGGTCCACGGCGCCTGGCTCCCGCTGCTCATCGCCGTGCTGGTCTTCACGGTGCTGACCACCTGGCAGCGCGGTCGAGCCCTGGTCACCGAACAGCGCACCGCTGACGGAGGGGCCGTTGGCGTACGTTCGTCGAACGCCTCCACGCGCAGGGCCCGCACCTGATCCGCGTTCCCGGGACTGCGGTGTTCCTGAACCGTGGCCGGACGACCACGCCGCTCGCGATGCGTGCCAACGTCGACCACAACCACGTCCTGCACGAGCGCTGCGTCATCCTGTCGATCGAGACCCGACCCGTACCGTACGTCGCCGAGACCGAGCGTGTGCTCGTCGAGGACCTCGGGTACCCGGACGACGGCATCAGCTTCCTCACCGCGCGCTTCGGGTACATGGAGCACCCCAATGTCCTGCGCGCGGTGCGCCTGGCGTCCCGTGCGGACCTCCAGCCGCCGATCGAGATCGACGACGCGTCCTACTTCCTGTCCACGATCGAGCTGCGCATGGGTGAGGGCCCCGGCATGAGCCGCTGGCGCAAGCGGCTGTTCATCGCCACGTCGCACCTGACGACCGACGCCGCCGAGTACTTCGGCCTGCCCAGGGAACGCACCGTGATCATCGGCTCGCGGATCGAGGTGTAGCCGGTTCGCCGGCGCGAGCTTCAGCTCGGGCGGCCTCGCGCCGATAATCGGGGTGATGGCCCAGGGAGCCTCAGGCGGGAAGAGGATGCGCGCTGCGCTGCTCGCGGCGTGCCTGGCGCTGCTCGCGGCGGCGGGCGCTGCCGTCGCCCGCGCCGGCGACGCCGCCGGCGGGCCCGGCAAGACCCACATCCGCGAGAGCCGCGGCAAGTTCGTCCCGATGCCCGACTCGATCCCGCACGTCGAGGGCGCCTACATCGACAAGCGGATCCGCAACGACCTCGAGTGGATCGCCGACCACTTCAAGATCCTCGTCGTCGAGGGCTTCGCCGGCCGCCTGCCCTCGGGCAAGAAGGTCGGCTGTCCGAGCTGCCACGTCTCCGACTCCGAGCACAAGATCGGGCTCGCCGTCGATCTGATCCCGCTCGTCAAGCCGCGCTGCGACCGCACCTGGCACGGGATCGACCGGCTCGCCAAGTGGGCGGAGCCGCGCCAGAACGCACCGCGGCCGCCGTTCCGCTGGGTCGGCTACGACGGCGACGAGAACCACGGCTGCGGCGACCACCTGCACCTGTCGTGGATCCACGACGACGAGTACCGCAAGTACCGGCCCTCCGACTGGGTGATGACCTTCCGCTGAGCGCCGCGCCCGACCGGCCCGCTCAGAGCGGCCGGGTCAGGAGCACGTAGAAGTCGGAGAAGCCCTCGCGCTCGTAGAAGCGGATCGCGTCCTCGTTCGAGTGCGCGGCCGCGACGAGGATCGTCTCGGCGCCGCCCTCCCGGGCGACCTCCGCGGCGAGCTCGGTCAGCTGCCCGCCGACGCCGTCGCCGCGCTCGGACTCGAGCACCGAGAGCGTCTCGATCTCCGCCGTCGTCTCGCCCAGGGCCCAGGTCGTGGCGCCGCCGTCGATCGAGACGACCGCGTAGCCGATCGGCTCCCCGTCGCGCTCGGCGAGCAGCAGCGTGTGGCTGTCACCGGCGAGCCACTCGAGGTACTCGCCACGCCGGATCCGCCAGGACTCGTCCTCGGTTCTCGTGCCGGGCATCTCGGCCAGGCTCGCGTGATGGCGCCACAGCTGCCGCCAGAGCGCCTCCAGCCGGTCGACGTCCTCCCGGCTCCCGCGTCGGACCTCGAAGTCCACGCGGCCAATGTTCGCAAGTCGGGCGATCCAGTCGCTCCCCCACCATCGGCACGGTGCCGCCCGCACCCAAGCGCAAGAGGCCGAGGCCGGTCTCAGTAGTTATACCCGGCGTCAGCAGCCGCCGGCCGGCGAGCGGTCGAACGCTCGCGCGTCGCTCGAAGTACTTCAGATCCGGCAGGTAGGGGCCGACGACCTGCTTCTCGTCGCCCGGATGGGAGGTGAGCTGGATCGCGTGCCGGAAGCTGCGGCTGGGCAGCATGTTGCGGATCTGGAACCAGCCGAAGTCGGGATCCCGGTAGCCGTCGCCGCTCTTGTTCCACTCGATCCAGGCCTTCCCGCAGGCCGGGCGGGCCGAGTCCGGGCGGTCCGACTTGCGGCTGACGACGATCGTGTACATGCGCTTGCGGTTGGTCGGGATCTGCTCGTCGAAGGCGCAGTCGGTGACCCTCGTGGTCACGGGCGCCTCGTTCATGCAGTAGCTCGCGTAGCGCACCTGGCCGCGCGCCGAGCCGCCCGCTCGCCGCCGTAGGTCTCCGGCGTCGTCGGCAGCTTGCCGCGGAAGACGGCGACCTTGCCGAACTTGCGGTTGATCGCCGTCCGCACGTAGGCGTTGTGCACGTTCGGGAAGAAGCCGCCGGCCGCGCCGCGCTCCGGCGGGATCGGGTTGGCGCCCGGGCGCGTCGTCGCCGGTCCACAGCTGCAGCAGGTAGCGGCGGTCGTACTGGGCCCGCCACTCGCCCTTGCGCACGGCCGGGAAGGTGGGCGGGACCTCGCGCGGCACCGACATCAGGCCGCCGAAGACGTCGACCGGCGCGGTCAGCTCGTTCGGGTAGCGCATCGCCCGCGTAGGCGTCCTCGCTGATCAGCAGCGCGTTCGGGTCGGGCACGCGGACGTAGCCGAGCGCCTTCGACTCCGAGTCGAGCGCGTTGCAGAGCGCCTGGCCCTTGAGCTTCGTGCCGTCGGCCAGCTTCAGCGTCGGCTTCGGCAGGCCGACGCCGCCGGTCAGGTTGCGGCCGCGGTCCGGCACGTAGACGCGCAGCATCAGCAGGTCGAGCTCGTAGGTTCCGCGTCCCGTCGGTCTCGGTGATCGGGCCGGCGTCGGGAACCGCGTAGAGCGTGTTGCGGGCGGGCTCGCCGTCGTAGGCCTCGAGCGGGAAGCCGGGGTTCTTCTCGTGCACGACGCTGACCCTGAAGCTGCGCTTGCGGGCGTCGCGGTCGCCGCCCGCGCCGGAACGGGTTCGACGGAGCCCTGCTGCGGGATCGAGCTGGTAGTCGGCGAGCGCGTCGACGCCGCGGCCGAGCAGGTCGTAGGTCTGCATCGACATGTAGCGGGCGTGGGGGTAGCGGCCCTTCAGGGTCAGCTTCGAGCCCGGCGGCCGCCGGAAGCCCGCGACCCAGTAGGTCGCGCCGGCGTCCGGGTAGGCGATGTTGAAGTCGTCGACGCCGAAGGCGCCGTAGTTCCAGAAGCAGTCGCTGAAGCGGCCGCCGACGAGGTCGCCCTGATCGGCCGCCGGCGCCGGCGGGCAGCAGCGCGCCGAGCGCGAGCAGCTCCGAGCAGTCCGGCCAGCAGCCGTCGCGCCGCCTTCATCGGCCCGAGCAGCCGAGCTTCTCGAACCCGGACACGGTCGTGTGCTCCGAGCGCGGGAAGTACTTGCCCATCACCTGCTTCTCGGTGCCGGGCTCGGTCACGTTCTGCGGCGCCTGCTTCCAGTCGGGCTCGGCCGCCATGAACCGCATGTAGAAGGTGCCGACCCAGTCGCGGGAGGCCGGGTCCGGGTAGTTCTCGCCCTGGCCGAAGCTGAGCCACTTGTAGCCGCACTTCGTGGTCGCGTTCTCGGGCCGGTCCTTCGGCTTGCTGACGACCAGCGTGTAGTTGCGCTTCTCGTCGGTCGGCACCTGCTGGTCGTAGACGCAGTTGTAGCCCAGGCCGGTGACCGGCGAGGAGCCGGTGCACATCGACCAGAAGCGGACCTGGTAGCCGTCGGGCCAGCGGGCGCCGCCCGGGAGGGTCTTCGGCGTCTTCGGCTTCTTGCCCTCGATCGTCACGACCGGCCCGTTCTTGAGGCTCACCTGGGTCAGCAGGTAGCGCGTGTCGGGGTTCGACTGGAAGCCGCCGGAGTCGGTCGGCGGGTAGGTCTCGGCGCGGACGTCCTGATCGCTGATGAAGGCGCCGGCGACGCTGAACAGCGCGTTCCAGAACCGCTCCCAGCGCGGCGGGTCGGTGGCGGGGGCGCTCTCGGGGTCCGGCGAGTCGGCGACGAGGCTCTTCCACACCTCCTGCGGGAAGGTCGACGTGCTCTTGTCGAAGGTCGGGTCGAGCTCGGCGCAGGCATCCTCGCCCTTCAGCTTGCTCCCGTCGGCGAGGTTCAGCGTCACCTTCGCGAGGTCGACGCCGCCGGTGCCGAGCTCGGCCCTTGTCCGGCAGGTAGTTGCGCTGGCTCATCCCGATCCGGTCGCCCGGGTCGGTCTGGCCGGTGTAGAGGGTGTTCTTCGCCGGGTTCGCGGGCACTTCGCCGCGCACGACGTGGACGGTGTAGGAGCGCTTCTTGACGTTGCGGCTGTTGCCGGGAATGAACGGGTTGGTCGAGCCCTTGTCGGGGACGATCTCCTCGTCGCGGATGTTGTCGCCGGGGCCGATCTGGCCGCCGCCGAGCGGCTTGAACATCGTGAAGGACATGTAGCGCTCGTGCGGGAACTCGCCCCGCAGCGTCAGGCTCGCGCCCGCGGGGAGCACGTACTGGGCGACGAAGTAGGTGGAGCCGACGTCGGGGTAGAGGTTCGGCTTCTGGATCGGGAGGGCGCCCGGCAGGTCGCCGTAGTCCATCCCCTTGGGCGGAGCCCAGAAGCAGTCGTGGCCGTACTTCTCGTTCGTCTCCACCGCCAGCTTGGGCGGCAGGTAGTTGATGTTCGCCTCGGCGCGGGCGGAGACCAGCGCGACGAGCCGCGATCACGGCGATCGCGACCGCGGCGCAACGGCGGAACAAACTCGGTGAAACGGCGACTGACACGGCGTTCTCTCTTCCCCTCGGAGATGGCTGCGGCGGGAAGCTATCACCCTTGTTGTCAAGTTGTCAATTTGGCAAGTCGTAAATAGCGCCGCGTTTCCCTGTACGATCGGGGCGATGGCGAGGACACAGACGGTCAGCGGCGCCGCGAGCAGGAGCGGACGCGGCCCGCGCCGGCTCTCCCGGGCCAAGCGGCGCGAGCAGCTGGTGGCGGCGGCGATGCCGGTGGTCGCCGCCGAGGGCTTCTCCGACTTCTCCCTCGACGGGCTTGCAGCGCGCGCCGACGTCACCCGCAACCTCCTCTACCACTACTTTCCGCGCGGCCGGCCCGATGTCGCCCTCGCCGTCGCCGAGGCGGCCGGCCACGTGCTCACCGACGACTGGATCACCGACGAGTCGATTCCGCTCCCGGAGCGACTCGTGATCAACAACGCCCGGATGATCGAGCACGCGATGGCGCCCACAGACGCCTGGACGATCTACCAGCTCGCCCGCTCGAGCAACGACCCCGAGCTGCGCGAGTGCGTCGACCACTTCGTCGACGTCGTCATCGACGCGATCCTGCTCAACCACTTCGGCGCCGCCGAGCCGCCGCCGCTCGCCCGCCTCGCCGTCAAGGGCTACCTCGGCTTCTTCGGCGCCGTCCTCGACGAGGCCCGCGAGACCGGGACGCCGCCCGAGCAGGCGCTCGGGATCCTCGCTCCGACGCTCATGGCGTCGTTGCAGGCCGCGAGCTGAGCCGCGGGCGCGCAAGCGAGCCTGCCCGGCCGCCTCCCGCGATCCTCGACCGCGGCCGGGTACCCACGAGAGGTTGTTTCCGGGCGCCTCATTTCGGAGCGGCCGCGCGCGTACGTATTGACTACGGCTGACACCGCCCCGAACCGTTCCTACCCTGAACCCACGATGCTTTCGGCAGGGTTGCTTCTTCCGCTCGCGGATTTCGAAGGGCACATGGACTGGGACGGGGGCTGGGGGATCCTGATGGCCTTCGCGATGGTCGCTTTCTGGGCACTGATCATCGGCGCCGTCGTCTGGGTGGTCCGGGAGCTCTCGCGCAACGACCGGCACGCGCACGCCGCCGCCGGCACCGACCCGCTGAAGACGCTGGACCAGCGTCTGGCCGAGGGCACGATCTCGCCGGAGGACTACCGCGAGCGCCGGGCGATCCTGACCGGCGACCAGCCACCTCCCGAGGGTTGACGCTCGGGCGGTCAGCCCGTCGCGGCGGCGTGGACGCGCCGAACGATCGCCTCCTGGCGGCCGCGGGCATGGGTCGAGGCGATCGGGCCGATCCCCGGCACGCGGGTCTCGATCGTCACGGACGGAGCGCTCGGCGTCTCCGGTCACCTGCATCAGGACGCTGGCGGGAGTCTGGTGGCAGGGAAGCTCGCAGGCCTCCTCGCGGCCGGCGATCGCGTCGATCTCCTCGCGCTCGACGTGCCAGCCGAGCTCCTCGAGCGCCCGCAGACAAGCGCCCCGAGCGGCCTCCGGGGGCACCTCGAGCTCGAGTGTCCCGCGCAGCTTCGACACGTCAGTGAGTGTGGTCGTGCCCGCGGACCGTGCGCCACGAGTCCCAGGTGATGCGCAGGATCACGAGCGTGATCGCGAGGCCGATCAGCGGGTCGGCGATCGGCACGCCCACCGCGACCGCGGCCGCGCTGCCGACCACCGCGAGGCTGACGTAGGCGTCGGCGCGGGCGTGGTTGCCGTCGGCGATCAGCGCCGGGCTGTCGAGGCGGCGGCCCGCACGGGTCCGGATCCCGGCGGCGAGCCAGTTGCCGAGGTAGCCGATGACGCCGGCGCGCGGCGAGGGCGACGAGATGCGTCGGGGTCTCGGGGTTGATCAGGCGGGAGATCGCCTCGAAGCCGGCGACGCAGGCCGAGAAGAAGATGACCGCGACGACGAACAGCCCGGCGCCGCGCTCAGCTCGAGCGGAGCGGAGCGCGAAGGCGATCGCGAGCGGGATCGCCGTCGCCGCGTCGCCGAAGTTGTGGACGAGGTCGGCGAGCAGGGCGATGCTGCCGCTGGCGAAGAAGATCGCCAGCTGGGCGACGGCGGTGAGCCCGAGCACCGCGAGCGCCAGCCCGACTGCCCGCAGCCCCTCCCGCGACCGCTTGATGCTCGGGTCGACGAGCCCGTGCGTGTGCCCGTGGCCCCCGTGACCATGCGAGTGCGAGTGCTCGTGGGCTCCGCCGTGCTCGTGGGCTCCGCCGTGCGGATGCTCGTGCGAATCGTGCGCGTGAGGACCGGCGTGGGGATGCCGGTGCAGGCGCCGTCCGTGGCGGTGCAGCTCGCCGCGAACCGGCGCGTAAGGCGATGTCGTGGCCATCGCTTGAGGCTAGCCGTCCTCCCGGCCCAGCAGGCCGGCCTGTCTGGCGAAGTCCACAGCTCCGGTTCGCGACCCGACCCCGAACTTCCGGTAGATCGATCTGCTTTGCGTCTTCACGGTGTTCGGCGAGACGACCAGCTGCTCGGCGATCTCGGGGAAGCTGAGGTGCGATGGGAGCAGGTGGAGCAGCCGAAGCTCGGCGGGCGAGAGCTGCGATCCGTCATCCACTCCCAGCCCCGTGTCGAGCGCTTCGCGAACCGTCGCGATCCAATCATCGAGGACGATCGCCTCCGGGAATTCCCTTCTGAGGCGATCCGCCTCCTCGAGGCGGGCTCGCGCCCCTTCCCGGTCCCCAAGCGCCAGGTGGGCGCGGGAGAGCGTCGTCCACATCTCTGCCGTGAACCAGTCGTTGGCCACCGAGCCCGCGACGAGCAGCTCTTCGGCTGACACCAGGAACGGTGCCGCCCCGGCGGCGTCGCCCTGGCGCGCCCGGACCAGCCCCATGACACCGAGAGGCAGGGCCGATGCGGCGTAGGCCTCGAGCCCGAACAGATGCACCTTCGAGACCGCCTCCCTTGCGGCAACCTCGGCGTCGGATCCGCGTCCTTCGTCGAGCGCGACTAGCGCCAGCTGTCCGTGACAGTGGGTCTGCACCACCGGCGGGGCCCTGAGGAGGCCGCCCTCCTGAAGGAGCCGGCGCGCGCGGGGGCGGTCGCCCAGCAGGTGAGCGATCACTCCCTCGACGAACCGGGCGTATGAACGCCATGGACTGTCCTCTGGAAGCAGGAGGTAGAGAGCGGCGAACCCGTCCGCTACAGCGGCCAGCCCATCGGACGTGTTGCCGCTCAAGCGGACCATCTCGCAAGCGGCGACCAGTGAAGGATCGGGCGGGTCATGCATCTGCGCGATGCGCCCCTTTGCGACGGTGACCCAATGCCGCATCTCCTCCCCGTCTCCGGCCGACAGCGAGGTCAGCGCCATCGTCGTGCTCAGGGTCGGGACCGAGGCGAGCTGCTCGTCGCTGAACGACTCGGTCCACGAGCGCAGGGTGGCGCGTCGGCCCTCGGTGACGTAGCTGGCGGCAGCGGCCCAGATCCGCTCCCCCGCGAGCTCGATGTCGCCTGACGCGATCGCGTGTTCAGTGGACTGGTCGACGTTCCCGTGATCCAGGTACCAGTCGCTGGCACGCCTGTGGATCTCGGCCTCCTCACCGGCGTCGACGCGGTGCAGCTCCGACTGGAGCATCTCGCTGAGGAGCGTGTGCATGTGGAACTCGTGGTCCTTGGTGTCGAGCGGCGCCAGCAGCATGTTGGAGCGCGAAAGGCGGCGCAGGTCCTTGTCCGACCCCGATCGCTGCAGCACTGCATCGCACATCTCTCCGGAGAGCCGGCCGAGAAGCGAGGCGCCGGTGAGGAAATGGACGGTCTCCTCGTCGAGCGGACTGAGGAACTCGTCGCGGACGTAGTCGGCAACCACCCGCTCATCGCCGTGGAAGCGTTCGACAACCTCGTCGGGCTCCTCCTTGCCCTCCAGCGCAAGGGCGGCAAGGTACAGACCCGCCGGCCATCCCTCGGTGAGCTCGACCAGCTTGGCGACGAGCTGATCGGACAGGACGTGCCCTTCGGCGGCCAGGAGTTGGGTCGCCTCCCCCTTCGTCAGCGCCATCACGTCGGAGCGGATGTCCTCGAGCCGCCCCTTCGCCCGCAGCCGCCCGAGCCCGATCTCGGGCTCGCTCCGAGACGCCATCACCAGCCTGGAGCTCTCCGGGAACTGCTCCGCCAGGACCCGGATGCAGGTGAGCGCATCGGGGCCCGAGAGTGAGTGCATGTCGTCGAGGATCAGGGCGACTGGCGTCGATCGGCGACCGAGCGCCTCACACAGGCGTGGGACAACGGAGCCGGAGACATCCGGGAGAGGGCTGTTCAGGGGCGCGAACACCTCTTCGCCGAGCGCTTCCGTCGCATCCAGCGCGACCGCGATCTGGCCGACGAGCAGCACCGGATCGTTGTGCCGCTCCTTCACCGGAACCCAAAGGGACTCCCGCTGGTCCTGTTCGGCCCATTGAGCCAGCAACGTCGTCTTCCCGAAGCCCGCTGGGGCGATCACGACCGTGCAGGGGCAGCGTGCGCTGCTGAGACGATCGAGTAGACGGCCCCGCACGAGCGACTTGCGGGAAGGGGGTGGCGGCGCGAGGTCCGCGGCGCGAGTGGCGGGCGGGAGCGCCGACTGATCCATGCCGTCAGGGTATCCCGCAAACCCCGACTCAGGGCGGCGACCGCCACCGTGAGCATCCGCTGAGCGGGCTCGGACGCGCACGTCCGCGCTGCTCGACGGCGCTGCCTCGATCCTCAGGCCTGCGGCTCGACCGGCGGGCACTGCCACTCGGCCGCGATCACCTCGGGACGAGGCAGATACATCCGCAGGATCAGGAACCATTCCCCCTCTTCCGGGCAGGGCAGCCAGTTGGCGGTGTCGCCCTCCTCCGGGGGAGTCCGATTGCAGGTGGATCGTCAGGCCCCCGTCGGGATCGGTGTCCAGTCCCTCGGTCCGGTCTCCGATCGAGTACCGGTCGATGGCGTTCGGAACGAGGTTCAGATCCGTGCCGTACATGCCGATCGACCAGAACGAATCGACCGGCGGCATGTTGTCCGCGTCGAAGTGGATCCGGTAGCGCCTGCCGGCCTTGAGCTTCTCCCCGTTCGCATCGTCGAAGTTGACGAGGTAGACACCCTCGGCTGCGTCGTTGCACATGATCCCGGCGAGCGACTGATCGGCCGCTCTGAGCAGGAAGTCGTCGCCGTAGCGGCCGATGTTGGACGGCGGATAGCGCCAACCGTTGACGATCTTCGCCCAGTCGCCGCTCAGGAACTGTTCCTTGAGCAGCGCCATGCCGAGCAGTTCCGCGCGGATCAGGCCCATCTTGACTACCTCCGGCTGTTCATCGAGGTCGAGGCCCGGGCCGATCCCGACGCGCGCGAACTGGTTCAGGAGCAACTCGTGGTGGGCCGGAGGCGGGTTCTCCTCGAGCATTGCGTTGAGCGTCTTCAGCGGGCCGAGCGGATCGTCCTCGGGCTCGATCGGTGCGAGCACGTCACGACGCTCGGGCGCCACCGACCCTTCCTGTCCCCAGAGGCTCAGAGGGGTCAGCGTGTACTGCCTCTGGAGCTCGTTGACCGTCGCCACGTCCGCATCGCCGTTGACGAGGGTGCGGCCCATCACGAGGACCGTCCGGCTCGGCGAGTGGTTGACCGATCCGTCGATACCCTCGGGCAGCTCGCCGTCCCAGCCCGGTCCGACGATCGCAAAGCTTCCGGCCTTCGAGCCGGTCGTGCGCATGCCGATGTAGTCGAAGTTGTCGGAGCTGACTCCCATCAACTCGAAGGTGAAGTAGCGGTCACCCATGTCCGGATGGGAGAGGACGATCGGCTCCTCTCCGAGATCGAGCCAGGCGATCGAGTAGAGGGTGTCGTTGTTGGGACATCCACCGTCGCGGTAGGAGGCGTCCATCAACTGCGACGCGTGCCAGAAGTGGTTGAGGGCCGCGTAGGGGGTGAACTTGGGGTCGCGCGGCTCGGTCACCCACTTGTGCCGGATCTGCGCGTTGTAGATGTACGGGAACCCGTAAATGAACGCCTGCATGCCGAGGCTGTAGGCGTACTCGGCGCGCCAATCGTCCACCTTCCCGCTGACGAGCGGCTTGACCGCGGACTCGAGCATCGGCAGCGCCTTGCCCAGCTTTTGGACGCGTCCCCCGACGGAGGACGGCACCTTTCCCAGCTTGTGCACGTCAGCTCGTAGATCCATCCGTCCTCCTCCGATTGCGGGTCGAAGCAGACGGTAGGACGCCCGGGCTGGTCCAAGATCACACGATCGGGGTGACTCGAAGAACGGGGCGGCCGGGGAGACTCGAGATCGACCTTTGGGGACGCCCGCAGCCCCGGCATCCCAGCTTTGCTGCGCCCCGGACGAACGAGAGGAAGCCCGTCATGAAGCTGATGGCCAAGCTGCCCCACGACGACACCGACGCGCAGCTCATGCGCTTCGAGAACGTACGCGGAGACCGCTACACCGAGATCTTCATCATCGGCGGCAACGCCCTGACCAGGAAGCTCGTCGGCGGCGTCTACAACACGATCGGGCTCAACAGCCCCGACGGCACCGGAGACACCTGTCCCCAGGAGATCCTCGACGGCGTCGACGTCGAAGACCTGACGAAGGAGTACCACGCGATCAGCGCCTTCAAGAACGGTCCGCGCCTGTGGTGCCTGGACTGGGTGGAGGTGATGGTCGGCAGGAGCGCGACTTCAACGGCCTCAAGGCCCGGTGGGTGATGTGGCTCGACGTCCCCGAGGAGATGCGCAAGCACGAGAGCGTCGCCTACAAGGAGATCAGCGGCAAGCGCGACACCCAGCTCGGGGATCAATGCGGGCTCGCCGGCCTTCATCCTCGACGACCCGGCCGGCAACTCCTGGCTGATGAAGTCCGCGAGCCTGATCGTCGATCCCGACCAGACCTACGAGAGCCTCTCCGACCTCGGTGGCCGCCTCGACCCGGCGCCCGGCTGGATGTTCCGCACCGAGATCCTCAAGGAGGACCTCGTCCTCACCCCCGATGACGGCAACGTCAAGATCACGCAGGACGAGCTCGGCAACACCTACGACCGGGTCGGCGACGCCTACAGCAACTACAAGCCCTGAGGCTCGTTCGCCCAGGGCTTAGCACGGAAACGAGCCCGCTCTCGCGGGCTCGTTTCGTTCGTACGGGCTGAGCCGGCGCTAGGCTCAGACCGGGCGCCGCCCGGTCCTCGACCATGTAGGCCACGATCAACGCGGCGGGGAAGAAGAACAGGCTGAATATGAAGTAGCCGATGAAGCTGTGGCCCTTGCGGCCTGCAACACGGGCGGGCCAGAAATGCGAGAGCCACCCAGATGGCTACGAGGAACACCCAGCCGATCGTGCTGATTGCGAGTGGAACCATGAAAGAAACCTCCGGTTGGTGACGTGGTTGTCAACGTCACGCTCGCACCGCCATCCGGCCCGGCCGTAGCACGATCAGGGTGATCGCCGAACCGGCGATGAGGGCCGGAGCGCGCTCGATCGCCGCTAGCCCCTTGTGCGAATGGGTCTAAGCCGGCTCGGTGAGCTGCCCGGCGATCTCACGCTCCGCCGAGTCGCCGAGCGTGAGGAAGCTCTGCTCCACGAGCCGCGCGGCCTCGGCGGCGTCGCCCGACCGGCACGCGGCGAGGATCGGGCCGTGATCGTCGGGGATCTCCTCGCGGGTCAGCTTGCTGAAGTGCTGTAGATCGAGCCGCCGGATCTTCGGCATCAGGCGGTCGATCGTCCGCGCGAGCTCACTGTTGCCGGATGCGGTGACGAGGACCCCGTGGAAGGCGTCGTCGAGCTCGATCACCGGCAGCACCTCGTTCCGCTCGATCGCGGCGCGGCGCTGCTCGTTCAGCGCCTCCATCTCCCGCATCTGCACCGGGGTGAGGCTGGGGACGCCGAGTCTCGTCGCCAGGGCATGGAGCGACGCCAGCACGACGAAGGCCTCAGCGGCTCCCGCGGCATCGAGCGGCGCGACCCTGGTCGCCGTGTTCGGCTCGGTGATCACGATGCCCTCGTCGCCGAGCCGACGCAGAGCCTCGCGGACCGGAGTCCGGCTCGTTCCGAGGCGCTCGGCGAGCTCGCCGTCGCGCAGGCGGCTGCCCGGCTCGAGCTCCCCGCTGACGATCGCGTCCCGGATCTGCTCGTAGGCGTGCTCGCTCAGCGACTTCTGGACTGCCGGCTTCACAGCTTGAAACCTAGCGCTAAATCCAGATGTGCTATCCAATATATTGGATATCGCACTCGAACCGACCACAGAATGGGAGCAACGACATGGCAGGACACGACCGCAAGCGAGCTCGACGGCTCGCACTCATCGCCGGCGCGGCGGGGCTGGCGCTCGCCCTGCCTGCCGCGGCCGGCGGCGCGACGCCCGGCGAGCCGAGCGGAGCCCCGAAGGAGGCAGCGGTGGAGTTCAACGCGTTCCAGGGCGAAGTCCCGGCGGCGGCGTTCGGCCTCGCCTGCTTCACCTTTCCGAACTGCCGGACGGCCGGCGACGCGTCCTACAACGTCGAGGCTGATGTCCCGGTCGAGTACGAGGCCGACGCGAACGCGAGCGTCGGCGCGGCTCGCTTGAGCTACCTGACGTTGAAGGGTTACGTCTTCCGATCGATCGCCTGTTACGACGGCAGCTCGGCCGACTCCAGCCGGAACGTCCGCCAGGGGGTCAGCGGCGAGCTGGCCGTGTCGGATCTGCGCGCCGGTGCCGCCGACAACACCCTCGCGCTCACCCTCGATCCTGCCGGAGAGAGCGGGGACTCGCTGCCGCAGGAGCTCGTCGATGCGAGCGAGGGCGGCTGCGGCGTGCCGAAGGAGGAGCACCGTGTCCCGATGACGGTCTGGAACGCGAACTTCAGCGGCGCCCACCAGGACGAGTGGCAGCAGAACGGCGGCTTCCGGATCGACGGGCTCGCCTGGGACGAGCAGGCACGACGCCTTCACGAAGGAGTACCGGCGGCCGGTCAGCCTCGGGTTCGGCCCGCTCGCCTACACCTACCAGGAGCACACGGAGGTCGAGGTCCGGCCCAAGTACTGCGAGGGGCCGTTGAACACGGTCGGCCTCGGCGACCGCCAACGGTGAGTCGCTGGGGATCGGCGGCATGCACACCTATCCGGGCCAGGTCGTCTCCGCGCCCCCGGGGTCGAAGATCAGCTTCGCCGACGGGGCCGTGATGGAGCTCGACAAGGGCGGCTCGTTCGAGGTCGACAAGTGCGCCGAGGGCAAGACCGAGTTCTCGGTCACCCGGACCCTGAAGAAGGCCTGGATCGAGGTGAAGAAGGCGCTCAGCGGCAGCGACGCCAAGTTCAACGTCCGCACCGACCGCGCGGTCGCCGGCGTCCGCGGCACCAAGTACCAGCTCAGCTACGACAAGCCCAAGCAGCTCACCCGCGTCGCGGTCGAGGAAGGCGTAGTCAGCCTCAAGGGGATCAACGGAGCCAAGGGCGAGATCCTGATCAAAGCCGGCCAGGTAGGCATCCAAAAGGGCCGCCAAGCCCCAAAGCTCGTCAAGCGCTAACCGGCGCGCCAGCGCGCTCAGCCGCATCCGCCTGAGCCAACGCCTCTAGAGGCACGGCCATCTGACGAGACTGAGGGCGTCCGAATCAAGGAAGAGGCCCGCCCGCAATAGCAGCGCTATGCGGGCGGGCCGATGACGCCGAGTCGGCGTCCTCAGTCCGTCAGATTCAGCCGCAGCCGGTGTTGTTGCCACACTGGGTGCACGTGTAGCAGGACTGCCGGTCCGCTGCATCATGCCTCCGCACTGGTCGCAGGCGGGGCCGAGCTCGAGGCTCTTGTTCATCTTCGCCGGCACGACGGGCGGGGTGTCGGTCATCGCCGAGGCCGCGGCCACGGTCTTGCCGGGCTGCGTCTTCACCTCGGCGCCGTTCGGCCGTTGCCGCCGTTGCCGTTCGCGGCCCCGTTCGAGCCGCCGTTGGCGGCGCCGTTGCTCGGGCCGGCGGTGTCGGGGTTGAACAGCGCCTGCTGGGCCTCCTTGCGGGCGCGCACGCCCTGGGTCAGGATGCCGAGGTCCTCGTGCGTGTCGATGTCGTCGATGAAGCGCGAGGCGAGCCAGCGCATGATGTAGTCGGGCATCGACTTGGCGAACGGGATCTCCGGGTTCTTCGTCATGCCCTCCGGGTCGAAGCGCATGTAGGAGAACTTGTTGACCAGGACCTCGAGCGGCACCCCGTACTGGAGGCCGATCGAGACCGCCGTCGCGAACGCGTTCATCATGCCGCGCAGCGTCGAGCCCTCCTTGCCGATGTCGGTGAGGAAGATCTCGCCGACCTGCGCCGTCCTCGTACTTGCCGGCGGTGATGTAGCCCTCCTGCCCGGCGATCGAGAACTTGTGGGTGATCGACTCGCGCTCGGCCGGCATCCGCCGCCGCACCGGGACCGGATCGGCCGCCGGCGACTCCTCTCTCCTTGGAGTCCTGGGCGTCGGTGCGCAGGGCCTGCGCGGTCTTCGAGCCGTCGCGGTAGATCGCGAGCGCCTTGAGGCCGCCCTTCCAGCCCTCGATGTAGGCCTCGGCGATGTCGCCGACCGTCGCCGTCTCCGGCAGGTTGACGGTCTTCGAGATCGCGCCCGAGAGGAACGGCTGCGTCGCCGACATCATCTGGATGTGGCCCATGTGCGAGATCGCCCGCTCGCCGACCGCCACGTCGAAGACCTCGAGGTGGGCGTCGTCGAGCTCCGGCGCGCCGATGATCGTGCCCTTGTCGTTGATGTAGGCCTCGATCTGCTCGATCTGCGTCTCGTTGTAGCCGAGCGTCCGCAGCGCCAGGTCGACGGAGCGGTTGACGATCGTCATCTGACCGCCGCCGACCAGCTCCTTGTACTTGACCAGCGAGAAGTCGGGCTCGATCCCGGTCGTGTCGCAGTCCATCAGGAACGAGATCGTCCCGGTCGGGGCCAGCACCGTCGCCTGCGCGTTGCGGTAGCCGTGCTCCTCGCCGAGCACGACGGCCTCGTCCCAGGAGCGGCAGGCCGCCTCGAGCAGCGCCGCGTCGGGCGCCTCGTCGGCGATCTCGTAGGCCGCGTCGCGATGCATCCGCATCACCTTGTTGTGCGGCTCGCGGTTCTTCGCGTACTCCTCGTAGGGGCCGACCGCGGCGGCGATCTCAGCCGACTTGCGGTAGCCGCGCCCGGTCATCAGGGCGGTGATCGCGGCGGCGATCTCGCGGCCCTGCTCGGAGTCGTAGGGGAGGCCGTTCGACATCAGGTAGGCGCCGAGGTTGGCGTAGCCGAGGCCGAGCTGGCGGAAGCGGCGCGCGTTGGCGCCGATCTCGTCGGTCGGGTAGCTCGACGGGCCGACGACGATCTCCTGGGCCAGGAACACGGTGTCGACGACGTGCTCGAAGTCGGCCGTGTCGAAGCTGCCGTCCGTCCTGCGGAACTTCATCAGGTTGATCGAGGCCAGGTTGCAGGCCGAGTCGTCGACGTGCATGTACTCAGAGCACGGGTTCGACGCGTTGATCCGGCCCGACTCCGGGCAGGTGTGCCAGCGGTTGATCGTCGTGTCGTACTGGACGCCGGGATCGGCGCAGCGCCAGGCGGCCTCGGCGATCTGGTCCATCAGGTTCTGGGCCGGCAGCGTCTTCGTCGTGCTGCCGTCCTTGCGGGCGAGCAGGTCCCAGTCGGAGCCGGCGTCGACCGCCTCCATGAAGGCGTCGGAGACGCGGACCGAGTTGTTCGCGTTCTGGTACTGGATCGAGGTGAAGCCGTCGCCGTCGATCGACATGTCGAAGCCGGCGTCGCGGAGGGCGGCTGCCTTGTCCTCCTCCTTGGCCTTGCACCAGATGAAGTGCTCGATGTCCGGATGGTCGACGTCGAGGACGACCATCTTCGCCGCGCGGCGGGTCTTGCCGCCGGACTTGATCGTGCCGGCCCAGGAGTCGGCGCCGCGCATGAAGCTGACCGGGCCGGAGGCGAGCCCGCCCTTGCTCAGCTGCTCGACCGAGCCGCGGATGTTCGAGAGGTTGATGCCCGAGCCGGAGCCGCCGCGGAAGATCCTGCCTTCCTTGGTGTTCCAGTCGAGGATCGACTCCATCGTGTCCTCGACCGAGAGGATGAAGCAGTTGTGGACGGCGACGTTGTTCGAGAGGTACTCACCCGTCTCGGTCTGGATGTCGAACACCTCCTCCACGCCCATGTCCTCGATCGCGACGATCTCCTCGTAACGCAGATCCGGGCAGCGCTTCGAGTTGCGAAGCTCGAGCGAGTCGCGCAGCCGCTCGCGCTTGGCGGAGCTGACGAAGCCGACGAGTTCGGCGAAGCGAGCCCGCTCGGAGCCGATCGAGATCGAGACCTCGTGCATATCGTGGCGGTCGTCCCGGGCTTCCAGCTTGCGGGTCCGCCGCGAGTAGATCCCGATCGTGTTGAGCAGCAGTTGCACGTCCTCGGTCCAGCGCTCACCGATCACGGCGAAGCCGATGCGAGCGCGCTCGCTGCCGGGCTCGCGCGCCACGGTCACGTAACCGTCGGCCTGGAAGATGCTCCTCAGGTAGGCACAGACTTCCTCGTGCGTGGCGGTCCACAGGCGCGAGGGAACTCGGATCTCGGTGCCGCGGGCGAGCAGCTCCCAGGACTCCACGAACTCGCGCAGGCCCTCGCCGTACAGCCGGACCCGCTTGACCGGCACCGTCTCGGTGGCCGCGTCGCGGACATGCCGATGCGCGTCGGGAAGCGCGACGTCGAGGTTTTCGAGCACCCAGTCGAGCTCCTCGTCACCCGCGACCTGGAACTCGATCGTCAGCGAGCGGTTCGTGCCCTCGTCGTACTGGCCGACGAAGCCGTCGGCCTGCAGCCAGCCCGCGAGCGCGGCCTCGGCGCGGGCGACGCGCGTCTCCTCCTCGACCAGGATCCCGAGGTCGAACCCGTCGAGCTCCTCGACCGCCTCCGCGTCGATCGCTCCGGCCGCGACGAGCGCGCGCTCGGCGACCTTCGCCCGATGCGGGTACAGGTGCATCCGCATGCCGACCTCGAGCTGGTCGACGCGCAGCCACTCACCGGACTGGCGACGCTCGCGGCTCGCCTTGACGACATGGTCACCGGTCGCCTCGACAAAGCTGCCGTTGCGCAGGCGGACGCGATGAACGCGCTTGCGGCCGTTCGACTTGACCGCGACGATCTGCGTGAGGCCGCCGGCGTCGTAGACCTCGCGCCCGATCTGCGCGCCCTCGACGAGCTCGCCGATCGGCACCATGCCCTCGGGCGTCGAGACCATCGCGCGGTACGGCTGGCAGCTGAGCACTGCGGGTGCTCCTCGAAGCCGACGTTGAACCAGACCGGGGAGTTGAAGGCGGCCTTCTGGTGGAGCAGGATGTGGGTCAGCTCGGCCTCGAAGGCGTCGGCGTCGGCGTCGGAGGCGAAGTAGCCGCCCTCGCGGCCCCAGCGCGGCGATCGTGCCGGCGACGCGGCCGATCATCTGCTTGACCGAGCGCTCGCGCTCCGGCGAGCCGAGCGGGCCGCGGAAGTACTTCTGGGCGACGATGTTGGTCGCGTTCTGCGACCAGCTCTTCGGGAACTCGACGCCGCGCTGCTCGAAGGCCGGGCTCTCGGGGTTGCCGATCACCGCGTCACGCTCTTCCCATTCGACCTCGTCGAAGGGATGGGTCCCCTCGGTCGTGAACCGGCGCTCGAAGCGCAGGCCTCGATCCTCGGCGGCCTTCTGGCCGTCTCGAGCACGGTTTCGTCGATGGTCGTGGCGTCGGTCTCAGGCATGGATCCTCCCGGTGTCTGTCTCGTTCAAGTCTGGCGCATGGCCGGTTCGCCTCGAGCGTCTTTGTCGCTTCTCTGATCGAAGTTGTCGTGATTTGCGGTCGGTTTCCCAGCGGGGGGGGGCGGCGGCAGGCGGCAGTTCGGCGCGACGTGCAGGTCGAGGGCCGAGAGCTCGGCGCGGATCGCCTCGGTGTCGGCGAGCTGCTTGTGGACGGTCGCGAAGCGCAGGTAGGCGACGCGGTCGGCGTCGCGCAGGCCGTCGAGGCAGAGCTCGCCGATCCTGCGGCGTCGAGAGCTCGCCGCCGGTCGCCGCCTCGAGCTCGACGATCTCGGCGATCCGCCCGACCGCGGCCTCGGCCGCGGGCAGCTTGTGGGCGGCGCGCTCGAGGCCCGGCCCGGACCTTGCCGGTGTCGAACTCCTGGCGGCGGCCGTCGCGCTTGCGGACGATCGCCATCGAGGGCTCGAGCCGCTCGAAGGTGGTGAAGCGGTGGGCGCAGCAGACGCACTCGCGGCGTCGCCTGACGGCGGCGCCATCGGCGGCCTGGCGGCTCTCCACGACCCGGGATCGGTTGTCACAAAGCGGACAATTCAAGGGCGGCGAAGGTACTAGCGGTAGCGGACGGAACAGTTGAGACACCACATGTGGGGGCTGCGGGCTCCTTGTACCCCAAGAGGGGCAGGTAGTCCCCCACATCCGTGTTTTTCCGAACCGGCGCAGCTACACTCAAAAAGAGCAACACCTGCAATCTATGCGGACTGGCGCGGACGCCAGTCCAGCCCGGCGACAGTCATCGGAGGCAAGGACCCTTGGATGTGGGATCTGGTTCGAACCGGCGGGAAACAGCGACGACTTCAGTGGGGGCGCTGAAGGGAGAGGTTCTCGACGCGCTCGAGGCGGCGGTCTATCTCGTCGGGCTCGACGAGTGCATCCGCGTCTGGAATTGCGCGGCCGAGCGGATCCTCGGGTTCAGCGCCGAGGAGGCGATCGGCAAGACGGTCCCCGAGCTCGGGTTCGCGCCGCCGGCCGAGGTCTCCGCGATCCGCAACCGGGTCGAGGCCGCGCTCGAGCGGCGCATGCCGCCGGGCGCCGCCCGGGCCCGCGCGATCGAGATCCTCGGGCTCAGGCGCCGGCGCGACGGCACCCTTTTCCCGACCCGGGCCGAGGTCAGCGTGCTGCGCGACGCCGAGGGCGAGCCGACCGGCGTACTGGTCATGCTCCACGACCTCGGCGGGGTGCCCAACCGGCTCGACAACTCCCGCGCCGAGACGATGGCGTTGCTGACCTCGGTCGGTCGCGACGCGATCTCGGGCGCGACGCCCGACGAGCTGCTCGCGATGGCGATCCACCGGCTCTCGGTTGCGTTCGCGGCCGACTACGTCGCGAGCTGGCGCTACGACGCACGCGCCGGCGAGATCCGGCTCGAGGCCGGCTTCGGGTGGTCGGGCCGGGCCCCGTCGGCCACGCCGGGGACGCCCGCGTCGTGGCTGATGCTCCCCGACTCCCCGACGGTCTTCAACGGCGGGCCGCTGAAGGAGGCGGTCGACGTCTCCGGCAACGGCCCCGGCACCCTGTCCGGCGCCGGGATTCGCAGCGGCGCGATCGTCCCCGTCCCCGGCCACGGGCGCAAGGCCGGCGGGATCGGCGTCTACAGCCGCGAGCCGCGCGACTTCTCCAGCTCCGAGCTCGAGGTCCTCGAGACGGTGGCCGAGCTGATCGGGGCGGCGCGGGCGCGCGTCCGCATGGCTCGCGTCGACGGCGAGCTCGACATCGCCCGCCGCCAGGCGAGCGTCGGCGCCCTGATCTCGGGCGTCGCCCACGACTTCAACAACATGCTCTCGGTGATGCTCGGCTACACGAAGCTGATGCAGCAGAGCCCAACCGACTCGGACCTCCTGGCCGAGGGTCTGACCGAGATCCAGGCGGCGTCGCAGCGAGCGATCGAGATGAGCCGCAGCCTCGTCGACCTCGGCCGACCGATGCGCACCCGGACCGAGGTGCTCGCGGTCGCGCCGATCGTCGCCGAGGTCGTGACGCTGCTCGGCCGCACGATCGGCGAGACGATCTCGATCGAGCTCGACATCGATGCCCCCGATGCTGCGGTGCTGCTCGCGTCGGGCGAGCTCGACCGTGTGATCGTCAACCTCGTCGCCAACGCCCGCGATGCGATGCCGGAGGGCGGCAAGGTGCTGATCCGCGTTCGGATCGAGTCCGCGACGCGGCCCGGGCAGGCCTCCGAGAGGGTCCTGATCGAGGTGGTCGACGAGGGCACGGGGATGACGCCCGACGTGCTCGAGCGGGCGCAGGAGCTCTCGTTCACGACGAAGGCCCGCGGCAAGGGATCCGGGATCGGGCTGGCCGCCGTCGCGACGATCGTCCGCGCGGCCGGGGGCCAGGTCGACCTCGAATCCGAGCCCGGGCAGGGGACGAAGGTCGCCGTGCGACTGCCGGTTGCCGCGCGCCCGCCTCCGGTGGACAGCCGCAAGCCGGCGGCGGAAACCACGGGTGGTGCTGACACGGGTACCGCGGGGGCCCATAATGGAACACGGTGACTGAAGGCATG
The DNA here is from genome assembly GCA_963743845.1 of uncultured Solirubrobacterales bacterium. GTDB lineage: Bacteria > Actinomycetota > Thermoleophilia > Solirubrobacterales > 70-9 > CAXMST01. The sequence goes on from CAVURI010000002.1 coordinate 68,662, forward strand.
AAGAAAGCCGGTCAAGGGCGGGCGCGACCGCATGGAGACGGCGCGCGCCACCGCCGGCGAGCGCATGGAGACCGCGAAGGCGGCCGCGGGCGAGCGCGTCGAGACGGCCAAGGCGGCCGCGGGCGAGCGCATGGAAACGGCCAAGGCCGCGGCCAACGAGCGCGTCGAGACCGCGAAGACCGCGGCCGGCGAGCTCCAGGCCAAGGTCAAGCCGAAGCTGCGCGGCGTCGTCCACGGCTACGCGTTCTGGGTCTCGCTGCTCGCCGGCCTGCTGCTCGTCGCCTTCGTCGGCGACACCTCGACCTCGAAGGTCGCCCTCGGCGTCTACGCGCTTTCGCTCTCGGCTCTGCTCGGGACGAGCGCGCTCTACCACCGGACCGACTGGAAGCGCCCGTCGGCGCGCCGTGGATGCGCCGGCTCGACCACTCGATGATCTTCCTGCTGATCGCCGGCACCGTGACGCCGTTCCTCGTCCTGCTGCTCGACGGCCCGCTCGCCGACGCGGTCCTGATCGCCGTCTGGGTCGGCGCGATCGCCGGCATCTTCGTCGAGACGATCTGGACCGAGTCGCCGAAGTGGGTCCACTCGGTCGTCTACGTGGTCGTCGGCCTGCTCGGCGCCGTCGCGCTGCCGGCGATCGTCGCCGAGGCCGGATTCGGCGCCGGTGCCCTGATCGCCGTCGGCGGCATCCTCTACATGATCGGCGCCGTCGTCTACGCGATGCCAGCGCCCCGATCCGCGCCCCGCTGTCTTCGGCTACCACGAGATCTTCCACGTGCTCGTCGTCGCCGCGGCCGCCGCCCACTTCGCCGCCGTCGCCATCTACGCGGGCGCCGCCTGAGCGACTCCGCGGGACCGCGAGCCGGCTCCCCCGTGACCTCCGGCCCGGCCTCCAGATCTCCGACCCGGCTCCGGCCGAGCTCCGCAGGGTGGCGACGGTCCTCGCCGCCGCCTTCGTCGACGACCCGGTCTGGACCGCGATCGGGCCGCGCGGCCGCGGGCCCACCGCGCCTTCGCCAACCGCGCCGCCTTCTGGGGGATCGTCCAGGGCTCGTCCCGCCACGGCGCCCGGATCCGCGTCGCCCGCGACGGCGACGACGGCGCCGATCGCCGGCGCCACGATCGCCTTCGCCGACGGCGGCTGGCCGCTGCCCGAGAGCGCCTCGCTGTGGGAGGTGCCGTGGTTCTTCGCCGCCGGGCCCGTTCACGGTCGCCCGCGGCCTCCGCGACGACCGCGCGATGCGGTCGGTCCACATCGAGCACCCGCATACGTACCTGTGGTTCGTCGGCGTCGACCCGGCCGCGCAGGGCCGCGGCGTCGGCCGGGCGCTGATGGCCGACCTGCACGACTGGTCCGACCCCTCCGGCCTCCCCGTCTACCTGGAGACCGGCACCCGCGAGAACGCCGCCTTCTACGCCTCCCACGGATACGCGCGAGCTGGGCGAGATGCACCTGCCGAGCGGCGCCGTCATGTGGCGCATGGAGCGGCCGGGGACCGACACGGCCCTGGCCGGCTGAGCCACAGCCGCCGCGCGGCCACCGGCGGCGCGGACGGTCGCTGAGCCGATCCGGCCGGGAGGCGGGCGCTAACCCTGCAGGTGCCGGCGGACCTCGGCCGCGACCTGCTCGGGCCGCCCGTGGACCGCGATCCAGTCGAACCGCAGGACCGTGTAGCCGAGCGCCTCGAGCACTTCCTGGCGCGGAGGTCCGCCGCGATCTGGGCCGGGGTGTGGTGCGCGTCCTCGCCGTCGAGCTCGACGATCAGCATCGCCTCGCGCCAGAGCATGTCTGGCCGGTACCGGCCGATCCGCTCGTTCGGCTCGGGCAGCGGCAACCCGAGGCGCTCGCAGAGCAGCACGAAGTCCCGCTCGAGCCGCGTGACGCAGCGAGCGAGCTGGGGCAGGTGGGCGTCCATCGCGATGCGCAAGGCGCGGCTTCCGACGCGACCCGAGCCGAGGGACGCCTGCAGCGAGGAGAGCGAGAGCCGGTTGTGGAACTCGGCACGGGCCAGGACCAGGCGCAGCGTGTCATGGCGGAGCGCGGCGGCCGCGGGCAGCAGCGCCTGGGGAAGCGGGACGACGGGAAGGCGGCGATGGAGTGTTCGGGGGACGGCGGCGGGGTGGCGAATCTCGAGGTCCTGCCGGGAGGCCGCCACGCCCGGGCGCATCGATCGTGGATGCAGGTCCGGTCGCCGTCCCGAGCAGCCCCAGCCACCACAGCGCGCTGATGCTGCCGAGCGCGGCGCCCGTTCCCGCATAGAGGAGGCCGGCCGCGAGCTGTCCCTCCGTGCTCAGATCCGGACGCCCCCACGCGTAGACGCCGGGGTAGCGTCGGTGTAGCCGTCCGCGGCGGAGCCAGCCCCGAATCAGCGTCGGCGAGCAGCCGAGCTCGAGAAGCTGGCGGCGAGCGATGGAGCCGAACTGCCGCTCCGCACGCTCGCGCGGCGCGCCGCGACGGCCTCCGGCCCAGCAGTGCGTTCGGTCTGGCTTTGGGTGTCTGGGCGACCACCAATTCGGGAGCGGAACGGCCATGCGGGGAGCGTCGAGCGCTCCCCGCGCGCGGATCAAGCTCCAGGCGTGACGAATGCGTGACGGTACGCAAACGCCCTGCTGGCTGCCTGGCGTCGCCGGCCGGACGGCCGCGGGCCGGTCAGCTGGGCCCGCCTAGGCGGTCTGGGTCGCGGCGACGCGGGCGCCGTGGCGCTCGCGGGCGGCGTCGATGATCGCGTCGAGCTCGTCGCGGCGGCCGTCGCGGAGCAGCTCGATCGGGTCGGGATCGCCGTTGACGATCTCCTCGAAGAAGGCCTTGCGGTCCTGGTAGGTCGGCAGCGTGCCCTTGGCCCAGCCGCGGTCGTCGTTGAGGATCTGGGCGAGGTCGGCGTAGGCGTCGCCGAACATCTCCGAGATCTCCCGCTTCATCCGCTTCGCGAGGGCGGGGGAGGCGCCGGCGGTCGAGATCGCGATCGCGAGCGGGCCGGTCCGCACGATCGCCGGGAGGATGAAGTTGCAGAGCGAGGGCACGTCGACGACGTTGACCAGCATCGCCCGCTCCTCGGCCGCGTCGTAGACGGCGATGTTGACGTCGGTGTCGTTGGTCGCGGCGATCGCCATGAAGCTGTCGGCGAGATCCTCGGGCCGCCACTCGCGGCGCTCGAAGGTGATCGAGCCCTCGGCGGCGAGTCGCTCGATCTCGGGGTTCGTAGCTTCCGGCGCAACCACGGTTACCTGACCGTCGCAGGCGAGCAGGCCCTCGACCTTCTCGAGGCCGATGTCGCCGGCGCCGACGACGAGGCACTTACGGCCCGTGAGGCGGAGGCAGGCGATGTAGAAGGGGGTCGCGAGCATGCCCCGCACGCAGGACTGATCGCAGATTCCCTTGCGGAACTGGCAGACGCATTCCTTGCCCTCGTATTGCTGTGCCGGCATCGCTCGGGAAGGTTAGAGGAGCGTGCGATTCGGCTTCCGGCGCCGCCGCTCTCCCCGCCGGGACCGCTTGCAGCCGCTGCTACAGTCGCCGACCGCTGCCGTCTTCAGGGGGCGACCACACCTATCGGAGCTGCCCATGCGCCTGATCATCACCGAGAAGAACAACTCCGCCAAGAAGATCTCCGAGATCCTCAGCGGCGGAGACGCGAAGGCCGACGCCTCCTACAAGACCCCGTATTACACGTGGACGGAGGCCGACGGCAGCGAGCACACGACGGTCGGCCTCAAGGGCCACGTCCTCAATCCCGCCTTCCCCGAGGGCTACTCGAACTGGCAGGAGACCGACCCGAAGACGCCTGATCGACGCCAAGCTCGTCAAGGAGGCGACGGACAAGAACGTCGTCAAGGCGGTCCGCAAGCTCGCCAAGGAAGCCGACTCGATCGTGATCGCGACCGACTTCGACCGCGAGGGCGAGCTGATCGGCCTCGAGGCCCTCGGCGAGGCCCTCGACGTCAACCCCGAGCTCGTCGACGGCAGCCTCGACGGTGACTCCGGCGCCCGCCCGACCGTGCTTCGCGCCCGCTACTCGGCCCTGACCAAGGACGAGATCGAGCGCGCCTTCAACGAGCTCGACGACGCTCTCCTACCCGCTCGCCGACGCCGCCCAGGTCCGGCAGGAGATCGACCTGATCTGGGGCGCGACGCTGACCCGCGCCGTCTCGCTGGCGACCCGCCGCTTCGGCTCCAACTTCCTCAGCGTCGGCCGCGTCCAGAGCCCGACCCTCGGCCTGATCGTCGAGCGCGAGCTCGAGCGCCGCGCCCACGTCGCCGTCCCCTTCTGGGAGGTCTTCGCCAAGTTCAGCCATCCCGACGGCACCTTCGAGGCGCATCACAAGACCGACAAGTTCTGGGAGAAGCCCGAGGCCGAGGCGGCGCTCGCCGCGACCGACTCGCCGGGCGAGGTCGTCGAGCTGAGCAAGCGCAAGAACACGCGCAAGCCGCCGACTCCCTACAACACGACCGCCTTCACGACCGACGCCTCGAGCCGGCTCGGGATCACCCCGTCGCAGGCGATGCGCCTCGCCGAGGACCTGTACATGGACGGGTTCATCTCCTACCCGCGTACCGACAACACGGTCTACCCGGTCTCGCTCGACCTCAAGGAGCTGGTCGGCTCGCTCGTCCGGATCCCCGAGTTCAGCGCCGCCAAGGACCTGCTCGACGGCGAGCTGACCCCGACCCGCGGCAAGAAGGAGACGACCGACCACCCGCCGATCTACCCGACGCAGGCCGTCTACCCGAACGCGCTCGAGGGCCCCAAGCGCCGCGTCTACGAGCTCGTCGTGCGCCGCTTCCTCGCCACCTTCGGCAAGCCGATGATCACCGAGTCGGCCCGCGCCGACATCCGCGCCGGCACCGAGATGTACTTCGTCCGCGGCTCGATCGTCGTCGACCCCGGCTACGCCGCGATCTACACCTACGCCCGCTCCGCCGACAACGAGCTCCCGGCTCTGGAAGAGGGCCAGAAGCTCGACCTCGACGGCGCCCCGTGGATGGTCGACAAGGAGACCCAGCCGCCCTCGCGGATCAGCCAGGGCAAGCTGATCGAGATGATGGAGGAGCTCGGCCTCGGGACCAAGGCGACGCGCCCGGACATCATCCAGAAGCTCTACTCGCGCGGCTACGTCTACAACAACCCGCCCGAGCCCTCGGAGACCGGGATCGCGATGTACAAGGCGTTCCACGACCACGTCGTGCGGATGGCGACGCCGGAGATGACGGCCGAGCTCGAGCACGACATGGACCTGATCGCCGACGGCAAGACCTCCAAGGACCAGGTCATCCAGATCAGCCGCGACATGCTCCATCAGACCTACGACGATCTGTTCGAGCGGCGCGAGGAGCTGGCGAAGACGATCTGGGCCGGGATGGACGAGGACAAGTACATCGGCCACTGCGAGGTCTGCGAGGAGAAGGGCCGGACCGTGCACGAGGACGGCTCCCCGAACCGCCTGCGGATCATCGACCTCAAGGGCGGCAAGCGCTTCTGGGGTTGCGAGGGCTACAACCGCGACAACCCCGAGGACCCCGACTCGTGCGGCAACTCGGGCCCGCTGCCCGGCCGCGGCTACGAGCTCTGGCGGCTCGAGCCGAAGTGCTCGGTCTGCGGCGTGCGCCCGCGGCTCTCGGTCAAGGGATTCCGCGGCCGGCCCTGGAAGCTCTGCCTCAACGACGACTGCCCGACGATGGTCGAGATGCGCGAGAAGCGCGCCGAGCGCCAGAAGGCCAAGGAAGAGGCCGAGAAGCGCAAGGCCGAAGCCGGCGACGGCGACGGTGCCGGCAAGGGCGCCAAGACCAAGGCGAAGCCGAAGGCGAAGAAGGCCCCGGCCCGCAAGAAGGCACCGACGACGACCACGCGGACGAAGCGAGCGACGCGCTCGAAGACGACCGCGGCCTCCCGCCGCGGCTCCTAGCGCTGAGCGCCGGCCGGCAACTCTGACGCGATCCACGGACCCATAGGGTCGGCAGAACGCCGCAGAGTCCGGTCGGCCGATCGCGCCGTGAGCACGGGGAGAGCCGCCCCGGGACCCGCTAGCGTCGCGGCCGTGTTCATCTCCTTCGAAGGGATCGACGGCGCCGGCAAGAGCACCCAGGCGCGGATGCTCGCCGACGCGATCGCCGCGGCCTCAGGCCCGGACTCGGTCCTGCTGCTGCGCGAGCCGGGCGGCACCCCGGCCGGCGAGCGGATCCGCGAGCTGATCAAGGACCCGGCGCTGGAGCTGTCGCCGCGGGCGGAGCTGCTGCTCTTCCTCGCCGCCCGGGCGGAGCTGGTCGAGACCGTGATCAAGCCGGCGCTGGCGGCCGGCCGGACCGTGATCTGCGACCGCTTCATGGACTCGACCGTCGCCTACCAGGGCGCCGCCCGCGGGCTCGGGGTCGAGCTCGTCGCCGGCCTCAACGCGATCGCCGTCGACGGCTGCGTGCCGGACCGGACCGTGCTGTTGCGGCTCGGGTCGCGCACCGCCGGCGAGCGCGGCGAGGGGCGGGGCGGCTGGGGGGCGGACCGCTTCGAGCGCGAGGGCGACGGCTTTCAGGACGCGATCGCCGGCTGCCTTCGACGAGCTCGCGGCGGCCGAGCCCGAGCGCTTCCTCGTGATCGACGGCGGAGCGCGATCCGGCGACCGTGCACGCCGGCGTGCTCGACGGGCTCGGGCTCGACCGGCCGGCGCCGGCTGACGCCGGCTGACTCGGCCGCGGGCGCTCAGGGGCGCGGGGCGACGATCAGCGTGCGGTTCGAGAAGACGCCGCCGTCGGTGCGCGCAGCCGCAGTCGCCCCAGGCGTAGCGGAGCTCGTAGGTGTGCGGCCCCGGGGGCCGCTGGAGCAGGACCGGCGCCGGCGCCGCGCCGATCGTTCCGCAGCCGAGGCCGATCAGGCCGCCGCCGGGGGCGTCGACATCGTGATCGCGATCGCCGGTGATCGAGCCGAAGGCGCTGAGCAGGGCGTTGTCGATGTCGGCGAGCCGCAGATCCCGTCCTGGCCCTCGATCGTCGACGCGCACCCCGTCCTCGTAGAGGCCGACGAGTCCGTCGGGCGGCTCGACGTCGTCTGCCGAACGTGACGCTCGCCCAGACCTCGATCAGGCCGCTCGGCGGCACGGTCACGGTCACCTCCGGCCCGCCGAGGGCTGACGTAGTCGAGCACCTCGGTCGTCGAGACCTCGCCGGCCTCGGTGTCGCTGACGCGTCTCGGTGGCGTCGAGCCGGTCGTTGGCCTGCGTCGCATCGGTCTGGGCCGCCTGTGCGGCGGCGAGCGCCGTCGCCGCCTGGGAGGCGGCGGAGGCCGCCGTCGCGGCGGCGGAGGCGGCGGCGGACGAGGCCGCCGCGGCGTCGAGTGCGGCGTCGTCGGCCTTGGCCGAAGCCGTATCGGCCTTGGCGAGCGGTCCGCCTTCGTCGAAGCGTTGTCGGCCTTGGTCGATGCCGTGTCCGCCTTGGCGTCGGCGGCCTGGGCGGCGGCGAGCGCGTCGGCGGCGTCCTGGGCCGCGTCGGCCGCGTCGGCGGCGGCGTCCTGGGCTTCGGTGCGCGCGGTCTGGGCGACGGCGAGCGCGTCGGCGGCGTCGGCCGCCGCCTGGGCCGCGTCGGCGGCGGCGTCCTCGGCGGCCTTCAGGGCCGCGGCTGCGTCGGCGCTGGCGACGGCGACGGCCTGGCGCGTCTGCCGGTTCCTGTTCAGCGCGATCCGCGCCTTGTTGAGGGCCTGGCGAGCTTTGTTGAGCGCCTGGCGCGCCTTCTGCATCGCCCGCTGGGCCTTGAGCAGCGCCGGGTCGGAGACGGCGGTCTCGGCGGCCGGGTCGGCACTCGACGGCGCCGCCTTCGAGGCGGTCTCGGCCTGAGCGGTCCCGGGGTCCGCGGCGGCGGCCGGGCCCGCGCCGATCCCGAGCAGCGAGCGCCCCGATTGCGACGAGAAGGACGACCTTCCCCCAGATCCTCTGTCCCACCATCATCTTTCGTCTCCCCTCGGTCCCAGCTGTCCGCGGGATCGTATCGGCCCGTCCAAGCGGGTTCCGGCCCGCCCGCCCGCCGCCTCGCCGGATCGGTGAAACTGGACCCGTGCCCGCGACCCTGAGCGAGACGATCGAAGCCTCCACCGAGCACCAGCCCGCGGCCCGCGCCGCGCTCGCGGCGGCGCTCGGCTCCGGGCCCTCGCACGCATACGCGCTGATCGGTCCCGCCGGCAGCGGCAAGCGCGACGTCGCTCGCGCCTTCGCCGCCGAGCTGCTCAGCCTCGATGCCTCCGATCCGTCGGAGGCGCGGCGGCGGGCGCTGCTCGATCCCTCCCCGCACCCGGATCTCACCTGGCTGCGCCCGCCCGGGAACCAGCACCTCGTCGAGGAGGTGCGCGAGCGGGTCATCGCCCAGGTCCACTACCGGCCCTTCGAGGGCGAGCACCGCGTGTTCGTGATCGAGGCCGCGGACGCGATGGCCGAGGAGAGCCAGAACGCGCTGCTCAAGACGCTCGAGGAGCCGCCGCCCTACGCCCACCTGCTGCTCGTCTCCTCCGAGCCGGAGGCCCTGCTCGAGACGGTCCGCAGCCGCTGTCAGGAGATCTCCTTCGACTCGCTGCCGCGAGCGGTCGTCGAGAAGCGCCTCGCCGGCGTCGTCGACCTGCCGCCCGAGGGCATCGCCGCTCTCGCCGGCCTCGCCGACGGCGACATCGACCGGGCCCGCTTCCTCGGCAGCGACCGCGGCCGGCGCCTGCGCGAGATCGTCGAGGAGTGCTGTCAGGCGGCCCGCGCCGGCGACGTCACCGGCCGCCCGTGGACGGGCCTGCTCAAGCTCGCGGCCGAGATCGGCAAGGACGAGGGCGAGTCGGTGACCGCCGCCTCCGCCGCCCGCGCCGAGCAGATCGGCAAGGGCCGCGACGCCGACCGGATCAAGCGCGAGGGCGGCGACGCCGCCAAGCGCGCGGAGCGGCGGGCGCGGACGATGTCGATCGACGCGGCCCTGGCGCTGACCGCGGCCTGGTTCGTCGACCTGATCGCGGTCGCCGAGGGCGCCCGGGGGCTGGTCCGCAACGTCGACCGGACCCAGGCGCTGGCCGACGGCGCCGCCGACCTCGACCCGGCCCTGGCGCGCCGCGCCGCCGAGCTCGCGATGGAGACGCGCCGGCACCTGACCGTGAACGTCCAGGAGGAGCTGGCGCTCGAGGCGCTCTTCCACCGGATCGCCGCGATGTTCTCGGCGGCCTAGCGACGGCGCCGGCCGGCCCGGCGGCGGAGGGCCAGAGGCGGTTCAGGTCGCCGCCGGTGCTTGGATTCGGGCCACCGGTTGCTCTACAACTCATGTGGCGATGCCGACCCTGAGGCCACCCGAGCTGCCTTCGACCGCCGAGCGCCCGGCGATCCAGCCGACCGGCAGCCGCCGGCCCTTCGGCGTGCGCCTGTGGCTGGCGCTGATGTTCGCGGCGATCGGGATCCTGACCGGCACCTCCGTCTACCTGTTCGTCTCCCAGTCCTCCGAGCAGGCGGCCGAGGAGACGGCGAGCCAGCTCGCCCAGGGACGGGCGCTGCAGCTCTCCGGCGAGCTCGGCGCCAAGAAGGGCAAGTTCGCCGACACGATCATCGCCCAGTACCGCAGCGCCGCCTTCGCCCCCTGGGTCTTCAACCGCTACGACGAGCTGATCACCGACCGCGACGTCGAGATCGCCGACCAGACCCTCGCGCAGGTCCCGAACCAGCGCCTCGCCCGCAAGAAGGCGGCCAACGGCCGGCGCTTCGTGAGCGAGTTCGAGGCCGGCCTGACGGTCGTCGCGCTGCCGATCTACCGCGACGACAAGGTCGGCCCCGACGGCGTCGTGCTGGTCCAGGCCGATCGCCCGGCCGAGGTCTCCGACGCGCTCGCGGCACTGCGCGGCGAGCGGCTCACGGCGCTGGCGCTGGCCGTCGTCGTCGCCGCGATCATCGGCTTCCTCGTCGCCAGCCTGATCACGAGCCGCGTCAAGCGCCTGGCGGCGGCCGCGGGCCGGATCGCCGAGGGCGATCTGAGCGAGCCGATGTACCCGCGCGGCCGCGACGAGATCGGCGACCTCGGCCGCGCGCTCGACGCGATGCGGATCGCGCTCGCCGAGACCTTCGAGGCCCTCTCCTCCGAGCGCGACCGGCTCTCCGCCGTGTTCGTCTCGCTCGAGGACGCCGTGATCGTCGTCGGCTCCGACGGCGACGTCCGCTTCGCCAACCCGGCCGCCGCCGAGCTGATCACGCCCGGCGGCCAGCCGGCCGAGCCGCTGCGCCCGTGGGTCCGGCGCGCCAGCCATCGCGGCACGGTCGAGACCGATCACGTCGCGATCGAGGACCGGGTCGTCGCGATCAGCGCCCGCCACCTGCCGGCCGAGAGCGCCGTGCTGATCGTCGTCCGCGACCGGACCGAGGAGCTGCGCCGCGACCAGGCCGAGCGCGAGTTCGTCTCCAACGCCGCCCACGAGCTGCGCAACCCGATCGCCGGCATGTCCGGCGCGATCGAGGTGCTGCGCTCCGGCGCCAAGGACGACCCCGAGGCCCGCGACCACTTCCTCGACCGCCTCGCAACCGACGTCGACCGCGTCGCCCGGCTGACGAAGTCGCTGCTGACGCTGGCGCGGATGGAGGCGATCGGGGAGGGGGAGGCCGACGTCGTCAGCGTCGGCATGGTCCTCGACGAGTCGATCAACACGGCCGAGGCGCCGGAGGGCGTCGAGCTGGTCCGCGAGACCGGCGCCGAGCAGGACCTCGTCGCCTCCGCCGACCCGGTGCTGCTGCGCCAGGTGGTGATCGGCTTGCTAACGAACGCTTACAAACACACCTCGCCGCCGGGCACCGTTACGCTTCGCGCCTATAGGAGCGGAGAAGGCGACATCGTCATCGAAGTGGAGGACACCGGGGCAGGTATCCCAGCGGCTGAGCGCGATCGCGTCTTCGAGCGGTTCTATCGTGGAAGCGGATCCTTGGAGCGAGACGGTTTCGGCCTAGGATTGGCGATCGCTAAGAGAATGATCGACGTGATGGGTGGAGAGATAACAGTGGATTCCGTGGAAGGCCAAGGAAGCACCTTCAAGATCCGCCTGCGCGAAGCGGCCCCGACCCCGACCCCGATCGCGTGAGGAGCCTCGGTTGAGCCGCGGCAGAATCCTCGTCGCCGACGACGAGCCGTCGGTCCGCGAGTCGGTCGGTTACGCGCTCAAGCAGGAAGGCTTCGACGTCACGATCGCCGAGGACGGCGACGACGCGGACTCGAAGATCGGCCCCGACGTCGACTTCGACCTGCTCGTCCTCGACATCATGATGCCGGGCAAGAGCGGCCTCGACCTCTGCCGCGACATCCGCGGCCGCAGCCCCGTCCCGATCATCCTGCTGACCGCCAAGGACGCCGAGGTCGACAAGGTCGTCGGCCTCGAGGTCGGCGCCGACGACTACGTGACCAAGCCCTTCAGCGTCCGTGAGCTGCTCGGCCGCGTCCGCGCCCAGCTGCGCCGCCGCGAGCTCGACCGCGTCAGCGGCGGCGGCGACGAGAACGGCAAGGGCATCGACGCCGGCGAGGTCACGATCGACCTCGCCCGCCACCTCGTCACCGTCAGGGGCGAGCCCGTCAACCTGACCCGCTCCGAGTTCCAGGTCCTGCGCCTGCTCGCCGAGCGCCCCGGACAGGTCTTCAGCCGGCTCGAGATCATGGAGGAGCTCTGGCAGTCGGAGTTCTCCGGCGACGTCCGCGCCTGCGACGTCCACATCTCCAACCTGCGCCAGAAGATCGAGCGCGACCCCCAGGACCCCGAGCTCGTGCTCACGGTCCGCGGCGTCGGCTACAAGCTGATCGAGCCGGAGTAGTTCGAGGCTCTGCGCGTCGGCCCGGCCGTTGACGGCGGGCGGTGGTGTGCGGCCGCGGGGGAGTAGCGCTGCCGTGGTTGGTGGCGCAGGCGGTGCCGTGGAGCAGTGAGGGAAGCGGTGCGGGGCGGCCCGAGGAGCCGGTGACGTCACCCTCGCTGCTACCGCCACGCTTTCGTGTGCGTGGGGCGCGAGGTTCTTGACGGCGGGTCTCACATCCGTGCGGGTCAGGGCGTCAGAGTCGATGCGCGTGGAGACGAGGTGCACGACATCCCTTGACATGCAAGGGAAATCGTGTGGTTCGTCCATGGACGAGGCGATCGCCGAGCTCGCGGGCCGCCAGCGGGGCCGCATCGCTGCTCGGCAGCTCAAAGGATCTGGGCCTTAGCGAGGGTCATTCAGAATCGCGTCCGTGCTGGTCGACTGATCCGCGTCTGCCGCGGTGTCTACGCGGTCGGCCACACGCATGCCTCCCGGGAGGTGGGGTGGGTGGAGGCGCTGCTGCGGATCGGGGATGACGCCGTACTCAGCCACGCCGCGGCCGGCGCTCATCTCGGCTTCCGCCCTTCGGCCGCTGCCGTGATCGACGTCACCTGCCCGCGGCGCGTCGCGGCACCGGACGGCATCCGCCTCCACACCCACTCGCTGCCCTCCGACGAGGTGACCGACCACGAGGGAATCGCGACCACGACCGTCTCCCGCACCCTGCTCGACCTCGCGACCCGCCTCAGCCCAGCCCAGCTCGAGCACGCGGCCAACGTCGCCGACGGGCTCGGCCTCGACTCCACCCCCTCTCTGCAGGCGCTCCTCGACCGCTATCCGAGGCGGCCCGGGACGCCGCGGCTCCGCTTCGTCCTCTCGCAGCTCCAGGCAGGCCCGGTCAGGCTGCGCAGCTCGGCGGAGGTCGCGCTGCTCGACTTCGTCTACGCCTGGGACGTCCCCAAGCCGCTCTTCAACTACTCGCTGACCCTCGGCACGGAGCGCTTCGAGCTCGACGCCGCCTGGCCCGACGCCCGCCTCGCGGTCGAGATGGACACGCCGACCCACCACGAGGATTGGCGCGCGCAGGAACGCGATCGCGACCGCGATCGCACCCTGCGCGTCGCCGGCTGGACGGTGATCCGCGTCACCCCGCGAATGCTCGAACGCACCCCCGCTGCGCTCGCCGCCGACCTGAAGGCGCTCATCTAGACTGCCGCCCCTCACGCCGCCGTAGCTCAGTTGGTAGAGCACTTCACTCGTAATGAAGGGGTCAGCGGTTCGAATCCGCTCGGCGGCTTTAGAACAACTACTGCTCTGCGCGAGAAGCAGGAGTTGCGCCCGCCGGCACCGAAGGCGCTTCACACGGTCATGCCGGTGTCAGGGCGCCGACGCTGCCTGCTCAGTGATTTCCCGCGCGCTGCGGATGGGGGACACGGTTGGCGGTTGGCGCCCGTGTACCTAGATTCGGGGACCATGGAACTTCAGTGTTCTTCGGTTAGTTAGTGGCTGTGTCCGCGATTACGACGACGGCGCGCTTCCTCTTGCGAGCAGGCGGCGGGGCTGCGGGTCGCCGGTCGCGCCGGCCACGCGATTGGCGCACCCTTGTGGTCACTCTTGTGGCGGTCGGTGCTGCCATGCTGGCGACCGCAGCGCCGGCGCCGGCAGCGACTTCGTGCGTGAACACGGGCGGCAGCGCAGGCTGCTTCGCCAGCATTCAAAGCGCGATCAACGCGGCTGCGGCCGGGGACACCATCACTGTGGCCGCCGGTGCATATGGCGAGGACATCACCATCAACAAGGCGCTCACGCTGTCGGGCGCCCAGGACGGGGTCAATCCGAACAGTCCCGGAGCGCGCACCAACCCCGCGAACGAGAGCATCATCCATTCTGCCGATCTGACGGCGGCCAACGTCACGCTCAGCGGCTTCACGGTGAACGGCCCCACCGGGCCCGGCGGCCGCAGCGTCCAGGCCAACAGCGCACACGACACGGTGACGTACAACATCGTGGATGGCTTCGAAAGCATCTTCGACCAGCGCAACGACTTCTTCACCGCCGCTCATAACCGCATCACCACCAACTACGTCGGCATCACGGTGCATGTCGGCAACAACACCCCGGCCACGAACGTGACCGTCGACGACAACGTCATCACCCCCGGCAGCGCTCCAGTAGCGAACTCCCGGGCGATCTACATGTCGATGACGACGGATTCCAGCGTCACCAACAACGTGGGCAACGGCTTCATCGGCGCTGGCTTCGAAGGCAGCAATCACACCCGGCTCCTGGTCAGCGGCAACACGTTCAACGGCAACCGCAAGGGCATCAGCATCTTCGGGGCGTCGACCTTCATCACGGTCACGGGCAACACGGTCAACAACAACCACTCTTCGCCGGCGGGCGCCGGCTTTGGTATCGACATCAAGGGCCAGGACCTCACCATCACCGGGAACACCATCACCGGTAACGGGAACCGCGGCATCTCCATCAGCAACAACATCGGCATCACCCAAAACGTCACCGTCACCGGGAACACCATCACCGGCAACGGTAGTCCCGGCCTTTACGTCGACCCGCTCGTCCTGGGACCGGTGGGCGCTGACCGCAACTGGTGGGGTTGCGTCGCCGGTCCCGGCCAGGCCGGCTGCGACACCGTCAGCGGTTCCGCCACCATCATCCCTTGGTACACGCAGATCAGCGGGGCCACCCTCAGCAACGAAGCCGATCTGGCCTCGCTCAGCCTGGACGAGGGTCCGATCTCGCCGGCGTTCACCCCGACCACGACCAGCTACACCGCCAGCGTGCCCGCGGGCACCACCAGCGTCACCGTGCATTCCACCGCGTCCCTAGGCGCCACCACCGTGGTCACCGGCAACAGCGGTCTGGTGCCCGGCCCGAACCTGGTCAAGCTCACGACCACGTCTGCGGACGCCACCGTTACCAACGTCACGAGTATCACCGTCACAGTCGTCCCGCTTCCCAAGGTGGAGATCGTCGATCCGCCTCCGGCTGTGAACGCGCCCGCCGGTCCGACGTCGCTGAAGTTCACGACGAGCGGCGGCGCCGCAGAGACCGTCACCTGCACCTTCGGTCATAGCCCGGCGGACGTCATCTCCACCGGCCCGTGCACCAGCCCAGCGGTCTACGACACCGCTGACGGGCAGAGCTACTACTTCAAGGTGAGGGTCTGCAACTTCAGCGGCTGCGCCGATGACACCGCCTCCTGGTCGACCGCTCCACCGCTTCCCAAGGTGGAGATCGTCGATCCGCCTCCGGCTGTGAACGCGCCCGCCGGTCCCACGTCGCTGAAGTTCACGACGAGCGGCGGCGCCGCAGAGACCGTCACCTGCACCTTCGGTCATAGCCCGGCGGACGTCATCTCCACCGGCCCGTGCACCAGCCCAGCGGTCTACGACACCGCTGACGGGCAGAGCTGCACTACTTCAAGGTGAGGGTCTGCAACTTCAGCGGCTGCGCCGATGACACCGCCTCCTGGTCGACCGCTCCACCGCTTCCCAAGGTGGAGATCGTCGATCCGCCTCCGGCTGTGAACGCGCCCGCCGGTCCCACGTCGCTGAAGTTCACGACGAGCGGCGGCGCCGCAGAGACCGTCACCTGCACCTTCGGTCATAGCCCGGCGGACGTCATCTCCACCGGCCCGTGCACCAGCCCAGCGGTCTACGACACCGCTGACGGGCAGAGCTACTACTTCAAGGTGAGGGTCTGCAACGTCAGCGGCTGCACAGACACGAGTGCCTCCTGGTCGACCGCTCCACCCGCCTGCGAGCAACCGGTCTTGCTCAGCGCCGACCCGACCGTTGTCATTGCGGGCGACAGCATTGACGTCGGCGTGAAGGCCTTCCTGCCCGGGGCGGGCGTGTACCTCGGTTCCGTGGTCCTCCCCATCCAGGCACAGTCCTTGGACAGCCGCGGCGACGGCACCGTGACCGTCAGCGTTCCCGCGAGCGCCACCAGCGGCGACCTCGTGCTGCGATGCAACTCCTTCACCTCAGCCAAGCACATCCCGATCCGGGTCGACGCGAGCCGGATGAAGCCGGTTGCCCAAGCGGTTGTGACCCACCTGCGGCATAACCGCTGGCGCTTGGACGGCAGTGTCAGCTACGACCCCAACCCGAACGGACACGTTGTCGCGTACCGCTGGACGGAGCACGGCAGGGCGCTCTCACGCCACGCCTCCTTCGCCCGCACTTTCTCGCCCGGCCGCCATCGGTTGCAGCTGCGCGTCACCGACAACTACGGCCTGACCGACACCAAGACGGTGTATGTCACCGTCCGGGTCGTGCGCCTCAGCATCCCCAGCATCCGCTTCTGCTTCGACTGCGCTTCCCTGTCCAGCCAGGCACGCCACGTCATCCGCCATGCCCGGCCCTACGCACGCGGCGCCCAGAAGGTCGTCATGGCCGGAAACACCGACTCGATCGGTACCCGGCGCTACAACTACCGTCTCGGCCTGGCCCGGGCTTGGAACGTCCACCACGCCCTCCTGCACGGACTGCACCCCAAGCCGCGCGCGACGCGAACACTCAGCTACGGGGAAACGCATCCGGTCGCCACCAACCGCACCCCAACCGGGCGCGCACGCAACCGCCGGGCTAAACGTCACCATCTACCGACTCCCCTGACATCCGACGACCACTCGAGACGCGAACTCCACGTGGGCGGGAACTCGACAAGGTCAAGCCGGGATCCGACGTCGAGCTTTGCGCGGTCGATCCGGGATCCGGTTATCGCCGGCCGGGCGCCACCAGACTCGTAATGAAGGGGTCAGCGGTTCGAATCCGCTCGACGCCCTCTCGGCGTGTCCCTCGTTCTCTTCCAAGAACTCGACCGAGTCTTGGTCGAGGGCCCCAGCGAATGCGCAATCCCCTCCGCAGCGGTCTCCTCGGGCCTCGAGGAAGGCGGAGCCGGGGGCTCGAAGCGCGGGATCGACGCCAACCGCGGAACTGCGACGGGTTAGGGTCCAGCGGTGCCGATCTCCTCGAAGCCGTCTGCACCTGACACGAGTAGCCCCGCCCGCAGGCATCCCCGCCGCCCTCTCTTGCCCGCGGTTGGAGGCGCTGATGTTCCTTGCGCTGCGTGAAATGCGCCGGGCCAAGGTCCGGTTCGGGCTGCTGATCTCGGCGATCGGGCTGCTGGTCCTGCTGATCCTCGCCCAGCAGGCGATCCAGAACGGGCTGATCACCTCGTTCATCGGCGCGATCGAGCGCCAGTCCGCGCCGGTGCTCGTCTACAGCGTCGACGGCCAGCGCACCCTCCAGGGCAGCATCATCACGCCGCCGCTCGAGCAGAAGATCCGCTCGACCGAGGGCATCGCGAAATCGGGCCGGATCGGGCAGGGCACGTTCACGGTCAAGGTCAACGACGCGACCGAGGACTCCGACGCCGCGATCATCGGCTACACCGACCCGGCCGTCGGCGCTCCCGATCAGCTGACGACCGGCCGATTGCCGAACGGCCCTGGAGAGGCGGTCGGCAGTCGACAGCGACTTCGAGCTCGGGGACCGGGTGAAGGTGCTCGGGCCCCGGTGGCCAGACCGAAGGCACCGAGACGATCGAGGTCGTCGGCCTCGCCGACGACGCCCAGCTCCAGGTGACCCCGACCCTGTTCGTCGAGTGGCCCGACTACGTGGCCTCGGTCAAGTCGGCCAACCCCGACGCCGGCGGCGTTCTGCCGAGCGCGATCGGCGCCGCGCCGGTCGCCGGGCCTGGACCCGGCGACCCTGGCCGAGCGGATCAACGACTCCAGCCCCGAGGCCGACGCGCTGACCAGGCAGGCGGCCGCCGACGAGACACCCGGAGTCGCCGAGGTCCGGCAGTCCTTCCAGGTGATCTTCCTGCTGTTCGGACTCGTGGTGCCGCTGGTGACCGGGCTGTTCTTCCTGATCATCACCCTCCAGAAGTCGGCCTCGCTGACCCTGCTCCGGGCGATCGGGGCGCAGGTCGGGCCTGCTGGTCCGCTCGCTGATGTTCCAGGTCGTGCTGGTGATCGGCGGCGGGCTCGCGGTCGGCATCGCGCTCTACACACCGCTTTCCCAGGCCCAGCTCGGTGACATCAAGCTCAGCTTCGACGTCGCGGCGGTGCTGGTCTGGTCGGTGCTGCTGCTCGGTGCTCGGGCTGCTGAGCGCGCTGGTCGCCGCCCGGCGGGTGCTGGCGATCGACCCGATCGAAGCGACGACCGGGGAGGGTGGACGGTGAGCCTCGCTCTCAAGGAGCTCCGCCGCCGTCCGGGACGGTTCGGCGTGGCGACGGTGATCCTCACCCTGATCGCGATCCTGCTGATGTTCCTCGGCGGGCTGCTGGACGGACTGACCGCCGGCAATACCGGAGCGATCCGGGCCCAGCAGGCCGACCTGATCGTCTACTCCGCGACCTCCCAGGACTCGCTCGCGCGAAGCCGGATCGACCCCGGGCAGCGCCGGGAGGTCGAGAGCGTGGACGGCGTCGATGCGGTCGGTGAACTCGGCAGCGTCCAGCTCGGCGGCCGGATCGAAGGTCAAGGGACCCGAGAGACCTGTACCGGTGGTGCTGTTCGGCTACGAGGCGGCATCCAGAGGGTCTGCCCGAAACCGCCGACGCAAGCCAGGTGAGGCCTGGGCCGACGACACGCTGAAGGCCGACGGCGTCGAAGCGGGTGACGTGATCCGGGTGGGTCCCGAACGCAGCCCGGTCAGGGTGATCGGCTTCGTCGACGACACCCGTTACTCGGGCCAGAGCACTCTGTGGGCCTCGCTGGAGGACCTGGCGCAGGGTCCAGAACGAGAACCGCCCCGACGCCAGGGTCGCTCCCGGGGCCAGCCAGGCCCTGGTGGTCCAGGCGTCCGGAGTCGAACGCGGCCGATCTCGCCGCCAGCGATCGACGAGGCGACCGGCGGCAACACCTCGAGCCTGACCGAGCACGAGGCGATCGACGCCCTGCCCGGCGTCGCCGTCGCAGCAGAGCGTCTTCAACCAGATCATCGGGCTCACCGTGCTGATCGCGATCATCGTCGTGGCCCTCTTCTTCGCGCTGATCACCGTCGAGCGGATCGGCCTCTACGGCGTTCTGAAGGCGCTGGGAGCCGGGTCCGGGTCGCTGTTCGCCGGCGTGCTGGCTCAGGCGGTGATCGTCACCCTCATCGCCTGCGGGATCGGTGCGATTGCAGCCGTCGCCCTGGCCGCCGTGATCCCGGTCGGTTCGATCCCGTTCATCGCAACCGGCGGCCAGAATCGCCAGCAGCACCTTCTTCCTGCTCGTCGCGGCCGTGATCGGCTGCGCGTTCTCTCTGCGCCGGGTGCTCAAGGTCGACCCCGCCCAGGCGATCGGCGGCGGCCAGTGAAAACCCTTTTGATCGACAATCCGGAGGAACGATGACGCGAAATCCGCAGCCCGCGAAACAAAGACAATCCGGAGTCGGAATGAGCGAATCGACGCAACCCCGGCCCTCGAGATGGAGGACGTGCGCAAGGTCTACGAGGTCGCCGACGAGGAGGTCGTGGCACTCGACCACGCCGATCTGACCGTCGGCTCGGACGAGATCGTCGCTCTGGTCGGGCCATCGGGCTCGGGCAAGACGACGCTCTGCTCGATTGCCGGGGGAATCCTCTCGCCGACCGAAGGCAAGGTGGTGGTCGGGGGCAGGGACATCTCCGGCTACTCGGCGAAGCGAGCTGACCGAGTTCCGTCGTGACTCGGTCGGCTTCGTATTCCAGACGGTCAACCTGATCCCGTTTCTGACCGCCCGGGAGAACCTGCTGCGTGGTGGACGAGATCGCGACCGCGCGACCGCAAGCGAGCACAAGCAGCGGGCCGATCAGCTGCTCGAGGAACTCGGGTCTCGCGGATCGGGCCGGGAACCTCCCCTCGCAGCTTTCCGGCGGCCAGAAGCAGCGGGTCGCGATCGGCCGCTCGCTGATGAACGAACCGGCGCTCGTGCTGTTCGACGAGCCGACCTCGGCCCTCGACACCAAGCTCGGAGACCAGATGGTCGAGCTGATCCGCGAGGAGATGAAGTCCCGCGGCACGGCCGCGATCATCGTCACCCACGACGATCGCATCACCAGATACGCCGACCGCACCGTCCACATCACCGACGGCCGGATCTCGGCCTGAGGTCTAAAGGGATCAGGATGGTGAAGCCGGCTGGCGCGCCTCGGTGGTGAACCAGGCCGGCGGCAACGGGTCCGTCACCGCCTCGGTCTGGGTCATCTGCGCGGGGCTGAGCCGGCGCACCGGATACAGACCGCAGCTGATTGGATAGCCGCCTCTTGCACGTCATCGAGACGCACGAGCTGAGCAAACGCTACGGCGAGGTGCGCGCCGTGGAGCAGGTCTCCATCCAGGTCGAGGCCGGCGAGGTGTTCGGCTTCCTCGGGCCCGAACGGCGCAGGCAAGACCACGACGATGCGGATACTGCTCGATCTGCTGAGACCGACAGCGGGGAGCGCGTCCATCTTCGGTCTCGACAGCCACCGGGAGAGCCCGGCGATCAGGGCGCGCCTCGGGAATCTTCCGGGCGACTACGCCTACGACCCGCGCATGACGGGACGTGAGATCGTCGCGTTCTTCGCGCGGCTGCGGGGTCTGCGCGGGTCGGGTCGCGCCGATCGGCTGGCCGAGCGGTTCGAGGCCGACCTCGATCGCCCGCTCGGCAAGCTCTCGCGCGGCAACCGGCAGAAGATCGGGTTGATCCAGGCCACTTTCCACGAGCCTGAGCTGCTGCTCCTCGATGAGCCCACGAGCAGCCTCGATCCGCTCATGCAGGACGAGTTCCTGCGGTTCGTCGCCGAGGAGCGCGAGCGCGGCGTCACGGTCTTCATCTCCTCGCACGAGCTCGACGAGGTCGAACGCGTCCTGCGACCGTGTGGCGATCATCCGCGAAGGAGCTCTCGTCGCGGTCGAGGACGTGGCTGAGATCACCCGCCGCAGCTTCAAGCACGCGACGATCGAGTTCGCAGAGCCGGTCGAGCCGGCCGCGTTCGAGCGGATCGCCGGAGTCCAGGACGTGCGGTGCGACGGCGATCGGCAGATCTCGTTCAAGGTCGCCGGCGATCTCGACGAGGTGATCAAGACCGCCGCGCGGTACCGGCTCGCCGACATCGAGCTGACCAGCCCGACGCTCGAGGAGATCGTCCTCAGCTACTACGGCCGCGGTGAGCCGCGGTGACTTCCCCGCCGCCGCCTCGACCGCCGTCGGCCACCTCGGCGGCCCTCGCCACGATCGGCCGCCTCCTCCGTGACCTGCGCCGCACGCCGCTGCAGTGGGGCCTGCCGCTTGGGCTGTTCTCGGCGATGATCGTCCTCGTCTGGCCTTCGGTCGAGGAATCGATGGGCGAGATGATCCAGAACTACCCCGAAGGGCTCAAGGAGGCGTTCGGCTTCACCCGGCTCGACACGGTCGAGCGCTATTTCGACGTCGAGATGCTGAGCCTGATCATTCCGCTGGCAGTCGCCTTCCTTGCGGTGCGGATCGTGGCACGAAGCATCTCCGGAGCCGAGGAGCAGCGCTGGCTCGACACATTGCTGGCGACGCCGCTGACCCGGGAGGGCCTGGTCGCAAGCGTCTTCGTCGTCACGGCCATCGTCCTCGCAGGCGTTCTCTTCGTCACGTTCCTTCTGACGATGCTCGCCGGAGTCGTCTCCGGCACCGATCCCTCCGCGGCGACGATCGGCCGCGGCCTCGCCAATGTCTGGCCGCTGTCGATGTTCTTCGCCGGTGTCGCGACGCTTCTCGCCGGCCGGATCCGCGGCGCCGGGGTCGTGACGGCCACCTCCGGGGGGATCCTCGTCGGCATGTATCTGCTCGAGGTCGTCGGGCGCGTTGCCGACAGCGTCGACTCGCTGCGCTGGCTCTCGGCCTTCCGCCACTACGGCTCCGCCGTCAACGACGGCATCGACCCGGTCGCGTTCGCCGGCCTGGTCCTGGCCGGCGCCGTCCTCGCCGCGATCGGCGCGCTGCTCTTCCGCACCCGCGACACTCGGCGGGCGTTCTACTGGAACTTGATCCAGCTGCCGTCCGGGTTCTCGAACCGGCCGGTCGCCGGCGCAGCGCGAACTCGCGGACGGCGCCGTTCTCGTCACGGACCTCGAAGCGCTTGCGGTCGTCCTCGACGCGGGTGATCACGCCCTCGACCGGCGGGCGGGTGGCCACGAACACGCTGACCCTGCCGCCTTCGACCGGGACGGCTCGCAGCCGCATGCGTCGCGGCTCAGCCGCTCGGCGCGGCGCCGGGCGCCGGGGTGACGCGCCGCCGGCTCGGTCGGCCGGCTCGTCGCTCCAGCTCCGGCAGCGCCTCGACGACCAGGTAGGCGACGACGACGCCGAGGATGATCAGCGGGCCGACGCCGAGGCCGGCCTGGCTGGTCAGCAGCGTCGCCAGCACGACCGCCGAGAGCGGCAGCCTCAGGACCGCGACGACGGCGGCGCCGATCCCGACCGCGACCGCGGGTGCGAGCTCGAAGCCGGGGAGCTGGGCCGCCATCAGGCCCGCGGCGGCGCCGAGGAACATCGCCGGGAAGACCGGGCCGCCGCGGAAGCTGCCGAGCGCCAGCGCGTAGGCGAGGCCCTTGCAGATCAGCAGGAAGGCGAGCGCCCCGAGCGACCACGAGTCGGCGTTCTGGATCAGCGGCCCGATCGCCTCCTGGCCGGAGAAGAGGACCGTGTCGATGCCCTTGTCGGTGACCTCGTAGAAGAGGATCGCGAGGCCGGCGATGATCGCGCCGATCGCCGGGATCACGACGAACGGCCGCGGCGCCGCGACGTGCACGGTGCGCCGCCCGAGGAAGAAGATCAGGTAGGTGCCGACGGCGATCGCCGCCGCGACCGGCATCGTCCAGAGGAAGTCGACGAAGTCCGGCCGGGGGAACTCCTCGAGCGGCAGCAGCTGCAGCGAGATCGCGCTCGTGTTGACGCCCGTCCACGAGCCCATGCCGGTCTCGACCAGCGAGCCGATGCCCGCCGCGAGCAGGCCCGGGGATCAGGACCAGCGGCAGCCGCTTGCCGCCGAGGCCCGCGGCCTCGACCACGATCACGGCGGCGATCAGCGGCGAGCCGAACAGGAACGAGAGGCCGGCGAACATGCCCGCGGTCCCGACCAGCTGCGCGACCTGCGGCGGCGCATCCGAGCGCAGCGACTTGACCGCGAAGTAGCCGAGGCCGCCGCCGAGCGCCATCAGCGGCGCCTCCGGGCCGAGCACCGTGCCGAGGCCGATGCCGGCGACCGCGGCGAGCAGCACGCCGGGCAGGTAGCTGGGCAGCGTCGGCGAGGCGATTGAGGCCGCCGGCGGGAACGTGGCCGCCGTTGCCCGGGCAGCTTCGCGATCGCGAAGGCGACGATCAGGCCGCCGATCACGAGCAGCGGCACCGGCCACCAGACGGGGGTCTTGTCGAAGCCGAGGACGTCGGTCGGCAGGTCCTCGTAGGCGCCGGTCTGGATCAGGTTGACGAGCTCGAGGAACGCCCACGCCACGAGCGAGGCGACGAGCCCGACGATCGCCGAGAGCACGAGCAGCACCAGGAACTGGCGGCTGTGCATGAGCGCGTGCGGGTCGACCTCGTCGTCGGCCTCCGGCAATCCGGCGGCTGCGCGGCGGCTGTGGTCTCCTCGGTCATCGAGTCCTCTCCCTACCCGGTCAGCGCGGCGGGTCTGAAGATCAGGGGCAGCGACCCGAGCAGGAAGCAGAGGCCCCCCAGCGAGGTCGTGAAGTTGGCGGCAGCCAGATCGAGCACGTCTCCGCTCGAGGGTACGACGTATCCGGCGACGGCCGAGATCGCCGAACAGCACGCAGCCGAGCAGGTTGATCGCCGCGACCCGCCACTCCGGGCCGTGATGGACGACGGCCCGGGCCTTGTGGACGCTGCGGTAGGCGATCCAGCCTGCGACGAGGAAGCAGGCCGAGCCGGCCGCCTCCGGGGTCCAGATCAGGCGGTCGACCTGGGAGTTCTTGATCGCCTGCATCCCAGGCCCGGTAGGTGCTGACGTTGAAGAAGATCGTGCCGGCGAACTGGATCAGGGTCGGCATCCGGTCGCTGCCCTGCGACTGCGCCGCCTGCAGGAACGCGGCCGAGGTGAAGAAGAGCGAGCCGACGAAGAAGATCGCGGCGTCGGCCTCGGCGCCGACGAGGTCGACGACCCCGGGAAAGGGGCCGACGAAGAAGCAGAACGAGCCGATCGCGAAGAGCACGCCGATCCAGCGCGTCAGGCGCGGATCGAACCCCCTCGCTGCCCAGTGGATCGCCATCGCGAAGACGACGCGGGCCCGCCACCAGGCGGGCCCGCGTGCCGACGTTCAGCTAAGACGCGCGTCGCCGTCAGCGCTCGCGTTGGGGTCGTAGATGAGGATTCCCCACAGGACCCAGACGCAGAGGACGAACACGCCCAGCGACCACCAGGGGAAGGCACCGCCGACCGAGATCAGGGCCATGATCGCCCCGAGTCCGGCGCCGACGACGCCGACGACGCGTCCGTAGACGTTCCCCGACATCAGCGAGAAACCGCCGGTCAGCTGGATCAGGCCGAGGATGATCAGCACCCAGCCGAGCTGGTTGAGGTCACTGAATACGAGCCGGGTGTCGTTGACGAAGATGTTCGCGTCGTCGAGGGCCCCGATCCCGTAGATGATGTTGAGCGTTCCGAGGAGCAGCAACATGACTCCAGCGAACACGACTCTTCCGGCACCTTGCATTTTTGTTCTCCCTTCGTGCTCCGGCCACCCGATGCGACCGGCAGCGGCCGCACGAGGGCGGCAGGGTGAAGGTACGACGGCGCGATCGGCTCGCCTTCACCCGGTCCGGATGATTCAGGCGGCCTAGGTGGCTCCGGGAGCGGCTTCGGGGCCGACCCCGGCGGCGAGCTTCGCCGCCTCGGCCTCGCGGGCGCGCGCCAGGTCGGCCGAGATCCGGGTCAGCGCTGCGGTCAGCGGCGCCGCCAGGATCAGCCCGAGCGTGCCGAACAGGGCGCCGCCGGCGATCGTCACGATCAGCACCGCGAGCGGGTGGATCCCGAGCGCGGCGCCCATCGCGAACGGCTGCACCATCTGCTGGAGGATCCCGTTGGCGAGCAGCTGCACGACGACCATCCCGGCGGCCGCCTCCGGCCCGGCTCCGCCGAGCGCGAGCAGCACCGAGAAGGCGCGCGGCCGCCCAGGCGCCGAGGTAGGGGATGTAGGCGCCGATGAAGGTGACGGCGGCGATCGTGCCGATCAGCGGCACGCCGAGGATCAGCGCGCCGACCGTGACCACCGACCGCGTTGAAGGCGGCGACGATCGTGACGCCGAGGAAGTAGCCCCGCAGCGAGCCGAGCACCCGCTGGCCGATCACCTTGGCGACGGGCTCGGGCACTCCCGATGTGACCCTCGACCCAGCCGCGGATCAGGGGCCCGTCCTTGAGCAGGAAGAAGAGGCTGAGCAGCATCATCGCCAGGAAGAAGGCGAGCGAGGAGAGCCCCTCGATCCCCGAGACGACGCCGTCGAGCAGCGCCGAGACGGCGTCGGTCGATGCTCGAGGCCGCCGGTGTCCCCGGCCTGCTTCGCCTTCTCGGGGTTGAGGCCGAGGTCCTCGGTCCAGCCCGTGATCGTCGTCTTCGCCTCGTCGAGGTGGCCGCTGACGTTGTCGGCCTGGCCGGTGATGCCGAGCACGACGGTGAGCAGCATCCCGACCGTCAGGCCGATCAGCAGCAGCA
Organism: uncultured Solirubrobacterales bacterium; assembly: GCA_963743845.1. Classification (GTDB taxonomy): domain Bacteria; phylum Actinomycetota; class Thermoleophilia; order Solirubrobacterales; family 70-9; genus CAXMST01. The sequence goes on from CAVURI010000002.1 coordinate 94,099, forward strand.
GGATCAGCACCGAGCCGAGCGCGCGGGGGACGCCGTGCTTCGCCATCCGGGCGACCAGCGGCGAGGCGACCGCGGCGACGATCGCCGCGACGATCACGGGGACGACGATCACCTGGGTCATCGCCGCGAGCCACACGGCCGCGACGAGCAGCAGGCCGATTCCGAGCGTCAGCCACGAGAGCAGGCCCGCGTTGCGGAGCCAGTCGGGAACCGAGATCAGCGCGCCGATCTGGCTCGCGTCGATCTCGATGTACTCGGGGCGGGGCTCGCCGCCCGTCTCCTCGGCGGTCTTCGACCTATGCCGCCGGCCGCGGATCACCGGATCAGTAGCCGGTCCCCGTCTTCACCTTGGCGCGCTCGCTCTCGTGCGCGCCGCCCTTCTTCTCGAGCGAGTCGCAGGCCTCGCCGATGTCGGCGATCAGCGTGTCGACCATCTCGCGGGTCAGCGTCTGCTTGACCAGCGCCCGCATCAGCTTCACGTCCTGGGCGTTCGGCGGCAGCGTGTAGGCCGGCACCATCCAGCCGCGCTCGGCCGACAGCTGCCAGGCGAGGTCGAACTCGTCGAAGTTCTGATCCCTCCTTGAGCTGCCAGGCGACGAGCGGCAGCTGCTCCTCGTCCTCGCCGATCAGCTCGAAGCGGCCGAGGTCCTTGAGGCCCTGGGCGAGCCGCTGCGCGTTCTTCTGCATGCCCTCCATGACCATGCCGTAGCCCGCGTGGCCGAGGCGGAGGAACTGGTAGTACTGGGCCAGGACCATCGCGCTCCCGGTCGAGAAGTTGAGCGTGAAGGTCGCGTCCGTCTTGCCGAGGTAGTTCTCGTAGAAGACGAGGTCCTCGGGCAGGTCCGACTTCTCGCGGAAGATCAGCCAGCCGATGCCCGGGTAGACGAGGCCGAACTTGTGGCCGGAGACGTTGATCGAGCGCACCTGCTCGAGCCGGAAGTCCCACTCGCGTGTGCGGGTACAGGAACGGCCACACGAAGCCGCCGCTCGCGCCGTCGACGTGCAGCGGCACGTCGAGCCCCTTGTCGTTCTTGATCGAGACGAGCAGGTCGTTGATGCCGCCGACGTCGTCGGCGTGGCCGGTGAAGGTCGTGCCGACGACGGCGGCGACGCCGATCGTGTTCTCGTCGATGTGCGGCTCCACGTCCTCGGGGCCGATCGTGTACTTGCCCGGCTGCAGCGGCACGATCCGCGGCTCGACGTCGAAGTAGCGGCAGAACTTCTCCCAGACGACGTGGACGTCGCCGCCGAAGATCGAGGTTCGGCTTGTCGGTCGGCTTGCCGGCCTTCTCCTGCCGCTCCTTCCACTTCCACTTCAGCGACAGCGCGCCGAGCATGATCGCCTCGGAGGAGCCCTGGGTGCGGGCGCCGGTCGTCTCGCCGGGCGCGTTGAAGAGGTTCGCGAGCATGCGGATGCAGCGCTGCTCGATCTCGGCCGGGATCGGGTACTCGGCGTGGTCGATGAAGTTGCGGTGCAGGTTCTCGGCGATGATCCGCTGCGCCTCGGGCTCCATCCAGGTGGTGACGAAGGTGGCGAGGTTGCGCATCGGCTCGCCGTCGAGGAACAGCTCGACGCCGACCATCCGCATCGCGTCGACCGGCGGCATGCCGCTGTCGGGCAGGCGGTCGGAGGGCGCGTCCTCGAGGAGGAACCTCGCGCCGAGCATTGACGGGTCTGAGTAGTCCGGGGTGTCGCTATCCATGGCACGCATCACACCGCACGATCGCGGCGGGCGTCGTCATCCCATCCGGGTGAATCCCGCAACGAGCGCGAAGTTCGCGAGCCGCTACGGCCCGACCGGGTGCGGCATCGGCCTGCCGTCGAGCGCGGCGATCAGGTTCTCGGCGGCGAGCCGCGCCATCGCCTCGCGCGTCGTGCGCGAGGCCGAGCCGATGTGGGGGAGGACGGTGAGGTTGGGGGCGCCGAGCAGCGGGTCGTCGGCGGGCAGCGGCTCGGGCGTCGTCACGTCGAGGCCGGCGCCGGCGATCGTGCCCGGCGACGAGCGCCTCGCGCAGCGCCTCCTGGTCGACGACCTCGCCGCGCGCCGTGTTGATCAGGTAGGCGGAGTCCTTCATCGCCTCGAGCTCGGCGGCGCCGATCAGGCCGCGGGTCGCCTCGGTCAGCGGGCAGTGCAGGGAGACGTAGTCGGCCTCGGCCAGCAGCGGCGCGAGCTCGTCGTCGCGGCCGGCCTCGAGCACCCGCATCCCGAAGCCCTCCGCGCGCCTGGCGACGGCGGCGCCGATCTTGCCCGGGCCGACGATCAGCAGCGTCGCCCCGCCGACGTCGGCGCCGAGCCAGCCGCCGGGCTCCCAGGTCCGCCACTCGCCGGCGCGGACCGCGTCGGCGGCCTCGACCAGGCGCCGGGCGCAGGCGAGCAGCAGCGCGAAGGCGAGGTCGGCGGTCGCCTCGGTCAGCACCCCCGGCGTGTTCCCGACCGGGATCCCGCGGCGCTCGCACTCGGCGAGGTCGATGTTGTCGGTGCCGACCGCCATGTTCGAGACCGCGCGCAGCGACGGGCAGGCGTCGAGCAGCGCCGCGTCGACCTTCTCGGTCAGCAGGCAGAGCAGGCCCTCGGCATCGAAGTCCGACGCGAGCCCGGCGAGCTCGCCGGCGTCGGGCGGAAGCTCGGCCTCGCGAACCCGCACCTCGTGACCGGCCTCCTCGAGCAGCGTCTCCGGGCGAGCCGGGCAGCGGGCGGGTGATCAGGACGCGGGCCACGTGCCAATCATGCCGCGATCAGCGCAAGGCCGGCCGCCCGCGCCGGCCGCCCGCTGAAGCGGACGACCGGCACGACGCGGCGGAGCTCGGTCAGGGAGTGGTGATCGTCACCGAGTCCTCGACCGGCACGCCCTTGTGGACGTAGGCGCTGTGCTCGTTCGTGTTGAGCCCGACCGTCACCTCGTGCTCGCCCGGGGCGAGCGATCCGAGGTAGTAGGCGCCCAGGTAGAAGTAGGGCCCGTACATGCGGGTGATCTTGACCCCGTCGATGAACAGGTGGGCGTGGCCCTCCCACTTCTTGTGCTCGGCGTTGACGTGCTCGGGAGCCCAGGTGAACTTCTTCGTCTTGGCGAAGAGGTTGTAGCCGCCCATCGGATCCTCGGTGGCCTTGAGCTTGACGCTCATGCCCTTCTTGGCGGGGGTGGGCTCCATCATGCCGTCGGCCGAGGCCAGGCTGGGCACCGCGACCGCCGCGACCAGCGCAGCGAGCAGTGCGAACTTCGCGATGAGGTTCTTCATCACTTCTCCTTCGGTATTCAGGGAGCCGGAGCCGTCAGCAGCCGCAAGGGGCTGCCGGCGGGCACCGGCGAAATGCGAAAGCAGGGACGCGAGGAGGAGGCGCGCGTCCCGGCGCCGAGTGCGCCATCGGATCGAGGGCCGGCGCGGTCGCCGGCCGCGGAGAGCCAAGGATGAAAGCCGGGGAGGGGCGGTGCCGCTCGAGCCGGGCGAGGCGGGCGACGAGGTCGACGACGCGCACGGCGCCGCGCAGCACCAGCGCCAGCAGCAGGCCGATCAGTGCGGCGGCCGGCAGGGCCCAGGCGCCACCGTCGCCGAAGGCGGCGCCGAGCCCCGAGGGGCCGCTGCCCGAGATCAGCGCCTCGAGCATCTCCTGGCCGGAGTAGATCCCGAGCAGGCCCAGGGTGGACGCGATCCAGAGCACGAGCAGTGTCAGCCGCACCGACCGCTCGCCGGACCCGGTCTGCCACGCCTGTCCGAGCCGGGCCAGGAAGCCGCCGAGCGCCACCGCGCAGATCAGCGCGAGCGGCGGCAGCAGCTGCCCCAGGTAGCCGTGTCCGCGGGCATCGAGCATCGAACCGCTGGCGTCGCCGAACGCGAGCAGGTAGCGGATCTCGTGCACCGCGAGGACGGCGACGGGCACGAGGGCGACGGCGATCAGCAGCCGCGCCGACGGCTGGGTGGCGGGCGCGCCGGAGCGTCGCGGCGTAGATGCCCGCGGCTCCGGAATCGGTGTCAGACCTGATGCTCATCGAGGCGACCGCGGAGCATTGCCGACCGGAGCGGGTTCTGCATCCGGGGGTTCCCCCGACCTCGTCGGTGACCTGCCGCGGCACGGCCGCGATCTAGAATCGCCCGGCCTTGAGCGGTTCCGGCCCGACATCCGCCGACCCGATCTCGGTCGTGATGGTCACGTACAACTCCGCCGACGCGGTCAGTCGTTCGCTGCCGGCGATCACCGCGGAGCTGCGGCCGGGCGACGAGCTGATCGTCTGCGACAACGGCTCCGCCGACGGCACCGCCGAGCGGGTGCGCGAGCTCGCGCCCGGCGCCACCGTCGTCGAGATCGGCGGCAATCCCGGCTTCGGCGCCGCCTGCAACGCCGGCGCCGATCGCGCCCGCAACCCGCTGCTGCTCTTCCTCAACCCCGACGCCGTCGTCCAGCCGGGCTTCCGCGACGCGATCGTGCTGCCGCTGGCCGAGGGTCGCGGCTGGGATGCGTGGCAGGCGCTGGTCACCGACGGCGACGGGACCGAGGTCAACAGCTGGGGCAACGTCGTCCACTTCACGGGCATCGCCTGGGCGGGTGGAGCGGGGCGGCCGATCGCCGAGGCGCCGGCCGAGCCGCGCGAGGCGACCTTCGCCAGCGGCGCCTGTCTGATCATCGCGAGGGATGTCTGGGAAGAGGTCGGCGGCTTCAGCCCCGAGTACTTCCTCTACCACGAGGACACCGACCTCGGCCTGCGGCTGTGGCTCGCGGGCCGGCGCGTCGGGGTCGAGCCGCGCGCCCGCTGCGAGCACGAGTACGAGTTCGACAAGGGCTCGTAGAAGTGGTTCTACCTCGAGGCGAACCGCTGGGCGACGATCCTGCGCACCTACCCGGCGCTGCTGCTCGTCGTCCTCGCGCCCGGCGCTGCTCGCGACCGAGCTCGCCCTGCACCTGCTCGCCGCGGCCGGCGGCTGGCTGCCCGAGAAGCTGCGCGCCGACCGGGCCGCTGCTCGCCTCGCTCGGACGCCTGCGCCGCGAGCGCACGGCGATCCAGGCCGCCGCCGCGATCTCGCCCCGCGCCTTCGCCGACCTGCTCGTCCCCGGGCTCGACTCCGCCTACCTCGGCCGCGCCGCGGGCAACCGCCTGCTCGGCGCCCTGCTGCGCGGTTACTGGCGCTCTGGCGCTCGCCCTGCTCGGGCCGCGCTGACCCGGTCGCGGGCGGCGGCGTGGAAACCGACGCATTTGCAGGCGGGACAAGCACGGAAAAGCCTGTAAGTCGCATTCTGTACTCTTGCTGATCGTATGTCCGCCGCGTAGCAAAAGGTGGGCGTGCTTGGCAGCTGGGGTGCGGTCGGCTGTCGCGTCGGCGCTGCCCTCCCCGGCGAATGCCCATGATCTGCGAAGCGGTTCCTGGGGGACGAGCCGGATCGCAGCGGAGGTAGCCGCGCTGGGCTACGACCACGCAGCTGAGCACGCCACGATGCCCGACCCCGCTGGCCGCGCGCGAGGAGGGTCCGACGACCTCTCCTGCGAACGCGGTCACGGGCGGCGCGCCGGAGGATGTCGGCCGCTGGGTCGAGGGTCCGAGCGGCGTTGATCGACCTGCCGAACTTCGCGATCCACGCGATCATGATGCCGACCGGAAAGGTGCTCTTCTGGGGCTACCCGCCGACGCCGGAAGGCGGTGTGCGCCCTAACCGCGGCGAGGCCGCGATCTGGGATCCGCGGCTCGGCACCGGACCCGAACTCGGTCTCAGGAGCTGGACCCGCCGCTGATGGACCCGGACGGCCCGGCCGGTCCGCAGTCTCCGGTCCCGGCCGACGATCTACTGCTCGGGGCAGTCGCTGCTGCCCAACGGCGACGTGCTGGTCACCGGCGGCAATCTGGTCTGGCCCGACCAGTACCCGAGCGACAACTACACGGACGCGGCCGGCCTGCGCACGGTCTACACCTTCGACCCCTTCGCGGAGCGATGGGTGCGCCAGGACGACATGGCGGACGGTCGCTGGTATCCGACGCAGGTCCTGCTCGGCGACGGTCGAACGGCGATCATCGGCGGACGAACCGGAGACGAGAGCCCCCCGGGACGGGCGCGCGCAGCAGCGACAAGGCGGAGGTCTTCAGCCCGTCGAGGCGAACGGCGGCCGGGGCAGCGTTGAGACGGCGGGTCAGGGTGGTGAGTTCCTGACCTCGCTCTATCCGCACCTGTTCACCGCTCCCCGACGACGAGGTCCTGATGTTCGGGCCCGGCTACTGGGAGACGAGCCGCTTCGACTTCTCGCCGCGGGAGGGACAGCGACGCGCTCCTACGGCGGCGATGCGCGTCGACGGCGTGAGCCGCTACGGCGGAACGGCCGTGCTCGAGCCCGGGCGTCTTCGGCGGCAGCTGGAAGGCGATGCAGTTCGGCGGCTGGGACGACAGCCGGCCGGTCAACGGTGACGGGCTGCTGCTTTCGACGAACACGAGCACCGAGATCGACGGCAGGACGCTGAAGTCGTCGAAGGGCGAGCGGACGCCGGTCGCTCGCGCCTACGCCGACACCGTCCTGCTGCCCGACCGCTCGATGGTCAACGTCGGCGGCGCCGCCGGCCGCAGCGGGGAGTACGGCAACTACTACACCGACGACGACCCGAGGCTGAAGCAGGTTGAGGTCTACGACCCGAAGACCGACAGCTGGAGCACTGGGGCCGAACCAGCGCGAGTACCGCACCTACCACTCGGTCGCGCTGCTGCTCCCGGACGGTCGCGTCTGGTCGGCCGGCGACGACTTCCACGAGGACCGAGCCGACCCAGGCCGGCGACGGCTTCACGGCGCTCGACGAGTGACACGGCCGAGATCTACGAGCCCCCGTACCTGTTCCGCAAGGGCCCCCGGCCGAAGATCGAGAAGGTCGCCACGGAGATCGGATACGGAGACGAGTTCGGGATCGAGACGACCAAGGGGCGGGGAGAGACGGCGGTGCTGATGGCGCCGGGCGCGCCCACCCATGCGGTCGACATGCAGCAGCGGATGGTCGTGCTGAAGAAGATCGACGAGGTGCGCGGCAGAGGTCTCGAACATGAAGACGCCGAACGCCGGCGGGGCCGCTCCGCCCGGCTACTACATGCTGTTCGTGATGAGCGCCAACGGCAAGCCGTCGATGGCGGAATGGGTCAAGTTGAGCGGCGACGCGAACAAGCGCAAGAGCAGACTGCTGAAGAACGACAGGCGCGGCAGCAAGTCCAGGCCGGCGCGCGAGGGGAATCAGGCCGCTCTCAGCCATAGGGCCGCCTCGTCGCTCAGGGTTCTGCGTGCCCGCGAGCCTCGGACACCGCCGCGTCGAGGCCCGAAGCGGCCCTGCGCGAGGACGGTCGGTCGATTCTGTAGTTTCATCTACGTATGTTGGGGATCCGAAAGGGGTGGAGGTGTCCGGCTGTCGATTGCAGTCGCTGACCGCTTTGTCGCTGCGTCGCCGCGGCTGCCCAGGTCCGGCGGTCGGCTACGGCGACCAGGCCGGCTGCCGGCGGTGGGCCGGAGCCGGGGTACGTTCACGCGGCCGACCACGCCTCGATCCCGAGCTCGCGTGCGCGCGCGAGATCGGCCCGACGAACTCGGCCCCGAACGTCGACACCGGCGGGCCGCCGGCGAAGGTCGGGCGCTGGGTCGAAGGATCCGCCGGGGTGATCGATCTGCCGAACTTCGCGATCCACGCGGTGCTGATGCCGACCGGGAAGGTGCTCTTCTGGGGCTACCCACCGACGCCCGACGGCGGCACCACGCCGAACAGCGGCAGGGCGGCGATCTGGGATCCGAGCCTCGGCACCGGGAGCCGCTCGCTGAAGCAGGTCGACCCGCCGAAGATCGATCCCGACGGGCCCGAGCGGTCCCCAGGCGAGCGTCCCGGCTCCGATCTACGCCTCCGGTCAGTCGCTGCTGCCGAGCGGCGACGTGCTCGTCGCCGGCGGCAACCGGTCTGGCCCGAGCAGTACCCGAACGACGCCTACACCGACACGTCCGGCCTGCGCGACGGCGTTCACGTTCGACCCCTTCGCCGAGCGGTGGGTGCGCCAGGACGACATGACCGAGGGGCGCTGGCAGCCGAGCCAGGTCCTGCTCAGCGACGGCCGTACGGCGATCGTCGGCGGCCGGACCGGCGATCAGAGCCCGCCCGGGACGGCTTCGAGCGGCAACGACAGGGCCGAGACCTTCAGCGCATCGAAGGCGAACGGCGGCGTCGGACGCTTCGCGGCGGCCGGTCAGGGTGCCGAGTTCCTCACCTCGCTGAACCCGCACCTGTTCGCGCTGCCCGACGACAGGATGCTCATGTTCGGGCCCGGTTTCTGGGAGACGAGCCGCTACGAGCTCCCCTCCGGAGGGACGGCGACCCGGTATCTACGGCGATGACGCCCCCGACGGACTCAGCCGCTACGGCGGGACCGCGGTTCTCAGGCCCGGCGGGTTCGAAGGAAGCTGGACCGCGGTCCAGCTCGGAGGCTGGGACGACAGTCGGCCTGCCGACGAAGACGGCGTGCAGCGCGCGACCGACAGCACCACCGAGATCGACGGCGAGACGCTGGACTCGACGCGCGGGGAGACCACGCCGGTAGCTCGCGCCTACGCGAACACGGTGCTGCTGCCCGATCGCTCGATGGTCACCGTCGGCGGCGCCGCTGGTCGCGGCGGGGGGTTCGGCAGCTACTTCACCGGCGGTGACCCGAACCTGAAGCGCGTCGAGGTCTACGACCCGGCGACCGACAGCTGGAGACTGGGCCCGAACCAGCGCGAGTACCGCACCTACCACTCGGTCGCGCTGCTGCTTCCGGACGGCCGCGTCTGGTCGGCCGGCGACGACTACTACGAGGTCGAGCCGGCCGAGGGCGGCGACGGCTTCAAGGCCCTCGACGGCGGACACGGGCGAGCTCTACGAGCCGCCCGTACCTGTTCCAGGAAGGGACCGAGGCCGGTGATCAAGGGGGTCGCCAAGCAGCTCGCCTACGGCGACGAGTTCGGCGTCAAGACCGAGAACGGGCGCGGTCAGACGGCCGTGCTGATGGCGCCCGGAGCGGTCACTCGCTCCGTCGACAACCAGCAGCGGATGGTCGTGCTCAAGAAGCTCGCAGAAGGTTCCCGGGGAAGGGGCTCAACATGAAGACCCCGAGCGACGCCGGAGCCGCTCCACCCGGGTACTACATGCTGTTCGTGATCAGCTCCGACGGCGAGCCGTCGAAGGCCGAATGGGTGAAGCTGAGCGACAGCGCCAACCCGGGCAAGAGCAAGCCGCTCAAGCCCTGAGCCGCGGCTAGATCGCGCCTACCCTGGGCCTGACGGGCGGTTCGGCTCTCGTCGGCGGTTCGCGGCGCCTCTCGGCCGGCTCGTCGCCGTTGCCGTTCGGCGCCGCGGCCCCTCGCCCCGCAGCTGCCGGTTCTCGGCGTCGAGCCGGGAGATCGTCTGCGCGAGGATCTTCGTCTCCTCGCTGAGCGCGCGAGATCGCGGCCGAGAAGTTGAGCAGCATCGCGACGACGGCGACGAGGCCGAGCAGGAAGAGGGCGTTGGTCGGCGACTCGATCCCGCTCTGCTCGGCGAGCCAGTTGAGCGCGTCGTTCCAGACCGCCATGACGACGCCGAAGATCGCGATCGTCATCCACAGCAGCGCGTAGCGCTCGACCAGCTTGCGGCGCCGGACCAGCTCGATCACGAACCCGAGGAAGAGGAGGGTGCCGACGATCGCGATGATCTGCGCCCGGTAGGAGACCTCGCCGGGGTCCTGATCGCCGCGGTTGAAGAGCTGGGCGAGCAGGATCGCGCCGTTGTGGATCGCCGCGATCACGGGCGCTCAGCCTCGGGCTCGGGGGCGCGGGCGTGGAGGCCGGCGCGGGCGGGCGCCGGGTGGGCGCCGGCTCCGGCCGATGCGGCGCCGGGCGCGACCGCGGCGAACTCGCCGGTCCCCGGCAGCTTGCCGGCGTTCGGGACCGGCCGCCGCCGCAGCAGGCCGACGAAGATCGCCAGCATCACCTTGACCATGTAGTAGCCGGCGCTCAGGTAGTCGATCGAGCTCTCGCCGAAGCCGCGGGCGTTCATCCGCACGTGCACCTCGTGGATCTTGAGCCGGTGCGCGTGCAGCATCAGGATCGCCTCGACCTCGGGGTAGTCGTGCGGGTAGTCGCGGGCGAACAGCTCGATGCCGTTGCGGTTGACCATCCGGAAGCCCGAGGTCGGATCGGTGATCGGCTGGCGGCAGATCGCGCTGAGCACGACGCCGAAGATCCGGTTGCCGAGCTTGCGCATGAACGGGACCTTGTAGCCGGGGTCGCCGAGGAAGCGGGAGCCGTAGACCATGTCGGCCTCGCTGCCGCTGGTGTGCAGCGCCTCGACCATCTCGGGCAGGTACTCGGGCTTGTGCTGGCCGTCGCCGTCGACCTGGACGGCGAGGTCGTAGTTGCGATGCAGCGCGTACTTGTAGCCGGCCTGCATGGCGCCGCCGATGCCGAGGTTGAAGGGCTGGCGGAGGACGACCGCGCCGGCCGCCTCGGCCGCTGCCGCGGTCCCGTCGAGCGAGCCGTCGTCGACGACGACGACGTCGAAGCCGGGCGCATGGCGATGGATGTCGCGGACGACGCGGGCGATCATGTCCTGCTCGTTGTAGGCCGGAACGATCGCGAGCTTGCGCAGGGAATGGGAACCGGAAGCGCTCACGGGTGGATCACAGTAGCGCCGCAGGCACCCGGGCATCCGGCTCCGAACCCGCTCGGGGAGCGGATCTCTCAGGCGCCGGCGCCGGTCTCGAACGCGCTCGGGGACCGGCGTCCGGCCGAGCGTCGCGCAGCAGGGCGAGGTGCTGGGCGCTGCTCGCCGCGATCGAGGCGACGAGGCGCCGGGTCGTCCGCCGACTCGAGCGGGCCGACCGCGTCGAGGTAGGCGAGGTAGGCCTGGTTCTCGAACCCGAGCGCGAGCTCCATGTAGCCGTTGCCGGAGCGGGCCTTGCCGAGGCCCGGGATGCCGACGTCGCTCGCGCCAGGGCCGCCGCGCCGCGCGGCGGCGAACTCGAGAGCGAGCGCCCGAGCGCCTTCAGGTGCAGGCGGGCGTGCTCGCGCAGGGTCTCGGCGAGGCGTCTTCTGCGAGCTGTCGAGGCGGCCGCTCGACAGCGCCGACTCCGTAGAGGGCGATCAGGGTCTGCTCGAGGCCGGTCGCGGTGGCGAGCAGCGTGTCGTCGGCGGTCTGGGCGGCGGCCGGCGCTGCCGCCAGGAGCCCGCCGAGGAGCGTGGGGGCGCGACGACGGCGCGCCAGCGCCGGCGCCGGGCGGCGAGCGCTCGCCGCGTGATCGGCCGTCGGCTCAGGCGGCATCGGCCTCGGTCCTCTCGGCCCCCGGGAAGGGCTCGGCGTCGCGGACGCTGCCGAGCACGACCAGGTGCTGGGCGTCGTTGGCGAAGCATCGTCAGCAGCTCGCGGCGCCGGCCCGGATCGGGCGAGGCGGCGATCGCGTTCGGGTACTCGTCGATCAGGCGTCGGGCGATCCCCTTCGAGGCGAACGTCGCCGACTCCTCGTCGCGGACGTAGATCGTGTTCTCGGGGGCCGGCGGCACGGTCGCGCCGACCGTGGTGAGCAGCTCGGCGAGGGCGTCGGCGTGGGCGCTCGCCTGCGCGGCGAAGTCGGCGAAGCGGCGGGCGCTCGTCGTCCTCGGAGAAGCGGGCGCCGGACTCGAAGGTGGTCGCGGACTGTCGCTCGAGCTGCAGGAGCTTCGCGATCGACGCCGCCTCGCTTCCCGCCTCGCCCGGCAGGTTCTCCCGCGGCGGCGCCGCATCGTCGTCGCCGCAACCGGACCCGGCCGAAGCCGAGGGCGAGCGCGGCGAGGCCGCCGCCCGCGCCGAGCAGCGCCTCGCGACGGCCGATCGTGTGGCCGTCGCCCGCGTCGTCGGATCCCCGCTGCATCGCATCGATGCTAGATGGCACCGCGGCTCGTCCCGCTTGCTGCATCCTGTCGGCGATGAGCGGCGGCACAGCGATCGAAGCACGGGACGGAAGGGCTGCGGCAGCTCGCCGAGGAGATCAGCGGCTGCACCCGCTGCCCGCGGCTGGTCGAGTGGCGCGAGCTCGCCGCCGCCGAGCCGCCGAAGCGCTACCGCGGGCAGGACTACTGGGCCCGCCCGGTGCCGGGCTTCGGCGATCCCGCACGCCTCGATCCTCGTCGTCGGCCTCGCTCCCGCCGCCCACGGCGCCAACCGCACCGGGCGCATGTTCACCGGCGACCGCTCCGGCGACTGGCTGTATGCGGCGATGCACCGGGCCGGCCTCGCCAACCAGCCGACCTCGGTCGACGCCGGCGACGGGCTCGAGCTGATCGGCGCCTGGGTCACGGCTCCGGTCCGCTGCGCGCCGCCGGCGAACAAGCCCGAGCCCGGCCGAGCGGGACAACTGCCTTCCCTACCTGGAGCGGGAGCTCGACCTGCTCGACGGCGATCCGTGTGATCGTCTGCCTCGGCAGCTTCGGCTGGGCCGCTGTGCTGCGCTCGCTCGCCGCCTTCGGGCACGAGCTGCCGAAGCCGCGACCGAAGTTCGGCCACGGCGCCGAGGCCGAGGTCGGCCCCTACCGGCTCGTCGGCTGCTTCCACCCGAGCCAGCAGAACACCTTCACCGGCAAGCTGACCGAGCCGATGATCGACGCCGTCTTCGGCCGCGCCGCCGAGCTCGCCGGGCGCTCGAAGCCGGCGGCGGGAGCGGGGGCCTGAGCGTGGGCCGGGCCGTCGAGCCGTCGCCGCCGAGCCTGGCTCCCGGCGGAGGAGCTGGAGGCCGCCGAGCTGCCGGATGGCGGCGAGCTGCGCGAGCTCGATCTCTCGGAGGCGCTGGTCGACCACTCCGGCCGCGCCGGGATCGCGACGCCGCGGCTGCGGATCGACGAGTCGAGCTGCGCGGCCTCGGGCTCGACGGCAGCCGGCTCGAGGACCTGATGCTGCGCGACTGCCGGCTCGTCAACTGCGACCTCTCCAACGTCTCCGCCCGCCGCGGCCAGATCCGCCGGATCGAGTCGGCCGAGTCGAAGTGGATCGGCTTCGCCCTGATCGAGGGCGAGCTCAGCGACGCATCCTTCGCCTCCGGCTCGATGTTCCTGAGCTCGTTCGCGCACTCGACCCTGCGCCGCGTCCGCTTCGCCGGCGTCAACCTGCGCGAGGCCGCCTTCGTCTCCTGCGATCTCGAGTCGGTCGTCTTCGAGGACTGCGAGCTGGCCGGGGCCGACTTCCGCGGCGCCTCGCTGCGCAACTGCGCGATCCGCGGCTGCTCGCTCGAGGGCGTCGTCGGCGTCGAGTCGATGCGCGGCCTGGCGATGCCGTGGCCGGAGCTGCTCGACTCCGCCGGCCCGATGGCCGCAGCCCTCGGCATCGAGGTGGACGAGCCGGACGAGGACTGAGCGCGACCGGGTCGGGCGCCTCGGGCCTAGAGGCCGCTGGGCGTGCGCTCGGGCCGGGCCAGGCCCTCGCCCTCGGCCGCGTGCTCGACCGCCGCCGCGACGGCGCGGTGCACGGCCGGGTCGAGCGCGTCGGGGACGAGCTCGCTCTCGGCGGTGAGGCCGGCGATCGCGTGGGCGGCGGCGATCTTCATCCCGGTCGAGATCTCGCTGGCGCCGGCGGCGAGCGCGCCGCGGAAGATGCCGGGGAAGCCGAGCACGTTGTTGACGCTGGTCCCGTCGGCCGCGTAGGCGGCGCCGGCGGCGAGCGCGTCGTTGGGCTCGATCTCGGGGTGGGGGTTGGTCAGCGCCAGGATCACCGAGCCGGGGCGGACGTCGTCGGGCTTGATCAGGCCGCTGACGCCGGTCGTCGCGACGACCACGTCGCAGCCGCTCATCACCTCCTGGTAGGAGACGACCTCGATCCCGTGCAGGCGGGCGCGCTCGTGCGAGGCCTCGGCCGGGTCGGAGGCGAGCACCCGGGCGACGCCGGCGTCGACCATCATCGAGGCGATCCCGAAGCCGGCGGCGCCGAGCCCGATCTGGCCGACGGTCGCGCTCGTCAGGTCGATCCCGACCTGTTCGCAGGCGGCGAGCACGGCGGCCAGGGTCGCGACTCCGGTCCCGTGGACGTCGTCGTGCATGACCGGCTGCTCGAGCGCGTTGTGGAGCCGGGCCTCGATCTCGAAGCAGTCGGGGACGCGGATGTCCTCGAGGTGGATCGCGCCGAAGCCGGGGGCGATCCTGATCACGGTCTCGACGAACTCGTCGACGTCGGTCGTGTCGATCAGGATCGGCATCGCGCTGATCCCGGCCATCTGGTCGTAGAAGAGCGCCTTGCCCTCCATCACCGGCATCGAGGCGACGGGGCCGATGTCGCCGAGCCCGAGGACGCGGGTGCCGTTCGTGCAGATCGCGACGGTGCGGCCGATCATCGTGAACCGGGCCGCCAGCGCCGGGTCGTTCTCGATCGCCGTGCAGACGCGGGCGACGCCGGGCGTGTAGACGTCGCGCATGTTCTGGAGGGTCTCGAGCGGGCTGATCGCGCCGATCCGCAGCTTGCCGCCCTCGTGCGCATCGAGGGCGCGGTCGTAGTAGGAGAGCAGGCGCACGTCCTCGAGCCCGCGCAGGTGCTCGGCGACCGAGTGGGCGCCGGCGATGTCGACGACCTCGACCGAGATCTCGCGGACCGAGCGGTCGCGACCCATGTTCAGGGTGACGATGTCGCCGATCAGCCCGTCGGCGTCGGAGATCGAGTTGCAGACCTTGGCGAGCTGGCCCCTGATGTGGGGCTGGTCGATGCGAAAGACGTAGTCGAGGGCCATTGCGAGAGCCGATCCGGGCGGGGGTGGGGCGGGGGAAGGCGCCTAGTATCGCCTACGCACGTGATCCCGCTCAATCTCCCGAACGCGTTGACGCTGCTGCGGATCCTCGCCGTGCCGGTCGTCGTCGTCGCGCTCGTCGTCGAGATCCCCAACGGCGACCTGATCGCCGCGATCGTCTTCGCCCTCGCCGCCGCGACCGACGGCCTCGACGGCTACATCGCCCGCCGCCGCAACCAGATCACGGACTTCGGCAAGCTGATGGACCCGATCGCGGACAAGCTGCTGGTCGTCGCCGCGCTCGTCAGCCTCGTCTCCCTGGGCCGCCTCGCAGGCCTGGATCGCGATGGTGATCATCGCCCGCGAGATCGCCGTCACCGGCCTCCGCTCGCTGGCCGCCGAGCAGGGCGTGATCGTCTCCGCGAACTGGCACGGCAAGATCAAGACCACCCTCCAGATCGCCGCGATCTTCGCGCTGATCGCCTACGACCCCTCGCCGCTCGCCGTCGACCTGCTCGTCTACGCCGCGGTCGCGATGACCGTGATCAGCGGCGTCATCTACTTCATCGACGTCCGCAGGACCCTCGCCGACGTCGGCGAGGCCGCCGAGGACGCCAAGCGCAACGCCGAGCCCGACGCCGCGGGCTGAGCCGACGGGTCAGGCGGCCGGGCCGGCGAGCCCCGGCAGGCCACGCGCGATGATCACCCCGGCCCTGACGCTCGAGACGACGGTCACGCCTTCGACCCGTGGCGGGCCGTCGAGCTGCTGGAAGCCGCGGCCGCCGAACATGATGTGAGGGGCGTCCGGCCCGAGCCTTTCCTTGACGACCGCTGCGATCGCCTGAGCCTCCTGACAGTGCTCGGGCAGCGAGGCACCGATCCCGAGCAGCTTGCAGCTCCGCCGTTCGAGGACCGGGACGAGGTCGGCGGCCGTGAGCCCGGTGCCGAGCAGGCGGACCCGCCAGCCGTCGGCCTCGAGGGCGTCGGCGACGATCTGCAGCGGGATCTGGTGCTGGTCGCCGGTGACGCCGCAGAGGACGGCGTCCCCGCGGCTCATCGCGCGAGGCGGGAGGTGGTCGAGCATCGCGGAGAGGACGAACTGGGTGACGCCGGTGGCGAGATGCTCGTCGGCGACGGTGATCCGTTCCTGCTCCCAGAGCTTGCCGACCCGCTCCTGACCGGAGGCGACGACCTCCTCGAGCACGGGCAGATAGCCGGTGCCCGCGACCGTCTCCTCGACTATCCCGAGCGCGCGCCTCCGATTGCCGGCGAGGATCGCGTCGACGAACGCGTCACGCGATTCGTCGAGCCGGCGCGACTGCCGGGCCGTGGTGTGCGTCAGCGCCATCCAACCTTCCCGGTCGCGTGCCCGCTCCGTACAGCCATCGGCCTCGTCGGGCCGCTCCTTCTAGTCGGTAGAAAGCACGGAACCGAGCGCCGGCGGCCCGTGCGTCGGCGCCGCGGCGGTCAGGCGCTCAGTCAGGCGCGGCCTGCAGCCACTCGCGCGCGGTCATGTGGCGGCGGGTGTGCTCGCCGGTCTCGAGCTCGCGGAGGATCTCGGAGAGCTCGCCGGAGCGGTCGGCGACGACGTTGTGGCGGTGGATCGTCTCGAGGTTCTCCTGGCGGGCGAGGACGAAGCCGCCGTCGGCCAGCCACGGGTAGGCCTCGGCGACCTGGCGGACCATCTCGCGGACGCAGTCCTCGACGAAGCGCGGGTTGGCGTGGGCCTTCTCGACGACGGCCTGCTCGTCGGTGCGCTTCATCAGCTCGTAGATCTCCGACGACATCGAGCTCTCGACGATCCGCAGCAGGTCGCGGGCGTCGATCTCGCTCTCGACGCCCTCGGGGCGGCCGATGTGGAGGGTGCCGATGCCGCGCTGGTTGTGGGTCGCGACGGGGACCGCGTCGATGATCTCGTCGACCTGCTCGGCGGAGTAGCCGAGCCCGGCGAGGCGCTTGCGGGCGGACTCGGCGACCATCCCCTGCGCGCAGGGGCAGGCGGTCATGCCCTGGGCCTCGACGCCGGTCAGGGTCCGGGTGCCGTGCTCGGAGGCGACCGCGGTGCCGTAGAGCGTGTAGATCTCCTGCGTCGAGTTGTCGGTGACCGGCGTCGGCACCGTCTCGGGGTAGCGCGCGGTGAGCGCGACCTCGGCGCGGAGGCCGCCCTGGCGGTCGCGGACGCGCTCGGCGATCTCGGCCGCCAGCCGCTCCGCCTTCAGCGTCTGCGAGAGGACGACCTCGTCGATCGCCTCGTTGACGATCTCCTCGAAGCGCGACATGTGGGCGCCGGCCTGCTGCGGGTTGAGGTCGACGAAGCAGTTGAGCTGGGCGAAGAAGAGCTGGCCGCCGGAGCCGTCGCCGTTGGCGGCGACGCGGATCACCTTCTCGACGCCGGTGACGCCGACGCGGGTGAGGCTGATCTCGACCTGCGGCCGGCCCGCCTGGACGTCGGGGGCGTCGGGCGAGAGCAGTAGTCCATCCGGACGGTTCATGCGATGTCGAAGGCTATCGGGGTGGACCCCTCGGCACCGGGGCGCGCGCATCTTCGGGCGGGAACCCTTGACATACTCGTGACGGAAAGCAGGAGCAGCACCGGAAGTCGGGCCGGAGCTACGTAGTGAGCGACAAGACATCAGCCAATGGCAGGGGCTCCGCGGACGGCGAGCCCGGGGGAAGCGCATCGGATATCCGGCGCGACCCCGTTCGGCGACGTCGAGGAGCTGACCGGCCTGATCGCCGCCGGGCGCGAGAAGGGCTTTCTCACCTTCAGCCAGATCTCGGCCACGCTCGCCGAGGTCGAGGTGACCGAGGAGCAGGTCCGCGACCTCCACACCCACCTGGTCGATTCCGGCATCGACGTGATCGCCGACGAGAGCGTCCCCGCCGCCCAGGAGGAGGCGAAGGCGGTCAGCGACTCGAGCAGCAGCGCCACCGAGCACGCGACCGAGGAGATCGAGCATGGACTCGCTGCGTCTCTACCTGCGCTCGATCGGCCGGGTCGAGCTGCTCACGGCCGAGCAGGAGGTCGAGCTCTCGAAGCGGATCGAGCGCGGCGACATGGAGGCCAAGCAGCACATGGTCGAGGCGAACCTGCGTCTCGTCGTCTCGATCGCAAAGGGCTACCTCGGCCGCGGCCTGACCTTCCTCGACCTGATCCAGGAGGGCTCGCTCGGCCTGATCCGCGCGGTCGAGAAGTTCGACTACCGGCGCGGCTACAAGTTCTCGACCTACGCGACCTGGTGGATCCGCCAGGCCGTCACCCGGGCGCTCGCCGACAAGGCCCGGACGATCCGGATCCCCGTGCACATGGTCGAGCGCGTCAACCGGGTCAAGCACGCCGAGCGCCAGCTCGTGCAGACCCTCGGCCGCGAGCCCGAGCCGATCGAGATCGCCGCCGAGCTCGAGATGACGGTCGCCGAGGTCCGCGAGATGCAGCGCCTCAACCAGACCCCGGTCTCACTCGACAAGCCGGTCGGCGACGAGGACGACACCTCGATCGGCGACTTCATTCCCGACGAGTCGACCGAGGAGCCGTTCGAGAGCGCGACCGCGACCCTGCGCCGCGACGACATCGACCGGGCCCTCGCCGCCCTGCCCGAGCGCGAGCGCCGCGTGATCCAGCTCCGCTACGGCCTGACCGGCTCCGAGCCGCTGACCCTCGAGGAGGTCGGCCGCGCCTTCGGCGTCACCCGCGAGCGCATCCGCCAGATCGAGACGAACACCCTGCGCAAGCTCAAGCGCCTGCCCGAGGCCCAGAAGCTGCGCGAGCTCGCCTAGCGCCCGGCGGCCGCCGGCCCGAGCTCGCCTAGGCCTCGCCGCTGTAGTAGTCGACGTTCGACTCGCGGTGGACCATCACCCGGTAGCCGTCGTGCCCGGTCCAGATCCCGACCTTGTCGCTGTCGGGGTAGACGGTCGCCGCCGGGCGTCTGCACGTCTGAATACATGAGCACCCGCGCCTCCTCGTCGGAGTCGTTGAGGACCTGGTGCGCGCCCTTCGGGCGAGGGCGGGAAGAAGCAGAGGTCGCCGACCCCGAGCTCGGTCTCGCCCTCCGGCTCGCGCACCGTCGGCCGGCCCGAGAGCACCAGCAGCCACTCCTCCTCGCCCGCCTCCCAGTGGTACGGGCAGAGCTTCTTGCCCGGCGGGATCAGGTAGACGGTGCTGCCCGTCGCCTTCGCGCCGAGCCCCGGCCCGATCCGCGCCATCCCGCACGCGTACTCGTCGGGGTCGGTGTCGTCGTACTCGAACTCGAGCGCGTTGAGGTTGATTTTCGGCATCTCTCCCTGCCTTCGTTGGACTGAGCCGGGACGATAGAGGCGGGAGCGCGAGTGGAGGAGGAAGGATTCGAACCTTCGAAGGCTGAGCCGGACGATTTACAGTCGCCATCCGTTGACCGCTTGGATACTCCTCCGCGGCGCGCGGATTCTAGTGCGCGAGGTCCGTGACCGTAGACGATGTTCCCGGCGCCCCGCGGCTCCCGCTAACCTGCTCCGCTCGGCGCCCGGTTAGCTCAGCGGTAGAGCACTTCCATGGTAAGGAAGGGGTCGTGGGTTCAAGTCCCACACCGGGCTCTCTCCTGCTCCCCGCCCAACCGTTTTCCGAGCACGGCCCCGACCACGGCCGCGGAGACGGTCAGGACCGACTGCGCGAAGAGCCAGCTGAGGAATGCGAAGGCGAACCCGACGAGGCCGTAGCTCTCGGCGGCCGCGCTGGCGACGCCGGGCACGTACAGGGGCGCGACCGCCGTCACGGCGCCGATCGCGAAGGCACTGATCAAAGCGGTCGGCAGCACCATCAACGGCGCCACGCGGCGCCCGAGCAGGATGTACGGGGTCCAGGCGAAGAAGGCGATCGCAGCGGCCGTTCGCAGCAGATCCTGGAGCGCCAACCCGAGCCACACGTCGCTGTCGGCGGGCGCCGCGAACGTGGCACCCACGTAGAGGATGAAGCCGGCCGTCCAGATCGCCCGCTGGCGCATGTCGGCGACGAAGCCGTCACCGCTCTCCACTCCCCACGCGACCCGGTACATGCGCTGCAGGACCCCGCCGCAGCTGGCGACCGAGTAGACGACGAGCAGCAGCGACGCGACGGTGAGGCCGGCCCGGACCGCGTCCGGCGCCGCGAACAGCTCCTCGGCCGCGGCACGGCCCGCTCCCTCGAGGCTGAGGCCCGTCACGAGCCGGTCGGCGAATGTCTGTCCGGCCGGCGCCAGCGCTGTGATCAGCAGGGCGAGCGGGATCACGGCGACGAACAGCCGCGAGGCGAGTGCCAGGGCAGAGTCGATCACCCGCACCCGGAGCGCGAGCTCGATCAACTCGCGGACGATCGGCTGCCGCCGGACAGCGGCCGCCCGCTCGGCGACGTTGCCCGGCGTCACATCAGGCCCATCAGCCGCTCGAGGCGCGGGGCCCGCGGCTGCGGCGCGCGAGCACGAGCGGCGCCACGATGAAGGCGAGCGCCGTGACCATGTACAGAGCAACCGCCACGTGCGGGCAGGACGAGCGCCAGCAGCACGGCGATGCCCTGGGCTCCGATCAGCGCCCGGCGCTCACGCAGGATCTCCTCCAGCTCGTGATCGGCGACCTCGTCGGCGACGAGCTCGGGCCGCCCGGCGGCGTAGCGGATCATCGCGTTCAGAGTCAGCGACGCGACGAACAGGTCGAGGCCGTAGAGCGCGACCGCGACGTCCTCTCCGCTCGTGCCCGAGGTGGGTCGTCATCAGCGAGGTCGTGAACGGCAGCAGCGAGACGAAGAACAGGACCAGCAGGTTGAGCCGGAACAGGATCGCGTCGCCGCGGGCGATCAGGCGGGTGGCATTGCGAGTGCGCGATCCAGACGCCGCCGACGAAGACGAAGCTGATCAGGTAGCCGGCGTAGGTGCGCCACTCCTCGCCGAGCAGGTGCAGCAGGTCGCCGCCGCCGGAGACATCGGGTACCTCGAGCTCGAGGACGAGGATCGTGATCACGATCGCGAGGACGCCGTCGGCGAACGCCTCGAGCCGGCCCTTCGGGAGGACGTTCAGATTGCGGGAGCCTGCACTCATGGAACCGATCCTCGCGATTGCCCGTGGGCGTTCGGGTCGCGCTCGGTAGCGGAACGGTTGCGGTCGCCCGACCCGGGCTCCCCATCGATCCGGTAGCCGAAGCCGCGCACGTTCTCGATCTGCTCGCCGACTGCCCCGAGCTTCCGGCGCAGTCGCAGGACGGCGAACTTGACCCGGTCGGGGTTGACGCCTCGCGGGTCGTCCCAGACGAGCTCCAGCAGCTGCTCGCTCGAGAGCACCTGACCGCGGTGCTGCTCGAGGGCGAGCAGCAACCGCCATTCGAGCGGGGACATCGTCACCCGGTCACCGTCGACGCTGACCCGCCGGGTGCGCAGGTCCATCGTGATCCCGTTCGCCTCGTCCTCGAGCACGTCGTCCTCGTCGCGGCCGTCCGCTGTGCCGGCCCGGCGGAACAGCGCCTGCACCCTGGCGATCAGCTCCGCGTTGCCGAACGGCTTCGTCAGGTAGTCGTCGGCGCCGCCCTGCAGGCCCCGGACCTTGTCGGTCTCGAGATTCCGGGCGGTCAGCAGCAGCACGGGCACGTCGCTGAGGTCGCGGATCCGCTCCAGCACCTGCCAGCCGTCGAGGTCGGGCAGGCCGATGTCGAGGACGACGACGTCGGGACGGTGCTCGTGCAGCGCCCGCAGGCCCGAGCGCCCGTCCGCTCGCAGCATCGGGGCGAAACGCGCGCGTGCAAGCGTCAGCTCGAGCGCGCCGCGGAGATCGTCGTCGTCTTCGATCACGAGCACGGTGGCCTTGCCGGGGCTCATCGATCCGTGCTCCCGGGCTCCGCCGGCGCCGGCGCCAGCCGCGGGACGAACAGGCGCGCGACCGCGCCGCCGCCGGGCGCGTTCTCGAGCGTCACCGAGGCGCCGAGCAGCGTCGCGAGCTCGGCGCTGATCGCGAGGCCGAGGCCGGCGCTCGTCATCGACGAGTGCTGCGGCCGGCGGCCGCTGAAGAACGGCTCGAACGCGCGCTCGAGCTCCTTCGCCGAGAGCCCCTCGCCGTCGTCGCGCACCTCGATCGTCCATTCCCCGTCGCCGAAGCGGGCGCTGCACTCGACCCGCCGGTCCGCGTACTTGCGGGCGTTCGTGAGCAGGTTCGTGACGATCTGCAGAAGGCGGGCCCGGTCGCTTCTGACCGTCGGGCCGGGACCCGCATCGAAGACGATCTCGACCCCGTCCGGCTCGCTCTGCTGAAGCTCGTCGATCGCCTCGCCGACCAGCGCCGGCACGTCGACGGTCTCACGCTCGACCTGCATCGAGCCCGCCTGCAGCTGCGCCAGGAAGAGCAGCTCGTCGACGAGGCGGCTGAGGCGACGCACCCCGCGCTCGGCCGCCGTCGCGATCCGGCGCTGCTCGTCCGTCAGCGGATCGGCGCCGAGATCGAGCAACAGCCCGAGGTAGCTGCTGACGGCGCTGAGGGGAGTCCGGAGCTCGTGCGAGGCGGTCGCGACCAGCGCCACGCGCAGGTCGTCGAGCTCGCGGAGCTTCTCGTTCTGCTCCTCGGCGCCGAGGCGAGCCTCGCGCTCGAGGCGCAGCACCTCCTCGCGCCGACGCTGCAGCTGCTGCTGGGCGGTGACGTCGCGATAGACCCACATGCGGCTCGTCTCGCGGTCGCCGACGTGGATCGGCACGAAGGTCTGCTCGAGGGTGCGGCCGTCCGCGGTCTCGACGAGCCGGCGGCGAACCGGTTCGCCGCTGTCGATCGCGCGCTGCCCGCTCTCCAGCCACTCCTCCGGATCCGCGATCGACTGCGCGAAGGCCGCCCGCAGGTCCGCGGCGCGCTTGCCGACCACCTCCTCGTGGGAGCCGACGGTCGGGAACAGCTCGGCGACTCTCGGGTTCGCGTAGGTGACGATGTCGCCGCTGACCACGATCACGGCTTCCTCGAGGGTGTCGATCAGGGCAGCGAGCCGGCGGCGGGCGGCGTCGATCTCCTCCTCGCGCTCGACCTCGCTGGTGATGTCCCAGGCGTGGACGAGGATGCTGCCGACGTCGGGGTCGTCGAGCAGGTTCACGGAGAGGATCGAGAGCCACCTGTACTCGCCGCTCGCGTCCCGGACCCGGATCCGCTTCGGGCCGGGGTCGCCGGACCTGACGCGCTCGGCGTCGAGCCGCGCCTCCGGCAGGTCCTCCGGGTGGACGAGCGAGAAGTTCTCCTCCGCCGTCAGCTCCTGAGCCGGGCTGTGGCCGAGCTCGGGTCTCAGGCTCGCCGAAGACCAGCGCGAGTTCATCTGCTCGTCGTAGACGTGGACGAGCAACGGCCCGGTGGCCAGCACCGCCTCATACAGACGGACCCGTTCGGCGAGCCGGCGGGCGTTCATCGAGCTCTCTGCTTCGCGCCCCATAACGTTCCTTCGCTGGTCGGGAATCCGGCGTCCAGCCCCCTCGACTTCGGTCCCAATCCTAGGTTTCACCCGCGAGGCTGACTCGGTAGTCATCCGCATTCGCGCGATCAGCCGCTGTCGGCGAGAACGCGCTGCTTCTCCGTCGCGTACTCCTGCTCGGTGAGCGCGCCGCGCTCGCGCAGGCCGGCGAGCTTCTCGAGCCCCTCGATCCGGCCGGCCGTTGCCGTGGCGCCCGCGGATGCCCGGTGCGGGCCGCCGAACGCGGAGCGCCCTCGCCGGCGAGTCGCCCGGGCCGACCGCCGAGACCCGGTCGCGCCAGCGCGAGGAGAAGCGCTCCATCGTCTCCCCGGGGAACTCGCGCCGGGCCTGGCGCCGCAGCGCCTCCGCGCCTGCGACCAGCAGCGCGATCAGGAACAGCATCGGAACCAGCCGCCGCGTTCCCTCGGTCGGGCCCCACCAGAGCAGCCCGAGCACCAGCGCCACCAGGATCGGGTACATGGTCCGGCGATCGTCGAGGAACGGCGTCAGCGAGCGCCGCGCCGCGGTCGCGACGGCTCCCGGGCCCGCCAGCCAGGCGCCGACGAGCACTGCCAGCCCGTAGCCGGCGATCGACACCGCGGTCTCCCGCAGCAGCGAGGTCCCGATCGACCAGGTCGCGGCGGCCGCGGGCTCGACCGCAGCGGTGCTCGGCCAGGGCGCCGACGACGTACTCGCCGGCGATGCTGCGCGCGATCAGCACCGTGGCGCCGACCGCGATCAGCGAGAAGCCGACCGAGCGCAGCGCCCGCCGTCGCCATCCGGCCGCGAGGTAGACGGCGAGCGTGTAGCCGACCAGGGTCAGCACGAGCAGCACGAGCGTCAGGCGCTCGAGCAGGCGGACCGCGTCCTGCGCGGCCTGCAGATCGCTCGCGTCGAGCACGTCGAGCTGGGCGATCCCCTCCGGGACCTTGTTCGCGATCCCGATGCCGAGCTCGGCCCCGAGCTCGCGCACGATCACGCCGAGGTCGAGGTAGACGCGGTCACCCTCGCTGCTGAGCGCCGCCTCGTCGCCGTTGACGACGTCGAGCAGCTGCTGGTGCGCGGCCCGGTTCACCTCCTCCCAGAGTTGCTGGACCCGTGGCTGCTCGAGGACCTTCGGGGCGACGTCGCCGGCAAGCTGGCGCAGCGCCCCCGTCGCGGGGCCCGCCAGCGGCGCGAGCTCGGGCGGCAGCGCGCCGGCGAGCTCGCCCTGCACGTCGACGTTCTCGAACAGCTGCGCGACGAGGAAGCCCGAGACCGCGGCCTGGACCTCCTCGTTCTCGATCAGGTCCCCGGAGGTCGAGACCCACTCGCTCGGTCTCCAGCAGCTGGCGGGAGGACCAGATCGCGAAGGCCGCGAGGACGCCGCTGATCGTCGCGAGGACGATCAGGGCGGTGACGGTGCCGCGACGGGGCGTCATCGCCGGCGCCTACTCGCCCTGAGCGGTCGCCGCGATCGCCTCGCAGATGTTGCGAACCACGTCCTGGCCCTGGTCGAGCTGGGCCGCCTTCGCCCTGCAGTCGGCGGCGAGCGTCGCGATCGCTTCGTTGGCGTTGCCCTTCGCCTCGGAGATCGACTTCGCGAGCTCGTTCGTCAGATCGGTGTCGATCTGCTCGCACGCAGCCTTGCCGGCGTTGGCGAGCGTCTCGTTCGGGATCTTCGCCGCGGCGTCGAGGCAGGAGGCGGTCGCGTCGTCGATCTCGGACTGGATCCGCGACTGCAGCTCACCGGTCGTCGTCGAGCTCGTGGTCGAGCTGGTCGACGCGGCCGACGAGGTCGTCTCGCCGGAAGTCGCCGCAGCCGGCGACGAGGGCAGTGCCGAGAACCAGAGCCAGTGCGAGCGCGTACCGCGGTCCCCTTGGGGAGCGGTGGACCGGATCTTCGAGGGGTGCGTGGCGGGCGTCGGGCATGGGCATGGACATCTCCTGACGGAAGTCGGATGGACGAGGACCGCGATCCTCGATCGCCCGCGTAGCCCCGGCGTTCCCGCCCGGTTGCAGTTCGGTTGCAGCGCCCGGTCGAGCCGGCCGCGCGGCCGCGCGCGCGCCCGCTGCTACTTCGTCGGAGGCGCCGGGTCCGCCGGGCCGAGGTAGGCGATCGTGAACGAGTCGCTGCGGGCCGGGGTGGTGCCGCCCGAGTTCTGCAGGACGCGCACGCCGACCTCGTCGCCGGCCTCGAGCTGGAACACGCCCGAGGCCGAGAGCACCGAGTTGCCGTCGGTGGCGGCGCGCGACTTCTCGGTCACGGAATCGGATCCGCCGAAGATCGTCACGCTGCGGTCGCCGGCCGCGGCCGTTCCCGAAGGTTCGGCCACGAGACCTGCGTCGCCACCGCGTAGACGCCGTCGAGCGGCGCCACCAGCGCCTCCGGGTCGGAGTCGAAGTTGCGTGTGAAGTCGCCCTCGTCGTAGTCGATCGTGTTCCAGCCGAGCACGGTCGCGGGACCTTCGGGGATGCTGACGTAGGTGACGCCGCCGCCGACGTTCTCGACCTTCGCGGCCGGCAGCGTCGCCAGCTTGCCCGGCTTGATCACGCCCTTGCCGATGTCGGCGCCGAGCACGCCGCCGTTCTGGATCTTCTTCGAGGTGACCGCGCCCTTGGCGAGGTCCTTGGTCTCGATCTTGGTCGCGGCCCAGGCGGTTCCGGAGAGCGCTACGAACAGCGCGGCGTAGGCGATGGCATTCGAGCGCAGGTGCTTGAGCAGGGGTTGCATGCCGCCGATCCTATGGCGCGGTGCTTGCCGCCCCCTTCTCGGGGTAAGCCCGGCCCATGCCGACACTGATCGAAACCAACAAGCTCGCCGTCTACCTCCAGGACCACCTCGCCGGCGCGACCGGCGGCCTCGAGCTCGCCCGCCGCGCCCACGCGAGCAACCCCGACGGCGAGCTCGGCACCTACCTCGCCCGCCTCGTGACGGAGATCGGCGAGGACCGCGACGCCCTGATCTCGATCATGGAGCACCTCGGCGTCGAGCCCGACCGGTTCAAGATCGCCGCCGCCTGGACCGGCGAGAAGGTCGGCCGGCTGAAGCCGAACGGCCAGCTCACCGGCTACTCGCCGCTCTCCCGCCTGGTCGAGCTCGAGGGCCTGCACATCGGCGTCAACGGCAAGCTCTCGCTCTGGGAGAACCTCCAGGCCGCGATGGGCGAGCACCTCGTCAACTTCGACCTCGAGGGCCTGATCGCCCGCGCCAAGGACCAGATCGAGGGACTCCGCCCGCATCGCCGCGCGGCGGCGACCGAGGCGCTCGAGTTCCCGTCCCGAGCCGCCTGACCGGGCTTCAGACCCGGGTCGCGATCACGCTCGCGAGGGTCGCGAAGATCCCCGCGCCCGTCGCAGCCCCGATCTGGATCATCGTCCTCTGCAGGGCGTCGATCCGGCCCGAGAGCTCCGCGGTCTGCGCGTCGATCCGGCGCGAGAGCTCCGCGGTCGCCCCGTCGAGACGCGTCGTCAACGTCCGAACGTCGCCATCGAGGCGGGTGAACCCGGTGTCGACGCGGGCGGACAGGTCGTCCAGCCGTTCGTCGGTCCATGTCGCGCGGGCTCGCTCCATTGCAGAAACCATACGCCGCTCGACCCGCCGATTGTGAAACGCGCCGAACCGAGATTCGATCCCGCCGGGTAACAGAACTGCTACCTGACCCCACCCCGCGTCGGCCACAATCGCCGCAATGGCATCGGGTAACGGGATGCACGCCGCGAACGACGTCAACGACGCGGCCGGCGGAGACAGCGAGGGGGCCGCGCACCGGATCACGCGCCGGCGCGCGCTCGCGGCCGGAGCCGCCGGCGCGGAGCGCTCGCGGCCGGCCCGGTGCTCAACCATGCCGCGCTCGCCCGCGAGCGCGCGAAGCCGATCGCCCGCGCCGGCGCCTTCGACTGGGGCGTCTCGGCCGGCTTCCCGCTTCCCCGCGGGGTCGTCCTCTGGACGCGGGTCGGGGAGCTCGACCGCTCCTCCCGGATCAGCCTCGAGGTCGCGACCGACCGCGACTTCCGCCGCGTCGTCCACCGCTCCAGGCGCCTCGCCCGCTCCAACCGCGACTTCACCGTCCACGCCCGCGTCCGCGGCCTGCCGCCCCCACACCGACTACTGGTACCGCTTCCACACCCGGCACCACCCGCTCGCGGGTCGGCCACTTCCGCACCGCTCCGCCCCGCAACTCCGAGACGCCGCTGCGGATCGGCTTCTTCTCCTGCCAGAACTGGCAGGCGGGCTACTTCAACGCCCACGCCGGCCTCGCCGGCGAGGACCTCGACCTCGTCATCTGCCTCGGCGACTACATCTACGAGAACGGCACCTACCCCGGGCCCCGCACCGACACGACCGGCGCCAACGGGGACGGCGACTGTCAGACCTTCCCCGAGTACCGCGAGAAGTACCGCCTCTACCAGTCCGACCCGCAGCTGCAGGCGATGCACGCCGCCCACTCCTTCGTCTCGATCTGGGACGACCACGAGGTCGAGGACAACTACGCCGGCGATCGGCCCTCCTCGGCGGCCGCCGAGGGCGAGACCAATCCCGGCGAGCCGCGCCGCGTGACCCTGCCCGAGCGCCGTCGCAACGGCTACCGGGCCTTCTTCGAGGCGATGCCGCGGCTCCGCCGCAAGGGCGACCCCGACCGGATCTACGGTCGCGCCCAGCTCGGGCGGATGGCCGATCTCTTCCTCCTCGATCAGCGCCAGTACCGCGATCCGCAGCCGTGCGGCGACGCCGTCTTCACTCCCTGCCCGGCCGGGTCCGCCCCTCGCGACTACCTCGGCCGCCCGCAGATGGACTGGCTCAAGGGCCGCCTCGGCCGCAGCGAGGCGCGCTGGAAGCTGCTCGGCAACCAGCTGATGCTGATGGCCTTCGACGTCGCTCCCGGCGTCCCCGTCACCCAGGACTCCTGGGAGGGCTACCAGGCCGAGCGCACCGAGCTGACGACCCACATCGCCCCGGGCAACGGGGGCGGCGGCATCGACAACGTCGTCGCGCTGACCGGCGACATCCACACCTTCTTCACCGGCACCGTGACCACGACCGGCCGGCTCGGCGGCACCCCCGCCGCGACCGAGTTCGTCGGCGGCTCGATCACCTCGCTCGGCGTCAAGGAGACGCTCCAGGGCCTGCCGATCGAGAACCTCGAGGCCGCGATCCGGGTCAACGACCCGCACATGATCTACGCCGACTTCGACCGGCGCGGCTACGGCGTCCTCTCGCTCTCCGCGAAGCGGGCCGTCTGCGAGTACAAGGCCGCCGACGCCCTCACCAAGGGAGCCCGGGCCACCCGCCTCGCGGCCTTCGAGGTCGCGGACGGCTCGCTCGACGTGCAGCGGATCGACTGACACAAGCTCTGCGCCTCGCTGTGCCCAGCGGCCGGGTCGCGTAACTGAAAGCCCACGGACTCGATCCGGCACCGCGTCACAGTAGTGTGGCGGCCGTGGCAGAGGATCCGACCGAGATCGTCCGCGTGCTGTCGGCCGAGACCCTGGCCGAGTTTCCCGGCGGCATCTACTCGATCGTCTCCGAGGACATCGTCTTCCTCTCCTGGGACGGTCACGTCTACGTCGGTCACGAGGGCCTCGCGTCGTGGTTCGAAGCACAGCTTCGCGAGTGGCAGAACATCGGCTTCCGCGAGGAATCGTCCGAGAACGTCGGCGGCGGCTGGGCGTTGACGAAGGGCGACATCGTCCTCACCGACCGGGAAGGGCGCGAGCGGATTCAGCCCGGTTACTGGCTGGCTCATATACAGAACGGCAAGATCGCCGCCACTCTCTATTACAGAACGTTGGACGAAGCTCGTAGCGCGCTGAAGACGGAACGACGCCGTGACTAAGCTTCACTAGTATCTGTTACAGGCGGGAACCCCCACGAGAACGAAAGGATTCGCGTGCCCTCCGACAAGCTTCAGGAAGCCCGTTCGCTCTTGGTCAAGCGCCTCGACGAGCTCGACAGCGAGCGCAAGCAGCTGATCGAGGCGATCGAGCAGCTCGACAACCTCGTCAAGGGTGACAAGCCGTCCGGCTCACGCCGCGCCGCCCGGCGCACCGGCAGCAGCCGCCAAGCGCGGCAGCCGGCGCCGCAAGCGCGCGCCCCGCGGCGAGCGCGAGAAGCAGCTGCTGAGCAGCATCGAGACCCACCCCGACTTCCGCGTCAGCGAGCACGCCCGCGAGGTCGGCGTCAGCCCCCAGCAGCTCTACCCGCTGCTGAACCGGCTGGTCGCCAAGGACGCGATCGAGAAGAAGGACAACCGGTACGCGCTCAAGGCCTGAGGCCTGAGGAGTGACCTCGGGAGAGGGCAGCGACCTCGACGTCGCCCTCGACTTTCTCAGCCAGCCGCTGACCGGCGGGCCGGGTGTCAGCATCGCTCGGTTCCTCGACGAGGACACGGTGATGCGGCTGTCGACGGGGCACGTCTACCTCGGGATCGAGGGACTGATCCGCTTCTACCAGGAGCGGACCCACGAATGGCAGGAGGCGCGCCTGGAGGCCTCGGGCGCCGAGGAGCTCGAGGCCGGCTGGGTGCTCGTCGAGGGCAGCCTCCGGCTGCAGCCTCGCAGCGGCAGCGAGCAGATCCAGCCGGGCGCCTGGCTGCTGAGGCTGCGGGACGGACGGGTCAGCGACTGGCTCTTCTTCCGGACCGGGGCTGAGGCCCGGACGGCCGCGGCCGGACCGGGAGACCCGAGGGACTTCGGCAGAGACGGCCTGCCCGCCGATCTCGAGCGCGGGATCGTCCAGGACCTCGGTCACGGATACGAGCTCGTCTGCAACCACCCGGAGGCCTCCGCGGATCAGGCGTTCCTGCTCCTGCGACGTGACGACGCCCCGGCTCGCCGCCTTCGCGTTCCCGACCCGGGCCGAGGCGCTCGCCGCCGTGCCTCCCTCGCTCTTCACGCGCGGCCCGGAAGCCGTCGCCGATCAGGCCGTGGCGGCGTTCATCAACCGCGACGTCTCGGCGCTGATCGACCTGCTCGCCGAGGACTTCGTCTACACCGACGAGGAGCGTGGGACGGTCGTCGAGGGCAAGGCGAGCCACCGTCAATCGGCTGCTGCTGATCCAGGGCGGGGTCCAGCGCCACGGCCTGCCCGACCTCCGGATCGAGGTCCTCGACGAGGATCGAGTCCGGGTTTCCGGTTTGTACAAGGGGCCACGGCGGCGCGCCGGAGGCCGGCGACGGGGTGGACCTGGTCGACGACGATGGGCATCGAGGACGGCCGGATCAAGTGGGCCGTGCGCGCGCCGAACCGGCCCGTGGCGCCGGAGCAGTAGCGGCAGACCTGCGGGTTTCCCGCAGCCCCGGCGGCGATTACCCGCAAGAGCAGTCCGGCATGCTGCGACTGGCAGACGCACCGGACACGGGCTAGCCTGGCTAGCTGCCGTGCCCGATCCCGCCCTCACCCACGACGAGACCACCGCAGGCTCCGCGCGAGCTGCTGAGCCGGATCTGCGAGGCGACGGCGGCCGACCGGGCCGACGCTGCTCTCGCCGAGCTTTCTGGTCAGAGCGCTGGATGGCGGCGTCGAGGTCGACCTCGCCCGGGCCGCGACCGAGCGGGCCGGCGCCTCTCGAGCGGCTCTGCGGCGGCGATCGGCGAGGCCGAGCTCGAGGAGCTCCGGGCCGGCTACCTGGTCGTCGTGCCGGCGGCCGGCGCCCGGTGACGCGCCGGACCGGCGCCTGGCTGCTGAGCGTCCGCGACGGTCTGCTCGCGGCCGCGTTCGAGTTCGCGACCCGCGAGGAGGCGATCGCCGCCGCGCCTCCCGGCTCGCAGCGGGTCTGCGCGGAGAAGCTGGTCGAGCGGGCGGTCTGGGCGATCGTCGGCCGTGACCTCGCCGAGCTCCTGTCGATCGTCGACGACGACTTCACCTACACGGATCTGAAGCGCGACTTCACGCTCAGCGGCGCCGCCACGGCCGTCAATCACCTGCTGCTGATGGGCTACTTCGGCGTCAAGACGATCACCGGCCTGCAGATCCGGGCGCTGAGCAGCCGTGCGGTTCAGGTCACCGGCTCGGTCGTCGACCCCGATCCGTTCGCCGACGCCGACGAGTGTGGCCGCTGGCGCATGGTGGTCGGGATCGAAGCCGGCCGGATCGCCTGGGCCGTCCACCATCCGGACCTGCGGCCGAGCGCGCTCGAGTAACTCCGTCACGACCGCGGCGAGCCGACGCGGTCGGGTTAACTGAACGCGCAGGAGACTGTTAAGGTGGCGGCCATGGGTAGGGACCCGGTGGAGCTCGTCCGCATGCTCTTCGCAGGAACGGTCGCGGAGCGACCCGACGACGTCCGCGCGCTGCTCGCAGACGACGTCGTCATCAACGGCTCGTGCGGGCAGGTCTTCGTCGGCCACGACGGCTTCACCCAGTGGTACGCGGAGCAGCGGGCGAGCGAGCGAGCTCGGGCTCGAGGGTCGCAGCTTCGAGGACCTCGGTAACGGCTGGGTGCTCGTCGAGGCTCGTCCCGGCTGCTGGCTGACCCGAGTCCGCGACGAGAAGGTCTCGGCGACGCTCTACTACGGGACCGCGAGCGAGGCTCGCAACGCCCTTCGTGTTTGAGCAAGCGCCGATTCGACACCGAGTCGAATAAGATTCGCCGACTAGCCGGGGGAAGAGAAACGGACGGAAGGAAACGGGTGTCGACCAAACTCGAAGAAGCACGTGCGCTGCTGGTCAAGCGTCTCGATGAGATCGATCGCGAGCGCGGCCAGTTGATCGAGGCGATCGAGCAGCTCGATTCACTGGTCAAGGGGGGATTCGGGTCCTCCGAGAACGGCGCCGAGCGCCGCTCGGGCGACCAAGGCGGTCCGCCGCGCGAGCGGCGCGCAAGCCCTCGAAGGGACGCAAGCGCGCTCCCCGCGGCGAGCGCGAGAAGCAGCTGCTGATGAGCATCAAGAGCAATCCCGACTACCGCGTAAGTGAACACGCGCGCGAGGTCGGCGTCAGCCCCCAGCAGCTCTACCCGCTGCTCGGCCGGCTGGTCGAGAAGGACGAGATCGTCAAGAAGGACAGCAAGTACGCGGTCAAGACCGGCTAGAGGGGATCAAACACAGTTGGGGGACTCGGAGGGCGGCTCGAGAGAGCTGAGGACCGATGACGCAGGAGCAAGGCTTCGCGCACTGTGCGAGGCCGCGCTCACCGATCCCGGCGGCGCCCTGGCGGGGAGCTTCCTGCTGCGCTCGAGCGTCGGCCCGATCGAGGCGACGGTGCCCGCCGGTGACAACCGGGACCTCGACGCGGGCCTCGTCCGCCTCCGCGAGGCGGTCGATGCCGGCCGCGTCGAGGACGCCGGCCAGGGCTATCTGCTCGTCGTCGGCGCCGACCGCACCGGACGGCCCGACCTGGCTCGTCCGGATCCGCGACGGGCGCCTCGCGGTCGCGTTCGAGTTCGAAAGCCACGCCGCCGCCGCCTCGGCGGTGCCGCCGCAGGCTGGGCGAGCGATCGGGGGTCGAGATCGTCGAGGCGGCGATCTGGGCACTCGCCAAGCGCGACGTCTCGACGGTCCTCGCCCTGCTCGACGACGACTTCACCTACAGCGATCCCGAGCTCGGCCTCTCGCTGACCGGAGCCGCGACCGCGATCAACCAGCTGCTGCTGCTGCACGAGGAGATCGACGAGCGCATCCTCATCGACCTCCGCTACCGCGACATGGGCCACGGGATCATCGAGGTGACGGGGCGGGTCGTCGAGGGCGAGACGACGTCCGACGGGTCGGCGGTGACGTCCCGCCGGGCCGCTGGCGGATCCTCGAGTACGTCGAGGACGGCCGGATCAAATCGACGACGCGGTACCCGGATCTGCCGGGGGAGTAGGCCACCGTCGCCGATGCCTGCGGCATCGCCCCCCGCCTCAGCCCCCGCACCATCAGTAGTTTCCGCCCAACCGGTTCGGGGGAACCGGCGAGCACGTTGTCACCGCCGCCGCGGTGCTGATCCGCGTCGGGGGCCGCCAGTTTGCGTCTGGGTGTGGGTGGACGGGTGTTGCGGGCGCGGTCGGGCTGGGTCCCCCCGCTGCTCATAGGCGTAGCCTTGCACGGGTGGAAGCCGGGATGAATCGCCGTGATCAACGTCTACACCGATTGACTTTCGTCATGGCGCTCGCTGCGTTATTCACCCTGGGAGCCCCCGGGGTGGCCTCGGCGCTCGAGCTCGACCCGGTCGGCACCTTCGCCCAGCCCGTCTTCGTCACCTCCGATCCCGACGATCCGGATCGGCTCTTCGTCGTCGAGAAGGGCGGCACGATCACGCTTGTCGACCACGGCACCAGGCGGCAGTTCCTCGACATCTCGGACCTCGTCCTCAACTCAGGGGAGCAGGGCCTGCTCTCGATGGCGTTCGACCCCGGCTACGCGACGAACGGGCGCTTCTACGTCTTCTACGTGACCAAGGCGCCGGCGGGCCGCGACCGAGGGCGATCTGCGGATCGCCGAGTTCCGCGCCGACGCGTCGGGCAACGCCGCCGACCGGTCGACGCTCCGGGAGATCATCACGATTCCGCACCCCACCAACGGCAACCACAACGGCGGCCAGCTCCAGATCGGCCCCGACGGCTACCTGTACATCGGGACGGGCGACGGCGGCGGCGGCGGCGATCCCGGCGAGAACGCCCAGAACCTGGACTCGCTGCTCGGCAAGATCCTGCGGATCGACCCCGACCCGCCCGCCGGCGGTGGCGCCGGGTACTCGATCCCGCCGGACAACCCGTTCGTCGGGGTCGCCGGCGCCGACGAGATCTGGAGCTACGGCGTGCGCAACCCGTGGCGCTTCTCCTTCGACCGCCTCACCGGCGCGCTGGTGATCGGCGACGTCGGCCAGGGCGCCTGGGAGGAGATCGACTACGTGCCGCAGCCTCCCGCCGGACGGCGGCCGTGGCGCCGACTTCGGCTGGGACTGTCGGGAGGGCACCCACGTCTACGAGGCCGCCGGATGCCCTGCGGGCGGCTTCACCGATCCCGTCTTCGAGTACCCGCACTCCGACGGCCGCTGCTCGATCACGGGCGGCTACGTCTCTCGCGATCCCGGCATCCCCGACTACGCGGGCCGCTACTTCTACGCCGATCTCTGCGCGGGACCTGTTCACTCGCTCGTCCCGGGCGACGGCTCGCCGGAGGAGCGACCGACGACCGCGCGGAGGCCATCTCGGTCGCGTCCCGTCGAGCTTCGGCGAGGACTCCTGCGGGCGCCTGTACGTCGCCAGCCTCGGCGGAACGGTCTCGCGGATCGAGGGCGCGACGCCGACCGACTGCACGCCCCCCGACACCGTGATCGACTCCGGCCCCGCCCAGGGCTCGACGATCACCACCGACGAGCGCCACCTTCTCCTTCCACGGCGACCCCGCCGGCGACACCGCCAAGCTCGGGTGCAAGCTCGACTCCGAGCCCTTCGCCGACTGCAGCTCCCCGAAGACCTTCTCCTCCCTCGCCGACGGCTCCCACACCGTCTCCTTCCGGGCCGAGGACGCCACCGGCAATCAGGACCCGACCCCGGCGACCCGCACCTTCACGGTCGACACCACGCCGCCCCCGACACGACGCCCCCCGACACCGCTGATCGACTCCGGCCCCGCCGCAGGGCTCGACGATCACCACCGACAGCGCCACCTTCTCCTTCCACGGCGACCCCGCCGGCGACACCGCCAAGCTCGGGTGCAAGCTCGACTCCGAGCCCTTCGCCGACTGCAGCTCCCCGAAGACCTTCTCCTCCCTCGCCGACGGCACCCACACCGTCTCCTTCCGGGCCGAGGACGCCACCGGCAATCAGGACCCGACACCGGCGACCCGCACCTTCACGGTCGACACACCGCCGCCCCCCGACACAACGCCCCCCGACACCCTGATCGACTCCGGCCCCGCGCAGGGCTCAACGATCACCACCGACAGCGCCACCTTCGCCTTCCACGGCGACCCCGCCGGCGGACACCGCCAAGCTGCAGTGCAAGCTCGACTCCGGCCGCCTTCGCCGACTGCAGCTCCCCGAAGACCTTCTCCTACCTCGCCGACGGCCCCCACACCGTCTCCTTCCGGGCCGAGGACGCCACCGGCAACCAGGACCCGACACCGGCGACCCGCACCTTCACCGTCGACACACCGCCGCCCCCCGACACAACGCCCCCCGACACCCTGATCGACTCCGGCCCCGCGCAGGGCTCAACGATCTCCACCGACAGCGCCACCTTCGCCTTCCACGGCGACCCCGCCGGCGGACACCGCCAAGCTGCAGTGCAAGCTCGACTCCGGCCGCCTTCGCCGACTGCAGCTCCCCGAAGACCTTCACCTACCTCGCCGACGGCCCCCACACCGTCTCCTTCCGGGCCGAGGACGCCACCGGCAACCAGGACCCGTCACCTGCGACTCGCACCTTCACGCGTCGACACCCGCCGCCCCCGACACGCCCCCCCGACACCGCTGATCGACTCCGGCCCCGCGCAGGGCTCCACGATCACCACCGACGAGCGCCACCTTCTCCTTCCACGGCGACCCCGCCGGCGACACCGCCAAGCTCGGCTGCAAGCTCGACTCCGAGCCCTTCGCCGACTGCAGCTCCCCGAAGACCTTCTCCTCCCTCGCCGACGGCTCCCACACCGTCGCCTTCCGGGCCGAGGACGCCTCCGGCAATCAGGACCCGACCCCGGCGACCCGCACCTTCACGGTCGACACAAACTCTCCCGACACCGTGATCGACTCCGGCCCCGCCCAGGGCGCCACGATCAGCACCGACGAGGCCACCTTCTCCTTCCACGGCGACCCCGCAGGCGACACCGCCAAGCTCGGCTGCAAGCTCGACTCCGAGCCCTTCGCCGACTGCAGCTCCCCGAAGACCTTCTCCTCCCTCGCCGACGGCTCCCACACCGTCGCCTTCCGGGCCGAGGACGCCTCCGGCAATCAGGACCCGACCCCGGCGACCCAGGCGATGCGTAG
>CAVURI010000003.1:0-340198 GCA_963743845.1 uncultured Solirubrobacterales bacterium
CGCCGGCCTCCTCGGCGCGCTCGGCGAGGAAGCGCGAGAGGCGCGAGACCGAGAGCGTGTAGTTGCCGTGGTTCTTGAAGTTCGGGGGCATCGGCACCAGCGGCAGCGCCCGCTTCTTGGTCAGCAGGTAGACCGCGTCGTCGGTCACCTCCTGGTAGATCGGCCAGTCCTCGGGGCCCTCGTCCGGGAACAGCTCCTTGAGAGCGGTCGGGACGACGTTGGCGCCGGAGAGGTTGTGGGCGCCGCAGACCTTGCCCTTCTCGAGCACGGCGACCGGGATCTCCCCGAGCTTCTCGGTCAGCTCCGGCTCGTCCTCGAGCAGCTGCATGACGCGGTTGGCGCAGGCGAGCCCGGCGGGGCCGCCGCCGACGATCACGATGCCGGCTTCGAGGCGCTCGTCGGGGGCGTCGGTGGGTGCCCCGATGTAGTCGCTCGGGTCGAACGGGGGCGGAAACTCTGAGGGTGCGTGGGAGGTCACGGGGAGGGGTCCTTTCGTCCTTTGGTCAGGGAGACCGCGGTGAGCGGCGGGCCGTCGGAGGGCCCGCCGCTCGCAACCGGGTCAAAGGGCCAGGACGGGCTCAGCCGCCCTTCTTGGCGTTGATCGCCTCGGTCAGCTTCGGGAGGATCTTGTGCAGATCCCCGACGACGCCGAGGTCGCAGTACTCGAAGATCGGCGCGTTCTGATCCTTGTTGATCGCGACGATGTTCTCGCTGTTCATCATGCCGACCTTGTGCTGGATCGCGCCGGAGATGCCGGCCGCGAGGTACAGCTTCGGGGCGACCGTCTTGCCGGTCTGACCGATCTGGGTCGCGTACGGGATCCAGCCCGCATCGACGATCGCGCGGGTGGCGGCAACCTCGCCGCCGAGCGCGCCGGCGAGGTCGCGGGCGACGGAGAGGTTCTCCTCGCCGCCGAAGCCGCGACCGCTGCCGACGAGGATGTCGGCGTCGGCGATGTCGACACCGCCGGTGTCGCCGGACTCGCCGCGGGTGACCATCGTCGCCTTCGTCGAGAACTCGGAGAGCTCGACGTCGATGTCGATCACCTCGGCGTCACCGGAGCCGGACTCGTTGACGTCGAACGCGTTGAGGCGGCCGATGATCACGCCGGGCTCGGAGACGTAGCCGACGTCGACGACGGCCGAGTCCTGCAGGACCGGGCGCTCGGCGACCAGCTTGCCGCCGTCGGCCTTGACCGCGGTGACCTCCATGGTCACGCCGGCGCCGAGGCGGGCGGTCAGGCCGGCCCCGATCTCGAAACCGAGCAGTCCGCCGCCGAACAGGGCGTAGGAGATGTCGTTCTCGGTGATGACCTTGGCCATCGCGTCGACGATCGGCTGGGCGAGCCCCTCCGGCACCGACTTGGCCCGGTAGACCTTGGCGGCGCCGTACTTGCCGAGACCGGCACAGGCGGCGTCGTCCATCTCGCCGACGACGAGCGCGGCGGCCTCGCCGCCGACCTCGCCGGCCAGCTTCGCGGCCTCGGAGATCGCGCCGAGTGAGTTGTTGTTGAACTCGCCCTCGTCGGAGTGGAGGGCGTAAACGAGGATGCCGCTCATCAGATCAGTTTCCTTTCGTCGAGCCAGGCGACGATCTTCTCGACCGTCTCGTTCGTGTCCTCGTCCTCGATGATCTCGCCGGCCTGCTTCTCGGCAGGCGGGTTGATCGCGAGGACCTGGGTCTGGGAGCCGGCCTCGCCGACCTTGTCGGCCTCGATGCCGACGTCGCCGGTGGACTTGGAGTCGAGCGGCTTCTTCTTCGCGCCCATGATCGCCTTCAGCGACGGGTAGCGCGGCTCGTTGATCGCGTCACCGACGCTGATCACGGCCGGGAGCTGGATGTCGACGGTGTCGTATCCGTACTCGGCCTGACGCTGGCAGCGGAGCGAGCCCTCGCTGATGTCCATCTCGATCACCTGGGTGAGCGAGGGCATCTTCAGGTGGTCGGCGACGACTGCGCCGATCGTGTAGCACTCGCCGTCATCCGACTGCTGGCCCAGCAGGACCAGGTCGGGCGACTCGGACTCGAGCACCTTCGCCAGCGCGTAGCCGGTGGCGCAGACGTCGGAGCCCGAGAGGGCGTCGTCGCTGAGGTGCACCGAACGGTCGGCGCCGAGAGCGACTGCCTTGTGCAGAGCGCGCTGGGCCGAATCGGGGCCCATCGTGACGGCGACGATCTCGTCGACTTCGACGGTGCCACCTTCGCGAATCTGCATGGCGGCCTCGATGCCGTGCGTGTCGAAGGGATTCAGGTTCTTCTCGCCTGAGCGATCCAGGCGCTTGGTTCCGGGGTCGATCCGCTTCTGTACTGCGGCGTCCGGAACCTCTTTGACCAAACAACAGATCTTCAAGAGGGGTGCCTCCGAAAAGAGTTCATCTTGGGACTTAGCGGCGACGCAGGTTACCGGGTTTGACGCTGGCTGACTGACCAGTCAATCGGTTGCCGCCCCGGCGCCGGAGTGCGCGGCCTAATCGCGTTTGCGGCGCGGAGACTACGGCGGTAGGTTGGGTGACGACCCCGGTTGCCGGGGTGCTCGAAACCCATCGAAACCGCTTCGGAGAGGAGCACCAGATGAAGAAGACACTTGCAGTCGTCGCCTGCGCGGCGACCCTGGCGGGAGCCGGGATCTTCGCCGGCTCGTGATCGGCGACGACGGCAGCGCCGAGTCGTCGACCGGCTCCAGGACCGGCTTCGAGCCCGAGCCGACGTCGAGGTCGCACGGAACCTCTCCGCCGACGCAGTCGCCGCCGGCGGCGGCAAGAAGGTGACGATCATCAAGGGCGAGCTCGACCCCGCACGGTCACCGGCGCCACCGGCGCCACCGACGGCGTCACCTTCGTGTGCCCGAAGAAGCACTCGGCGATCGCCGCCGGCTTCGAGACCGATCGCCCGGCCTGGCACTGGCGGCGATGTCGCCGGCGATCAAGAACGGCGGCAAGGTCGACCCGCGCGGCTGGTTCATCGGCGTCTCGAACCTGACCGACACCGAGCTCGGCTGGCGCGCCTGGATCACCTGCGCCAAGGGCGTCAAGGACGAGAGCTGAGCGCGGCCGGCGCGTCACCGGTCCCCGCAGCGGGGCCGGTGGCGGCAGCCGGATCCCCGATCCGGCGCTCGCTCAGGCAGGCGTCTGCAGCGAGGAGCGCAGGAAGTCGACGATGTCGTCGGTCGAGGCGCCCGGGGTGAAGACCTCGGCCACGCCCCGCTCCTTGAGCTCGGGAATGTCGTCGGCGGGGATCGTGCCGCCGACCGTGACGAGCACGTCCTCGGCACCCTGCTCGCGCAGCATGTCGACGACCTTGGGGACGAGCGTCATGTGCGCCCCGGAGAGGATCGAGAGGCCGACGGCGTGCGGCGTCCTCCTGGATCACGGTCGCGGCGATCTGCTCGGGCGTCTGGTGCAGGCCCGTGTAGATGACCTCCATGCCGGCGTCGCGGAGGGCGCGGGCGATGATCTTGGCGCCGCGGTCGTGACCGTCGAGGCCGGGCTTGGCGACTACGACTCTGATCTTCTGCTCGCTCACGGCCGCAATGCTAGCCGGAGCCGCGAGGCCGGGCGCGGTCTCAGCCGCAGTTGGGCCAGTGCCCTGCACCGTCGCGCATCTTCAGGCGCACGGCGACGTAGGACTGCGTCCGGTAGCTGAAGCGGATCGGGTCGCCGCCCGGCGAGCGCGGCGAGCTCTGCCAGGTCGAGCGCTGGAACTGGAAGGCGCCGCGGTAGAGGCCGCCGGCCCCGCGCGCGTTCGGATCGCGACCGGACTCGCACTCGGCGACGCGACGGGCCCAGCGCTTGTTCTTGGCCGAGACCTTGCGCTTGTAGACGCCGTCGTAGACGGGCTTGGCCGCGGCGACGGCGCTCTTGCGCTCGGTCGTGGTGCCGTTGGCCGCGGCTGCGAGCAGGGAGCCGAGCAGGGCGATGGCCGCAAGCGCCGCGAGCGTGCGGAGGACAGGCGTGATGTGGGTGGTGCGGGTCACGATCGCGGCACCCTAAGAGAACTGTTAGCGATCGGTTAGCGTCCTGCCGGGCGCTGCAAGATCCGTTGCGGAATCGCGCCCGGAGTGCGTCGTCGGCAGGAGTTCGGCGGCGACGCGCGACGGCCCGGCTGCCGCCGGCCCCGAACCGGGGCTAGTAGACCGGGCTCTCGGTGTAGGTGCCGAACTCGGTCTGCAGCGCGGCGATGATCTCGCCCACCGTCGCCCGCGCCCGCGAGCACTCGAGGATCGGGTGCATGAGGTTGGCCGAGGGGTCGGCGGCGGCCTTCTTCAGCGCCTCGAGGCTGCGCTCGTGGCGGGCGTCGTCCCGGCTCGCACGGGTCGCCGCGACCCGCCCGACCTGCTTGCGCTCGTGCTCGGGGTCGACCCGCAGGATCGGGATCTGCTCGTCGTCGTCGTGCACGAACTCGTTGACGCCGACCATCACCTTCTCCTTGCGCTGCAGCGCCGACTGGTACTCGAAGGCGGCGTCGGCGATCTCGCGCTGGGGGAAGTTCTCCTCGATCGCGGCGACCATGCCGCCGAGCTCGTCGATGCGCTCGAAGTAGGAGTAGGCGGCGGCCTCCATCTCGTCGGTCAGCTTCTCGACGAAGTAGGAGCCGCCGAGCGGGTCGACCGTGTTGGTGACGCCGGTCTCGTGCGCGATCACCTGCTGGGTGCGCAGCGCGATCCGGACCGCGTCCTCGGTCGGCAGCGCCAGCGCCTCGTCGTAGGAGTTCGTGTGCAGCGACTGGGTGCCGCCGAGCACGCCGGCGAGGGCCTCGACCGTGGTGCGGATGATGTTGACGAGCGGCTGCTGGGCGGTGAGGCTGACGCCCGCGGTCTGCGTGTGGAAGCGCATCCGCCAGGACTCGGGCTTCTTGGCGCCGAACGTCTCCCGCATCTCGCGGGCCCAGATCCGGCGCGCGGCGCGGTACTTGGCGATCTCCTCGAAGAAGTCGATGTGGGCGTTGAAGAAGAAGCTGAGCCGCGGCGCGAAGCTGTCGACGTCGAGCCCGCGCTCGACCGCGTCCTCGACGTAGGTGAGCCCGTTCTTGAGCGTGAAGGCGAGCTCCTGCTGGGCCGTCGATCCGGCCTCGCGGATGTGGTAGCCGGAGATCGAGATCGGGTGCCAGCGCGGCATCTCGGCGGCGCAGTACTCGACCATGTCGGTGACCAGGCGCATCGCCGGCCGGATCGGGAAGCACCACTCCTTCTGGGCGATGTACTCCTTGAGGATGTCGGTCTGGATCGTGCCGCCGAGCTTCTCCGGCCCGATCCCCTGCTCCTCGGCGTTGACGACGTAGTAGGCGAGCAGGATCGGCGCCGGCCCGTTGATCGTCATCGAGGTCGTCACCTGGTCGACCGGGATGCCGCTGAACAGCGTCTCCATGTCGTCGACCGAGTCGAGCGCGACGCCCTCCACCCCGACCTCGCCGAGCGAGCGCTCGTGGTCGGAGTCGAGACCCATCAGGGTCGGCATGTCGAAGGCGGTCGAGAGGCCGGTCTGGCCGTGCTCGAGCAGGTAGCGGAAGCGCTCGTTGGTCTCGTCGACGGTGCCGAACCCGGCGAACTGGCGCATCGTCCAGAGGCGCCCGCGGTGCATCGACGGGTAGACGCCGCGGGTGAAGGGGTAGGAGCCGGGGTTGCCCTCGTCGCGCTCGCGGTCGTGGCCGGAGGCGTCGAGGTCGTCCTGCGTGTAGAGCGGCTTGATCGGGTGGCCCGAAAGCGTCTCGAAGGGAA
Organism: uncultured Solirubrobacterales bacterium; assembly: GCA_963743845.1. Taxonomy (GTDB): domain Bacteria; phylum Actinomycetota; class Thermoleophilia; order Solirubrobacterales; family 70-9; genus CAXMST01. The sequence continues at coordinate 5,714 of CAVURI010000003.1, forward strand.
CGCTGCGCTCGGTCTCGTACGGGTACTCCTCCGCGAGCCACTTCTCGGTGTTCGTGGTCTCGGCCTCTGCGCCCTCGACGTCGCTCATCTCGCTCCTCGGATCTCTGACCGGCACACCGTACCCCGGCGCCCGCTGAAAATAGGTGGAAGTCAGAATATCGGGCTCCATCGTAAGATGCCCGGAGCATGAGCGAGCCCCTCCGATTCGATCCCGTCGCCGAGGCGGAGCGCCACTGGAGCGACCGCTGGGGACGGGAGCCGGCCCGAGCGATGAGCGCGATCACCTCGATCATGCGAGCGGAGCAGATCCTCTCCGCGCGCCTCAACGCGCTGCTCGAGCCGTTCGGCCTCACCTTCCCCCGCTACGAAGCGCTGATGCTGCTCTACCTGAGCCGCCGCGGCTCGCTGCCGATGGGCAAGATCGGCGCCCGCCTGCAGGTCCATCGCACCAGCGTCACCAACCTGATCGACGGCCTCGAGCGCGAGGGCCTGGTCACGCGCGCCCCGCACGAGAGCGACCGCCGCACGGTCCTCGCTTCGATCACCGACACCGGCCGGGACAGGGCCGAGCAGGCGACCGCGCTGCTCAACGCCGAGCTCTTCGCGACCGAGCCGATGGAGCCGGCGACGATGGAATCCCTCTCCCGCCTGCTCGGCGAGTTCCGCGCCGAGGCCGACGGCTTCCCGCTCGGAGCGACGACGGAGCCGGCCGGCGGGGGCTGAGGGCGCGGCGGGGCGCGGCGGCGTCGTGGCGCGTGGCCGTCCGAGGGGCGTCCTTCGAGGGCTCAGGCCGGGTATTTGCAGTGAGGGTGAGGTGGAGGAGGGTGCCGGCCGTCCCGAGGCGGGGCCGGGCCGTCCTTTGTCACGTGGGGCGCGTGGGCGTCACGGTCTCGTAGCTGTTTCCAGGGCCGCTTTCGACGCGAGGCACGATTGCGTACGTATAGCGGGCGTCAATGTGCATCTCGTCCTCGGCCTCACCGGGAATCCACCCCGAAACCGCAACGAGACACGCGCCCCGTGTGACCAACCACAGACCGCACCCCTTCCCTCACTGCAATCTCGGGCCGGTCTGAACCCTGCGGCCACAACCCGAAACAACACGCGCCCTGACCACGCCCCGCCCCACCCCGGATAGAGTCCGAAGCCATGGCGGTTCAGTGGGACGACCGGATCGACGAGATCCTCAACGGGGATGCTGCCGCCGCGGTCGCCTACCTGACGCCGGCCAAGGGCGTCGTGATCACGCCGATGTCGCCGATCGGCCTCCGCGACCGCGAGCGCGGGACGCTCACCGTCACGACTTCGCTCGGCCTCTGGAAGAAGGTGGTCCGGCTCCGCGCCGACCCGGCGATGGCGGTCGCCTTCCACGCCCGCGAGCACGGCTACTCGGCGAGCTCGGACTTCGTCCTCGTCCAGGGCCGGGCCACGGTCCCCGACCGCCCGGACCGGGCCTGGCTCGAGTCGATCCAGCCGCAGTGGGAGCGCTTCCTCGGCCCGCAGGAGACCGGCTGGCGGGCGAAGCTGATGGACGTCTACTACTGGGAGCGGATCGGGATCGAGATGCAGATCGAGCGGATCCTGCGCTGGGACAACCTCGCCTGCGCCGGTGAGCCCGAGGTGATCGGGGCGCCGCTGCCGGCCGAGCCGCCGGCGCCGCAGAAGCAGCCCGGCAACGGCACCGCCCCGCGCGTCGACTCCGGCAAGGCGCTCGCCTACGGTCAGCGCCTCCCCCACGCCCTGCTCGGATGGCGCGACGCGGACGGCCTGCCGATGCTGGTCGCGGCACGGCGCGAGCGCCGCCGGCCCGGCGGGCGTCGAGCTCGAGGTCGAGGCGGCCAACGTGCCGCCCGGGGGCCGCCGGGCGGGGTTCACCGCGCACGCCTTCTCGGCACGGATGGTCGGCCAGGAGCAGCGGATCTACACGGGCTGGATGACCTCCGAGGGCGGCAGCCGCGCCACCTACTCGCCGCACACGCTGAGCGGCAACAAGGTGCCCGCATCCCGGCTCGCCTTCGATCTCGGCGCCGGCATCGTCACCCGCGTCGGCTTCCGCAAGGCGCGGAAGTCCGGCGTCGTCGACTACTGAGCGGGTGGCGCTAGCCGCCGTTGCCCTTGACGACGGGCAGCTCTCAGCTCGACCTTCTCGAGATCGACGAGGCCGGTCGCCCGCTGCAGGCCGTAGTTGGTCGCGCTCGAGGTGATCTGGAGGGTGATGCTGGAGCCGGGCCGAAGGGTGTGGGCGATCGCCTCGAGCGGGCGTGAGACCCGATGCCGGCGGCCGTCGAGGCGCAACGGGATCGGCGTCACCTGGTTGCCGAGGACGACGTCGGTCTCGTCGTCGACGAGCTGGGCGAAGACGCGGGTCTCGCCCTGGCTGCCGTTGCCCGAGTACGTGAGCCCGAGCTTCGGGATGCCGACGAGCTGGCGGTCGCGGCCGCTGCCGGGGACCTCGACGTCGACGGCGTTCGCCGCCCGCGTCCCGTTCGTCACCCCCGCGATCGCGCCGACCGCGCCGGGACCCGGCTTCGAGGGCCCGGAGCCGCCGGCCTGCAGGAGCGGCAGCGAGCCCTTGCCGGTCGCCTCGATCGTCCGGTGGCTGCTTCGGGTAGCGCTTCGCCGTGAAGCGCTCGCCGTCCTGGTTGATCCAGTCGAAGCCCGGCCCGGTCCTGACCGAGCGATCGCGCGAGAGCCAGCGGTCGAGCCACTCGATCGTCTCGTTCTCGATCCGGTCGGTGTCGCCGGGATCGGTCAGGCAGGACCCGTGCCCGCCACAGAACCAGAGCATCTTCAGCGGCACGCCGCAGTGGCGAAGGATCCGGTAGTTGGTGATCGCCTCGTCGAGCGTGAACAGCGTGTCGACGGTGCCCTGGACGAGCATCGTCGGGATCCGGATCTTCCTGACGAGGTCACCGGGCCCGCGCGAGGCGAACCACCTCTCGTCCTCGGCCGAGATCTTGCCGGTGGCCTGGCCCGAGAGGTAGGCGCTGTCGATGTGGGGGTCGAGGTTGCCGACGACCTTGCCGAGCGAGTAGAGGATCGTGCCCCAGCCCGCCTTGAAGGTCGAGTCCTTGTAGAGGCTCGTCGTCAGCGAGTGCCAGGCGATGTCGGGGACGATCACGTCGACGCGCCTGTCGATCCCCGCGGTGACGAGCTGGATGCCGCCGCCGTAGGAGGCGCCGGTCATGCCGACGCGCGGATCGCGCTTGCCGTCGAGCTTCGCCTCGGGCTGGGCGGCCACGTACGAGATCAGCCGCTTGACGTCGCGGCCCTCGGCGTCGGGGCTGTCGACCTGGACGCGTGCCCTCGGAGTCGCCGAAACCGCGCGGGTCCCAGGTGAGCACGTTGTAGCCGGCGGCGCGCAGCGGCCCGACGCCGACGGCGCCGACGGTCGGGTCGGAGGCGCCCTCGGGATCGGTCGACCCCGCCGATCCCCAGCCGGGCCCGAACAGCACGGTCGGCGCCCGCTTGCCGGCGGCGGAGTCGGTCGGGAAGAAGTTGACCTTGATCTTGGTGCCGTCGAACGACGGGACCATCTCGGTCCGCGCCTGCGCGGGCAGCGCCGCCGCCAACGAGACAGCAAGCGCCGAGAGCGTCGCGGCGAGCGCGATCGAGAGCCTCTTCCCCATGCGCGGGAGCCTAGCCCCGGCCCGGGCGGGCCGCGCCGGTCGGCGGGCCGGCGCTCAGGCCGCCAGCGGCGGCCGCTGCGAGGGCCAGTCGAGCTCGCGCTCGAGCTGCGCGCCGAGCGAGAGCAGCAGGTCCTCGCGGCTCGGCGGCGCGATCAGCTGCACGGCGAGCGGCAGACCGGCGGACGTGAAGCCGGCCGGGACCGAGGCCGCGGGGCGGCCGAGGTAGTTCCAGACGGGAGTGTGTGGATAGACGCGGCTCATGCCGAGCAGCGTCCGCAGCGCGCCCTGGCCGGCCCAGTGGCCGATCGGCACCGGCGGCACCGCGACCGCCGGCGTCATCAGCACGTCGCAGTGCTCGAAGATCCGGTCGATCCGCTTCGCGTGGGCCTCCTGCTGGGCCAGCGACCGCTCGAGCAGGCGGCTGGGGCACGAGCCGGGCGAGGCGCTTGAAGCCGCGCGTGCGCGGCTCGAGCCGCTCCGGATGCGGGACCACGTCGTAGTCGGTCTCGATCCCCTTCAGGTAGACGTTGGAGAAGTCGCTGCCGACCATGCCCCAGGCCGGGTCGCGACGGCTAGACCGAGTGCCCGAGGCCGCCGAGCACGCCGGCGATCCGCTCGACCGCCCCCTCGACGTCGGGGTCGGTCAGCGGCGGCAGGATCGCGCGGGCGGCGGTCGTGCTCCAGCAGACGCGGAGCTTGCCGGGCTCGCGCGCCGCGGCCTCGCTGAACGTCCCCTCGATCGGCTCGGCGGCGTCCGCGTCCCCGGGCTCGGGCGCCGGCGACGACGTCGAGCCAGAGCGCCGTGTCGGCGACCCGGCGGGAGACGCAGCCGGACGAGGTCAGGCCGAGCCAGTGCTGGGCCAGCGGCGCCTGGCTGACCCTGCCCCGCTGCGGCTTCAGCCCGAACAGCCCGCAGTTCGCGGCCGGGATCCTGATCGAGCCGCCGCCGTCGGAGGCCGAGGCGGCGCCGACGAGGCCGGCCGCGACCGCGGCGGCCGATCCGCCGCTGGAGCCGCCGGTCGTGTGCCCGGTGCCCCAGGGGTTGCGCGTCTCGCCCCAGGCCTCGGTCTCGGTGAAGCCGACGATCGCGAGCTCGGGCAGCGTCGTCCGCGCGAGCAGGACCGCGCCGGCGTCGCGCAGCCGCCGCCACTGGGCGGAGTCCGTCGTCGAGGGCTCGGAGTAGGCGCGGGTCCCGTGCTGGGTGACGAGGCCCTCGATCTCGAGCTCGTCCTTGAGCGCGACCGGGACGCCGAGCAGCGGCGCCTGCTCGCCGGCGGCGATCCGCGCATCGGCGGCTGCCGCCGCCTCGCGGGCGCGATCGGCGAAGACGTCGGTGAAGGCGTTGAGACGGGGATTGATCCGCTCGATCCGCGTCAGGTAGAGCTCGACCAGCTGCGCCGAGGTCACCTCGCCCGCGCGGAGCAGCTCGGCCTGCCGGGCGATGCCTGCGAATGCGAGCTCCGTCTCCTCCATCGGCCCGATCCTATTGCCCGGCCGGCCTGCGGTCGTCAGGAGCCGCGTCGCTGCCGCGGTCGCCGCGAGCGGCGGCGCGGGACGTTGTAGCGGCGCTCGGGCCGGCGCCGCGCCGCGAGCCAGGTGCCGCTGCCGCCGAGCGCCCCGGCGGCGAGCACGGTGCCGGCGACGGCCAGGCGCCGGCCGAGCTTCTCGAACCGCATCACGCGCCAGCCCTCGAGCCGGGCGAGCGCCGCGAGCTCGGCGTCGGGATTGACCGCGACCGGGTTGCCGACCAGCGCGCAGCATCGGCAGGTCGGAGACCGAGTCCGAGTAGGCCCAGCTCTGCTCGAGGTCGATGTCGTGCTCGGCGGCGAAGTCGCCGGATCGGCGCGACCTTGCCCTCGCCGTAGGTCGAGCGCCGCCGTCCAGTCGGCCCGGTGTAGGTCCCGTCCGCGTCGAGCTCGTAGCGGGTGCCGATGCCGCCGTCCATGTCGAGGACGCCGGCGAGCAGGCGGACGATGTCGTCGCCGGCGGCGCTGACGATGAAGGTCGGCCGGCCCGCGTCCTGGTGGGCGCGGACCTCCTCCAGCATCTGCGGGTAGATCCGCGGCAGGATCCCGGCGAGCAGGTCCGGGACCAGCCGCCGCAGCTGCCGCTCGGGGACGCCGCGCGAGCAGGTCCTCCGCCTGGCGCACGAGCTCCTCGGTGTCGGCGTCGGTCGAGCCCTTGAGCCGGAAGCGCAGGTGGTCGACCGCCCAGCCGCGCCATCTGCCGCTTCGAGACCATCCCCGACCGGTAGGCGGCACGCCCGAAGTGCATGCCGCGACGACCCCGCCATCAGGGTCCGGTCCAGATCGAAGAAGGCCGCAGCGACGGTCATCGCTTCGCAGCCTCAGTCGGGCGCAGCGACCTAGACCTCGATCAGGATCGCGTCGCCCTGCCCGCCGCCGGAGCAGATCGCGGCGCAGCCGAGGCCGCCGCCGCGGCGCTGCAGCTCGTGCACGAGGGCGCCGATGATGCGGCCGCCGGAGGCGCCGATCGGGTGGCCGAGGGCGATCGCGCCGCCGTTGACGTTGACCTTGTCCTCCTCGATGCCGAGCATCCGGATCGAGTTGAGGGCGACCGAGGCGAAGGCCTCGTTGATCTCCCAGAGGTCGACGTCGGCGGGCGTCTTGCCGATCTTCTCGAGCGCGATCATCGCCGCCTTCGCCGGGGTCCGGGCGAGGTAGGCGTAGTCGTCGCCGATCATCCCGTAGCCGACGATCCGGCGCCAGCGGCTGCTTGCCGTTCGCCTCGGCCCAGTCGTCGGAGGCGACGACGACGGCGCTGGCGCCGTCGTTGACGCCCGGCGAGTTGCCGGCGGTGTGGGTGGCGTCGGGACCGCCGATCGCCCTCAGCCCCGCGAGGCGTCTCCTGCGTCGTGTCGGGGCGGATCGCCTCGTCGGCGCCGACCTCGATCTCGGACTTGCGGTGCCGGACCATGATCGGGACGATCTCCTCGCCGAGCAGGTGCCTCTCGGTCGCCTGGGCCGCGAGCTGGTGCGAGCGGGCGGCGAAGCGGTCGAGGTCGGCGCGGGTGATCTCGAGCTCGTTGCCGACCTCGCGAGGCCTCGTTGATCATCTGCTTGCCGGTGAAGGGGTTGGTGAGCCCGTCGTGGGTCATCGCGTCGAGCGCCTGCACGTCGCCCATCCGGAAGCCGAGCGCGGGCGCCGGGCAGCAGGTAGGGAGCGTTCGACATCGACTCCATGCCGCCGCCGACGCCGATCTCGGTGTCGCCGGCGCGGATCGCCTGGTCGAGGAGGCCGACGGCGCGCATGCTCGAGGCGCAGACCTTGTTGACGGTCTCGGAGGGGACCTCCTTCGGGATCCCGGCCTTGATCTGGGCCTGGCGCGAGGGGATCTGGCCCTGGCCGGCCTGCAGCACCTGGCCGTAGACGACGTGCTCGACCTGCTCGGGATCGACGCCGGAGCGCTCGAGCGCGGCGGCGATCGCGTGGCCGCCGAGGTCGGTCGCCTCGAGCGAAGCGAGGCTGCCGCCCATCTTGCCGAACGGGGTACGGGCGGTGGAGAGGATCACGGACTGAGACATATGGGAAGGGCCCTCCTGGGTTACCTGTGGGTGCGGAAGAGAGTGCGGAAAAGGTACAGGCCGGACCTATACTCCCGCGCCCGTGCAGGTCTCCGTCGACAGCAAGCCCGCCGCGGAGACCGAGGCCGGGCTCCTCTGCATCGGCCTGTTCGAGGGCGACGAGCTGCCCGAGCCAGCTCGCCGACGCGGCCGGCGCCGCCGACGTCCGCGCGGCCTTCAAGAAGCTGACCGTGCTCCGCCCCGAGGCCGGCCCCGAGCGGGTTCTGGTCGTCGGGCTCGGCGAGCGCGAGAGCTTCGACAAGGAGCGGGCCCGCGTCGCCGCCAGCCTCGGCGCTGCGCCAGGCGCAGCGCTACGAGATCGAGAGCCTCGGCTGGGACGTCCCGACCGGCGAGCCCGCGATCGCCGCCGCGATCGCCGGCGCCACGATCCTCACCGCCTACCGCTTCGACCGGCTCAAGAGCAAGGCCGACCCCGACGCCGACCAAGGGCCCGGGCCGGCTGCTGCTGCACGGCGTCGAGGACGAGCAGGCGCGCCGAGTACGTGCGCGTCGCCGTCGCCGCGGCCGAGGGCGCCAACCGCGCCCGCGACCTGCAGAGCCTGCCCGGCCAACATCGCCGACCCCGGCTACCTGGCCGAGCGGGCGCGGGCGATCGCCTCCAGCCACGAGCACGTCGAGGCCGAGATCCTCGACGCGGCGACGATCGCCGAGCTCGGCATGGGCGGGCTCGAGTCGGTCGGCGCCGGCTCGCCGAAGGGGCCGCTGATGATCGTGCTCCGCTACACGCCGCCCGGCGCCGGCCCGCGGCGGCGAGACGCTCGCCGTCGTCGGCAAGGCCGTCACCTTCGACACCGGCGGCATCTCGCTCAAGCCCGCCGGCTCGATGCCCGACATGAAGATGGACATGTCCGGCGGCGCCGCCGCGCTCGAGGCGACGGCTGCGATCGCCGAGCTCGGCATCCCGCTCAACCTGCTCCGCGTCGTGCCGGCGGTCGAGAACATGCCCGACGGCGCGCGCGACCCGGCCCGGCGACGTCATCACCCAGCTCAACGGCCGCACCGTCGAGGTCAACAACACCGACGCCGAGGGTCGCCTGATCCTCGCCGACGCGCTCACCTGGGCCGCCCGCAACGGCGCCGACCGGATGATCGACCTGGCGACGCTGACCGGCGCCGTCGTCGTCGCGCTCGGCTCGACCTACGCGGGCCTCGCCGGCACCGACGACGAGCTCGCCGAGGCCGTGGCCGAGGCCGGCGAGATCGTCGGCGAGCTCGTCTGGCGGCTGCCGATGCACGACGAGTACCTGGAGCTGATGAAGGGCACCTACGCCGACCTCACCAACTCCTCCCCGAAGCGCAAGGCCGGCCCGCTCACCGCGGCCGCCTACCTGAGGCAGTTCGTCGAGGACAAGCCCTGGGTGCACCTCGACATCGCCGGCACCTCCTGGGACGTCGGCCGCCGCTACGTCGGCAAGGGCCCGAGCGGCTACGGGGTGCGGCTGCTGGTCGAGCTCGCGCGCCGGCTCGCGCCGACTGACACAATCCCGCGCCATGGACTTCGACCTCAGCGACGAGCAGCGGCTGCTGCGCGACACGGTCCGCGACTTCGCCCGCGGCGAGGTCGCGCCGGTCGCCGAGGAGCTCGACCGCGACCAAGCCTTCCCCTACGAGCTCGTCGCGAAGATGGGCGAGCTCGGGCTGATGGGGATCCCCTTCCCCGAGGAGTACGGGGGCGGCGGCGCCGACACGCTCACCTACGCGCTCGCCGTCGAGGAGCTGGCCCGGATCGACTCCTCGGTCGCGATCACGATGGCCGCCCACACCTCGCTCGGGACGATGCCGATCTACCTGTTCGGGCAACGACGAGCAGAAGCGCGACTGGCTGCCCGAGCTCTGCGCCGGCCGCAAGCTCGCCGCCTTCGGCCTGACCGAGCCCGAGGCCGGCTCCGACGCCGGCAACGTCCGCACCACGGGCCGAGCTCGACGACGGCGAGTGGACGATCAACGGCGCCAAGCAGTTCATCACCAACGCCGGCACCGACATCTCCGGCTGCGTCACGATCACCGCCGTCACCGGCGAGGACGCGAACGGCCGCAAGGAGATCTCGAACATCATCGTCCCCAACGGCACCCCCGGCTACGAGCCCGGCGAGCCGTACCGGAAGATGGGCTGGAACGCCTCCGACACGCGCCCGCTCTCCTTCGACGACTGCCGCGTGCCCGAGGAGAACCTGCTCGGGCCGCCGCGGCGAGGGCTTCAAGCAGTTCCTGCAGATCCTCGACGGCGGCCGGATCGGCGTCGCCGCGATGGGCGTCGGCCTCGCCCAGGGCGCGCTCGACGAGGCGCTCGCCTACGCGAAGGAGCGCCAGGCCTTCGGCCAGCCGATCTCGAAGTTCCAGACGATCCAGGCGAAGATCGCCGACCTCTCGACCGAGATCGAGGCGGCGCGCCTGCTCACCTACAAGGCGGCGATCCTAGAAGGACCGCGGCGAGTCCTTCACCCTGACCGCGGCCCAGGCGAAGCTGAAGACCGGCCGGCTCGCGGTCCGCGCCACCGAGGAGGCGGTCCAGATCCACGGCGGCTACGGCTTCATCGAGGAGTACCCGGTCTGCCGCTTCTACCGCGACGCCAAGATCCTCACGATCGGCGAGGGCACCGACGAGGTCCAGCAGATGGTGATCGCCCGCCAGCTCGGCTGCTGAGCGACCGCCCGGCGGCCGGGGCGCGCCGGAATCGCCTGCACGGGCGCTTGTAGCCCGGAGCCGAACTCTGTGGAAACGGCGTTGGTTCGGTTAGGCTGGCCAAGCGGGCCTTCCCCCGTCCCCGCGCCAGCCATGACCGACCCCACACCCCGCTCCGAGAACGAAGGCCAGGTTCCCGACCCGCTCTCCACGCAGGCCGGGATCGCACCCGAGGTCTCGCGCCGGGTCTCGTCGATCCTCGACGCGGTCGAGCGCGAGGCGACCCAGCTGCGGGCCGAGGCGCGCGAGGAGGCCCGCCGGTACCTCGACTTCTCGCGGCGCCGCGCCGACGACCTCGTCAACGAGCGCCAGCGCCGGATCGCCGAGCTCAGCGACGAGATCATGGCCAAGGCCGAAGCAGTCGTCGGCCGCCTCGACGATGCCGCCCCGGTGCGGGCCGGATTCGAGAACCTCGTTCGCGCCCTCGGCGATGCCGCGGAGCGCCTCGCCCGCGAGTCGGAGAGCACCGCGCACGAGTTCGAGCCGCCGTCCTTCCACGACGAGCAGGTCCAGAGCTACGCAGCACCCCCGCCGCAGCAGGCGCCGGCGCCCGCCGCGCCGCCGCCCGCGCCCGCGCCCGCCGAGCCGCTCGAGACCTACCAGCCCTACGTGCCGCCCCCGGCGCACCAGCCCCAGGCTCCGCCTCCACCTCAGCCTGCGCCGCCTCAGGCGCCCGCGGCTCCGCCGGCCCCTGCCGCGCCGCCGCCCGCTGCCGGCGTACCGACCGGCGGAGCTCAGCCCGCCTACCCGCCCCAGGCCCCGGCCGCGGCCCGACCTCCGGCGCCGCCGGCCCCGGCCGCTCCCGCCGGAGGCGACAGCTGGCAGGGCGTCGACGACGCCCGGCTCGTCGGGATCCAGATGGCGGCCGCCGGCCGCACCCGCGGCCAGGTGCGCGAGCACCTCCAGAACCAGATGGGCCTCGGCGACACGCGCGGCATCCTCGACGAGATCTACGGCCCCGGCAGTCCCGAGGACGCCAGGGTTCCCTGGACCGCTTTCCCGAGTTAGCGGCTTTTTCCCGGGAAGCTCCCAGAACGAGCTCCCGGCGCCAGGCCGCAAATACCGCTGTTCGCGCCGGAATGCCGCCGGAGCGGTACCTAGACTGACCCGCGTCCGGCTCGGTTGCCGTTCCACACGAGCCCGGGACAACCACGTCAGAAGGAGTACCCATGCCGGACAGCCCGAATCGATCGGACTCATCGGCCCCAACCGGCGAAAGCGACGGGTGGAGCCGGGCGGAGATCGACGCCGCGATCGCAGGCCTCGACCGGGCCACGCGACGGTTCACGAGCCAGGTCGACGCGATCGCCGACCCCGGCCTGCCTGAGCCGGCGGCCGGCGCCGAGATCCTCGCGGGCCACGAGCGGACTCCCGACGCGCCTTCCGAGCCGCGTGCCGCCCACCGCGCCGCCGGCTTCGACGAGCAGATGAGCCTCGCCGAGCGCGAGGCGCGCGAGTACCTGGAGCAGGCCAAGCGCCGCGCCGACACGCTCGTGACGACGATGATCGGCGCGGTCGAGCGCGAAGCCGCACAGATCAAGCAGGACGCGGAACAGGGCATCCGCGAGCGCTGGCGGGCGGTCGAGTCCGAGGCCGGTCGCTACCTGGATGACTGCCGTCGGGTCGCGGACGGCATGGTCGCCGAGCGCCAGGGCCGGATCGGCGAGCTCTCCGACGGGATCGTCGACCGGGCCCACGCGCTCACCGGCGGGCTCGAGGACGCAGAACGGATCAGGGCGCAGTTCGACGCCTTCGTCCGCGCACTTGCCGCGACGTCCAACCAGATCGCCGAGGAGGCCACCGGGCGCACGGAGTCGGAGATCACCAAGCTCCGCAGTCGCCACGAGACCCTCCGACGGGGCGCTCTCGCCGCCTAGGAGCTTTAGTGCCGCGCTCGCCTAGCGGTAGCATCGAGACAGTCAGGCCGGGTCTGGGGGACTCAGGGGCAGGCGGCCCAGCACCTGACCAGGCCCATGCCGGGAACCGTTCAGTAATGGCAGCTACTTCAATCTCCAGCCGGGGGAAGCGCACCGCGATCGCGGTCGCGTTCCTGCTCGCCTGCCTCGTGCTCGCCGCCTGCGGCGACGACAACCCCGAGACGACGACGGCCTCGACGACGACGGTGACCTCGGCCGAGGCCGAGGCGGCGGCCGAGGGAACGACGACGACGATCACCGGCAGCGTCACCGAGACGGAGGCCGAGGGGACCAGCGACGCGGCCTCGGCGATCCCGGGCGCCGACTTCGCCGTCTCCGGCGCCTCGCCCGAGCCGGCCTCGACGACGTCGACGACCACCGCCGCGGCCCCCGGGGCGACGACCGGCACGACCACGTCACCACCACCGACCCGCAGACCGGCCTGCCGCTGACGACGACCACCACGGTCACGCCGAGCTCCTCGGTCGGCACCGGGGTGACGCCGGGGCTGACCCCCAACCCGGTCCTGCCCGGCAACGACAACGCGATCCTGAGCCGGCCCTTCTCGGCCGACAGCCCCTGGAACACCTCGGTCGAGAACGAGCCGCTCGATCCGAAGTCGCGCAAGTGGATGCGGCTCGCGCGGATCCGCGTCGCCCAGGTCCAGCAGGCGAACGGGGAGATCCGCCAGGAGAAGCGCGAGATCAAGACCGGCCTGACCGTGAACGTGACCCGCTGGACGCTGCCCGTCTTCAGCAACACCCAGGACGGCGCGATCGAGCGGATCGCGATCTGCCGCCAGTTCGACTGCGGCCCCGACGCGCTCGACCTCGGTCGTGATCCCGCCCGACGCCTGCCCGGACCCCCGCTACGACGGCTGGATGACGGTGATCGACAACACCACCAACACCGCCTACGACTTCTGGCGCGCCCGCTGCGAGGCGGACGGCTCGATCTCCTACCACTACGTGAAGGCCTGGGCTCTCGACGGGCCCGGCTTCCAGCAGCCGGGCGAGGTCAGCGCCCGCGGCTCCGGCCTGCCGCTCTTCGCGGGCCTGATCACGCCGGAGGAGGTCCGCGACGGCCGCATCGACCACGCGCTCGCGATCTCCGTCCCCGGCGCCGCCGCCCGCCGCTACGTCCAGCCCGCCTCCCGCACGGACGGCAACGGCCTCGCCGAGTCGCTGCCCGAGGGCGCCCGCATCCGGCTCAGGCGCGGCGCGCAGAAGCACCTCACCGACACCTTCGTCCGCAACAAGGTCGAGCGCCGCACCGCGAAGACGATCATCACGGCGCTGCGGCGCTACGGCGCGATCGTCGTCGACCGCTCCGCGGCGCCGACGATGTACGCGCAGCGGAACGCGAACTGGGCCGGGATCCTGCCTCTCAACCTGCTCCAGGAGATCCGCCTCAACAACTTCCAGGCGGTCAAGGCCGGCCAGGTCTTCTTCGATCCTCCGAAGGAGGGTGAGGCGACCTTCGACGCCAGCTCCACCACGCCCGGGAGCATTCCGGGCACGACCGGCGGCTCGACCGGCGGCACGATCGAGTTCGGCAACACGGACATCACGCCATGAGCGTCCGCTCGCCTCCTCACTGCGCTCGCCGTCCTGATCGCCTCGATCGTCCTCGCCGCCTGCGGCGATCTCGAGAGCGACTCGACCAGCGGCGACAACAGCGCCGGCGAGCTCACCCAGGGCTCGACGACGACGCCGACCGAGCCGAAGAAGGACCTGCCGCCGCGACCCGCCGGCGTCGTCGAGATCTCCGGCGAGACCGACGACGGGCTGATCTCCCAGAGTCGACCGCAAGCTTCGCGAACTACGCGACCCGCGCCGGGATCGGCGTCCGCGTCCAGTCCGAGCACCGAGGCCGTAGACGACAGCTTCCAGGCGCTCTGCGACGGCGAGATCGACGTCACGGTCACCTCGCGGCGGATCACCGACGCCGAGCTCGCAGGCCTGCGGCGTCAACGGCCTCGAGGTCGATCGACTTCCAGGTCGCCTACGACGCGATCGTCGTCGCGACGCAGAACGAGGCCGACGTCGGCGCCGACTGCGTCAACCTGCGCTCAGCTGCGGGCGATGTTCGGGGCCGGCTCGCCGGTGACGACGTGGAGCCAGCTCAACCCCAACTTCTCCGTCCTGCGGATCCGCCCGACCGGGCCCGAGGCGGGCAGCAAGGACTTCGAGTACTTCGGCTCCCGCGTGCTCGGGGTGCCGGAGCCGACGCTCGCCAACTTCCGCTCCGACTACCAGCCCTTCCCGCGCGACGTGCAGATCAAGAACTACGTCGCGGGCCGCGCCGACGCCGCCAACTACGCCGATGCGACGCGCTCGCTGCAGAAGATCAGCAAGCGGCTCGAGAAGTACTACCGCCAGCAGAAGAAGCGGTCGAAGGAGCTGAAGGTCGCGAACAAGGAGTTCGACGCCGCCGGCGAGGAGCTCGACGCCGCGGTCAAGGCCCAGGACGAGGAGCGCCAGGCGGCCGCCGAGGAGCGCTTCGCGCGGGCCGAGAAGTTCCACAACATCGCCGAGAAGGCCTACAAGAAGGCCGCGAAGCTGGTCAAGAAGACCCAGGCCCGCGCCGAACGGACCCAGCGCCGCCTCGATCGCTCCGGCCGCCTCGTGCCTCCCGGCGCCGTCGGCATCTTCCCGTTCTCCTTCTACGAGCTCTGGGAGGAGAAGCTGCGGCCGCTCGAGATCGACGGGCAGACCGGCGACCGCTGCGTCTTCCCCTCGGACGAGACGATCTCGAGCGAGCTCTACCCGCTGGAGAGCACGCTGCGCCTCTACACGACGAACCGCAGCCTGCGGCGCCCCGAGGTCCAGGCCTACATCAAGCGCACGCTCGAGCTCTCCGAGGACATCGCCAACCAGCTCGAGCTGATCCCGGTGCCCGACGCCCTGCGCCAGCTGCAGATCGCGAAGATCACCGATCCCAACGCCGAGACCACGGACACGACGACCGAGTCGACGACGACCACCGACGACCGACGCGACGACGACGAGCGACGGGACCACGACGACGACCGACGAGTCGGCGACGACGACCAGCGACCAAACGACGACGACGACGACGGAAACCACTACCGGGGGCGGTTGAGCAGGGAGATGTCTTCCCTCTACCGCATAATCAAGCGATGAGTGACGGGCGTGAAACTTCGGGTGAGGATGAGAGCGGCCCCGACCTCGACGAGCTTCGCAACCGGCTCGACGCGCTCCAGGGAAGCGTCGAGCGCCTCGGCCGCGACGAGCCCGCCGGCGCCGAGCCCAGCGGCCCCGCCCGCGGGCGATCCCGTCGCTGTACTACGCGCCTCCGCCCCGCGCTCCCTACGACCACTCCGCCGAGGCGCCGCCCGCCTACCAGCCGCCCGATCCGGGCTACGGGTCCTACCCCCCGCCGCCGCCGATGCCGGCCGCACCCGAGTCCTACTACGAGCCGCCGCCCCGGCCGCGACCAACGGCGGCACGATCGAGGATCTCGAGCTCGCAAGCGTCACGATCCTCGACGCCGGCCCGTTCGCGGATCTGATCGAGCTGCGCCACTTCGAGGAGGCCGTCACCCGCCTCGACACGGTTCGCGACGTCCGCGTCCGGCGCTTCGGCCACCAGCGCGCCAAGGTCGAGATCGGCATGGTCGCCGACTACGCGATCGGCAGCGAGCTCTACCGGCTCGGCCGCCCGATGCAGGTCGAGCTCGGCCTCGACGGCGAGGTGATCGTCGACTTCACCGACGTGCCCGCCGCGCCCGAGCCCGAGGAGCCCGAGGTCGTCGCCCGGCGAGCCGCCGAGCCGGCCGAGGGCGAGCCTGCCGCCGCGTCCGAGGACGAGGACAGCAGCGCGGAGGAGAAGAGCTGATGGGCCGCGCCCTGCTCAACGTCCTGCTCGTCCTGCTGATGATGGTCGGCCTCGTCCTCTTCTTCGTCGGCTTCGTCCTCGGCCCCCTGATCGTGCTTGCCGTCGGGTACGTCCTGTTCACTTTTGCGGCCGGCTAAAGGATCGTCTTCGCCCTCATGGATCACCAGCTCAATCCCAGCCACTCCCCGTACGAGTACTCGACCCTGACCGGCATCCCGACGATCTCGCTCGAGCCCGATCCGACGCTGCCGACGGGCGACCCGGTCAACGCGGCCGCGGCTCAGCTCCTGCCCGAGCAGGTCTGCAGGCACTTCCGGATGATCCCGGTCTCCTACGAGGACGGGCTGCTGACCCTGGCGATGGCCGACCCGAGCGACGCGATGGCCGCGAACGTCGCCTTCGCCCTGACCAACGACGAGCTGACGATGGTGCTGGCGCCGCCGAACCAGATCGACCGCGCGATCGAGCGCGTCTGGGGCGGCCTCGGCCACTACGAGCCGTTCGCCGGCGAGATCGGACACGAGGAGGCGATGCGCCTCGCCGCGCTCGAGAGCGACAGCGTCGCCGCCCCCGGCCGCCTCGGCGACATCCTCCTGCAGCGCGGGCTGATCTCCGAGGAGGAGTTGCGTGCGGCGCTCGATCGCCAGGAGGAGACCGGCAGCCGCCTCGGTGAGATCCTCTACTACGAGATGCGGCTCGGCGAGGAGGACCTCGCCGCGGCGCTCGCCGACCAGCTGCGCGTGCCGCTCGTCGACCTCGACGGCCTCGATCCCTCGCCCGAGGCGCTCGAGATCATCCCCGAGGCCCTGCAGCGCGAGGGCCGCTGCGTGCCGCTCGCCGTCGACGAGACGGCGCTCTACATCGCGATCACCGACCCGCTCGACGACGAGACCTACGAGGCGATCCGCGAGCTCACCGACCTGCGGATCCGCACCTACATGGTCACCCGCAGCGACCTCGAGGCGATGCTGCGCGAGATCCACCTCGAGGAGCACGTCCGCGCCGCCCGCACCGAGCTGCTCACCCGGTTCCCCGAGGACTGCGCCAACCGCGTGCTCTCGACCTGGCAGCGCGTCTTCTTGATCGTCTTCCTCGTCCTCGTCGTGATCGGCTTCATCCTCGAGCCGCTCAACACCGGGATCGTGCTCGTCTTCATCTGCGTCACGATCTACATGCTCTCGTCGCTGTACAAGTTCAAGCTGTTCTACGACGCCTTCGGGCGCCGCCGTGAGTTCGACTTCACCGACGCCGAGGTCGCCAGCATCGACGACCGCGAGCTGCCGCGATACACGATCCTCGTGCCGCTGTTCAGGGAAGCCGCAGTCGTGGGGCGACTGGCCGAGAACCTGACCCGGCTCGACTACCCGAAGTCGAAGCTCGAGATCATGCTGCTCTGCGAGGAGGAGGACGACGAGACGGTCGAGGCGATCCTCGACGCGAACCTGCCCCCCTACTTCCGCCTGCTGATCGTCCCCGACTCACAGCCGAAGACGAAGCCGAAGGCCTGCAACTACGGCATCCAGCAGGCGACGGGCAAGTTCGTCGTCATCTACGACGCCGAGGACCAGCCCGACCCCGACCAGCTCAAGAAGGTCCTGCTCGCCTGGGAGCGCTCCGAGGACAACGTCGTCTGCGTGCAGAGCAAGCTCAACTACTTCAACACCGACCAGAACCTGCTGACCAGGTTCTTCGCGACCGAGTACGCGCTCTGGTTCGACCTGCTGCTGCCCGGGCTCGACGCGTCGGGCGCGCCGATCCCGCTCGGCGGCACCTCCAACCACTTCAACCGCGAGGCGCTGATCGAGCTCGGCGCCTGGGACCCGTTCAACGTCACCGAGGACGCCGACCTCGGGCTGCGCCTGCACAAGGCCGGCTACAAGACGGTGATGCTGAACTCGACGACGCTCGAGGAGGCGAACTCGCAGCTCGGCAACTGGATCAACCAGCGCTCACGCTGGGTCAAGGGGTACTTCCAAACCTACCTCGTGCACATGCGCCATCCATTCGGTCTGATGCGCGAGATCGGGTTCGGCGCCTGGTGGTCGTTCCAGTTCATCGTCGGCGGCACGATCATCTTCGTCCTCAACCCGATCTTCTGGGCGCTGACGACGCTGTGGCTGTTCACCGAGGCCGGGATCATCGAGGCAGCTGTTCCCGGGCTTCGTCTACTACGTGGCGTCGCTGCAGCTGTTCGTCGGCAACTTCGTCTTCATGTACCTCGCCGTCGCCGGCTCGCTGCAGCGCGGCCTCTTCGGGCTCGTCCGCTACGCGCTCTTCAGCCCGATCTACTGGGGCCTGATGTCGATCGGCGCCTGGAAGGGCTTCTACCAGCTGTTCACCAAGCCCTTCTACTGGGAGAAGACCGAACACGGTCTCGACCAGGGGAGCAAGTAGGACCCGGAAGGCAAGACGATGGAATCCGCAACAGCACTTCAGGACCGATCCGGGATCGAGACGGGCCCGGCGCCGGTCGTCGCCAGCCGCGAGGAACCGGTCGCGTTCCCCGTCTCGAAGCTCGAGACGTGGGGGATCCTGATCCTCTTCACGCTCTTCTACACGCTGGTCGGCTACAAGATCGTCGCCGACCTCCACGTGGTCAGCTTCGACGCCCTCGACCGCCTCACGAGGGCCTTCATGGTCTGGTACAACGACCCGCCGAAGCTGGCGGCGATCGGCTTCTCGATGCCGCCGATCGGGACCTTCATCCTGCTGCCGTTCGCGGCCGTGCGGGAGCTGGTCACCTCCGGGCCTCGCGCTGCCGCTCTCGGCCGGGATCTTCGGGGCGCTGACGCTGACGACCGTGAACAGGATGTTCGCGGTCGCCGACATGGCGCGCGGCGCGCGGCTGCTGATCGTCCTGCTCGTCGGGCTCAACCCGATGTTCGCCTACTACTCGATGAACGGCACCGGCGACGCCGCCTACCTGTTCTTCGCCGGCTTCGGCCTCTTCTGCCTGGTCGGCTGGGGTCGCAACGGCTCCGCCAGGTACCTGATCGGCGCCGGGCTGGCGTTCGCGCTCGCCTCGCTCACCGACTACGAGTTCATCGCCTGGTCGCTGCTGATCGCGCTGATCATCGCCTGGTCGCTGAACAGCCGCGAGCGCGATCCCGACGAGATCGAGGGATCGACGATCGCGTTCCTGGCACCGATCGCCTACGCGCTCGGGATCTGGATCTTCTTCAACGCGATCGTGCTCGGCAACCCATTCGAGTGGGTCTCGCTTGCCAGCGAGACGACCCCGGTCAACGCGGTGACCAGCTCTGCGCCGGGCTTCGACCTGCTCGATGCGATCGGCAACGTGCTGCGGATCGAGCTGATCTTCCCCGCCACGCTGCTCGCGGCTCCACTGCTGCTGTTCGGGTTCGGCGGCAACCGCGATGTCGTCTCGATCGGATTCGCGCTGCTGATCCTGCTGAACATGGGCTACCAGCTCGTAGGAGCTGCAATCGAGGGCTCCGTCGACGTGATCGAGCTGCGCGACGCGCTGCCCGGGATGATGGCCGGCATCGCCGGCATGGCCTACCTGTACCTACGCTCGCCGGACTCGAGGGGGCTGGTCTGGGTGATGACCGTCGCGCTCAGCGTGGTCGGGCTGGCAACTGCCTGGTGGCAGATGGAGTCCTACCCGCATCAGAACCTCGAGCAGGCCTTCACCCGCGCGGTCTCGACCGGCGAGGACCAGGAGGGCACCGCGTCCCGAGGCGGCTACCAGGTCGGTGTCGCGCCCGAGCGCGAGATCGCCCACTTCATCCGTGACCAGCAGATCCCCGACAACGAGATCCTCACCGACAACTCCCGCACCTACGGCGTGATCGCGATCAACGGGCATCCGGAGCAGTTCTTCGACCGCGTCGACCGCGGCGACGAAGAGTGGCAGTCGGTCCTCGAGGACCCCGAGGGCAAGGTCGAGTTCATGCTCGTCGCCAACGACGAGGCCGACCTGATTCTCGACCGCTATCCGGGCGCGCTCGACGGCGACGTGCCGTTCCTCGAGCCGGTCGCCCAGAACGACCGCTACGCGCTCGTCCGCGTCGTGGAGCCGACGACGAGCACGACGGACAGCTCGGGCGAGACGAGCAGCAGCTCGAGCTCGAGCAGCTCGAGCTCGACGTCGAGCTCGATCAGGGTGGCAACGTCGGCTCGGCGCCGCCGCTGAGCACGACGCCGCCTTCCGGCAGCGGCGGCTGAGCCGGCCCCCGGCGCGCCCCCGCTCCCCGGCGGGCAGGAGGACTTCTGCGAGGCCGCTCAGCGGCGGTCGCGGCGCCGCAGCTTAGGGCGGCTTCGGCCGATGCCGTAGTGGGCCTCGAGCTGCTGTGCGAGCTCAGCCGTCAGCAACTGATCGGTGCCGATCGCGGGAGCGCTGTGGATCACCTCGCGCTCGAACGGGAGCCAGATCGGCCCACCGCCTTCGGTCGCTCCCGCGAACGGAACGAGCTTGTGGCTGCCGCCGCTGAACCGGCCTTCTCTGATCAGCAGCCAGGCCGGCTCGCCGGTCTCCGCGTTGACCCAGATGTCCTCGATCCGGCCGACGCCTGAGCCGAGGGCACTGGTCGCTCGCTTGCCGATCCAGCCCCGCGCCTGCGAGAGGCCCGGGCGGGCGGCACTGTGGAGCCGGTGCGGTGTGCGTGCATCAGGGGTCATAACTCACGCTTCTCTCTGATTCCGTTGGGCGGGCCGCGATCGGGGCGGCGCCGGTGATTCAGCAGTAGTCGATTGCTGGAACACCGCATCCCTTGTCGGGTTGCGGCCGCAGCTTCACTGACCGGGCTCGGGGGCGGCGGGGTCCGGGCGGGACGGCTTGATCGAGAAGCCCTTGAGCTCACCGCTGATCCGCAGCTCGCCCTCCAGCTGGACCTCGATCCTGTACGGCTGATCGAGCGCGTGGATGATCGGGATCGCGACCGGGGGGTCGTCGCCGGCGTGGGCGCTCGGGGGCGGCGGCGCGGGCGCGGCGTGGCGCGGCGGCTGCGGGCGGCAGCCCCTGGGCCGGCGGGCGGGCGCGAGGCTGTCCGGGCGCGGCTGTGGCGGGCCGTAGGCGTAGTGAGGCGGCTGGCCGTGGGGCGCGGGCGGAGGCGGCGCGTATGTGGGCGGCGGCTGGGGCGCCTGTCGGGCGGCGCGCCCGGGCGGCGGTCCGGGCTGCGGCGGCCGCGGCGCCGGCGGCGCGTAACGGGCGGGCGGCGCGGCCTGTGCGGCCGAGTGCCCCGGGAGGGCCTGCGGCGGCCGGTACTGATGCTGAGCCTGGGGCACGTACTGCGGGCGGGCGGGAGTGGCCGGGCCCTCGTGGCCGCTGCGCGACGGCCGGCCGGGCGGCACCGGCGGCGGCGAGGGCGGCACCGGCGGCAGCGGCTGATGCGGGTCGTACTGGTGCTGGCTCTGCTGATCGTCCGCGAGCTGGTACTGCGGGGCCTGCTCGCGGTAAGCGGGTGGCTGTGGCGCAGGGGGCGGCGGTGCGGCGGCGGCGGGAGCGGCGGCGGGGGCATGGCCGCGACCGCGATGGGTCGGACTGGCGGGCTTGTTCGCGGTGTAGTGGGAGCGGAGCGTGCTCTCGACCGACTGGGTCAGCGGAGCGCCCGGCGCGACGGCCGGCGCCTCACGGACGACGTCGCGCTCGTAGGGGATCCAGACGTGGCCCGCTCCGGCGGTGGCGTCCTCGAACGGGATCAGGGTCGTGCGGCCACCGAAGCGGCCCTCCTTGACCAGGAGCCACTTGGGCGCGCCCGTGCCGGGATCGATCCAGACGTCCTCGAGACGGCCGACGCTTGCGCCATAGATGTCGTCGACCTTGGAGCCGATCCAGCCCAAAGCCTCGTTCAGTGACGGCCTATTTCCCCCGCGGAGTTCGGCGGTGATCATGTTCGAACGGTCCTCCAGCAACCGGCGGAACACCGACCGGCCCGGGAAAGCTACCACCAACCGCGCCAAAACGCGAATCTCATGCGGTTTCACCGCATCGAATGACCGGTTCGGGCGTTATCTTGGATGCAAGCTTGGATGCAAGCCCTGAGGGGGCCGGGCTCAAGGCCCGTGCACGAAAGGACGAAGAAGACGAGATGGCGACGCGAGCGATGCGGGTGCCGGTGGCCGGTGGGTTCATCCTCGCCGTGGTGCTGCTGGCTCTCGCCCTGATCTTCAGCGGAAAAGTGGGCGGCTCCCCCGCGGGACCCGGCCCTGACGTTGCCGTGGCCGGATGCGGCGGGATCCGCGCCGATGTCCAGGCCGTCAGCAAGTTCCCGCGGCCGTTCGCCAGCCAGTACCAGAAGAAGCTCCGGATCCAGGTCCTGAACCGGACCGGCAACGTCAAGCGCTGGCATCTCGAGCTCTACACCTTCAGCGGCTTCTACCTCGGCAAGAGCAAGGAGAAGAGCTGGCTCGAATGGGGCGACAAGGCCGCGATCAAGCTGCGCCAGGGCCTGCAGCCCGGGCCCTACACGGTCGTCGTCAAGGGCGAGGTTCTCGGCTGCGGCGAGAGCGAGACTTCGGGCACGGTGAAGCTCAAGAACTGCCTCAACAAGCTACCGATCCACTTCTTCAACAAGCCCCAGGGCCTCGCCTCCGACTACAACCGCGGCGGCTACGTCTCGATCGGGGTCGAGCCGAAGAGCGCCTGGGCGCCGATCAAGCAGCTTCACAGCACGCTCAGCGACAGCGACGGTGTCGTCTACGGCGAGGCTGAGCTGCCCAAGGGCCAGCGCAAGCTGATCGGTCAGGCGTACCTCAACAACAAGCTGAAGCGCGAGCTCAAGCCCGGGGACTACTCGGTCTACGTAACGGGCAAAGCGCCACAGCCACGCGAATGCGGCGACAAGAGCAAAACCGCGGTGCTCGAATTCAAGTAGGCGCCCCCCTGCTTGCGGCGGGCCTCGTGCTCGCGGCGCTGCTCCTGCCCGGCGGCGCCGCCGGAGCGGGCGCCTCCGACGCGCCCCGGCTCGACCTGACCGAGAAGAGCGCGAGGGTGATCGAAGGGCCGCGCGGCCCGGTCGGCCCCGCCGGCCCTCGCGGCCAGAAGGGACCGCGCGGCGCGCAGGGCCCGACCGGCCCGACCGGCAAGCTCGGCCCCGCCGGCGCCGCCGCGCCCGCGGCGCTGACCAAGCAGTTCGTCAACGTCGCCTGGCAGAACGGCAACTGGCAGGGATTCGAGAGCCAGAAGTTCACCGCCCCCGGGATCGGGTCCGGCGTGCTGCGCTGCACCCCGCCGACCGAGGCGAACAAGTACACGGGCGACCAGTTGATCTCGTTCACGCCGATCTACAACACGCGGGGCACGCCCGGCAACGTCAAGCCGGAGAAGTGGGCGACGACGATGTGGACGGCCCGCCACGGCGGCAACGAGGATGACGCCAACGCCCGCAAGATCACGGTCGTCCGCACCGCGCGCCTCGACCGCGGCAACCAGCCCGACTTCTACGAGAGCTTCAGCACCGCCCCCGCCCTCCACTACGACCCGGAGAGCACGGGCAGCATGCGCGGGATCATCACCACCGAGCCGTGGGACGAGGGCACGGCGCAGCCGCCGCCGACCACGTTCGAGCTCTCCTGGTACTGGAACTTCCGCAACACCGGCGCCGAGCGGTGTTACGTAAACGCTACCTTCGTTACTGAAGCCCGATGAGAGACCTCTTCGACACCCACAGCCGCGGATCGATCGCACTCGCGCTGATCGGCATCTTCTGCATGGTCGCGGCGGTCGCGGTCGTCGCCTTCGGGGCCGGCGGCGGCGGTGGCTGGCGGCGACAAGGGCGACAGCGTCGCCGGATCCGCCGAGCTCAGCAAGAAGCAGCGCGGGCGCCGCGGCCCTCCCGGCCCGCAGGGCCCTCCCGGCCCGCGCGGCAAGCAGGGTGAGACCGGCCCGCAGGGCCCCCGCGGCCCGCAGGGAGCGCAGGGACCCGCCGGAGTCAGCAACGAGCGCGCCTTCAGCATGACCATCTCCTGGCGCGACTCCGCCGACGCCGCCGGCCACACGACCGTCAGCAAGGCGCTGCCGGGGCTGGGGACGCTGACGCTCACCTGCCCGACCACGAACGGGACCGTCTATCCGGGCGACCGCAAGCTGACCCTGACGAACCCGGCTTCGAACACCCGCCGCACGGCGGCGACCCTGACGACGCTGCAGGGGGCGGGCCTCAACGGCGCCTCGCGGCTCGAGCGCCTCAACATCGATCCCGGCCAGACCGGTGAGCTCGGCCTGCCCAACAACGGCATGATCGAGGGCACGATCTCGGCCGAGCCGAAGTCCGGCGGCAGCGTCCCGCCCGGATCGCTGACCAACGCCTCGGTCGTGATCTCCTCGTACTACAAGACCAACGACCCGATCGCGGCGAACAACTTCTGCCAGGTCAGCGCCCAGCTGATCGTCAAGGGCGCGCCCTGAGCCGACGCGGGTAACCTCGCTGCGGTGAGCGGCGAGGATCCCGAACTGGAAGAACCCGAGGAGCAGGAGGAGCCGGGCCGCCCCGTGGCGAAGCCGGCCGATCCCGCGCCGACGCTTCGCCGGGGCCTGCTCGGCTACCGGGCCAAGGACGTGCACGCGGAGCTCGAGGCCCGGCGCGCGGAGGCGGAGGAGCTGCGCCGCGACGTCGCCGCGCTGTGGCTCGCGTTCGGCCAGCACGAGCGCACGATCCGCCATCTGATCGCCGCCATGGAGGCGCTCGAACAGGGTGGCGCCGCCGCGCCGGCGGCCGCCGCGCCGCGCCCCGATGTCGCGCCGCTCCCCGTCCCCCACCCCACCCGCACCCGCGCCCGACCGCGCGCCGACGCCCGACGCCCGGCCCCGCAGCCGCCGGCGGCTCCACGCCACCCGCCGCACCGGCGCCCACCGACGCTGCGCCCGAGGAAGCCGTGACCGTCCCCGCCGACGTGATCAGCGCGCAGCTCAGCGATCTCGACGACGTCCTCGCCGCGATCGAGCAGGCGACCCGCTCGCTGGAGCGGACCTACACCGACGAGATCGCCCCCGGGGACGAAGCCGAAGCCGAGGACGCGATCGTCGACGAGGACGAGAACGACGACGGCGAGCCGGGCGCGAGTCGGCGCTAGGGAGCCGGAACCGAGCTGAGCGCCGCCTCGTCGCGGCCCTCGAGCTCGGCGAGGCGGCCGCTGCCGGGGGCGACCCCGAAGTGGGAGCAGAGCGCGGCCTCCTGCACCGGGCCGAGGCCGACGGCGGGATCGACCTCGGGGGCGCTCTTGATCGTCTCCCGGTCGAAGGGCACCCAGACGTGCCCGACCCCGGCGGCGACGAGACCGAAGGGAACCGCCGAGCGGTGCCCGAGGCGCCCGATCCGGATCACGACCCAGGCCGGCTCGCCGGACCCGGAGTCGACGAAGACGCCCTCGACGCGGCCCGCGGTCGAGCCCGAGATGTCGTCGAGCTTGTGCCCGGCCCACGCCTGCGCCTCCTCGAGGCCGGCTGGGTACTCAACCGCCAACGCGGCGCTCCAGCAGGTCGCGGGCGGCGTTCGCGGGGTCGATCTCGCGACTGACGACGCGGTCGAGCAGCGCCGCCACCTCGGGATCCTCGGCGGCGAGCTGCTCGAGCTCCCGCTTCATCCGGGCGGCGGCGAGCGCGAGCACCTCGTTGCGGAGGTTGCGGGCGCGGCGCTCCTCGAGCGTGCCCTGCCTCGACGATGAAGGCGCGGTGCGCGTCGATCTGCTCGAGCAGCTCGGCGCACCCCGATCCCCTTCGAGGCCTCGGTCTTGACGATCGGCACCTTCCAGCCCTGCTGCGGGCCGAGCGAGAGCACGCCGCGGATCTCGCGGACCATCGTGTCGGTCAGCGGGTGGTCGGCCTTGTTGACGACGATCACGTCGGGGATCTCCATCACGCCGGCCTTGAGCGCCTGGATCGAGTCGCCGGAGCCGGGCATCAGCGCGAGCACGACGGTGTCGGCGTGGTCGACGATGTCGATCTCGGCCTGGCCGACGCCGACCGTCTCGATCAGGACGTCGTCCTTGCCGGCGGCGTCCATCAGCAGCGCCGCCTGCAGCGACGCCTCGGCGAGCCCGCCGAGGGCGCCGCGGCTGGCCATCGAGCGGATGAAGACCTCGGGGTCGAGGAAGTGCTCGGAGAGCCGGATCCGGTCGCCGAGCAGGGCGCCGCGGGTGAACGGGCTCGAGGGGTCGATCGAGAGCACGCCGACCTTGCGATCGGCCGCGCGCAGCTCCTTGGTCAGCGCGCCGAGCAGGGTGCTCTTGCCGACACCGGGAGGGCCGGTGAAGCCCATGATCCGGGCGCCGCCGGTGCGCGGGTAGACCTCGCGCGACGAGCTCGCAGCCCTCGGGGTCGTCGTTCTCGACCAGCGAGATCGCGCGGGCGAGAGCGCGCTTGTCGCCCGCGAGAAGGCGGTCGACGAGGTCGGCTGTTGCCGCGGAGGCCATCGGGCGGCGGATGATTGCACGGTGCCCCCTCCTAAGATTCAGCCGGATGGGCGCCCCACCCGCGAGTCGCGAGTCCTCGGACATCCCTGAGAACGACGGCCCCGCGCCGGCGCCCCCGGACCCCTCCCCCGGCGCCGACGGGCTCGAGCGGATCGCGCCCAAGCAGGGGCCGCTGGCGGCGCTCCGGTTCGCAGCCCGGCAGCGGATGCTGACGCCGAAGTACGCGCGCCTGGCGCTGCGCTTCTTCGCGGCGCCGCCTGTTCACCGTCGCCGGCCGGCGCTGGGAGACCGACGGGCATGCTCTTCCTCGGCCCGCGCATGCAGCTGCAGATCGGCAAGCGGGCCAGGGTCAGGTTCGGCCGCTTCGTCTGGATCGGCCACGGCACCAAGATCCGCTGCCACGAGGGCGAGGTCGAGATCGGCGCCAAGACGGTGATCGGCCAGGACTGCACGATCAGCGCCTACCGGCGCGTCCGGATCGGCGAGCAGTGCGTGATCGCCGACCGGGCGATGTTCATCGACTTCGACCACAACGTCGCCGACACCGAGGCGCCGATCCGGCGCCAGGGCATCTACATGCGCGACGTCGAGGTCGGCAACAACGTCTGGATCGGCTACAACGCCCAGGTCCTGCGCGGCGTCCGCGTCGGCGACAACTCGATCATCGGCGCCAACTCCGTCGTCACCCGCGACGTCCCCGCCAACGCCGTCGCCGCCGGCACCCCGGCCCGCGTGATCCGCATGCGCGAAGCCCCCGAGCACCTGCGCTGGACCGACCCGGTCGAGCCCCCGGGCTACGGGCCCGCGGGCGCCGCGGTAGCGCCGCACGAGCCCGTGCGGCGGGCCGCGACGGCATCCGGTACCGCGGAACCGCCCCCATCGCATTCCGGAGTCCGCCCGCGAACGAGGTCGCCACGCCGATGAGCAACCCGCTGTGCCGCGCCGGTCGATTCCGCTGCGCTCGCGCGCACGCCCTACGGCCCGACGGGCGTCGAGCGCTCGGAGTCGACCCGCATATAGCGGGCGAACTCCGACTTCGGCCATCAGCGGCTGTCGCTTGCGCGACTGGCACCGCGATCCGCCGCGCATCGGAGCCTCAGGCCGGCCGCGCGGCGCCTAGACCCGGGCGCGGTCGCTCGAGCAGGCTCTCGTAGACGGCCTCGGTCTGGCCGGCTACGTCGAGCCAGTCGAAGCCGCGGACGTGCTCGCGGGCCTCGCCGATCAGCTCGCTGCGGAGCGCCTCGTCGGAGAGGACCTTGCAGGCGACGTCGGCGAGGGCCTCGGGGTCGCGGGCGCGGAAGCGCAGGCCGACCTGGCCGTCGTCGGGGACGACCTCGCGCAGGCCGCCGGTGTCGGCGACGATGCAGGGGCAGTCGGAGGCCATCGCCTCGAGCGCGACGAGCCCGAACGGCTCGTAGATCGAGGGAACCACGCAGACGTCGGCGATCCGGTAGAGCGAGTGCAGGACGTCGTCGCCGATCCAGCCGAGGAAGGTGCCGTGCTCCATCAGGCCGAGCTCGTTCGCCTGGCGCCGCAGCTCCTCCTCGTGGGTGCCCGAGCCGGCGACCAGGAAGCGGGTGCCGGGCACGCGCTCGATCAGCGCCGGCATCGCCTCGAGCGCGAACTGGAAGCCCTTCTCGTAGACGAGCCGGCCGATCAGCAGGACCAGCTTCTCGTCGGGCGCCGCGAACTCGGCGCGCAGCCGGCGCAGCTCGGCCTCGTCGGCCTGGCGGCAGGTCCTCGGGGTCGATCCCGTTCGGGATCACGCTGACCCGCTTCTCGGGCACGTCGAAGATGTCGGCGATCTGCTCGCGCATGTAGTAGCAGCAGGCGATCACGCGGTCGGAGCGGTTCGTGATCCAGCGCTCGACGCCGTGGATGTAGGACTGCGGGTGCTTGTCGACCCAGCCCTGGTGGCGGCCGTGCTCGGTCGCGTGGATCGTGGTCACCAGCGGCGCCCCGAAGCGCCGGGCGAGGTGGTCGCCGGCGTCGGCGACGAGCCAGTCGTGGCCGTGGACGAGGTCGAAGTCGAAGCGGTCGCCGAGCTCGACGCCGGCGGCGAGCATGTCGGCGTTCATCCGCTCGACCCAGGCGACGAACTCGCCGAGGTCGCGCGGGCCGGGTCGGCTCGCGCACGCGGTGGATGCGGACGCCGCGCATCTCCTCCTCGCGCGGCGACTCCTCGCCGCCGCGGGTCAGCACGTGGACCTCGACGCCGCGCTCGACCAGCGCCTCCGAGAGCTTGCGGACGTGGCGGGCGAGCCCGCCCTCGATCAGAGGCGGGTACTCCCAGGAGAGGATCAGGACGCGAGGCATGGGTTCGTCGGCGCGTGGGCGGCGGAAAGGGGTCTAGGGCTCCTGCAGTGGTGCGAGGGCGAGGTCCGGTGCGAGGTTTCTCATCGCCGGCTCGGCGCCCGCGGGGGAGTTTATGGCCTCGAACAGCGCTTGGCTGTGGCTCAGCACGCGCGAGTAGGGGTAGTCGCCCGCCTGCTTGCGGTAGTCGAGGAAGGCCCAGTCGCTGGCCTGGACGGCGAGCAGCTCGCGGGCGGCGCGCTCGAGCGCGGCTCCGCGCAGCCGGCCGGCGCCGACCTCGCGCAGGATCCGCAGCTCGAGCCGCCGGGCGCCGCGGACGAACTCGGCGACCGGGCGCGAGTCCCAGGTGCGCAGGTCCTTGTGCTCGCCCCAGCTCGAGCGGCGGGCGCCGCGCGGCTCGGGCCGGTGATCCGCCCGCGCCTCGCCGAGCTTGACCGCGCGGACGCCGTGCTCCGGCAGCCGCTCGAGCACCGCCTCGAGCCAGATCGGCCCCTCCCACCACCAGTGGCCGAGCAGCTCGGTGTCGATCGCGAAGGTGAGCAGGCCGGGCGAGCCGGCGCGACCGAGGTGGGCCGCCAGCCGCGCCGCCACCGCCGCCGCGAACTCCTCGCCCTGCTCGCGGGCTCGCGCCGCGCGCCGCCCCGGGGTCGTAGGCATCGCCGCCGATCGACCAGGGCCGGGCGCCGCGCAGCGACTTGCGGTGGAAGTCGGCGTAGCCGGGGTCGGACGGGTAGCCCTCCAGCGACCACAGCCAGAGCACCGCCTCCCAGTCGATCGGGAAGGCGGTCAGCCCGCCGAGCGCGATCGGGACCATCGCCTGCTCGGCGCGGCTCGTGCGCGCTCTGGTCGAGCGGCGTCCACTCGACCCCCGCCTCGCCGAGCAGCGCCTCGAGCCCGGGGTCGTAGGCGCACTCGGGCAGCCAGAACCCCGCGCTCGGGCCGAACCGGCGCCGGTGCGAGCGCAGGCCGGTCTCGACCTGGAGCAGGACGCCCTCGCGGGTCGCGAGCAGCGGCAGGATCGCGTGCGTCGCGCTCGAGGGGATCAGCTCGACCCGGCCCGCGGCGGCCGCCGAGGCGAAGGCGCCGAGCGACGTCGCCGCCGAGCCGCTCGAGCTCGGCGAGCGCGGCGCCGTAGCGGCCGGCCTCGGCCGCGCAGGCGGCGCGCAGCTCCTCGGTCTCCATCTCGCCGGCGTCGAGCTCGGCCGACCCGACCCGGTAGCGGCGGGTGAACTCGAGCATCCGCTCGGCCACGCCCGGCGCCTCGAGCTGGTCGGCGAGCACCGGCGTCACGGTCATCGTCAGGTTCTCGGCGACGGCGAGCACCGGCAGGTACGAGCGCAGAGCGGCGTCGAACAGCCACTCCTCGCCGAACGGGTAGGTCCCGAAGCCCTCGACGTAGGGCATGTGGCTGTGGAGGACGAGGGCGATGTCGCCGACGTGGTCGGGGCGCCCCACGGCCCGCTACCTCCGGCAGATCGCCACGAAGTCCAGCGCCGAGTCGAGATCGCCCGGCTGAGCTCGAAGTCGCCCTCGGAGATCGACGGGCGTGAAGCGGTCGTAGAAGAGATTGGTGATCCGCAGCGTCTTGTGGACCCGGTCCCAGCCCAGCTTCAGCGCGAGCTCGTGGATCCGCAGCTTGCCGGCGTGATGGAGGCCGAGGATCTCGACCGAGCCGAAGTGCGGCTCCAGCAGCGCCCGGTACTCGGCCGCCGTGTACTCGCGGATGTGCCACGGGTTGTCCGACTTCTCGGCCCCCTCCGGCGCCAGGGTGAGCCGGTTCGGCGTCGAGATGTAGGCGATCGGAGCTGCGGCGACGATCGCGTCGAGGAGCTTGTCGACCTCCTCGATGTGCTCGATCGTCTGCAGGAAGACGATCGCGTCACGCGGGCCCTTGACGTTCTCGACCAGGTCGCGCTCGAAGTGCAGGTTCGAGCGCCGGTAGCGGGCCGCGGCGTGCGCGTGGGCCTCGGGGTTGGCGTCGACTCCGATCACGTCCGCGGCGTGCTCGGCGAGCGTCGCCGAGCCGTAGCCCTCGCCGCAGGCGAGGTCGGTGACGTCCATGCCGCCGACGCGGTCGGCGATCCAGCGGTAGACGGCGAGATGGCGGCGGTACCAGTAGTTCTCCTCGGGAACGTCGGGCAGCGTCCGCTCCCCGGTCAGCTCCAGGGGCGGCACGCCGTCGGGCTGATCCTGCTGCAGGTAACGCGCTTCCATCGTGCGCCGGGACGGTACAGTCCCGCGGATGCCGGCGGCTGCTGACGCCTCTGCGGAGCACATCAAGGACGTCAACACGCGCTACCACGACGTGGCAGCGGCGAGCTACGACGCCAAATGGGGGATCGACTTCGGCGAGGTCGGCCGCGAGCAGGTCACGGGCAAGCTGCGCAAGGCGCTGAACGGCGCCGAGCCCGCCTTCGGCGACGCGCTCGAGATCGGCTCCGGGACCGGCTACTTCTCGCTCAACCTGCTCGCCGCCGGCGCGATCCGGACCGCGACCTGCACCGACATCTCGCCGGGCATGCTGCAGACGCTGGAGGCGAACGCCGAGGGGCTCGGGCTGACGGTCTCCACCTGCCGGACCGAGGCCGAGAGCCTGCCCTTCGAGGACGAGAGCTTCGACCTCGTGCTCGGCCACGCCGTTCTCCACCACATCCCCGATCTCGACCGCGCCGCCTCCGAGTTCCTGCGGGTGCTGCGGCCCGGCGGCACGGTGGCGTTCTGCGGCGAGCCGAGCGCCTACGGCGACCGCCTGGCCGCGATCCCGAAGCGCGTCGGGACGCTCGCCGCGCCGCTGTGGCGGGCCGCGCTGCGCGCCGAGAAGGCGCCCGCCGTCTACGGCGAGACGCCCGAGGAGGAGGCCGGGCACATGCTCGAGAGCGAGGTCGACGTGCACGCCTTCGACCCCGGCTCGCTCTCGGCCTTCTTCACCGGCGCCGGCTTCGACGACGTCTACGTCCGCGGTGAGGAGCTGGTCGCGAACATGTACGGCTGGGGCCTGCGCACGGTCGAGGCGACGGCCGAGCCCGACAGCGTCCCGATGGCCTGGCGGCGATTCGCGTTCCGCAGCTACCTGGCCCTGCAGCGGGTCGACACCTCGGTGCTCGAGCCGCGCCTACCGCCCGAGCTCTTCTACAACCTGGTGCTCTCGGCTCAGAAGCCGGGCACCGCTCAGAAGATCTCGTAGCTTTCTCTGGAGATCTGGAAGCCGCGGCCGGTCTCGATGTCGCGGCAGCTGATCCCGTCCTCGGCGCTCTCGCAGCGCAGCAGCCCGGCCGAGATCGAC
This sequence comes from uncultured Solirubrobacterales bacterium, assembly GCA_963743845.1. GTDB lineage: Bacteria > Actinomycetota > Thermoleophilia > Solirubrobacterales > 70-9 > CAXMST01. The sequence goes on from CAVURI010000003.1 coordinate 37,371, forward strand.
TGGCCGTAGGCGAGCTCCTGCCCTCCCGACCCGAGCACCGTGTCCCCGGCGCAGACGAGCTCGGCGCTGCCGCCGGCCGTCAGGCTGATGCCCTGGCCGTAGTCGAGCTGGCAGTCGGCGGGGGGCTTCGGCGGCTTCCAGTCGCGCTCGCCGATGTCGCAGCGAACGGCGCTCTTGTCGATGAAGCAGCCGATGTTGCCGGTCGGCGAGACGAACGCTGCCGACTCGTCGACCTCGATGTCGGCCGGCGGCGTCGCACCGTCGGCGCCCGTGGTCGTGCTGGTCGACGTCTCCTCCGTGGCGGTCGAGGTCGTCGACGAGTCGCTCGTCACCGTCGAGGTCTCGGTCACGGTCGTCTCCTCCGAGTCGCCGCAGGCGACGAGGCCCGCCGACGCGGCCGTGAGCACGGCCAGCACTGCGAGCGGGGCCAGCTTTGCGGGAAACCGGAGCACGGCCGGAAAGATAGTCCGGCGGGGGCGCTCCGCGGGGACCGACCCGATCTGGCACCTTTGTCCCATGACCGACGTCAATGGAGAACCGATCACGCCGGAGGGCCTCGCCGCCCTCGAGGCCGAGATCGCCGAGCTCGAAGGGCCTGGGCGAACCGAGATGGCGGAGCGGATCAAGGCCGCACGCGAGCTCGGGGACCTGAAGGAGAACGCCGAGTACCACATCGCCAAGGACGATCAGGCGCATCTCGAGACGCGGATCAAGCGGCTTCGCGCGAAGCTGCGCGGCGCCGTCGTCGTCGAGACCGACGCCAAGGCGCCGATCTTCGCCTTCGGGCGCACCGCGCTGGTCGAGGAGGTCGCTACCGGCGACGAGCGCGAGTGGACGATCGTCGGCTCGACCGAGGCCGACGTCACCGCCGGCCGGATCTCGGCCGAGTCCCCGGTCGGCCAGGCGCTGATGAACAGCCCGGTCGGCAAGGACGTGAAGATCAAGACGCCGAAGGGCGAGCGCGTCTACCGGATCAAGGAGCTGCGCGACTAGTCACGCCCGGCCGCCGGCCCCGCCCCCGCCTTTCTCTGGGCCGCGGGCAGCCGGCATCAGCCGAACGTGAACGCGTAGCCGGAGAGGCCGTCCTCGAACTCGAGGCTGAGGACGCGGTCCTCGGCGCGGCCGAGGTCGACGAGCCGGTAGAGGCGCTCCTGGCCGACCGTCACCGTGCCGTCGTCGACGTCGCTGCCCGCCTCCTTGGCCGCGATCGGCCGGCCGTCGAGCAGGACCCGGACCTCGCGGTCGCGGTCGGGCGAGCCCATCACCAGGATACACCTGCGAGGCCCGGAAGCGGACGTCGATGCGGCCGCCCTCGAGCGCCGTGGCGCCGTCCGGCTCGACGTCCCAGCGGCCCTGGAAGGCGAATCCGTTCGGCGGCAGCGCCCCGACGATCCGGTTGCCGACGTCCCCGAAGTCGGTCTCGCCGGTCGGCAGGGTCCCGCTCGGCGGCTTGCCGTTGACCCAGCCCTGCCCGCGGGCCGAGCCGAGATAGGTCTCCGGCGTCGCCAGCCCCGGGTCGGCAACCTCGGCCGTCGCCTTCGCCTTGCGGCCCAGCCCGCCGTCGCCGTTCTCGGCGAGCAGCGAGCGGATCGCCCGCTCGGTCTGCTCGTAGTCGCCCTCGCCGAAGTGCGCGTAGCGGACGCGCCCGTTCGTGTCGATCAGGTACTTGGCCGGCCAGTACTGGTTCTGGAACGAGTCCCAGGTGCCGAGCTCGTTGTCCTGGACGACCGGGTAGGTGAGCCCGTTCTGGTCGATCGCGCGGGAGACGTTGTCGGCCTCGCGCTCGAACGGGAACTCGGGCGAGTGGACGCCGACGACGACGAGCCCGTCGTCGCGGTACTCCTCGCTCCAGGCCTCGATGTAGGGCAGCGTCCGCAGGCAGTTGATGCAGGTGTAGGTCCAGAAGTCGATCAGCACCACCTTGCCCTCGGCGTTGAGGTCGGCGATCGAGAGCGGCTCGCCGCCCGGCGTGTTGAACCACTGCTGGGTGTCGGTGAACTCCCCGGCGCGAGCCCAGCACCGGCAGCGCCCGGCCGGCGTCGGCCTCCGCGCCGCCTCCCTCGCCGGCGAGCGAGTGCGGCTCGCCGCCGCGCACCTCCTGCAGCTGCGAGGCGACGGCGTCGCTCTCCTCGAGCGACTCGGTCGGGTTGACGAGGAAGGCCGGGAGGTCGTCGGCGATCGTGCTCTGGAAGCGCTGGTCGAGGTCGACGGCCATCGCCAGCGCGACGATCACCATGACCGCGCCGACGGCGGCCTGGACGCGGCCGCGGACCGGCGCGAGGCGGTCGGTGAAGCGGCGCCCGAGCCTCATCACGAGATAGAGGACGGCGCCCGACCCGATCGCGTAGGCGAGCACGACCGCGAGCCTGCCGACGGTGAAGTCCTGGGCGGCGGAGACCGTGATCACGCCGGCGAGGATCGGGCCGGCGCAGGGGAAGTAGGCGAGGCCGAGCGCGCCTCCGAGCAGCAGGCCGGAGCCGAAGCCCTCGCCCCTTCGCCATCCGCGGCGTGCCGACGACCCGCGAGATCAGCGCCTCGAGCCGATCGGCGACGGGCGGGATCAGCAGCGCGATGCCGAAGCCGAGCAGGACGACGATCGCGATCGTGCGCTGGATCTCGTTCGGGAGCCCGAGCGCGTCGATCAGGTAGACGAGCGCCACGGCCGAGAAGGCGAAGGCGAGCACGAGTCCGGTGACGACGCCGAGCGGCCGCCGGTTGCCGCCCGTGACCCCGGCGCCGAGCACGACCGGGAGGATCGGCAACACGCAGGGCGAGAGCGCCGTCCCGGCGCCCGCCACGAACGCGAACAGCATCAGCAACAGCATCGGCGGCGATCTTGGCCGGGCGCGCTTAACGCGCGCTGAACGGGGCCGGCGGCCGGAGCGCCGGAGGCGGGAGAATCCGCCGCGATGACGTCGGGCCCGACTACAGCGACTGCGGCAGGCGAGCGCAGCCAAGTGTCGACGTGGCCGTCGTCGGCGCCGGGCTGGCCGGCCTCGTCGCGGCGCGCAGGCTGCGCCAGGCGGGCGCCTCGGTCGCCGTGCTGGAGGCCCGCGAGCGGGTCGGAGGACGGCTGCTCAACGCCCCGATCGGCGACGGCCGGGTCGTCGAGGTCGGCGGCCAGTGGGTCGGCCCGACCCAGGATCGGGTCCTCGCCCTGCTCGAGGAGCTCGGGATCGGCACCTTCCCGACCTTCGACAGCGGCCGCAGCGTGCTCGAGCTCGACGGCCGGACGCGTCACTACAAGGGCACGATCCCGAGGGTCGGGCCGCTCGTGCTCGCCGACATCGCGCTCGCCCAGCTGCGGCTCGAGCGGCTCGCCCGCAAGGTCGACACCGAGCGGCCGTGGCTGACGCCCGGCGCCGAGGGCCTCGACAGACCAGACGCTCGCCGACTGGCTCGCGCATGGGATGCGGACGCGCAAGGCCCGCGAGATGATGCGCGTCGCCGGCCGCACGATCTGGGGAGCCGAGCCCGAGGACCTGTCGCTGCTGCACGCGCTCTTCTACCTGCGCGCCGCCGGCGGGCTCGACGTCCTGCTCGACGTCGAGGACGGCGCCCAGCAGTGGCGGATCGAGGGCGGCTCCCAGCGCGATCGCCCTGACGCTGGCCGAGGAGCTCGGGCCCGACCTGCGGCTCGGCAGCCCGGTGAGCTCGATCGCGGTCGGGCCTCGGCGGCGTCCGCGTCGGCTCGAGCCTCGGGCGAGATCGACGCCCGAGCGGGTGATCGTCGCGGTGCCGGTGCCGCTGCGCGAGCGGATCGGGTTCGAGCCGGCGCTGGAGGGCGCGCACGCCGAGATCAGCCGAGCGCGTCCCGTTCGGACGGCTGATCAAGGCGGTCGCCGTCTACGAGCGCCCGTTCTGGCGCGACGCCGGTCTCTCCGGCGAGGCGCTCAGCGACACGGGCCCGGCGACGCTGACCTTCGACAACTCGCCGCCCGGCGGCAGCCCGGGCGTGATGCTCGGGTTCGTCGGCGGCGCCGACGCGCGACGAGCACGCGCAGCTCGCAGCCGGAGCAGCGCCGCGAGCGCACCCTCGCCGGGCTACGCCCGGCTGTTCGGGGACGCGGCGCTGGAGCCGCTCGACTACTTCGAGCAGGACTGGGCGGCGGAGCCGTGGAGCGCCGGCGGACCGACGTTCCTGATGAAGGACGGCGCCTGGATCGAGGTCGGGCCGGCGCTGGCGGAGCCGGTCGGGCCGATCCACTGGGCCGGGACCGAGACCGCTTCCCGCTGGGCGGGCTTCATGGACGGGGCCGTCCGCTCCGGCGAGAGCGCCGCCGCCGAGGTCCTCGCCGCCCTGCGCTGACCTCCTCGCGCCTCGCCATCTCGCTCGCCGGATCGCGCCGCGCGTCGGCGTCCTCCGTCCTCGTCCCTCCTCGTCCCGGTCGCGGACGCGGTACATGTGGACGGCGCCGTCGATGCCCTTGAGCCGCTTGTGGCCCGCGTCGGAGAGCTGGAAGGCGTCCTCGAGCGGGTCAGGTCGTCGGCGGCGACGAGCAGGCTGCCGGGCCGGGCGACCCCGGTCAGCCGGCTCGCGAGGTTGACCGGCCGGCCGTAGAAGTCGCCGGCCCGCGAGACGGCCGGCCCCCAGCTCATCCCGGCGCGCACCCCGGGCAGCTCGTCGTCCTGCTCGGCGACGAGGTCGAGCAGCTCCAGCACGGTGTCGGCGAGCGCCGCCGGGTCGGGCGAGGAGAACATCGCCGCGTCGCCGATCATCTTCACCAGCCGCACCGGCCCCGAGGTCGCCTCGGAGGCGAGCCCGGAGAAGCGCTGGGTGATCTCGCCGAACTCCTCCGGCGGCAACTCCTCGCCGAGCCGCGTGAAGCCGACGAGGTCGGCGAACGCGACCGCGACCTCGTCGACGCCGGGCGCACGGCCGCCGCCGCGCGCCTCGACGTTGACGACGGCATGGCGGAGCTGCTCGCGGAGCTGCAGCTTGTACATGTGCTCGAGGGTCGGGCCGACGAGCGGAATCAGCCGCCGGGTGACCGCCTCGAGCTGCTCGGCTGCGTCGATCTGGGCGGCGAGGTCGCTCGTCGGCGGCATCGACGCCCTCGGTCTCGGCGAGCACGAGCTCGGTCACCATCGCCCGGTTCGAGGCGGCGACCTGGGACAGGGCCATCGCCATCACCCGCGCCGTCTCCTCGACGCGCGAGCGGCGAGACCCCGGTGTCGAGCAGCGCCTTGACCCGCTTCGCGGCCTCGAGGTCGGCGTCGGTCCGGTTCTTCTCGTCGGGGTCGCCGACGACCATGCCGAGCGCCTTCCACTGCGCATCGAGGATCTCGCGGGGGACGCCGACGCGCTCCGCGATCTCGTTGCCCGGAGTAGCGCCCGCGGCCGCCGTCGAGCACGCGCTCGATCGTCAGCAGCGGCAGTCGCCCCTCGGCCGCGGCCCGGCGCACCTCGTCGGGGTCGGCGCCACCCTCGATCAGCCGCGCGAGCAGCTCGTCGAGCCGCTCGCGCTCGGCCTCGGAGAGGCGCTCGGGCTCCTCCTCGGCGACGGGATCGGCGTCGGCGGCCATCGCGGCCATTGTGCAGGGATCCGGGCGACGGCGCGCTCCCCCGCCGGCGCCGGCCAGCCGTGCCCATATAGTCAGGCCGGGTGGAGCCCCGGCGCGCACAGATCCCGGTCTTCGAGCTCCCGCTCGTGCTGCTCCCGAGCGAGCAGATCCCGCTCCACATCTTCGAGGACCGCTACAAGGCGATGATCCGCCACTGCATCGACGAGGAGGCCCCGTTCGGCGTCCTGCTGCGCACCGACGACGGCGTCCGCGACCTCGGCTGCGCCGCCAACGTGGTCGAGGTGCTCGAGGAGTTCGACGACGGCCGCATGAACATCCTCGTCGAGGGCGAGTACCGCTTCACGGTGCACGACCGCAGCGAGGGTCCGGAGTTCCCGCTCGCCGAGATCGAGCGGCTCGAGGACGAAGCCGCCGGGGCCGACCGACCCCGGGCCCGCGCGCGAGGCGTTCGAGCAGCTGCTCGAAGCGGTCGGCAGCGACGCCGACCTCGGCGACGACGCCGACTCCGCCTACGAGATCGCCGCCCGGGTCGAGATCCCGGTCGAGGCGAAGCAGAAGCTGCTCGAGAGCTCCTCCGAGCCGGACCGCCTGCAGATGCTGGAGAAGATCCTCGAGCAGCCTCCGCGACCAGGTCAAGCGCTCCCGCGAGGTCGCCGACCTCGCCCGCGAGCAACGGCCACGGCCCGATCAGCGGCCTCGGCCCGACCGAGCGCTGAGCCCGGCGGCCCGGGCGGGCGGGTCAGGCGCGGACCAGGGACGGGGCAGGGCTTCGGCCTGGCTGGAGGCGAGCGTTGCAGTCGAGGGGAGGTTGATGGAGGGGTTGGCGGGAGCCTGAGGGCGGCCGAGGGTCGAGATGCATGGTTTGCATTCCGTGGGAATGCAAATGATGCGGTTGGTCAGGCGGCGCCTGAAGGACGCACGGGACGTGCGCGTAACTCGCACCCCCGGCGCACGAGCGTGTAACGAAGGTGCGCCGAAGACGAGACGCATGATTCCGTCCGCTATGCGGATGGAATCGTGCTGTTCGTCCCTCGCGCTCCGAAGGACGCACAAACGCACGCGCATCCGTACTACCGGCGCACGCCCTCGAACCTGGCCGCACGGCAGCGCACCCCGCCCCCAGCTCCTTCCCTCACTGCTAACCGCGGCCTGGACCCTGGTCCCCGTCCCTCGGACGGCCACGCGTCGCGACCACCCCTGCCAGCCCTAGACGATCACCGCGGCGCCGCCCCTCCTCGGGTCGCCGGCGGCGTCGAGGGCGCCCGTCTCGGGGTCGCGGACGACGGCGTTGACGCCGCCGAAGTAGAGGTTCGGGGCGCGCCAGCGGCGGACGTCGCGGCCGGCGGCGGCGAGGCCGGCGGTCGTCGACGCCGGGCTCGGCGTGGACGACGCCCTGCTCGAAGTGGAGGCGCGGCGCGGCGACGGCCGCCGCCGCGGGGAGGCCGTCGGCGAGGACGCGGATCATCGTCTGCAGGATCGCGGAGCGGATCCGGTTCGAGCCGGCGCTGCCGAGCACGAGCTCGACCTCGCCGTCGCGGAGGGTCAGGGTCGGCGACATCATCGAGGGCATCCGGCGGCCGGGCGGCGTCGAGTGGAAGCCGAGCGGGTTCAGGTCCTGCTCGCCGAGCATGTTGTTGACGTGGACGCCGGTGCCGGGCACGATCAGCCCGGATCCGGTCCCGTTCGAGCAGGTGACGGCGGCGCAGACGCCGTCGGCGTCGACGCTGGTGACGTGGGTGGTCGAGCCGAGGCGCTCGTCGGGACCGGCGGCGCCGGGGCCGGCGGGACGGGGCCAGCAGCCGCTCGAAGGCAGCCTCGAGCCGCGCCTCGCCGAGGAACTCGTCGGCGAAGCCCTCCTCGTAGAGACCGTCGAGGAAGCGCTCGTCGCGCGCCTGCCTGCGCCTGCTCCATCGCGGCGACGAGCGCGACCGGGTCGGATCTGCCGAGCCGGTCGAGCATCGTCAGCACGAAGGCGATCAGCAGGCCGCCCGGCGACGGCGGCGCGTTGCTGCGGACCTCGCGGCCGAGGTAGCGGGCGCGGACCGGCTCGCGCGAGATCGGCGCGTAGCCGGCGAGGTCGGCGGGCGAGAGCAGGCCGCCGCGCTCCAGCACCCAGGCGCAGATCCGCTCGGCGATCTCGCCCTCGTAGAAGGGCCGCGCGCCCTCCGCTCCGAAGCGCTCGATCGCGTCGGCCAGCTCGGTCGACGACGAAGCGGTCGCCGGCCTCGAGCACGCGCCCGCCCGGCGCGTACATCTCGGCCCCGGTCGGCTCGTGCATCAGGATCGGCGCCAGCAGCGCGTACAGATAGGCCTGCTGGGAGTTGACGACGACGCCGTCGCGGGCCAGCCCGACGGCCGGGCCGGGCCAGCTCGGCCAGCGGCATCGTCCCGAACCGCTCGCAGGCCTCGGCGAGACCGGCCGGGACGCCCGGGACGCCGCAGGAGGCGGCGCCGATGTTGAAGACCTGGACGGTGTCGCCGAAGTCGACGTCGATCGGGATCAGCTCGGCCCCGCGCTCGTTGCCGCCCAGCCCCGGGGCGGCGACGAAGAAGTCGAGCAGCACGGTCTCGCCGGCCGCGTCGTGGACGAGCATGTAGCCGCCCGCCCCGAGGCCCGTCAGCGGGCTTTCGGCGACCACCGACGCGAGCACGGCCGCGATGGCGGCGTCGACGGCGTTGCCGCCCTCTCTGAGCGCCCAGGCGCCCGCCTCAGCCGTCTCGGGGTGTCCCGCGGCTACGGCGCCCCGGCTGCCCTCCCCGCCCCGGAGGCCCGAGCCCACGGCGTCGCCGCTAGTTCGGGATGAACTCGGGGACGTCGATGCCGAGCTCGCCCGGCTCGCGCTGATAGCCCGGCACGCGCTTGGCGCCGGTCTTGTCGCCGCTCGTGCCACGACGGGCCGAGGGCCGCGCCGTCGAGCGCTGGACGCCGGTCGAGGTCCCGTCGGCACGGCGGCCGCGGGCGTCGAAGCGGGTCGCGATCACGGTCACCCAGATCTGCTCGTGCAGCGTCTCGTCGACGTTGGCGCCGAAGATGATGTGCGCCTCGGGGTGCGCGGCTTCCTGGATCACGCGGGCCGCCTCCGAGATCTCGATCAGCGAGAGGTCGGGGCCGCCGGTGATCGAGAGCAGGATCGAGCGGGCGCCCTTCGATCGAGGTCTCGAGCAGCGGCGAGGAGATCGCGCGCTCGGAGGCGAACGCCGCCCGCGAGTCGCCGGTGCCCATGCCGATGCCGAGCAGCGCCGGGCCGGCGTCGCGCATCGTCGTGCGGACGTCGGCGAAGTCGAGGTTGATCAGGGCCGGAAGCGTGATCAGGTCGCTGATGCCCTGAACGCCCTGGCGCAGGACGTCGTCGGCGACGCGGAACGCCTCGACCATCGACGTGTTGCGCTCGAGCACCGAGAGCAGCCGGTCGTTGGGGACGACGATCAGCGTGTCGACCTCTTCGGCGAGCGCCTCGACGCCCTTCTCGGCCTGCTTGGCGCGGCGCGAGCCCTCGAAGGAGAACGGCTTCGTGACGATGCCGACCGTGAGCGCGCCGACGTCGCGGGCGAGACGCGCGATCACGGGCGCGGCGCCGGTGCCGGTGCCGCCGCCCGCTCCGGCGGCGACGAAGATCATGTCGGAGCCCTTCAGCATCCGCTTGATCCGGTCCTGCTCCTCGAACGCGGCGCGGTAGCCGAGCTCGGGGTCGGAGCCGGAGCCGAGCCCGCGGGTGACGCCGCCACCGATGTGGACGGTGACGTCGGCGGCGCTCGACTGCAGCGACTGCAGGTCGGTGTTGACGGCCATGAACTCGACGCCGGAGATGCCGGCCTCGACCATCCGGTTGACGGCGTTGACGCCGCCGCCGCCGACACCGACGACGCGGATCACCGGGTCGTGGATCTCGGGCGTGTCCATCGCGGAGATGCGGCCCGAGGGCTCGCCGCGGCCGTAGGCGGCCTCGCGGTCCTCGCGATCGGGATGGCTGTGGCTGAAGACGTCGCGGAGCCGGTCCTTGGGCTCGCGCCGGGGAGCGGACGGGGCCGGCGCGGGCTCGGCCGGCGCCGGGGGCGCCGACTCGGCTACGGGCTCGGGCTCCGGCTCGGGAGCTGCGGCCTGCGGCTCGGGCTCGGGCGCGGGGCGCTCCTCGCGCTCGCGCCGCGGCTCGGGTCGCGCCGGGGGCTCGGGGGGATCGTCTGGAGCTTCGGTCGAACGGAAGAGGTCGGCGAGGGGTCCCTCGCGCATGCTCGCCCGCTTAGGTCGCCTGGCCATGAGTCAGGACCTCCTCCGCAAGGTCTCGGTAGTACTTGGCGGCGTTGCTGTGCGAATCGTACTTGAGCACCGAGCTGCCCTTGACGGGGGCCTCCGCGAACTTGATCGCCTTCTTGATCCGGGTGTTGAAGACGAGGTCGCCGAAGTTCTCCTCGAGGATCTCGACGGCCTCCTTCGCGTGCACCGTCCGTGAGTCCAGCATCGTCGGCAGGATGCCCTCGATCTGGACGTTCGGATTGAGGTTCTCGCGGATCATCTCGAGCGTGTTCTGGAGCTGGACCAGCCCACGCATCGACAGATACTCGCACTGGACGGGGACGATCACCTTGTCGGCGGCCGTCAGCGCGTTGATCGTCAGCAGTCCGAGGCTCGGCGGCGTGTCGATGCAGACGAAGTCGTAGACGTCGGCAACCTCCGCGAGAGCCTTCTGCAGCGACCGCTCGCGGCCGATCTGCGTGCTCATCGCGATCTCGGCGCCGGCCAGGTCGATCGAGGCGACCGCGATGTCGATCTCGCGGTGCTGGATGATCTCGCTGATCGGCATCTTGTTGACGAGCACGTCGTAGAGCGACTTCTCGACCTCGTCGGGGTCGATGCCCTGGCTCATCGTCAGGTTGCCCTGCGGGTCGAGGTCGACGCAGAGGACGTTGTGCCCGGACTCCGAGAGCGCCACGGCCAGGTTCAGGGTCGTCGTCGTCTTGGCGACGCCGCCCTTCTGGTTGGCGAAGGCGTAGACCTTCATCCGGCGCTCGGCGTCGGGCTCCTCGAGCTTCTCGGGCGCGTAGGGGTGACGCTTCTTCATCGTCGGCGCGATCAGGTCCTCGGCGGAGACGCGGCCCTCGTCGACGTCGCCGCTCCAGGCTTCGTCGGAACGAGCCTTCTTCGCGGTCCCCTGGACGGCGCGGCGGAGCTCCTCCTTCTCGAGCGTGCCCGTGTCGGGCTCCTCGTGGCTCGGGCTCTCGGCCCGCGCGATCACGGGCTCTGCGTCCTCGGGCTCGGGCGGAGTCATCGAATCGGCCTCCAAAGTCGGGTCGGCTTGGGGAGCGGCGGCGGCCTCGGCGGAGGGCTTCTCCTCCTCGGCGGCCGGCGCATGCTGCTCAGGCTCGGGGGTGACGGGCGTCTCGGCGACCGGGGCGGGCTCGGCGCTCTCGGCGACCGGGGCCGGCTCGGGCTCGGCCGCGATCGGCGGCGCCGGGCGCTCCTCGACGCGGGCGGCGGCCGGCTCGGGCTCGGTGCCCATCACCTCGGTGGCGCGCTCGTCGGCCTCGGTCGTCGCGGTCTCGGAGTGGCGCGCGCCGGAGTGAATCTCCCTCGCGCCCTGCATCGGTCTTTTTCCTGTTGAACAAGCCCATCTCGTCGGCCCTTTTCGCTCGCTGCCCGGGCTTTCCTGCATTCCTCCTCCGGATGCCGGGCGCGCTGCACGACGGCGCCCGCGTCCGGGCCGGCGGCGAATGGGAGAATGCGCCGATCGCGGAGCTGCTCGACAAGCGGATTCTTTTCGTGACCGGCAAGGGCGGCGTCGGCAAGACGACGATCGCGCTTGCGCTCGGGATCGCGGCGGCGCGGGCGCGGCAAGCGCACGATCGTCTGCGAGGTCGCCGCCCAGGAGTCGGCGGCGCGCATGTTCGGCCACGCCGACATCGGCTTCAACGAGGTCGAGCTGCGCGCCGAACCTGCACGCGATCTCGATCGACCCCGACGCCTCGATGCGCGAGTACCTGGAGCTGCAGCTGCCGGTCAGGGCGATGGGCGACCTCCTCTACCGCAGCAAGATCTTCTCCTACCTCGCCGCCGCCACGCCGGGGCTGAAGGAGATGGTCACGATCGGGAAGATCTGGGAGCTCGCGCAGCCGCAGCGGAAGACGCGCAGCGCCGAGCCCTACGACCTCGTGATCGTCGACGCCCCCGCGACCGGTCACGGCATCGGCCTGATGCAGAGCCCGAAGACGTTCGCCGAGATCGCCCGCGTCGGCCCGATGGCGACGCAGGCGACGACGATCAACAAGACGATCACCAACCCGAAGAAGGCGGGGGTGCTGATCGTCGCCCTGCCCGAGGAGATGCCGGTCAACGAGTCCGCGTCGCTCGAGGCCGAGCTGATCGACTCGATCGGGATCTCGGTCGACCGCCTCTACATGAACGGGCTCTACCCGGAGCGCTTCGAGCCGGCCGAGGTCGAGACGATCGGCGACGCGCTGCCCGACTCCGAGGGCGCGGTGGCAACGGCGCTCGGCGCGGCGATCGACGAGAGCCGGCGCGCCCACTCACACCGCGAGCAGCTCGCCCGCCTGCAGGAGCTGGCGCGGACCGACGTCGACGAGCTCCCGTTCTTCTTCACGCCGCGGCTCGGAGTCGCCGAGCTCGACCTGCTGGCGACCGAGATGGGTGAGCTTTGAGGTCGATCGAGGACATCCTCGAGGACCGCGAGATCTGCATCTGCGCGGGCTCGGGCGGCGTCGGCAAGACGACCACGTCGGCCGCGATCGCGGCCGGCATGGCGGCGCGCGGCAAGAAGGTCGCCGTGCTCACGATCGACCCGGCCAAGCGCCTCGCCGACTCGCTCGGGCTGAGCGAGCTCGGCAACGACCGAGCGCCAGGTCGACCCGGCCCTGTTCACCGAGGCCGGCGTCGATCCCGGCGACGGCGAGCTCTGGGCGATGATGCTCGACGCGAAGGCGACCTTCGACGAGGTCGTCCGCAAGCACGCGCCCGACGCCGAGACGCGCGACCGGATCCTCGAGAACCGGATCTACCGGCAGATCTCGAACGCGCTCGCCGGCTCGCAGGAGTACATGGCGATGGAGAAGCTCTACGAGATCCACGAGCAGGGCCGCTACGACCTGCTCGATCCTCGACACGCCGCCGAGCCGCAACGCGCTCGACTTCCTCGACGCCCCGCGGCGGCTGACCCAGTTCATCGAGGGCCGCTCGCTGCAGCTGTTCATCCGGCCGACCGGCTTCGGCATGCGCGTCGCTCGGCCGCGGCTCATCGGTCGTCTTCGGCGTCCTCAAGCGGATCACCGGGCCTCGACCTGATCCAGGACCTGTCCGAGTTCTTCACGGCGATGTCAGGGATGGTCGGCGGCTTCCGCGAGCGCGCCAAGAAGGTCAACGAGCTGCTCGCCGACGACCGGACCTCGTTCCTGGTCGTCTGCGGGCCGGCCGGCGAGCCGATCAACGAGGCCGTCTACTTCCACCGCAAGCTGATCGAGTCGCACCTCCCGTTCGGCGGCGTGATCGTCAACAAGGTCCACGCCGAGGGCAGGCACGCCGCGCCGCCCGAGGACCTCGCCGAGCAGCTCGGGGACGCGCTCGGAGACGACGAGCTCGGCGCCCGCGTCGCCGACAACTTCGAGGACTACCGGGCGCTGGCCGACCGCGACGCGCGCAACATCGCGACGCTGGCCGAGGAGCTCGGATCCGCGACCGTGATCGAGGTCCCGTACCTGACCGAGGACGTCCACGACCTCCGCGGCCTCTTCCAGATCAACGAGTACCTGTTCGAACAGCCGCAGGCGAGGCTGAGGCGGTCGTAATCAAGGACGCAGGAGGCGAAGCGTGCGCCGGCACGTGAGCCGACGAGGACGCCGAGTACGGGCGCCTCAGCCCGCCTGGCGCGCGGGGCTCGTCGCCGCCGACACTCCAGTTGGTCTCGGTGCGCGGGAACAGGTACTGGACGCGTGCCCGGACCTCCTCGCGCTCCATCGGCGGCTTGCTGAGCTCGTCGATGTGGTTGGCGCCCTCGGGGCGCGCCGGGAAGGCCATCGTCACCGACTTCTCCTCGCTGACTTCCTCGAGCCAGTTCGGCGGGCTGAACTCGTCGCTCTCGTCCTCGGCCGTGCGTCTCGGACCACGGGCTCGGGCTCGGGCTCGGACGCCGCGACAGGCTCCGGAGCCGCCTCCGGCTCTTCCGCCTCGGGCCGCTCGAGCTGACGCGGCAGCGGCAGCGGCTCGGCCCGGTTGGGGCGCGAGGCCTGGATCAGCGGCTCGGGATCGCGCTCGAAGCGCTCGAACGCCTCGGCGGATGCGATCGCGTCGTCGAAGACCTCGTCGGAGCCGGCCTCGTGCTCGCCGGCGCCGATCAACTCGGTCACGCCGGTGTCGGCCTCGATCGGGGCCTCGATCGGCTCGGAGGCCTCGATCGGCTCGCGCTCGCGCTCGAACTCCAGCTCGATGTCGTCGGCCTCGGCCTCGGCGACGGTCTCCCACTCGGTCGTCTCGCCGAGGGAGGCCGGGCTCTCGCCGACGTTGAAGCCGTCCGCGAGCAGCATCTCGTCGGCGGCGGCGCGCAGGTCGCTGCCGAGCTCGCCGCTGACGCCGCGACGCAGGATCGTGCGCAGCAGGTCCTCGATCCCGGATGCGACCTCCGAAGGCGAAGCGGGGCCGGAGCCGGCGGGCTCGCCGCTCCAGAGCTCACGCTCGAGCGAGATCGCCTGCTCGACGAGCTCCTTGGTCGCGATCCGCTCCTCGCCGTCGGCGGCGAGAGCTGCGGCGCGCATCGGCAGGCCGACGCCCGCGGGGCCCTCGCCCTCGAGCAGGAAGCGGAGGCCGAGCAGGTGGTCGTTGAGCGCGTCGATCGCGCCGCGGCGGTCGAGGCCGCTCTCGAACCGGAGCAGGGCGCGACGCAGGCGCGTGACCCGCTTCGGGTGCACGGAGACGGTGCGGGCGAGGTCGATCAGACCGGGAAGCTCGTCCTCGGAGAGGCGGTAGCCGCCCGGACGCGGGCGCGCGGCCCCGGTCGCGATCCGTCGCCAGCGGTCGCCGGCGACGCGGACCCAGCCGTGCGGGCCGAGGCCGACGCCGCCGCCCTTGTAGAGGCGCAGCGTCGTGACGACGCGCTCGAAGGTCTTGGCGACGCGGTCGCCGGCCCCGGAGAGGCCGCCGTCCTCGTCGAGCGCGATCCGCGCGCTGATCAGGAAGGTCGGCTCCCAGCCGGCGCCGGCGGGACGGTCGCTCTTGCCGGCCTCGGGCGGCGCGTCGACGGTGTCGGCGCGGACGATCGAGGCGCCCTTGAGGTCGATCCGGGTCGCGTCGGCGGTGAAGCCGACGAGCGGCACCACGGCCTCGACCTCACCGGCCTCGGGCTCGCTGCACTCCTCGACCTCGTCGAGCGCGGCGGCGAAGCGGTCGTCGTCGATCGCGAAGTCGGAGCAGCCGTCCCACATGCGGGCGAGGAAGTAGGTGACGGCGAGCGTCGAGCGCTCGACCGAGTCGGCGGGCGGCGAGATCCCGGCCTCCTCGAGGTAGGCGGCGGCGAGGTCGCTGCGGCGCATCGTCTCGGTCGCCTCCCGGAAGCTGTCGAGCTCGCGCAGCTCGGTCGCGTTGTCGCGAACGAACTTCGCGGTCAGCGGCCGGTACTGGCAGAAGGCGAACCCGTCACCGGGCTCAGCGATCTCGTAGGGAATCTCCTGGCCGCTCTCGACGATGTCGGCGAAGACCGCCGATGCGTCGCGGGCCAGCGCCGTCAGTGTGTGTCGTAGATGAAGATCGCGCACGAATGCGGTCTTCGCCTACGACGTCCCTCTTCCTGTCTTGCAACGATCTCTTGCGTGTTATGCAGCTCCATGCGAGCAGAGGCGTTCTCTGACCGAGCATGAGCGTGCCGCGAGCGGGCGCTGGCGGAGCCCGTAAGCCCGATCGGGCGGTCAGGCGCAGCGTCGGACGGACGCCTAGCCGCCGAGGAGCTTTCCGATGCCGCCACCGCTGCTGCTGGCGCCGCTGGTTCCGGTCGGGGCGACCTGGCCCTCGGACGGCTGGATCAGGACCCAGCCCTGGCCGGCGAACGACATCTGCACGGTCTCGCCGGAGCCGCGCCCGATCAGCGTCTTCATGTTGACGTCGGCCTTGACCGAGGAGGTCAGCGCCGCTCGACCAGGTGATCGCCGCCTGCGGGTCGGCGAAGGTCGACTCGCCGTCGACCTCGATCAGCAGCGGCGGGCCGTCGGAGATGATCGCGACGTAGCCGGTGCCCTGCAGGTGCATGTTGTAGAGGCCGCCGCCGAGCATCCCGGAGACGCCCTCGACGCGCTTGATGTCCCAGTCGATCCCGTCCTCGAAGGCGAGCACGTTGGCGCCGTTGGCCGTGATCGACTCGTTCTCGAGCCGCAGCAGCTGGATGTCCTGGGCGAGGTCGGCGAGGAAGACCTCGCCGGAGCCGGAGACCTTCATCAGGTCGACGCCCTCGCCGGTCATCGCCTTCTTCATGAACTTCATCGCGCCGCCGGAGCCGGCGTGCTCGAACTTGACGTCGCCCTGGTGGGCGACCATCGAGCCCAGCTTGGCCTGGATCGTCGCCCCCGAGAGCTCGACCTTGAGCATCTTCGAGTTCTGGAGCGAGAACGACTCGGTCGTCTCCGTCTCCCTGAGCTTGGAAAGGGTCTGCTCTACCGACATCTGCGGATCCTCCTGCGTTGTGAACGGTGCCCCGGGCGGGGGACACTAACCAACGGGCGCGCTCGGCAGGAGGTCGGCGCTAGGCGCCGACGGGCTCGGCGGCGCCGGTCTCTTCGACGACCGAGGCCTTGCCGGCCTCGTCGAGGCAGAGCCAGCGGCGTCCGTACTCGCGCATGTCCTCGATCAGCGGAGCCAGGTCGCGGCCCTTGTCGGTGAGCGCGTACTCGACCCGCGGCGGGACCTCGGGATAGGTGTGGCGCTCGACCACGCCCTGCTCCTCGAGCGAGCGCAGGCGCAGCGAGAGCGTGCGCGGGCTGATCCCCTCGAGCGAGCGCTCGAGCTCGCAGAAGCGGCGGCTGCCGTCGGCGAGGTCGCGGATCACCAGCAGGGTCCACTTGCCCGAGATGATCTCGGCACAGGCGCAGACTGGACAGTTCGGATCGTTCATATCGGTGTGCGGGCCCACCTCGGTGCGACCCCTCGTCGCGGCCCGCGTGGACGTGCAGCTACAGAAAAGATAGCGCAACGCTTCAGGAACTGAAGTAATGGAGCCGGTTGCTGCGGTCTTGCCACGGCGGACTGGCGCGGGAGCCGTCGGCGGCCCGTCGCGATCTGGCTCAGGTCGCTGGCGCTGCGGCCCGAGGAGGCGAGCATCAGCTTGAAGTCGTGCGGGCTCGACGCGTACTCCATCGCCGTCTCCTCGGCGACCCGGCCGCTCATCACGTGGCCGAGCAGCGACTGGTCGAAGGTCTGCATCCCGTAGTACTCGCCCTCGGCGATCACCTGGCTGATCTTGCCGGTCTCCTCCGGGTTGAGGATCAGGTCCTGGACGCGGCCGGTGACGACGAGGATCTCGCTCGCCGCGACCCGGCCGCTGCCGTCGGCGGTCGGCACGAGGCGCTGGGAGACGGCGCCCTTGAGCGTCGCCGCCAGCATCACGCGCGCCTGCTGCTGCAGGTGCGGCGGGAAGAAGTCGATGATCCGGTTGATCGTCTCGGTCGCGTCGAGGGTGTGCAGCGTCGAGAGCACGAGGTGGCCGGTCTCGGCGGCGCTCAGCGCCGTCCGCACCGTCTCCTCGTCGCGCATCTCGCCGACGAGGATCACGTCGGGGTCCTGGCGCAGCACGCGCTTCATCGCCCGGGCGAAGCTCTTCGTGTCGGAGCCGACCTCGCGCTGGTTGATGATCGACTTCTTGTCGCGGTGCAGGTACTCGATCGGGTCCTCGAGCGTGATCACGTGGTGGCGCGTAGCTCGAGTTGATGTGGTCGATCATCGCCGCCAGCGTCGTCGACTTGCCCGAGCCGGTGGTGCCGGTCAGGAGGATGATCCCGCGCTGCTCGTCGGCGAGGTCGCGGATCACCGGCGGCAGCCCGAGGTCCTCGATCGTGCGGACGCTGAACGGGAATCGCCCGGCAGACGACCGAGACCGCCGCCGCGCTGGCGGAAGGCGTTGACGCGGAACCGCGAGACGCCCGCGAGCTCGTAGGAGAAGTCGGCCTCGCCGTCGTCCGCGAACTCCTCGCCGAGCCCGCCCGGCCTCGCCGCGCGAGCTTCGCGAAGGCCGCCTCGGTGTCCTCCGCGCCGCAGCTTCCCGTACCCCTCGATCGGCTCGCAGCGCCCCATGGATCCGAGTCATCGGAGGAGCCTCCGCCTTCAAATGAAGGTCAGACCCCTCCCGCTCCACCACATACCGCAAACAAGCATCAACATCAAAAGCCATCGACCCACCTATCGACCGCCCCAGCCTCTCCCCCTTAACGAAGCTGGACGCCCCAGCAACAGGACGCCGAACGCGCCTCAAGCCAGTCGCACCAGCGCACGAGGGCGGCGCCGGGGAGGCACCCGGCGACACTCAGGTAGCCGGCCCGACACCTCGGCGGAAATCAACCTCGCCCACGCCGGCGGACGGAGCCGGGTGCCTCCCCGGCGCCGCCCCAGGGTCGACTCAGGCGACCTCGCGAAGCTTCTGCGCCTCAGCGAGCGTCTGCAGCTTCTTCAGCGACTGGTTCTCGATCTGCCGGATCCGCTCACGAGTCACGTTGAACGTACGACCGACCTCGTCGAGCGTCCGCGGATGCTCGCCGCCGAGGCCGTAGCGCAGCTCCAGCACTCGCCGCTCCCGGTAGGAGAGGTTCTCGAGCGCCTCGCGCAGCGCCTCCTTGGTCAGCAGGTCCGCGGCGCGGTCGAACGGGGACTCGGCCTTCTCGTCGGCGATGAACTGACCGAACTCGGACTCCTCCTCGTCGCCGACCGGCTTCTCGAGCGAGACCGGGGCCTGGGCGGAGCGCTTGATCGAGTCGACCTCGTCCGGCTCGATGCCGGTGACTTCGGCGATCTCCTCGGGCGTCGGCTCGCGACCGAGCTCGGTGACGAGCTTGCGCTCGGCACGGCCGATCTTGTTCAGCTTCTCGACGACGTGGACCGGGATCCGGATCGTGCGGGCCTTGTCGGCGAGCGCACGGGCGATCGCCTGGCGGATCCACCAGGTCGCGTACGTGGAGAACTTGAACCCCTTGCGGTAGTCGAACTTCTCCGCGGCGCGGACGAGGCCGAGCGTCCCCTCCTGGATCAGGTCGAGGAACGGCAGCCCCTGGTTCCGGTAGTTCTTGGCGATCGAGACGACGAGCCGCAGGTTGGACTCGACCATCTTCTCCTTGGCGGCGAGGTCACCGCGCTCGATCCGCTTCGCGAGCTCGACCTCCTCGGCTGCGGTCAGCAGCCGGACCTTGCCGATGTCCTTGAGGAACAGCTGCAGGGAGTCGGTCGTCATGTCCGGCTTCAGGTCGATCGCCTGGCGCCGGCGCTTGCCGCGCTTGCCGTCGTCCCGCTCCGGCGCAGACGTCTGCGCGGGGTCGACATCCTCGACGAGCTCGATGCCCGAGCGCTCGAGGTGTCCGTACAGCTCCTCGATGTCTCCTTCGTCGACGTCGACCTCGGCGACCGCAGTTGCGATCTCGCCGAAGGTGAGCACGCCGACCTGCTGGCCCTTCGCCAGCAGGTTCTTTACCTCTTCGAGTTCCTGAAGCTCAGCTACAAGCATTCGCGTCTTCGCGCTCCGTTTCTGGTGATCGGTTGTCCTCGCCGAGGAGGCCTGGCCTCGGCTCTAAGGGGATCGGCACTTCGATTATCGGGCGGCGCACCAAAGAAGTTGAGTCTTGGCGCAGAAAAGAGCGGGTTTGGGCCCGCCCTGTCGGTATCGCCGTATTCGCCTGCCTTCAAACGTGCCGGTGTGGGCATGATAGTCACTATATTTTCTGAAGTCAAGGGTTCCCGGCGGCCTCGGGAGCGAGTTTTCACGGGTGCCGGAGGCCCGATTGCTCGCCCGTCGCCCGCTCCGCACAGCTTCGCGGGCCACAGTCACCTACAAACACGGCCCGGCGCCGGGAGTTACGGCGATTTACCGCAGTCTTCGAAGCTTCTTCGGTGCGATCCTTGGCATGTGAACGCGTTTGTCCGCGAGAGGCGCTGAAATAGAGCTATGAGCGGCCCGCATCCGGCTTCTTCCGCCGACGAAGAGCACGGCCCGGGAATCCTCGGGAACCTGCCGCGGACCCGACCCTCCGTGCGCAGCCCGAGGCGCGCCGAGGCGCCTGCGGAGGCGCCCGCGGAGCCGCCGAGGCAGAGGCCGGCGCCGGAGCCGGCGCCGGAGGCAGACCGCCGGGCGCTCGCGCGAGCAGGAGCTCGAGGACCTGGCCAAGGCCGGGCTCTCGCTGGCGAGCGGAGCCGCGACGCTCGGGCTCCGGGTTGCGGGACGCGCGGCGGCGACGCTGCGCGACGCGGTCGAACGTCGGTGACCGGGCGCCTGCGACGCTCGCTCGTCGCGTTCTGGCGTCGGGCCTACCAGGAGAACATCACCGGCATGGCGGCGATGGTCGCCTACAACCTGCTGCTCTCGCTGTTCCCGTTCGCCCTGCTGGTGCTGTTCGTCTCGGGCAAGATCCTGCAGAGCGCCGACGTCGAGGCCTCGGTCCTCAACGACCTCCAGCAGCTGTTTCCCGGAGACCGAGCAGGACACGCTCGCCGACGCGCTCAACCGCGTCAAGGACGGATCGACCGAGATCGGAATCGTCGCCGCGGTCGCCGGCCTCTGGATCGGCGCCTCGTTCTGGGGCGCGATGGACACGGCCTTCTGCCGGATCTACCACGTCGAGTGCCGCGGCTGGCTCGAGCAGAAGCGGTTCTCGCTGATCATGCTCGCCGTCGTCGCCGTCTTCCTGACCGCCAGCGTCGTCGTGCCGCTGCTCGAGACGCTGGTCATCGCCGGGGTCGAGGACCTCCCGTTCGGGCTCTCCGACATCGACTGGCTCGCCAACCTCGTGCTGATCTCGGGCGGGCTCGCGATCAGCTTCCTGATGCTCTGCCTGATCTTCTGGGCCGTGCCCAAGGGGCACCTGCCCTGGCGCGGCGTCTGGCCGGGAGCGCTGTTCGTGGCGATCACCGGAGCGCGTGGCGAGCGTCGCCTTCCCGATCTACCTGGTCAACCTCTCGACGATCGGCGAGTTCGGGCGCACGGTCAGCTTCGTGCTCGTGGCGTTGATCTGGTTCTACACGCTCGCCCTCGCGATCCTGGCCGGCGCCGTCATCAACGCCCTGCGTTACGAACTCCACGACACGGGCAAGCTACGGGGCATGACCGCAGACTTCCCCGCGACCGAGCCGGTTGCGCTGCCGAGGCACCGGCCCGACGCCGATCCGACCCTGCGCCGCCCCCGGAGCCGCTCCCGGCAGCGGCACCGAGGGGCGACCGGATCCACCGCTGCGCACGCCGGAGCGCTGACGATGGAGGAGCTCGACGCAGAGATCCGTGTCCTGCCCGACCCCGCCGGCGGCCCCGCCGGCGCCTTCGGCCCGGTCCGCAGCGTCCAGGCCGCCGAGCTCGACGTGCCGGCCGACTTCCTCGAGCGCAGCTGGAAGGCGGAGTACCTCGAGCGCCTCGCCCGCGCCTACTGGGCCTACATCGAGCGCTTCTCGCTCGGGCTGCTCAAGGTCCGCTACTCCGAGAGCGCCCGCACGGTGATGCTCGGAGGACGGATCCCGCTGCTGCGGTTCCGCAAGCCCGAGTACGTGACGCCGCGCGGCCTCGGTCAGGTCACCTGGCCGATCGAGCGCGGCCTGCTCGTCTCCCCCGCCGGCCGCGGCCGCGGCTATCTGCGGATCACGATCCGCCGGCTCGAGCGCCCCGAGCTGCCGCCCGACCGTGAGAGCGTCCTCGTCACCGCGGAGGTCGCGAACTTCTACCCCGGGCTGCGCTTCAGCGGCGTCTTCACGCGGATCGGCGCCTGGATCTACAACCAGACGCAGCTGCGGATCCACGTGCTGGTCACGCACGGCTTCCTGCGCTCGCTGACCAGCCTCGAGCTGCCCGAGTCGCGGGTCGGCTCGCTGCGCGAGGAGCACGAGCAGGCCGCAGCCTCCGGCTCCCCTGAGCCACGCGCCTAGCCGCGCATCTCCTCGATCGCAGCCTGCATCGCCGTCTCGACCGGGGTGCGCTCGATCTCGAACAGCTTCATGCCCGAGTCGTCCTCGACGACGGTGTCGGTTGCCAGCCCCTCGACCAGGGGCTTGGCGACGCCGGCGTCGACCGGGGTCACGAGCCCGATCCAGTGCGAGCTCAGCGTCGGCGTCAGGACCGGCACCGAGATCCGGTACCGCTTGCGGACGCCGAGCGCCTTCGCCATCGCGTCCATCATCCCCGCGTAGGTCGTGATCTCGGGCCCGCCGATCTCGATCGTGCGGCCCTCGGCGCCCTCGGTCCGCGGCGCCGCCCTCAGGTAGGCGAGCACGTCCGCGATCGCGATCGGCTGGGTCCGGTTCTCCGTCCAGCTCGGCGTGAGCATGAACGGGAGCCGCTTGACCAGGTAGTAGACGGTCCGGAACGACTCGCTGCCGGCGCCGAGCACGGCGGCGGCGCGGAAGTAGGTGACGGGGATGCCGGACTCCTGCAGCGCGATCGCGGTGTTGTGCCGCGAGCGCAGGTGCTTGGAGGACTCGTTGCCGAGGCCGCCGAGGTAGACGATGCGCTGCACCCCGGCCTGCTTGGCGGCATCGGCGAAGTTCGTCGCCGCGTCGTGGTCGCGCTGCTCGAAGTCGCCGTCGCCGCCGCGGCCCATCGAGTGGACGAGGTAGTAGGCGGTGTCGACGCCCGCGAGCGCCGGCGGCAGCGTCGCGGGCTCGAGCACGTCGGCCTTGACGATCTCGGCCCCGGCCCGCTCGAGGTCGGTCGCGCGGCTCGGATCGCGGGCGATGCAGCGGACCGCGTCGCCCTCCTCGAGCATCGAGTGGGCGAGCTTGTTGCCGATGTAGCCGGTCGCGCCGGCGATCAGGATCATGCTCTGACGGCTACCCGCCGCGGGTGGCCGTTGAACCGGATCGCTCCGACGATGACGCCGAAGCATCAGCCGTAGAGCCCGCCGGTCACCTCGCGCAGCTTGGCGCGGTCGTGGGTCGCGGCAACCTTGCGAACGGTGCCGGACCTCGAGCGCATGACCAGCGACTCGGTGGTCGCCTGGCCGCTGCCGAGATAACGAACCCCCTGCAGAAGATCTCCATCGGTGACGCCCGTCGCGGCGAAGAAGGCGTCGTTGCCCGAGACGAGGTCGTCGACGGTGAGGACGCGCTCGATCTCGTAGCCGGCGTCCTCGGCCTCCTTGCGCTCCTCGTCGGTGCGGGGCCACAGGCGGCCGAGGATCTGGCCGCCGAGGCACTTGATCGCGGCGGCCGAGAGCACGCCCTCGGGCGTGCCGCCGATGCCCCAGAGCAGGTCGACGCCCGTTCCCGGCGTGACCGCGAGCAGGGCGCCGGCGACGTCGCCGTCGGAGATGAAGCGGATGCGGCTGCCGGCCTCGCGGATCTGGCGCACGCCCTCGGTGTGGCGCTCGCGGTCGAGGATCACGGTCGTGACCTCGGTCGGGCTGACGCCGCGGCGGTCGGCGATCCGCTTGACGACGTCGCCGACCGGCTCGGTCAGGCTCAGGCAGTCGGCGATCTCGGGACCGCCGACCAGCTTCTCCATGTAGACGCAGGGGCCGGGGTCGAACATCGAGCCGCGCTCGGAGAGGGCGACCACGGTGAGGGCGGACGGCATCCCCTTCGCGCAGAGCGTCGTGCCCTCGAGCGGGTCGACCGCGATGTCGACGCGCGGCGGGCTGCCGTCGCCGATCTCCTCGCCGTTGAAGAGCATCGGGGCCTCGTCCTTCTCGCCCTCGCCGATCACGACGATGCCGTCCATCGGCACCGTGTCCATCAGCAGGCGCATCGCGTCGACGGCGGCGCCGTCGGCGGCCTCCTTGTCGCCCCGGCCGACCCAGCGGGCGGCGGCGAGGGCAGCGGCCTCGGTGACGCGGACGAGCTCGAGGGCGAGGTTGCGGTCCGGCTTGCTCGTCGAACGCGGGTCTTGTGAGATGACTCCCATGCGTGGAACCTATCTGGAGGGACGCGGCGATGCGGTCCCGGGAGGGACCGTCAGACGGTGCCGGGGGTTTTTCGGAGGTTGCCCTTCTGGGCTTCCGTCGCCCGCGAGATGCCGGCCCCGGAGATGCCGAGCGCGGCGATGATCGCAAGCCAGTAGCCGATCGTCACGGTGACGCCGATCTCCGCGATCTGGGAGCCGGGCTTGTCGATGATCCCGTTGTAGACGATCAGGATGAAGGCGGTGAAGCCGACGACCATCGTCATCTCCCCGGGAGCCCAGGAGAGCTTGTGGCCGCGGACCACGATCCAGGCGAGGATCAGCGGCGCCGCAGCGGCGGCGAGCAGCAGCCAGCGCAGGATCGGGAAGGTCTCCCAGCCGGTGCAGGAGTACTCGTCGACGCCGCAGATGAAACCGTTGCCCGCGTCCCGCTCCGGGTTGTGGGAGAGGTCGTACCAGGGCAGGAAGATGAGCGTGACGACGAGCAGCAGGCCTGCGACCACGCCGATGATCTCCGAGCGCGAGAGCTTCGAGGAGTCCATACCGCGGCCGAGCCTATAGCACCGGCGCCCGAACGCCTGCAGCTCATCGGGATTCCGGGATAGAGCGTTGCCTCGACGCCGCGTCGGGTAGGGTCGCCGCGATGCCGGAGCCAACTCGACGCTGGGGCCTCACCGTTCCCCTCCCGGGCCTGTCGCTGAGCGCCCACGAGGACGCGATCAAGGCCGCCGAGGCGGCCGGCTACACCGACGTCTGGTCGGGCGAGACGCAGCAGGCCGACGGCTTCACGCCGCTCGCGCTCGCGGCCTCGTGGACGACCCGGATGCGGCTCGGCACGGGCGTCGTCGGCGTCTTCCAGCGCGGGCCGGCGCTGCTGGCGATGGAGGCATCGGCGCTCGCCGACGCCAGCGACGGCCGCTTCGCCCTCGGGATCGGCTCCTCGTCGAACGTGATCGTCGAGCGCTGGAACGGGATCCCGTTCGAGAAGCCGCTCTCGAAGGTCTCGGAGACGATCGACTACCTGCGGCCGGTGCTCGCCGGCGACCGCGGCCCCGGCGGCTTCCGGCTCGAGCGCCCGCCGAGCGCGCGAGGTGCCGATCATCGTCGCCGCGCTGCGCGGCAAGATGCTGGCGATGGCGGCCGAGAAGGCCGACGGGGCGTTCACCAACTTCCTCCCGCTGAGCGGGCTGCCGAAGGTCGTCGAGCCGCTCGCCGACGCCCCCGAGGGACTTCGAGCTGCTCTGCCGCTTCTTCTGCATCCCCGGGCCGCGCGAACAGGTCGAGGGCCTGGCCCGGTTCATGTTCGCCTCCTACGCGACGGTGCCGGTCTACGAGCGGTTCTTCCGCTGGCTCGGCCACGGCGAGGCGATCGACGAGATGGTCGCGGCCTGGAACGCGAAGGAGCGGGACGCCGCCCTCGCCGCCGCCCCCTGGGAGCTGATCGAGGACATCTTCATCCTCGGCGAGCCGGACGAGATGCGCGAGCGTCTCGAGCGGTACGTGGCCGGCGGCATCACCCTGCCGATCCTGACGCCGATCACCGGGCCGGACGGGATCGTCGAGCTGATCGAGGCCCTCGGACCGAGGTGACCGCGGAGTCCGAGCAGCCCACCCCGGCCCCCGAGGAGCAACCGCAGGAGCCGGGCGAGGAGCGACGCCGTCGAGGTCGTCCCGTTCGAGGAGGACACGCGCGGCGACCGGCTCGCCGGCCTCGCCCGGACCGTGCGCCGGATCCTCCCGGGCGACAGCTCGTTCGGGGACTCGCTCTCGACCAGCGGCGAGGGGGCATCGCAGCAGCTCGGACGCCGCCTGGCCGAGATCAGCGCCGACCGGCCCAGCGCGCTGCGCGAGCTCGGGCTCGGAGCGCTGCAGGTCTACGAGGCGCTCGCCTCGGGCGGCTGGAGCGAGCGCGGCGAGGTCGAGCTGACGATCGTCTTCACCGACCTCGTCGGCTTCTCGGACTGGGCGCTGGACGGCGGGGGACGGTGCCGCCACGGCGCTGCTCCGCGCCGTCGACTCGGCGGTGACGCCGGCGATCGAGCTGCACGGGGGCCGCGTCGTCAAGCGGCTCGGAGACGGCGCGATGATGACCTTCCTCGAGCCCGAGGACGCGGTCGAGGGCGCGCTCGCGGCGCAGTCCGGAGATCGCCGCCGTCGAGGTCGAGGGGATGACGCCGCGGATGCGGGTCGGCGCCCACCACGGGATGCCGCGACGGGTCGGCCGCGACTACGTCGGCGTCGACGTCAACATCGCCGCCCGCGTCGCGCAGGCCGCGAAGGGCGGCGAGCTGCTCGTCTCCGGCCCCGTCCGGGACCGGCTCGACCCGGAGCGCTTCCGGACCAAGCGCAAGCTCATGTTCCGTGCCAAGGGCGCGCCGAAGGACCTCGGCGTCTACTCGGTCCGCGCCGCGACCGCTGCCTGATCAGGGCGCCGAGGCGCCGGCCCGATCGTTGATCGGACCGCCGCCCTTCGGCTTGCACGGGTCGATCGCCCAGTCGTGCTCGGGCAGCTTGTAGACGGCGAAGCCCTTGCAGCCCTGGCCCTCGAGCGGGCCGACCGCGAGGTCCCCGAACCACTTGCAGCGGTAGTCGCCGCTCTTGAGCTCCTCGCAGGCGCCGGTGAACGAGGGATGGACCGCGAGCCGCAGCAGCGTCAGCTCGTCCCAGAGCTGCGAGCCGAGCGCCTCCTTGCAGGCGGTGATCGCGAACCGCTCGGTGTTGTCGTTCCAGAACGCGCGCGTCTCGCAGTCGTACTCCGGCCCGGAGCCGAACCGGCCGTGAGCCCGCCACAGGCAGACGTAGTCGCCGTTGCTGCGACCGCCGCAGTTGTAGGAGCCGGTGGTCAGGCCGAACGGCCGCAGCTGGTCGACGAGGACCGCCGGGCGGCCCGCGGCCGGCGGGCTGTTCGTCGCTGAAGCCGACCCAGCCGGTCGAGCAGGTGCTGCACGAGCCGGCGCCCTTGTAGCGCTCGACCTTGACGTAGCCCCCTTGCGAGACCCGGCTCGTGTCGCCCCGGCCGCCAGTGGTCGGTCTGCGGCGCCGTGCCGATCGCGGTCTGGCCCATGACGACGTTGACGTAGAAGGGGCCGTTCGCGTTCTTCTTGATGCTGAGCACGCCGGTCTTGTGCTCGCCGCAGACCCGCGCGTGGGCGCTGCTCCCCTGGGTGCAGTTGAAGCCGTTCGAGGCCGAGGCGCGCGCCGTCGTCTCGGTCAGCTTCCCGAACGGCTTGACCGAGTGACGGTTCTTGGCGAGCACGACCTCGGTGCGGGTGAAGACGTTGTAGGGGTAGCCGCCGATCTCGATCTTCGGCAGCGCGTCGATGACGAGCTGGTCGCCGGCGTCGAGGCGGCTGACCTTGGCCGAGTAGACGACGGTGCGGGTGATGTGGTCGCTGACGTCGTTGATCTTCAGCTGCTTGGTGACCCGGCCTCCGCGCCAGCTGTCGAGCGGCTTGTCGTCCCCGGGGCGGTGACGAACGGCGCTGATCTGGGCGAGGCCCTGGTGGATCTTCTTGTTGTCGTCGCTGGAGCCGACCACGACGAGGTCGTCGGACCTCGCATCGGGGTGGTAGGCGGTGGCGAGCATGTTCACCGTGCAGGCCCCCGAAGCACACGGGAAGCGCCTCGGGATCGGTGACCTTGAACGAGCTCCAGGGGACGGAGACGACGCAGTGGTGGTTCCTCACCGGCGGGTTCTGCCGGCACTGGAGCGTGATCGTCCGGCTGATCGTCTTCGTCTGCTCGGGGGCCGTCGCCCCTTCCGTCGGCGCGAT
Source organism: uncultured Solirubrobacterales bacterium (assembly GCA_963743845.1). GTDB lineage: Bacteria > Actinomycetota > Thermoleophilia > Solirubrobacterales > 70-9 > CAXMST01. Next base: position 64,726 of record CAVURI010000003.1, read on the forward strand.
CACGAGCCGTGCCTTGACGTAGGGGCTGTAGTCGTAGACCCTGCCCGACGCAGGGCTGGCCGTTGCCGGGATGGAGGGCGTTCGGCTTCAGGCAGACGGTGACCTCGAACTCTCCCGCGGCCTCGAGCCGATCGCCCTCGACGAGCTCGCCGACCCGTGCTGCCGGCAGGCTCATGACCGAGCGCGTGTCGGCCCAGGCCTCGCTGCTGATCGGCAGCGTCTTGACCCGCTCGGCCTGGCCGTACTCGGCGGCGGAGGTGCGCACAGCCGCGCCTGCCGGTTCGGCCGAGATCGACTGAACGAGGCCGGCCGCCGCGAGGATCAGCAGGATGAACCCGACGGCGGCGCAGCGACGCTTCGCAAGTACTGCGCCCACGTCCGTTCTTTTCGACAGATCGGGCGATTACTTGAGCGGAACGGGGGTCGCGGCCGCCCTCGAGGCGGCCGCGACGGTCCCGATCGCTCAGATCCGTGCTACTCCGTGTACCCGAACTCCTGCAGGTACTCGGCGGCCACGTCAGCCGGCTTCTCCTTGTCGATGTCGACGCGGGCGTTGAGCTCCTGCATGACTTCGAGGGTGAGGTTGCTCTGCACCTTCTCGATCGTCTCGCCGAAGTCGGGCCCGGCCTCGTCGACGGCTTCCTGGCTGGCGACGAAGAGCACGTTGCCGGCCGGCAGCACGCCCTGATCGTCCTCGAGGATCGTGTAGTCGTCGGAGACGAACAGCTGCGCGTCGGTCGTGAACAGGATCGACAGGTCGGCGTCGCCCTTGTCGAGGACCTCGTAGCGGAGCCCGATGTCGCCCGGCGTGAACTTGGCGAACTCGAGCCCGTAGTTGTCCTCGAGACCGACCAGGCAGTCGATCCGCTGACGGCACTCGGGCGAGCCGAACAGGGTCAGGTCCTGCGACTAGCCCTCGAGGTCGGAGATCGTGCTGACGCCGAGCTCCTCGGCCGTCGAGCTCAGCAGGCCGACCGCGTTCGCGCTCGAGAACGGGGTCGGCGGGTACGCCACCAGACCGAGGTCCTCGAAGTCGGCCTGCGACTGCTCGTAGGCCTCCTGCGCGTCCGAGGGAACGTCCTCGGGGGCCGCCTCGAAGAACGAGGTCAGCGCCGTCGAGGTGTACTCGGGGTAGCCGCTGATCTCGCCGTTCTCGAGCGCCTTCAGAGCGACCTGCTCGGAGCCGAGGTTGAGGTCGGTCGAGACGTCGTAGCCGGCCGCCTCGAGCCCCTGCGCGTAGATCTCGCCGAGGATGTACTGCTCGGTGAAGTTCTTCGATCCGATCGTCAGCTGGATCGCCGTTGTTGTCCGGGTTCTCGACGATCGCGTCGCCGGAGCTCGCGCTCGTGCTGTCGCTCGAGTCGGTGGTGCTGTCGCTCGTCGTCGCCGCAGGCGGCGAAGCGCGAGCGAGAGCGCCAAGGTCGCGAGCAGAGCGATCAAAGCCCTGAGTCTCGTCGTATTCATTGGTTCCCTGGTCTCCCTTCGGGGGTTCGTGCCGGGCCCGGGACGGCGTCGGCAATCGGTGATCCTATGCAGGTGTGGAGGCGGCGTCGCGCTCGAGCGCGACGCCGCGCGGCGTCAGCAGGCGCTGGAGGCCCGAGAGCAGCAGCTCGACGGTGAGCGCGAGCAGCGCGACCAGCAGCGCGCCGGCGAGCACGCCCTCGTCGCCGTAGACGTTGACGTTGATGATGAAGTCGCCGAGCGTCAGCACGCCGGCGAGCGGCGCGATCGTCGCCGTCGCGATGATCGCGATCGCCGCGGTGCGGACGCCGCTCATGATCGTCGGCACCGCGAGCGGCATCTCGACCCGGGTGATCACCGCGAGCTCGCTCATCCCCATCCCGCGCGCCGCCTCGATCGCACCGCGGTCGACCTGACGGATGCCGACGAAGGCGTTGGTCAGGATCGGCGGGATCCCGAGCACCATCAGCGCGATCACCAGGTTGAACATGCCGAACCCGATGAAGGCGACCATGAACGCGATCAGGGCGAGCTCGGGGATCGCGCGGCCGGCGTTGCCGATCGCGATCGCGAGCCACTCGCCGCGGCCGCGATGGCCGAGCCAGACGCCCGACCGGCAGGGCGATCGCGACCGAGACCGAGCAGCGCCAGGATCGAGACCTCGATGTGCTTGAGCAGCAGCTCGAGGCACTGGTCGAGGCCGCCGACCGGCTGCCCGACGACCCCCTCCGGCGCCCGCTCGTAGAGGATGAAGTCGAAGGCGCCGCTGAAGGTGTCGATGCACCGACGCGACCGGGACGGCGGCGAGCTGCGAGCAGGGCGCTCATACCGAGCGCGCCCGTCCGCCACGGGGTCATCCCGCGCTCGATCAGCACGAGCATCAGGTCGAAGAGGATCGCCATCAGCACGCAGAGCCCGCCGGCGACGACGATCCCGGTCTTGAAGGTGATGTCGTTGTAGATCTCGGCGCCGAGGCCGCCGGCGCCGGCGAACACCGCGAGCGTCGCGATCGCGACCGTCGAGACCGTCGCGATCCGCACCCCGGCGACGATCTCCGGCAGCGCCAGCGGCAGCTCGACCTTCCACAGCAGCTGCCGGTCGGTCATCCCCATCCCCCGGCCCGACTCGCGCGCGCCCTCGGGCACGTTGGCGATCCCGACGACGATGTTGCGGTAGATGATCTGCAGGTTGTAGAGCGTCAGCGCGATCACGGCAGTGACCGTCCCGCGCCCCGTGATCGGCAGCAGGATCAGGAACAGGGCGATGCTCGGGACGTGTAGATGACCCCGGTGGTGCCGGTGAAGATCGGGATGATCCAGCGGCGCCCGTGCGAGAGCAGCGCCATCGCGAAGGCGATCAGGAACCCGAACAGGACCGCGAAGCCGACGAGGACGAGGTGCTCGAGGGTCGGCGTCACGTAGCGGTCGAAGTTCTCGATCGCCCAGCCGACGCAGACGCTGTCGTTGTCGGCGACGCACTCGGTCGAGGGATCGTCGACGTCGCGGACGAAGCCCTCGCCGGCCTGGGCCAGGAGCGAGGGCGAGCGAGTCGAGGCCGACCACGGCTACTCGACGGGGCGCTCGGTCGCCGGCGCGTCCTCCCGGGCCTCCTCGGAGCGTGAGGAAGTCCTGGATGATCTCGACGCTGAGCACACCCCGGATCGCGCCCGTCCGGTCGACGACCGGCGCGTAGTGGGTCTCGGCCTGGAGCAGGTCGGAGAGGGCGTCGCGGAGCACGTCGGCCTCGTCGAGGATCGGCTCGGGGGAGCTGTCGGGCCGCTCGGAGACCGTCGGCCGCGAGAGGTCCGCCTCCGAGAGCCAGCCGAGCGGCCGGCGGTCGGAGTCGACGAGCACCGCGTAGGGCACCTCGGCGCCGGCGAGCTTCGCGCGCACCTCGGACGTGTCCTGACCGACGAAGGCGAGCGGCGCCTCCCACAGGTCGACCTCGCCGACCCGCATCAGCGCCAGCCGCTTGAGGGCGCGGTCGGCGCCGACGAAGTCCTCGACGAACTCGTCGGCCGGCGCCATCAGCAGCTCGGCCGGCGTCGCGTACTGGGCCAGGTGGCCGCCCTCGCGCATGACCGCGATCCGGTCGCCCATCTTGATCGCCTCGTCGATGTCGTGGGTGACGAAGAGGATCGTCTTGCGGATCTCGGCCTGGAGGCGCAGGAACTCGTTCTGGAGGCGCTCGCGGGCGATCGGGTCGATCGCGCCGAAGGGCTCGTCCATCAGCATCACCGGCGGGTCCGCCGCGAGCGCGCGGGCGACGCCGACGCGCTGCTGCTGGCCGCCCGAGAGCTGGGCCGGGTAGCGGTCGGCGATCTCCGGATCGAGCGAGATCAGCTGCATCAGCTCCTCGACGCGGGCCCGGCGCCGCTCCTCGGGCCAGCCGAGCAGGCGCGGGACGGTGGCGATGTTCTCGCCGATCGTGCGATGCGGGAAGAGGCCGATCTGCTGGATCACGTAGCCGATCTCGCGCCGCAGCTGCGCCGGGTCGCGGTCGCGGACCGAGGCGCCGCCGACGGTGATGTCGCCGGAGCTGATCTCGACCGTCCTGTTGACCATCCGCATCGCGGTCGTCTTGCCGCAGCCGGAGGGGCCGACGAGGACGCAGATCTCCCCCGCCGCCACCTCCAGCGAGAGGTCGTTGACGGCCGGCGCCTTGGCGCCGCGGTAGGTCTTGGAGACGCCGTCGAAGACGACGGCGGCAGCGCCGTGTCCGTCTTCCCCTGCCTCGATGTCGGCCGCCTGCGCCGAGCTCACGGGCGAGACCCTATACGGACCGGGCCGTCAGGCGGGCCGCGCCAGGCTGAGGGCGAACAGCTGCTCGGGGTCGGTCCAGAACTCGACCATCTCGAGGCCCGCGGCCGCGTAGGAGCGCTCGAGGCTCTCCCTCGTGAACTTGCAGGAGAGCTCGGTCCGCATCTCCTCGCCGGCCCGGAACGGGACCTCCATGCCGAGGTCGCGGACGCTGACGCTCTGGTCGGCGAGCGAGCGCAGCCTGATGTCGATCCGCTCGCGCTCGGCGTCGTAGAAGGCGAAGTGCTCGAACCGGTCGAGATCGAAGTCGGCGCCGAGCTCGCGGTTGAGGACGCTGAGCACGTTCTTGTTGAAGCGGGCGGTGACGCCGGCGGCGTCGTTGTAGGCGGCCTCGAGCCTGGCCGTGTCCTTGACCAGGTCGGTGCCGAGCAGCAGCGTGTCCGCCGAGCCGAGCAGCGAGCCGATCCGGGACAGGAACGCGATCCGCTGCTCGCCGTCGAAGTTGCCGATCGTGCCGCCGAGGAAGGCGAACATGCGGCGCTGGCCCCACCCCGGAAGCCGCTCCAGGTGGTTCTCGAAGTCGCAGATGACGCCGTGCACGCGAAGCTCGGGGTACTCCTCGACGAGCTCGGCCGCGGTCGCCCTGGTGATCTCCTCGGAGATGTCGACCGGCACGTAGGTGTGGAGCGAGCCCGCCTCCTGCATCGCGTCGAGCAGCGTGCGCGTCTTCGAGGCCGAGCCCGAGCCGAGCTCGACGAGGCACTGCGGGTCGGCCGCGGCGACGATCGCCGCCGACTGCTGCGCGAGGATCGACCGCTCGGTGCGGGTCGGGTAGTACTCGGCCAGCTCCGTGATCTCCTCGAACAGCTGCGAGCCCAGCTCGTCGTAGAAGTACTTCGGCGGCAGCTGCTTGAACTCCGCCGCGAGCCCGGCGCGGGCGTCGCGGGCCAGGTCCTCGGAGGTGCCGGCGCCGTCGGCGAGGCGGACCTCGATCCGGATCTTCTCCCGGGTCGGCGGAGCCGCCCGGTCGCTCGCGTCGGCGGCGCAGCGGAAGCCGGAGAAGATCTGGGCGCGGTAGGGGTGGTCCCAGTTGCGGAAGCTGCGCGCGGACGACGTCGCGGCGGGTCGCCCACGAGCCGCCCCGCAGGACCCGGTAGTCGCCGCCGAAGAAGACCTCCGAGTACTCGGGGTAGGGGAACGCCCGGAAGCCGGGGTACGCCTCGAAGCCGCTCGAGGTCCACTCCCAGACGTCGCCGATCATCTGCTCGGCACCGCAGACGGAGGCGCTGTCCGCGATCGCGCCGGCCGGCAGCGGCCCGTAGGCGAGCTGGTCGAGGTTGGCGCGGGCGCGGTCGGCGCCCTCGGAGGCCGCCTCCCACTCGAACTCGGTCGGCAGCCGCTTGCCGGCCCAGGCCGCGTAGTCCGCTGCCTGGCTCCAGCTCACGCCGACCACGGGCAGCGCCGCGTCGACCGGCTCGCGGAGCCCGAAGCGGGCGTCGAGCCAGCCGCCCTCGCCGTCCCGCTCCCAGAACATCGGCGGCTTCGCGCCCGCCTCCTCGATGTAGGCGGCGAAGGCGCCGTTGGTGACCGGCGTCCGGTCGATCAGGAACGGGTCGAGCTCGACCTCGATGCCGGGGCCGCTCGTTGTCGTAGGCGAAGCCCGACGGGCGCGGCTCCGATCTCGTACGGCCCGCCCTCGACGGCGACCATCTCGGGACCCGTCGGCCGCCGCGGCCGGCGCGCCGACCGGGCCGATCGAGGCCCGGCCGCGGGTATCCGTCGACGAACTGCAGCAGCTGCAGCATCGTCTCGTTGTGCTGGTGCTCGTGCGCGATCAGCATCTCGTAGATGAAGCCGCCGGCGAGCAGCGGCTCGGACTCGTCCTCGAGGTCCGCGCCGGCGAGGACGTCGAGCGTCCGCTCCCGGACCTCGTCCATGTAGCGCCGCAGCTGCTCGCCGCGAAGCAGCGGCAGCTCGTTGCGGATCCGGCGCGGGTTCTCGATCGCGTCGTAGAAGCTGCCGAGGGCGCCGTCGAGCGGCTCGCGGCCGCCGACCCGCTGGACCAGCCAGAGCTCCTCGAAGTTGGCGATGTGGCCGAGGTCCCAGGCGAGCGGGCTGAGGATCTCCGTGAAGACGGTGTTGAGCTGCTCCTCGCTGAGCGGCTCGATCAGCATCAGGGTGCGGGCGCGCGCGTCCGCCAGGCGCGCGGCGATCGAGTCCTTGTCAGTTGCCTGCTGAGGGACGGCGATGCGGACGACCCTACCCAGGAGATCCTTTCGGCAAGCTTTCCGGCCCGCGCGGCGCCGCGCGGGACCGCCGTCAGGTGCCGATCGCCTCCGGGTTGCGGAACACCTCCTTGAGCCAGGGCGGCGCGACCGCCGGGTCGAAGCGGAGCCCTTCGAGCGCGTCGATGCCGGGTTCGATCGGCACCAGCCGCAGACCGCTCGCGCGGCACCGAGCGGAAGTAGCCGTCGTCGCCCGCGGCCCGGCCGGCGTGCGAGCCGTCGGAGACCCAGAGGTAGCCGTTCTCCGGGCCCCAGCCAGGCCGTCGCGTGTCGATCGTGATCAGGCCGAGGATCTCCTTGCGGCCGATGTCGGAGAGGCCGCCGGCCTCGTAGTTGTAGCTCCCGTGCGAGCTGGCGCGGGCCGAGACGACGCCGTCCGGGCCGATCCGCACCTGGTAGGACTCCCAGTCGTCCTCGTGGAAGCCGAGCCGGTGCAGCGAGCGGGTCGCGGAGTCCGGGTAGTAGAGCCAGTACTGCAGGTAGAGGTTCCCGGCCGCGGCGCCGGAGCAGTCGGCGTCCGGCCGGCGGCTCGGCGCCGTCGCGACAGTCGACGACGCGGACGAAGGTCGTCGCGGGCTCGCCCTCGAAGGACTCGCCGAGCGCGCCGCGGGCGCTCGTGTCGGCGCAGCTGCGCTCGCGGCATTCGCGTGGGTCGACCGGCAGCGAGACGAAGTCGGCGTCCTCGAAGCGGACCTCGGGCGCGTGCAGCTTCGCGAGCAGGGCCAGTTCGGGCCCGTACGCCATCTCGAGCCCGTCCGAGGGCAGGCTCGCAGTCGCCGGAGCCCCGACCACGCAGACGAGGCGCTCGGCGACGGCGCGACCGATCCGTGCACCCTCCCCGGCGATCGGCGTGAAGGCGACGATCGCCGCGAACAGCGACCGCGACGGCGAGCACGATGCCGACGTACTCCGGGGTCGCCTGCCCGCTGCTCGCCTCGCAGCGCTCGGCCGTCTCGCATCCACGAACCGAAGCTAGGAGCGACCGGCGCGCCGCCTGGGACACGGCGCTGCGCCGAATCGCGCGCGGAAGCGGGCCGACTCCGACGCCCGGGTTCAATAGGGTCGGGATCGCGATGAGCGAGCGCGACCAGATCGAGCGGGCGAAGGGCGGCAGCAAGGACGGGCGCGGCTGGCGCTTCTATCTGGCCTGCGGGATCGCGTTCCTCGCCTTCGTCTTCGTGATCCAGAACACCGACGAGACGCAGGTCAAGTTCCTCTTCGCGGAGACGCGGATGCCGCTCTTCTTCGCGCTGATCATCGCGATCCTGCTCGGTGCGGCGATCGGCTGGCTGACCCCGAAGGTGCGCAGCTCCAACCGCCACGAGCGCCGGCAGAAGTAGCCGCAGCGTCTTCGGCGCCTGCTCGATTCCTGATACACGCGTCCAGCCGCTCGGGTCGCGGGCGATCGGCTCTCAGGCGGTCATGCTTCGCGGGCGATATGCGACGCCGATGGGTGGCGCGGGGACCGAGATGAATCTGCGCTCCGCCAACGGCTTCACGCTCGTCGAGCTGCTCGTAGTGATGCTGATCCTTGCCCTGCTCGCCGCGTTCGCGGTCCCGGCCTTCTTCTCGCAGCGGGAGAAGGCCCGCGACGCCGACGCCAGGAGCTCGCTCGCCGTGGCCCAGGGCGCACTCGAGGTCTACTCGACCGACCACGACGGCTCCTACGCGGGCGCCACCACGGCCGCCCTGGTCGCGATCGAGGGCAGCCTCTGACCGGCGCCGGGTCGACGGTCGACGCCGCCGGCGAGCGCACCTACGAGATCCACATCGTCTCCGAGGACGGTCAGACCTTCCGGATCGAGCGCGCCGCGCCCGGAGCGACGATCCGCACCTGCACGCCGCCGGGCGCCGGCGGCTGCTCGGACGCCGGCGACTTCTAGAGGGGGCGGCTAGGCCGCGTCCTCGAGCGGCAGCCCGTAGTGCTCGCGGAGCCGCCGCTCGGCCTGGGGCGAGTGGCGAGGCCGAGCCGAGGCCGGGCGGAGCCGCGGACGAGGTCACGCTCGAGCGGCAGCCAGACGCGACCGCGGCGTGCCGGTCGCCTCGCGCGCGGGCGCCATGAAGCGGCGGCCCTCTCCGAAGCGGAACTCGTTGATCGACGAGCCAGCCCGGGCGCCCGTCGCCGTCGGGGATCACGTCCTGAAGGCGGCCGAGCGAGTGCGCCGTTGACATCGTCGACGCGCCAGCCGATCCACTCGCGCATCTCGGCGAGGCTCGCGGCCGTTCCGCCGGCCAGCTTTCTCGATCCGACCGTCATCCCGGAAAGCGTAGATACGCGATCGGTTGGATTCCATCGGATTCCGGAAGCCTACACCAGAATGCGGTTTTGCTACTCATGAGCCGATCCGGTCTGAAACGCGATCGTCTGCGCTGAGGTGGCGACGGGAGCAGCCGACAGCGAGGCTCGATCGATCCTCGGCGTAGCCCGCGTCGGGGGCGCGATTCGCGCTCGCGCTCGGGGCCTGATCGTCCTGATCGGCTGGGCCTCGGGGCTCGACGCGCTCGTGCAGATCTCGCCGAGCTTTGCCGAGCATGGTCCCGAACACCGCGGTGATGTTCGTCTGTTGCGGCGCGGTCGTCCTGCTCGACACGTTCGCCGATGCGAGCCGCGGAGCCGCGCTCTGCGACTCGCGCTGCTCGGCCTGATGCTCGCGATCGCGGCGGTGACGCTGTTCGAGTACCTGATCGACACCTCCGCCACGGGCGACCTCCTCTTCAGCGCCGACGAGACCACGGACGCGCGCGGCATGCTGCCGGCGCCGCAGACGGCGACCGCCTTCCTGCTGCTCGGAATCGCGCTCGCATCGGCGCGCTCGCGGCGACGACTGGGTCGAGATCCTCTGCTCGACGGCGCTGGTGCTGGCGCTGACGATCGTCGGCGCGAGCATGTTCGGGTACCTGATCGGAGTCGATTCGCTGTACACGCCCGCCGAAGTAGCCGGCATCGCCCTGCACACGGCGATGCGGGCTCGGCGTCCTCTGCGCTCTCCGTCTTCGCGCTGCGGCCCGAGCACCGGCCCGGCTGCTGGTATGCGCACGACGGCGCCGGCGACCGAGCGGCGAGGGGGGCGATGCCGGTCGGGCTGACGGTGCCGGTCCTCTCGGCCCTGCTCGCCGACTACGGGTTCGATCACGGCTGGTGGGGCACCGGCTTCGCGCTGGTCCTGATGGGGTTGGCGACGCTCGGGGCGATCCAGTACCTGTTCGTCGTCGGCTGCCTCCCAGGTGAATCGCGACGTCGCCCTCCGCCGGCGCGCCGAGGAGGACGCCCGCGAGCAGGCGCTGCGGGCGCTCGAGGCCGAGGAGCGCTTCCGCTCAGCCTTCGACAATGCGCCGATCGGGCTTGCGCTCGTCGGCCTCGATGGGTCCTGGATACGGGTCAACCAGGCGCTCTGCGAGATGACCGGCTACTCCGAGCGCGAGCTGCTCGCGCGCACGTTCCAGGAGATCACGCACCCGGACGACCTCGAGGCCGACCTCGCGCTGATGCAGCGGACGCTCGCGGACGAGATCCGCACCTACGAGATCGAGAAGCGCTACTTCCACGCCGACGGGACGACGATCTCGGCGCTGCTCTCCGTCTCGCTCGTTCGCGACGCCGAAGGGGAGCCGCGCTACTTCGTCAGTCAGGTGCAGGACATCACCGAGCGCAAGCGCCAGGAGCAGGAGCTGCTCTTCCTCTCCTCCCATGACGTCCTCACCGGGCTCGCGAACCGGCGCGAGTTCAGCGCCGACATGCGCCGGCGCATCGCCGAGCGCGACCGCTACGGGCGCGCCTTCGCCGTCGTCCTGCTCGATCTCGATCACTTCAAGTACATCAACGACTCACTCGGCCACGGCGTCGGCGACCGCGTGCTGCGCAGCGTCGCGGAGGTCCTGCGAGGGCGCCTCCGCGACACCGACGTGGTCGCTCGCCTCGGCGGCGACGAGTTCGCCTGCGTGCTCGCAGGGGCCGACGAGGAGACCGGCGTCCGGATCGCCGGCGAGCTGCTCGAGGCGGTGCGCGGTCTGCGCGTGGCGGCGGCGGGCTCACGCGAGCTCAGGGTCTCGGCGTCGGCGGGGGTCGTCTGCACAGGCCAGCTCGAGTCCGAGACCGAGGACACCCTGCTCGCGGCCGCCGACCTCGCGATGTACGCGGCGAAGGACGCGGGCCGCGACTCGGTCGTGCTCTACGACGCCGCGGCCGGAAGCCGATCGCAGGCCTCGCTGCGCGCTGCGCTGGTCGCATCGGATCCGGGCCGCCCTCGACGAGGACCGCTTCCGCCTCCACTTCCAGCCGATCGTCGATCTGCACGACCCGGAGCTGCGGATGTTCGAGGGGCGGCGGCGACCGGCGGTCCAGGCGCTAGAGCTTGGTGATCTCGGAGGCGATCTCCTGCGCGGCGCCCTTGGCGTCGCCGAAGAGCATCGCGGTCTTGTCGAGATAGAAGAGGTCGTTGTCGATGCCGGCGAAGCCCGGGCTCATCGACCGCTTGATCACGATCACCTGCTGCGCCTCGTGGCACTCGATGATCGGCATCCCGGCGATCGGGCTGTCGGGATCCTCCTTGGCGGCGGGGTTGGTGACGTCGTTGGCGCCGATCACCACGGCCACGTCGGTGCGCGGCATGTCCGGGTTGATGTCCTCCATCTCGACCAGCTTCTCGTAGTCGACGTCGGCCTCGGCCAACAGCACGTTCATGTGGCCGGGCATGCGGCCGGCGACCGGATGGATCGCGTAGCGGACCTGGACGCCGCGGCTCTCGAGCTCGTCGACCATCTCCTTGACGGCGTGCTGGGCCTGGGCGACGGCGAGGCCGTAGCCGGGGACGATCACGACGCTGTCCGCGTAGCCCGAGCGCGATCGCCGCGTCCTGGGCGGTGATCGAGCGGTGCGGTCGCTCCTCGGCGGAGCCGCCCCCGGAGGCAGCGGGCGCGCCGCCGAAGCCGGCGAAGAGGATGTTCGACACGGACCTGTTCATCGCGTTCGCCATGTCGAGCGTGAGGATCGTGCCCGAGGAGCCGACGAGCGTGCCGCCGACGATCAGCGCCGTGTTGTCGAGGGCGATGCCGGCGGCCGCCGCGGCGAGGCCGGTGAAGGCGTTGAGCAGCGAGATCACGACCGGCATGTCGGCGCCGCCGATCGGCAGGACGAAGAGGTTGCCGAGCACCGCGGCGCCGAGCAGGCAGCCGATGAAGATCGCCTGCGAGGGGTCCTCGTGGTCGATCGCGAGGACGACGCAGCCGGCGACGATCGCGAGCAGCAGCAGCCCGTTGATGAAGCTCTGGCCCGGGACCTTGATCGGCCGCTGCGGGCAGGACGTCCTGGAGCTTGCCGAAGGCGATGTTCGATCCCCAGAACGAGATCGAGCCGACCACCATCGAGAACAGGATCGGGATGAAGACCTCGAGCTCGAAGCCGTAGTCCTGGCCGTGGCGGAACTCCGACCACGCGATCAGCGCCACCGCGCCGCCGCCGAGGCCGTTGTAGAGCGCGACCATCTGCGGCATGTCGGTCATCGCGACGCGGGCCGAGGCGATCCAGCCGACGGCCGTGCCGGCCGCGATCGCGGTGAGGATGATCCCCCAGTTGCCGATCACGTCGGTGCAGAGCGTCGCGACCACCGCGACGGCCATGCCGACCGCGGCGATCATGTTGCCGCGGCGCGCCGTCTTCGGCGAGGTGCCCTGACGGATGCCGACGATGAAGAGGACGAAGGCGACGATGTAGGCGACCTGGACCAGGTCGGAGTCGAGTGCGAGCGCCCCGAGGGTCATCTACTTGCTCCCGGCCTTCTTGTCGCCGGCATCGGCGTCGGCTGCCGGCTTCGGCTTGCGCACGAACATGCCGAGCATCCGGTCGGTGACGAGGAAGCCGCCGACGACGTTGACGGTTCCGAAGAAGATCGCGATCCAGCCGATCACGTCGGTGAGCAGCGAGTCCGAGTAGCCGATCACGAGCAGGCCGCCGAGCACGACGATGCCGTGAATCGCGTTGGTCTGCGACATCAGCGGCGTGTGCAGGGTCGCGGGGACCTTCGAGATCACCTCGAAGCCGACGAAGGCGGCGAGGACGAAGATCGTCAGCTCGGTGATCAGATCCATGGCTAGCTGGCCTCCTCGGCGCTGTCGGCGTCGGTCCCGGCGTCATCGGCGGGAGCGGGCTCCGGCTCCGGCGCCTTCTCGACGGGAGCGGCGCTGACGCCGGCTACCTCGGCCGCGCGCTCGTTGCGGACCGAGCCCTCGTGCGTGATGCAGGCACCGGCCACGACCTCGTCGCCGAAGTCGATCGCGAGCGCGCCCTCGTCGGTGATCAGGTCGATGAAGTTCTCGAGGTTCTTCGCGTACAGCTGCGAAGCGTGCGCGGCCATGTCGGAGGTGAGGTTGCGCGGAGCGATGATCTTGACCCCGTGCGCCTCGACGGTCTCGCCGCCGCGGGTCAGCTCGCAGTTGCCGCCCGAGTCGCCGGCCATGTCGATGATCACCGAGCCCGGCGACATGTTCTCGACGGCCTTCTCGGTCAGCAGGATCGGCGCCTTGCGGCCCGGGATCTGAGCGGTGGTGATGATCACGTCCTGCTTGGCGGCGTTCTCGGCCAGCGCCTCGCGGACCTGCTCGTTCTCCTCCTCGGTCAAGGGCCGGGCGTAGCCGCCCTCGTCCTCGGCGTCGGGGATGAAGTCGAGCTCCAGGGGCCGGCCGCCGAGCGAGGCGATCTGCTCCCAGGCGGCGCGGCGGATGTCGAAGCCGCTGACGACGGCGCCGAGGCGCTTCGCGGTGGCGATCGCCTGCAGGCCGGCGACGCCGGCGCCGAGCACCATCACGCGGGCCGGCGAGACGGTGCCGGCGGCCGTGGTCATCATCGGGAAGAAGCGTCCGCACTCGCGGGCGGCGAGCAGGGCGGCCGCGTAGCCGCCGACGTTGGCCTGCGAGGAGAGGCCGTCCATCGCCTGGGCGCGGGTGATCCGCGGGATCGACTCGATCGCGAAGCTGGTCACGCCGCCGTCGGCGAGGGCCTTCGTCGTCTCACCGGAAGTCAGCGGCGAGAGGAAGCCGACCAGCACCTTGCCGTTGCCGACCCGGCCGATCTCCTCGACCGTCGGCGTCGTCACGCGAAGGACGATGTCGGCGCCGTAGGCGTCGGAGGAGGAGCCGAGCGTGGCACCCGCCTCGCCGTACTCGGGATCGGGGTGGCCGGCCTCGGCGCCGGCGCCGGATTCGACCACGACGTCGATCCCCTTGTCGACCAGGCTCTTCACGGTTGCGGGGATCAGCGCGACGCGCTTCTCCCCGTCTACGGGCTCTTTCGGAACGCCAATCCTCATGGGCGGTGCGGGAGCCTAACCGAGCCGGAGCGGTCGCGTCACCAGACCCCGACACCGGGGTGTCGAACGGATCACACCCCGGGGGAGCCGGGTCACGCCCGGCGGTCATTGGAAAGCGGGCCCGAGCAGGCGATCTTGGACGAGCGGCCCGGCAGCCGCCGGGCTCACCTACAGAAAGGAACACCAGACATGAACCGCTCATCCACACCGTCCATCCACGTCGACCGCTCGACGCCCGGGAACGCGTACCTCGCTGATCGCGATGCTGATCGTCGCGGTCGCTCTGTCGCAGTGACGATCGGGGCCGGCTCCGCCAAGGCCGCGACCTCGTTCGGCTCGGACCTCGACCCGTCCGTGCAGCCCTCCAACGCCGGCACCGCACACGAGTGCAACGGCTTCGAGGGCGAGAAGTGCACCTGGGTCATGGGAGAGGCCTACGGCAACCCCGGAGGCGAGGAGTCGCCGAAGGCCGGCAAGCTCAAGAGCGTCGAGCTGATCGCCGGCGAGGCCGGCTCGTTCAAGCTCCAGATCGTCAAGACCCGTGACGACGGCAGCTCGAAGCTGGTCGACAACGGCCCGAAGATCTCCTACGAGGGCCAGACCGACGAGAACTACGACACCGGCGAGTACAACGTCGAGAAGTTCAAGGTCGGCATGGAGATCCCGAAGAACGCGCGTCTCGCGATCCGGACCAAGGAGACGAGCACGTTGCGCTGCAGCTCGGGAGGGCCCGAACACCCTCCTGCACGCGCCGCCGCTCGTCGCCGGCGCCGGCTTCGTCGCCCCCGACAGCGACGACGGCTGCTGGATGCTGCTCGAGGGCAAGGTCAAGTAGCCCGCGGATCACATCCGCCGAGCCGACGGGGCCCCGCCGAGCGGGGCCCCGTCCGCGTTGAGGCGGGAGGATTGGGGCATGGCCGGACGGCTCCCGAGCGAGAGCGAGCTGCTGCTGCGCGACGCCGCCTCGCACGCGTCGCGCCGCGTCCCGACCGCGGACCCCGGCGCCACCGTCGGCGAGGTGCGCCGACTCGATGATCGGCCGGGACCTCGACTACGCCGACGCGGTCGCGGTCCTCAGCGACGAGCAGCTCGTCGGCGTCGTCCCGCTCGAGCGCCTGCTCGCGGCCGAGGAGGACAGGCCGATCGCCGAGGTGATGGACGCCCATCCCGCCGACCCTCGGCCCGGAGCGTGGACCGCGAGCTCGCCGCCCACCGGATGGTCGAGCACGGCGTCGACGACGATCGCCGTCGTCGACGAGGAGGGGCGCTTCGCCGGGCTGATCCCGTCCGAGCGGATGCTCGCCGTGATGGTCGAGGAGCACAGCGAGGACATGGCGCGGATGGGCGGCTACCTGCACGGCACGCAGGCGGCCCGGACTGCCGCCGAGGAGCGGGTGCGTGCTGCGGATCTGGCACCGGCTGCCGTGGCTGCTGATCGGGCTGGTCGGCGCGATGGCCTCGGTCACGCTCGTCTCCGGCTTCGAGGAGCAGCTCAACGAGAAGATCCTGCTCGCCTTCTTCATGCCGGCCGTCGTCTACATGGCGGACGCGGTCGGCACGCAGACCGAGGCGCTCGTGATCCGCGGGCATGGCGACCGGGGCCCACTGGCGGACGGCGATCACGGCGGAGCTGATCAGCGGCCTCGCGATCGGAGCGCTGATCGGCGCCGTCTTCGTGCCGTTCGCGCTGATCGGCTGGGGCGACGTCGACGTCGCCTTCGCCGTCGGCCTTTCGCTCGCGATCCGCGAGCTCGATGGCGACGGCGATCGCGATGGCGCTGCCCGTTCGCGCTGCGGGCGGCCGGCACCGACCCGGCCTTCGGCTCCGGCCCGCTCGCGACCGTCGTCCAGGACCTCGTCTCGATCGCCGTCTACCTCGGCGTCTGCTCGGCGATCGCGTTCTAGGGCTGGATCGCGCGGGCGAGCTTCAGTCGGGCCGGTCGCGACCCAGACGCGGTCGTCGCTGACGCCGAGGCCCTCGGGCGAGCCGCCGACCTCGATCTTCTTGTCGGCGACATCGGCCGTAGCCGGCGTCGAAGGCGGTGACCCAGCCGTTCGGCGTCTCACCGCTCGCGTTGGCCTCGACGTCGCCGTTCGACACCCAGACGTGATCGCCGAGCACGTCGACCGCGCGCGGCAGGCCGCCGACGTCGACGGTGTCGATGCACCTGCTCCGGCTCTCCTTCGAGCACGCTGACCGAGCCGCTGTCGGTGTTGGCGACGTAGACGGCGCCGCCGGCGACCGCAACGCCCTTCGGGTTGTCGCCGACGTCGATCGCCTCGGGGTCGCTCGCCGTCCGGGTCGGCGCGGATCACCTGCGTCGCCCTCACGCGCCGTGACCCAGAGGTTCGTCCTCGGTGACGGCGATCCCGAACGGCGCCTCGACGCCGAGGTCGATCGGCGTCGACGTCGCTCGAGTCCGGATCGATCTCGTAGACGCTCGCCGGAGGCGAGCCCCGCAACCCAGACCGAGCCGTCCGCAGCCGACGGAGATGCCCGAGGGCTCGCTGCCCGCGGGCAGCGGGATCGAGGTCTCGACTGCCCAGGTCGCTTGTCCAGCTTCAGGATCACCTGGTCGCGCGTTCGGCATCGTCACGAAGACGAAGTCGCCGACGACCACGAGGTCCTCGGGCGTCGAGTCCGGCATCGCGAGCGGCGTCTGCCGACCTGCTCCATGTCCGTCGGCGCTGTCCCTTGATCACGCTGCCGCCCGTGCGGTCGGCGATGTAGACGTCGTCGCCGTCGGCGGCGACCCCGACCGGCAGCGTGCCGCCGTCGATGCCGCCGCTCACGACCTTCGGCGCGAACGTCTGCCGCGGCGCCGCCGCCCGACTGGCTCGCCGTCGACGTCGTCGCCGCCGTCGTCGCCCCCTCCCCCGCCGCCGAGCGCGATCACGGCCGCGACGACGATGCCGACGAGGACTCCGCCGCCGATCAGCAGGGGCGTGCGGGAGCGGGTCGCCGGAGGGCTCGCGACCGCGGCGCGTGGCGACGGGCTCGCGCCTGCGTGACGCCGGTCGTCGCCGGCTCGACCGCAGTCGGCTCAGACTCAGGCTCGGGCTCCGGCCGTGACGCGGGCTCGGTCGACCTGCGGCTCGCTGACCGCCGTGTCCTCGAACGGCGGCTCCGACTCGACCGTCGGCTCCAGCGGCGGCAGCGTCTCGACCGTCTCGACCGGCGTCTGGTGGGCTGCGGTCGGGGCGGCGGGGCCGACGCCGACGTTGCGCTCCTCGGTCGCGACCGACGTCCCCTCGAGGGCCGCGGCGGCGGCGCGGGCGAGGTCGCCGGCGGACGGGTAGCGGTCGTCCGGGTCCTTCGCCATGCCGCGGTCGATCACCGCGTTGAAGACCGCGTTCTCGCCGCGTCAGCGGCTCAGGCGAGTCCTGGAGGTGGGCGTACATCTTCGCCACCTTCTCCTCGCGGTCGGCGAACGGCGCCTTGCCGGCGAGCATCTCGTAGAGCACGCAGGCGAGCGCGTAGACGTCGGTGCGGGCGTCGAGGTCGTCGCCGCGGATCTGCTCGGGGGCGACGTAGTCGAGGGTGCCGACGAAGGCGCCGGTGCTGGTCAGGGCGGTGGCGCCGCTCGCCTGGTCCATCCGCTTGGTCAGGCCGAAGTCGGTCAGGAAGACGCGGTCGGAGGCGGCGTGCTCGTCGATCAGGATGTTGCCCGGCTTGATGTCGCGGTGGACGAGG
Organism: uncultured Solirubrobacterales bacterium; assembly: GCA_963743845.1. GTDB lineage: Bacteria > Actinomycetota > Thermoleophilia > Solirubrobacterales > 70-9 > CAXMST01. The sequence goes on from CAVURI010000003.1 coordinate 82,226, forward strand.
CCGCGCGAGTGCGCGACGTCGAGCGCCGAGGCGACCTGCTCGAGGATCGCGACGGCGTGCTCGCCGTCGAGCGGGCCGCGCGCGATCAGCAGCTTGCGCAGGTCCGGCCCCTCGATCAGGTCCATCGTCACGAACAGCAGGCCGTCCTCCTCGCCGGCGTGGTGGATCGGGACGACGTTCGGATGCCGCAGCGAGACCGCGATCCGCGACTCCGACCGGAAGCGCTCCCTGAACGAGTCGTCGGTGACGAGGTCGGGCGCGATCACCTTGAGCGCGACGACGTGGTCGAGCGCGAGGTGGGTCGCCCGGTAGACGGTGCCCATGCCGCCACGCCCGGCCACGCCCTCGATCCGATGGCCCGCGAATACAGCGCCTTCAGAGAGGTCGGGCATAGGCACTCAAATGTAGATCGGACCGCGGAGTCGACGCGAGTCCGGTCGAGACGCTCAGGCGGGAGCCTGCACCCCGGCGAGGCTGCGAGCCTCTCGACGGCGTGCAGGCGCTCGGCCGGGTCGAAGTGCGCGACCGAGACGATCAGGCGGTCGACGCCGGCGGCCTCGATCTTCTTCAGCCGCTCGCCGACCTCGTCCTCGGAGCCGATCAGCGAGGTCATCGTGACCAGCTCCTCGGGGATCGCGTTGTAGGCCTCCTCGCGCTTGCCGTCGAGGTAGAGCGACTGGACGTTGCGGGCCTCGTCGCCGAACCCGAAGCGCTCGCTCAGGTCGACGTAGAAGTTCTTCTGCTTCGAGCCCATCCCGCCCAGGTACAGCACCAGCGCCGCCCTGACCATCGCGCGGGCGGCGTCGAGATCGCCGTCGATCGCGACCTGGATCGTCGGGCTGACCTCGAGGTCGGAACGGCTGCGGCCGCCCTTCTCGAAGCCGGCGGCGAGGTCGTCGGCCCAGACCTCCTCGATCCGCTCCGGGTCGGAGAAGGCCGGGATCCAGCCGTCGCAGATCTCGGCCGCGAGCTCGACCGACTTCGAGCCGATCGCGCCGACGAAGACCGGGATCTCGTTGCGGATCGGGTGGAAGTTGAGCTTCAGGGCCTTGCCCTGGTTCATCGTCCCCTCGCCGCGGACGGGGATCTGGAAGTGCTCGCCCTGGTGGTCGAGCGGGCCCTCGCGGGCGATGATCTCGCGGACGATCTCGATGTACTCGCGGGTCCGGCCCCACGGCTTCGGATAGGGGACGCCGTACCAGCCCTCCGAGACCTGCGGGCCCGACGGGCCGAAGCCGAAGATGAAGCGCCCGCCCGAGAGGTAGTCGAGCGTGGCGCCGGCCATCGCGGCGGCGGCCGGCGGGCGGGCCGGCACCTGGAGGATCGCGGCGCCGAGCTTGATCGTCGTCGTCTGGGGGATCAGCCAGGAGAGGACGGAGACGACATCGGAGCCGTACGACTCCGCCGCCCAGACCGACTCGAAGCCGACCTCCTCCGCCTTGCGGACGAGCTCCGCCGCCTCATCGCCCTGCGGGCCGATTCCGAAGTAACCGAGATTGATTCCGAGCTTGAGTGCCATCGCGGCGGAGCCTATTCTCTTTCGCATGGCCGGCTACTCACTGCTGTCACGGAGCGACGCCGACGACTGGATGGCGGCCTACCCGGGCTTCGGCGAGATGCGGTCCTACGGCGGCGGCCTCGGCTGCGAGCAGATCGCGCTGACGTGGCGGCGCATGCCCGCGGGGACCGGCGGCCGGGGCAGCTACGGTCACAGCCACAGGACGCAGGAGGAGGTGATCCTCGTCACCCGCGGCACCGTCACGGTCAAGGTCGGAGACGACGTCTTCGAGGCGAGCGAGGGAGACGCGGTCCGGATCGCCCCGGAGGCAATCCGGTCGGTCCACAACGACACCGACGCGGACGTCGAGCTGATCCTCTGCTCGATCAAGGGCGAGGGCGGGATCGAGGACGAGGTCGAAAAGCACGAGGGCTTCTGGCCCGAGTGACCCGCCCGGGGCCCGGCGAACGGCCGGTTTCCCCTCCCCCGCTGCATCGGCCCGCCGTTCATTCTGTATAGATGGCGAGCGTGCAGGAAACCGCGGCAACCGCCCCGCTCGGGCTGACGTCATCGGAGGCGGCGCGACGCCTGCGCGAGCTCGGGGAGCCGCCCGAGGACAGCAGCCGCTCGATCAAGTCGATCGTCTTCGCCAACGTCTTCACGCTCTTCAACGCGATCATCCTCGTCTTCTTCGTGCTCGTGCTCAGCCTCGGCCTGTTCGCGGACGCGCTCTTCGGCCTGATCGCGATCGTCAACTCCGGGATCGGCATCCGCCAGGAGCTGAAGGCGAAGGAGGTGCTGGACAACCTCGCGCTGCTGGTCGCGCCGAAGGCGCAGGTCGTGCGCGACGGCGAGCTGATCGACGTCCGCGCCGAGGGGGTCGTTCCCGGCGACACCGTCCGCGTCGAGCCCGGCGACCAGCTGATCGCCGACGGCGAGGTCTCGGCCTCGCGCGGCCTGACGCTGGACGAGTCGCTGCTCACGGGCGAGGCGGACGGGATCCAGAAGGATCGTGGCGACAGGATGCTGTCGGGCTCGTTCTGCCTCTCGGGCTCCGGCTACTACGTGATCGACGCCGTTCGCGAGGACAGCTACGCGCACAAGCTCGCGGGCGAGGCGAAGGAGTTCCGGCACCCGCCCTCGCCGCTCGAGCAGGAGGTCAACCTGGTCCTGCGGGCGACCTCGATCGTGCTCGTGCCGATGGCGATCGTGATGCTCGGCGCGCTCAGCCTGCGCAGCGTCGAGTTCACCGAGGCCGCGCAGACCGCGACCGCCGGCCTGATCACGCTCGTGCCCGAGGGCCTGGTGCTGCTGATGAGCGTGACGCTCGCCGTCGCGGCGGTGCGCCTCGCCCGTCAGGACACCCTCGTCCAGCAGATGGCCGCGACCGAGGCGCTCGCCGCCGTCGACACGATCTGCGTCGACAAGACCGGCACCCTGACCGACGGGACGCTGAGGCTGATCGAGGTCGCGACCGCTGCCGGCGCCGGCGAGGAGGCGGAACGCGCCCTCGGCCGCTTCGCCGCCTCGGCAGGCGAGCGCAACCGCACGCTCGAGACGATCGCCGACGCCTTCCCCGCCGACGCGGCCGCGGTCAGCGACGAGGTCCCGTTCTCGTCGAAGTGGAAGTGGAGCGGCCTGACCCTGAACGGCGGCGGCGCTTCCCGTTCCTACGTGATCGGCGCGCCCGACGTCCTGATCGGGGCCGGCGCGATGACGCTCCCGGACGAGCTCGAGCGCAAGCTCGCCGAGCAGACCGCCGAGGGCCGCCGCGTGATCGCCTTCGGCGAGGCGCCGTCGGGACTGCCCGACGACCCGGCCGCCGAGCCGCCGCCTCGGCTCGAGGCGCGCGCCCTGGTCGTGCTCGAGGAGACGATCCGCCCCGACGCCCGCGAGACGATCGAGTTCATGCGCGAGCAGGAGGTCGACCTGAAGCTGATCTCCGGCGACGCGCGCGAGACCGTCACCGCCGTCGCCCACTCGCTCGGCGTCCCGTCCGACGCCGGCGTGATCGAGGGCTCGCAGCTGCCCGACGACCCGCGCGAGCTGGCCGAGGCGGCCGAGAGCAACACGATCTTCTGCCGGATCACGCCCGACCAGAAGAAGGCGCTGGTCGGCGCGCTCTCCGACTCCGGCCGCTTCACCGCGATGATCGGCGACGGCGTCAACGACGTGCCGGCCCTCAAGCAGGCCCGCCTCGCCGTGGCGATGGGCTCGGGCAGCCAGATCACCAAGGGGATCGCCGACATCGTCCTGCTCCGCGACCAGTTCGCGATGCTGCCGCGCGCGGTGGCCGAGGGCCGGCGGATCGCCCGCAACATCCACCGGCTCGGGCGCCTGTACATGACGAAGTCCTTCTACGCGGGCTTCCTGATCCTCGCCGCCGCCCTGTTCGGGTTCGCGTTCCCGTTCCTGCCCAGGCACCTGACGATCGCGGCGCTGCTGACGATCGGCATCCCCTCCTTCGTGCTCGCGCTCGCGCCCAGCGAGGGGCCGCTGTACCGCGGCCGGCTGCTGCAGGCGCTGACCGCGTTCGGCCTGCCGGCCGGCGCCGGCATCGCGGCCGGCTCGCTGCTCTCGTTCTTCCTCGTCGACTCGGTCTTCGGCGGCACGCTCGAGGAGGGCCGGACCGCGGCGACGACGACGCTGATCGTGCTCGGCCTCGCCTTCATCCTGCTGCTCGAGCGCGGGCCCGGCCGCGAGCACATCGCGATCCAGGGCTACATGCTCGCGATGGTGACCCTGCTCGGAGCGCTCTACGCGCTCGTCCTCGCGGCGGCTCCGGTCCGCGACTTCTTCGAGCTCGAGCTGCTCTCGGCCGGGCAGTGGTTCCTCTGCCTCGCCTCGGTCGCCGCCGGGCTGGTCAGCGCCAGCGCGCTCTGGCGACTTCCGTTCATCCAGAATCTCGAGGCCGACCCCGACGCCGAGCCCGCGAGCGCGAGCGCCCGGATGGCTCTCCGATGCCCGAGCCGACCCACCGGATCGTGCGCCGCGTGACCGACTTCGCAGAACGGAGATTCAAGTGAGCTCAGATCGAGAACCCGCGCACGCTGCCGAGCTCGATGCCCCGGAGCGCCGTACGAAGGTCGTCGCCACGGTCGGGCCGGCCTCCCGCGAGCCCGAGATGCTCGCCGCGATGATCCGCGCCGGCGCCGACGTCTTCCGGCTCAACTTCTCGCACGGGACCGCGGACGATCACGCCGAGAACATCGAGCGGATCCGCGCCGCATCCGAGGAGACCGGCAAGTGGGTCGGTGTGCTCGGGGACCTCCCCGGCCCGAAGCTGCGCCTCGCCGAGGTCCACAACGACGTCGTCCGGATCCGCAGCGGCACCGAGCTCGAGCTGACGACGGACGAGTGCGTCGGGACCGAGGAGCGCCTGCCCGTCTCCTTCGAGAAGCTCCCGAACGCGGTCAAGCAGGGCGACCCGATCTTCCTCGCCGACGGGCGCATCCGCCTGCGGGCGGTCGAGGTCGGCGATCGCCACGTCCGCTGCGAGGTCGAGACCGGAGGCTCGGTCGCCTCCCACCAGGGCATCAACCTGCCGGGCGCGGTCACCGGGATGCCGGCGGCCGGCGACACCGACATGGGCTGGGTCGAGTTCGCGATCGAGCACGAGGTCGACCTGCTCGCCGTCTCGTTCGTCCGCAACGCCGACGACCTGCGTCCGATCAACGAGCGGATCCGCAGTCGCGGCGCCGACATCCCGCTGATCGCCAAGATCGAGAAGCCGCAGGCGCTCGAGCACACCGAGGAGATCGTCGAGGCCGCGACCAGCGGGATCATGGTCGCCCGCGGCGACCTCGGGATCGAGCTGCCGATCGAGGAGATGCCGCCGACCCAGAAGCGGCTGATCCGGCTCGCCGGAAGCATGTCGAAGCCGTCGATCACGGCGACGCAGATGCTGGCCTCGATGGTCGACAGCGACCGGCCGACGCGGGCCGAGGTGACCGACGTCGCCAACGCGATCTACGACGGCTCCGACGCGGTGATGCTGAGCGAGGAGACCGCCGTCGGCGCCTACCCGCTCGAGGCCGTCCGGATGATGGACCGGATCGCCGGCGAGACCGAGCGCGACCTCCCCTACGAGTACTGGATGCGCGAGCGCGTCGCCGCCCAGCCGGGCGACGTCGCCGGCGCCGTCGCCCAGAGCGCCGTCGCCGCCTCCCACCGCCTCGACGTCAAGGCGATCGTCGTGCCGACCAACAGCGGCCGCACGGCGCGCCTCGTCTCGGCCCTGCGGCCGCGGGTCCCGATCATCGCCGTCTCCGAGCGCGTCGAGACGGTGCGTCGCCTCAACCTCCTGTTCGGAGTCCGCTGCCACCTGCACCACGAGCAGGGCGGCCTGCGCCACCTGCTCGACGACTCGGCCAACATCGCACGGGAGATGGGCGTCGCCGAGCCCGGCGACCTCGTCGCGATCACCGCCGGCCTGGCCGACCTCGCAGCTGGGCACGAACCTCTTCGAAATCCACCGCGTGCCCGCGGCAGACGCCTAGGCGATCGAAGGCGTCTCGGGGAGGTTCGCGAGGGCCGACTCCATGTCGGACTCCGAGAACTCGAGGTCGGTGAGCTCGCCTCGGTGGTAGGCGTCGTAGGCGGACATGTCGAAGTGACCGTGGCCGCAGAGGTTGAAGAGGATCACCCGCTCCTCGCCCTTCTCCTTCGCATCGAGCGCCTCGTCGATCGCGGCGCGGATCGCGTGTGACGGCTCCGGCGCCGGCAGGATGCCCTCGACGCCGGCGAACTGGACCGCGGCGGCGAAGGCGCTCGTCTGCGCGACCGCCTGGGCCTCGACCGCTCCGGCCTTGACCAGGGCGCTGACCAGCGGCGAGTCGCCGTGGTAGCGGAGCCCGCCCGAGTGCAGCTCGGGCGGGACGAAGTCGTGACCGAGCGTGTACATCGGCATCAGCGGCGTCATCCCGACCGTGTCGCCGAAGTCGTAGCGGTACTCGCCCTTGGTCAGCGTCGGGCAGGCCGCGGGCTCGACGCCGATGAACCGGGTGTCGCCGCCCTCCTGCAGCTTGCGGCGCAGGAACGGGAAGGCGACGCCGGCGAAGTTCGAGCCGCCGCCGACGCAGCCGATCACGACGTCCGGGTACTCGCCCGCCAGCTCGAGCTGCTCGATGCACTCCTGGCCGATCACCGTCTGATGCAGGCAGACGTGATTGAGGACCGACCCGAGCGAGTAGTTCGTGTCCTCGGCGCCTGCCGCGATCTCGACCGCCTCCGAGATCGCGATCCCGAGGCTGCCGCTCGGGTGGGAGGCCTGCGAGCGGCCCGCCTCGGTCAGGTCGGAGGGGCTGCGGTGGACCGTCGCGTCCCAGGTCTCGATCATCGCCCGCCGGTACGGCTTCTGGTCGTAGGAGACGCCGACCATGAAGACCTCGCACTCGAGCCCGAACAGCTTGCAGGCGAGGGCGAGCGAGCTGCCCCACTGACCGGCGCCGGTCTCGGTGACGAGCTTGCGGATCCCGGCCTCGCGGTTGTAATAGGCCTGCGGGATCGCCGAGTTCGGCTTGTGCGAGCCGGCCGGCGAGACGCCCTCGTACTTGTAGTAGATGTGGGCCGGGGTATCGAGCGCCTTCTCGAGCCGGCGGGCCCGGAACAGCGGCGTCGGCCGCCAGAGCGCGTAGATCTCACGCACCTCCTCGGGGATCTCGATCGTCGGCTCGGCCGAGACCTCCTGCTCGATCAGCGCCATCGGGAAGATCGGGGCGAGGTCGGGGGGACCGGCCGGCTCCATCGTCGCCGGGCTCAGCGGCGGGTGCGGCTCGCCGGGAAGATCCGGCATCAGGTTGACCCAGTGGGTGGGGATCCGATCCTCGCCGAGGATGTACTTGGTCTGCTCGCTCATCTCGCTCCTCCGTCGTCCGCAGTGCCGGCAGGCGGCACGCTATCGGGGCCGGGAAGGACGGGGGCGGGCGGCGCCGGCGTGGTCCAGGGCGCGTGTTGTTTCGGGTTGTGGCTGCAGGGTTCGGACCGGGCCGAGATTGCAGTGAGGGAAGGGGTGCGGTTTGTGGTTGGTCACACGGCGCGCGTGTCTCGTTGCGGTTTCGGGGTGGATTCCCGGTGAGCCCGGGACGAGAGGACGATTGACCTGCACTATATCGCGGTCAATTTGTCCTCTCGCGAAAGCGCCCTGAGAAACAGCCACGAGACCGTGACGCCCACGCGCCCCACGTGACAAAGGACGGCCCCGGCCCCGCCTCAGCGACGGCCGGCACCCTCCTCCACCTCACCCTCTCTGCAAATACCCGGCCTGAGCCCTCGAAGCGCCGCCCTCGGACGGCCCCACACCGCGACACCGCCCAGCCCCACCCCTCACGCCCGCGGCAACTCCCGCACCCGCTCGACCCACTCGTCCAGGCGCCGGGTGCTCGCCGGGGCTGAGCCGCTCGTGGAGGATCGCGTGGAAGCGCTCGGTGTCGCCGGGGGCGGGCTCATCGACGGCGTAGCGGAGGAACGGCCAGGCGATCACGTCGGCGATCCCGGGACCGGCGCCGTCGAGCCACTCGGACGCGGTCAGGATCGCCTCGAAGCGGGCCGTGGCCGCCTCGATCGCGGCCACGTGGGCCGCCGTCTCGGCCGGGTCCAGGCGGTCGGCGTCGAGGGCGTTCGGCGCCCGCTTCCAGACCTCGTTGAACCACTCGACGAAGATCTCGGCCCGGGCCCGGTCCGCCGGCTCGGCCGGATAGAGCGGCGGCTCGGGGAACTCGCGATCGAGCCGCTCGAGGATCCGGGGCGAGTCGAAGACGACCTCGCCGCCGAACTCGGCGACAGGGGTCAGCTCCTGGCCGCTGAGCTCGATCAGCGCCGAGCGGTCGGCCGGGTCGTGGTCGACCCACTCGACCTCGACGCCCTTGATGCCGCAGGCGAGCGCGACGCGCTCGACGTTGGTCGAGAAGGGAATCCTGTGGACCCGCAGCCGCGGCGGCATCGGCTCGCTCACTCCTTGGGAGTGAGCACGAGCTGGGTCACGATCAGATTGGCGAGCAGCTTCTCCTCGCGAGTCATCCGCACCTCGATCACGTGGGTGGAGCGGCCGCTGTGCAGGGTCTCGGCGCGAGCGAAGACCTCGTCGCCGGGGAAGGCCGGCGCGATCGCGTTCAGCTTCATCTCGATCGAGGTGAAGTTGTGGCCCTCGGGCAGATGCTTGAACGTCTGCCAGGCGGCGACGGTGTCGCCGAGGCCGACCCAGGCGCCGCCGTGGACGAGACCGCCGGGATGGAGATGCCGGTCGGAGACGAGGATCCGCCCGAGCGAGTAGGTCTCGGTGATCTCGAGCGGCTCGATCCCCATCTCGGAGGGGTAGCTCGTGCCGAGCTTCTCAAGCAGGTCGCGAAAGAGCTCCGGGGTGATTCGCTTGTTCAGGCTCGACATCGCCGGGCAGTATCCCAGCGACGTCGCTCATGCGCCGCGCACAGATCGCGCGGAAACAGCCGACCGGGTAGTCGGAGCGGATCGCGCCGAAGCCGCTCTCGCCGAGGATCGCCGTCAGCTCGCCGTGGCCGATGACGCCGCCGCCCCAGACGCGGGCGCGGAAGCGGCGAGCGGCGGCGGCGAGCGGGTCCGTGTCCGGCATCTCGTGCGCGAGCACGATCAGCCACCCGCCCGGTCGCAGCGCCCGGTGGACGCGCGGCAGCCCGGCCTCGAGGCACTCGCGGCCGAGGAATGGCTGCGGCAGGAAGGCGAGGTCGTAGGCGGCGATCTCGCCGAGCTGCTCGACGCGCTCGTCGCGCAGCGCGATCCGTCCCGAGAGGCCCGCCGCCGCGATCCGCGAGCGTCCGAGCTCGCGGGCGGTCCGGTGCGGCTCGAGCCCGACCGCTTCGGCCTCGGGCCAGAGCCGGCAGAGCTCGGTCGAGACGACGCCGACGCCGGCGCCGACGTCGAGGATGCGGCCGCCGACGCGGTCCATCCGCTCGGCGAGGCCGTCGAGCTGCGGCAGCAGCGCCTCGACGAACGACCCGATCAGGGTCCCGGTCTCGCCCTGGGCGGTGAGGGCCACCGGGTCCTCGAGCGTCCACCCGGTCGAGGCCTCCCCCTCGCGGATCCGCGCCAGCAGGTCCTGGATCTGGAGGTGATCGCCGCGGATGCCCGAGCGCAGGACGCGGACGACCCGGGGCGAGCTGAGCGTCTCGAAGGCCGGGGTCGGAGTCAGGCGCGGACCGTCCGCCTCGACGACGCCGATCGCGAGCAGCGCCTCGATCATGTCGTCGGCCAGCTCCGGCTCGACGCCGCAGGCACGGCCGCCGCCTCGACGCGATCGACCGGATCGCGCAAGCCGATCGAGCAGTCCGACCTCGAGGGCGCCGGCGAGGGCGGCGTAGGCCCAGGCCGAGCTGCTCAGCTGCTCGAGTGTGTCGGCGAAGTCGGCTTCCTGCATCCGCGGGATATCTACGTCCCCGAGATTAAGGTCCGCGAAACGGCTCCAGCCCGAAGTCGCCGAACGGCTCGTCCCGCTCGCGCACCGCCTGCCGGAAACCGGCCTCGGCGGCGCGCTGCTGGAAGGCGAAACCCTCAGCCGTGTGGCGGGCGATGCCGTCGAAGAAGACGCTCATCACCTGCGTGTCGTGCAGGCCCTGGGAGTAGAGGGCGCCGTTGATCGCCAGCTTGTGCATGACGAGCTGGTTGACCGGCACCCGCGCGATGCGCCCGAGCAGGTCCTCGAAGCATTCGTCGAGCTCGGCGGCCGGGACCGCCGCGCTGACCAGACCCCACTCGGCTGCCGTCGTTCCGGTGATCGAGTCGCCGGTCAACAGCAGCCGGCGAGCGCGCTCGAGGCCGATCCGGTGCGCCCAGAGCATCGACGTCGGAACACCCCAGACCCGGGCCGGCGGGTAGCCGATCTTGGCCTTGTCCTCGGCGACGATCAGGTCGGAGCAGAGCGCCATGTCGGTGCCGCCGGCGACGCAGAACCCGTGCACCTTGCAGACGACGGGCTTGTCCGAGTGGAACAGCGACATGAAGCCGCGCAGGTTGCGGGACATCATCTGGTAGTCGGTGACCGGGTCCCAGGTCCCGCCGGGATCGTGGTTGGCGGCGACCTCGGCGGGGTCGACCGGCGACCCCGGAGGCGGCTCGTTGCCGGCCGGGACGCGCCCGCCGAGACGCCCTCGGGCTCGAGCCGCTCGGCCGAGGCGACCAGGTCGTAGCCGCCGCAGAACCCGCTGCCGGCGCCCGCGAGAGCGATCACGTGGACGGACGGGTCGAGGTTCGCCCGCTCGACGCAGGCCGCGAGCTCGGCGGGCATCTCGAGCGTGATCCCATTGCCGCGCTCGGGCCGGTCGAGCGTGATCCGCGCGATCGGCCCGTCGAGATCGAATCGCATCGTCTGGAGCTCGCTCATGCACCGCATCACACGGCACCGGCCGGACGAATCGCGCGCGCATAGGATCCAGGCGTGACGCCGGGGAGGAAGAGAGCACTGTCGAGAGCGCTCGCCGGCCTCAGCGCCTTCGCGATCGTGCTCGGAACGCTCGCCGTCTACGTCGAGCAGACCCTGTTCGACTCGCGCTCGTTCGCGAACCGGTCGATCAGCATCCTCGACGACGCCGAGGCCCAGGCTCTCGTCGCCAACGCGATCACCGACGCGGCGATCGACGGGGTACCGAACGCAGTCGCCGCGCGGCCCCTGATCCAGTCGGTCTCCGAGGGCCTGGTCCGCTCGGCCGCGCTCCAGGACGTGCTCGCCAGGGGCGTCGAGGACGTCCATCGGACCGTCGTGCTCGGCAGCGACGACACGCTGACGGTGACGCTCGAGAACGTCGGCACGCTGATCCGCTCCGGCCTCGTCACGGCCGCGCCGCAGCTCGCCGAGGAGATCTCACGCAAGCTCGACGTCGACCTCTTCGCCGAGGACGATCCGGCGCCGCCGATCGTGATCGACGCGCTGCAGCTGCAGAAGGACCTCGACGCGCTCGGCTGGATCTGCCTCGCGGTCGCGCTGCTGACCGCGACCGGCGCCGTGATGCTCTCCGCGACGCGGCTCCGGGGCCTGCGCCGGCTCGGCTGGGCGCTCGTCGCCGGCTCGCTGATCGCGGTCGTGGTCTGGTTCGTCGGCCGCGCGATCCTCGTCGCCCAGTTCGACGGCACCGTCGAGATCGTCGCGCGCGCCGGCTACGACGCCTTCCTCGGCGATCTGCTCACGTGGCTTCTGGTGATCGCGGGCTCGGGCCTCGTGCTGACCGCCGGCCTGAGCACGACCCGCGAGCCGGTCGACGTCGCCGCGCTCGCCGCGCGGGGCTGGGAGCGGATCTCGGCGGCGCCGTCGACGACGTTCCGGAGAGCGCTGCGCGCGGTCCTGCTCGTCCTCGCCGGGATCTGGGTGATCAGCAACCGCGACCTCGCGATCGACCTGGTCGTGCTGGCGATCGGCGCCTTCGTCGTCTACGTGGGAGCGGCGGAGCTGATGCGGCTGGCGGCCGGCGCCGTCCGCGAGGACGAAGCGAGCGAGGCCGCCCGGGCCGAGGAGGATCTGAGCGGCGGCGCCCTGGCCCGGATCGGCGTCGTCGCCCTGGTCCTGATCGGGGCCTTCGTCGCGGTCGGCCTCGGGACCAACGACAAGGAGAAGCCGCCGCTGCGAGTCGACACCTGCAACGGCTCGGTCGAGCTCTGCGACAAGCCCCTGAACGAGGTCGTCTTCGCAGGCACCCACAACTCGATGTCGGCGGCGACCTACAGGAACTGGTTCTTCGCCCAGCAGGAGAGCGGGATCACCCAGCAGCTCAACAACGGGATCCGGGCGCTGCTGATCGATCCCCACTACGGGGTCGAGACCCCGCAGGGAGTCGCGACCGATCTCGAGTCCGACCTCGGCTCGCGCCAGAAGATCGAGGCCGGGCTCGGCGCCGAGGGCGTCGCGGCCGCCGAGGCGCTGCGCCGCCAGATCGGCTACGAGGGCGGCGGCGACACCGAGATCTTCCTCTGCCACGCGTTCTGCGAGGTCGGCGCGATCCGCTTCAGCGACGGCCTGCGCGAGATCCGCGACTTCCTGATCAGCAACCCCGGCGAGGTGCTGATCCTCTCGCTGGAGGACGCGACGAGCCCCGATGCGACGAGCGCTGCGATCGAGAAGGCGGGCCTGCTCCCCTACGTCTATCGCGGCGAGAACGGGCCGCCGTGGCCGACCCTGCGCGAGCTGATCGACTCCGACCAGCGACTGATCGTGATGGCCGAGCAGCAGGGCGGCGAGCCGTCCTGGTACCGGCGCCAGTTCCAGATCACCCAGGAGACCCCGTACCGGTTCACCAGGCCCGCCCAGCTCGAGGAGCCGAGCTCGTGCCGGCCCAACCGCGGCCGCTCCGACGCTTCGTTCTTCCTCCTCAACCACTGGGTCGACACCTCGCCCGCCCCGCAGCCGACGAACGCGAAGATCGTCAACGCGCGGAGCTTCCTGCTCGACCGGATCGCGATGTGCGAGGAGATCCGCGGCCTCCAGCCGAACATCATCGCCGTCGACTTCTACGAGGAGGGCGACGTGCTCGGAGTGGTCGACAAGCTCAACGGCGTCGGTTAGGGACGCCCGCTACTGGTCGAGCTGGTCGATCGTGCAGCTCTTCGGGTCCTTGTCGTCGCGCCAGCGGAGGATCTTCGAGCCGTGGCGGATGCGCCCGTCGGCGACGTGGTCGAAGGTGATCTCGAGCACCAGCTCGGGCCGCAGGCTGACCCACTCGAGCTCGCGCTCGCTGTCCCAGCGGCTCGGGTCGGCCGAGCCGCGCTCGCCGCTCTCGTAGGGCTCGAGCGTCTCGACCAGCTCGCGCTTCTCCTTCGCCTTCAGGCCCGAGGTGTGGCCGACGATGCGGAGCTCGTCGCCGTCGTAGAGGCCGAGGATCAGCGAGCCGACCGTGTTCGCCTCCTTGCCGGGGCGCCAGCCGGCGATCACCGCGTCGATCGTCCGCAGGCGCTTGATCTTGGCCATCCCCTTGCGGTCGCCGGGCCGATAGGGCGCGTCGAGCTCCTTGGCGATCACGCCCTCGCCGCCGGCCAGCCAGGGCTCGGCCGCGGCGGCTTCGAGCGTCAGCGGGCGTCAGCTCGATCGAGCCGGCGCTCCAGCCCCCGGGCCCTCCTCGACGGCGCCGTCGAGCCCCTTGATCAGCTCGACCAGCGCGGCGCGGCGCTCGGCGAACGGTCTGCCGAGCAGCTCCTCGTCGCCGAGCGCGAGGATGTCGAAGGCGCGGTAGCGGGCCGGCGTCTCCTCGGCGAGCCGGTTGATCCGCGACTCGGCCGGGTGGATCCGGCCCTGCAGGAGGTTGAAGACCTCGGCCCCGTCGTCGTCGAGGATCACGAGCTCGCCGTCGATCACGTAGCGGCCCTCCGGGAACTCGAGCTCGGGGAAGTAGCGGAGCAGCGGCTTGCTCCCGCGCGACTGCACGTAGACGTCGTCGCCGTCGACGAAGACGATCGCCCTGAAGCCGTCGTACTTGGGCTCGTAGGCGAAGCCCTCTTCCTCGGGCATCGTCTTCCGCGAGCGCGCCAGCTGCGGCTTGATCGGAGGTTTCAGGGGGAGCCCGCCCGCCATCGCGCCCATTCAATCAGCCGCCGGCGCGTCCGCAGTAGCGTCACGGCGATGAGCGCTCTCCAGCCGCCGCCCGGGAGCACCGACTTCGCGGTCGTCGGCGCCGGGATCGTCGGCCTCGCGACGGCCCGGGCGCTGGCCCTGCGTCACCCGGGAGCGCGGGTCGCGGTGCTCGAGCGCGAGGCCGGCCCGGCGCGCCACCAGAGCGGCCACTCGAGCGGGGTGATCCACTCCGGCATCTACTACCGGCCCGGATCGCTGAAGGCGCGGCTCTGCGTCGAGGGCGCCGCGCGCGCTCTACGCCTACTGCGACGAGCGCGGGATCGAGGCCCGGCGCGACGGCAAGGTGATCGTCGCCACGCGGCCGGCGGAGCTGCCCCGCCTCGACGAGCTCGAGCGCCGCGGCCGCGCCAACGGGGTCCCGGGCCTGGAGCGGATCGGCCCCGAGCGGCTGCGCGAGATCGAGCCCCATGCGGCCGGGATCTCCGCCCTCCACTCGCCCGCCACCGGCGTCGTCGACTTCGCCGAGGTCGCCGCGGCCTTCGCCGCGGACGTCGACGCGCGCCGGCGGCTCGGTCAGCTACGGCTGCGAGGTCAGCCGGGCTCGACGCCCGCCGCGGCGGGCGTGACGCGGATCGCCCACGCCGCCGGCAGCACCGAGGCCGGGCGCGTCGTCGTCTGCGCCGGCCCCTGGGCGGACCGCCTGGCGGTCGCATCGGGCGGCAGCCCGCGACCCGCGGATCGTCCCGTTCCGCGGCGCCTACCTGCGGCTGCGGCAGGAGCGCTCGCACCTCGTGCGCGCGAACATCTACCCCGTGCCCGACCCGGATCTGCCCTTCCTCGGCATGCACCTGACCCGCAACCACGCCGGCGAGGTCCTGCTCGGGCCGACCGCGCTGTTCGCCGGCGCCCGCGACGCCTACGAGCTGCGACGGGTGCGGCCGGCCGACCTCGCGGGAGAGCCTCGCCTGGCCCGGGACCTGGCGGCTGTTCCGCCGCTTCTGGCGGACCGGCGCCACCGAGATCCTGCACGCGATCAGCCTGCGGGCGTTCGTCGCCGAGTGCCGGCGCTACGTGCCCGAGCTGAGCGACCGCCGACGTCGAGCGCACCGGCCCACAGCGGCGTCCGCGCCCAGGCCGTCGGCCGGGACGGATCGCTGATCGACGACTTCGTCGTCGAGACCACCGACCGCGCCGTCCACGTCCGCAACGCCCCCTCGCCGGCCGCGACCTCCTCGCTCGCCCTCGCCGAGGAGATCGCCGACCGGGTCGACGCGCTCGGGCCGCCGCGATGAGCTCGCCCGCGCGCCCGAGCCGCGAGCAGCTGCTCGCCTTCCTCCCGGCCGAGGTCGCCGACCGCGTGCTCGCGACCGACGAGGACCTGCTCGCCGGCCGCCGCCTCGACGTCAGCGTGCTCTCCTGCGACGTCAGCGGGTTCCGCGGTCTCGTCGCCTCCCATCCGGACGAGGCGCTCGTCTTCCTCAACGGCCTGCTCGCCGAGATCGCCGCGGCGATCGAGGCCGAGCTCGGGACGCTGATGTCGTTCCCGGGCGACGGAGCGCTCGCCGTCTTCGGCGCTCCGCTCGAGGACCCGCGGCATCGCGAGCGGGCCGACCGCGCCGCCGCAGCGATCGCCGGCCCGGTGATCGAAGCCGCACGCGCCCGCCTCGCCGCGGCGTCGATGCCGGCGGTCGGGATCGACGTCGCGGTCGAGAGCGGTGAGGTGCTCGCCGGCATGATCGGCGCCGAGCCGCGCTGGGAGTACGCGGCGATCGGCGACGCGACCAGTCGCGCCGTCGCCCGCACCACGGGCTGAGCGGCGAATCAGGGAGGCGGGCGCCGCCGCGCCTCGCGCCACTCGCCGGTAGCGCCGCCAGGCGGCCCGGATCCGGCGCCAGAGGAAGATCACCAGCGCGATCCCGGCGACGAGCAGGACGAATGCGATCGCCGCGGCGAGCTCCGGGTTCTCGATCGCGAAGTAGGCGACGACGAGCACGAGCGAGTCCTCGCCGAGGCTGGCGATGATGTTCGTGACCGGCTCGGGCGAGGTGTTGATCCCGAGCCGCAGCCCGGCCTTGACGCCGTGGCTGGCAAGCGCCGTCAGCCCGGCCGTGCCACCGCCGAGCGCATCGTCGAAGCTCGAGACGCTCGGCGTCGTCGGTGAACGAGAACCCGAGCCAGCTCCCGATGATCGGCCGGATCACCGTGTGGATCGAGTCCCAAGCCGTATCGACATAGGGAATCTTGTCCGTCACGAACTCGACGCAGAACAGCGCGAGCGCGATGTAGAGCACCCGATCCGACTCGAGCTGCTCAGGAACCCCGATCGTGCCCGAGCGGCCGAGCAACGACAACACCACGACCGTCAGATAGGAGTTGACCCCGGCAGCCCACCCGGAGCTGAAGAACGTCGCAGCAAGATCCACGCCCCGAACCTACCTGCTCACCCCCAACCCAGCGGCCGATCCTTGCCCGCTAACCCCACCCCAGCGGCCGATCCTTCAACGCCCACGGCCGCCCTTCGGCGGGTGGCGGCGGGGTGGGCGCCCGCCGGGTGCGAAACCAAGTGAACAAGCGGATTTCGCGCCCGGCGGGCTCCCCGCCGACAGGCCCCGCCGTCGAGGCCTGAGTCCTTAGACCGTCCTTGACGACCGCCCTAAGACAGCCGCTCCACCACCATCGCCTCGCCCTGCCCCCCGGCAACGCACATCGTCTCGATCCCGACCGAGTGATCGTCCGTCTCCATCACGTTCAGCAGCGTCCCCATGATCCGGACGCCCGTCATCCCGAACGGGTGGCCGAGCGCGATCGCGCCGCCGTGCGTGTTCAGCTTCTCGAGCGGGATGTCGCACTCGGCCATGATCGGGATCACCTGAGCGGCGAACGCCTCGTTCAGCTCGACGACGTCGACGTCGCCGATCGTCATCCCGGCCCGGTCGAGGACCTTCTTGACGGCGCCGATCGGGGCGACTCCCATGTACTCGGGGTTGTTGCCCTCGGTGGCGGCGGTGACGATCCGGGCCCGCGGGGTGAGGCCGAGCTCCTTGGCCTTGGTGTCGCTCATGATCAGGGCCGCGGCGGCGCCGTCGTTGAGCGGGCACGAGTTGCCGGCGGTGACCCCACCGCCGCCCTCGAACGCCTCGGGCAGGCTGCCGAGCTTCTCGCGCATGTCGCCCTTGTCGGCCCGGGGGCCGTCGTCCTTGGAGACGACGGTGCCGTCGGGGAGCGTGACCGGGGCGATCTCGCGATCGAAGAACCCGGACTCCTGCGAGGCGACCGCGAGGTGCTGGGAGCGCAGCGCGTAGTCGTCCATGTCGTCGCGCGAGACGCCGTACTTCTTGGCGACGTTGACGGCGGTGTCGCCCATGTCGATGTAGACGTTGGGGTAGCCCTCGGTGCCGCCGGTCAGCTTCTCGTTGCGATCAGCGGCGCGGGCCGGGTCGGTTGCCTCGTTGAAGCGGCTGACGAACTCGACGCCGGCGGCGATGTAGGCATCGCCCTCGCCGTTCTTGATCGCGTTGGAGGCGTGCCGGATCGAGTCGAGCGAGGAGGCGCAGAAGCGGCTCACGGTCACGCCGGTCGTCGTCTCGGGAAGGCTCGAGAGCAGGACGAGGATGCGGGCGAGGTTGAAGCCCTGCAGGCCCTGCGGCATGCCGACGCCGCAGATCACGTCCTCGATCAGGGCGGGATCGACGTCCGGGTTGCGCTCGAGGAGCTGGTCGATCACGAACGCGCCGGTCTCGTCGGGGCGGAGCTGGGCGAGCGAGCCCTTGAACGCGCGGCCGATCGGGGTGCGGATGGTGTCGACGATCACTGCTTCGGGCATTTCTGCCTCCTTCGGGAAGTCCTGGGTGGGGTGCGTGGAGCGGAGCCGGCCTGCACGACACGGGCCCGCGAGGGTGTCTGAGACAAATCCTACGCAGGCGGTCCAGAGCGACGTCGGCTTCCCCCCAGTCCGTCTATCCTCGCGGGCATGAGCGAAGAGACCACCGCAGAGAGCACGGAGCTCGACCCCGAGCGCGCCGCCGAGATGATCGAGTCGGGCGACGCGCAGCTCGTCGACGTCCGCCAGGACTTCGAGTGGGAGGCCGGCCGGATCCCCGGAGCCGTCCACATCCCGCTCGACGCGCTTCCCGCCCGCGCCGCCGAGATCGACCGCGAGCGGCCCGATCATCTTCCAGTGCCGCTCGGGCGCCCGCTCGGCGATGGCGACCGACGCCTTCCGCGCGTCCGGGTTCGAGGCCTACAACCTCGGGGGCGGCCTCGAGGCCTGGGTCGAGAAGGGGCTCGCCGTCGAGCCCGACGACGGCACCGTCGCGCTTCCGCGCCCGGACAACAGCTGACCGATGGAAGCGACCCCGCCCGAAGCCGCCCGAGACCGGCTCGCAGCCGCAGCCCCCCGCGCCGGGCCAGACCGGCCCGCAGCCGGGAGCGCCGGGCACCGGTGAGCACCCGGTCACCGGCGCCGAGCCGGTCACCGAGCTCGAGGGCCTCCGCGCCTGGATCGCCCAGGTCGACCGCAAGCTTGGAACGCGCACCTACGCCGGCGCCGCCCTGCTGGTGCTCGCGATCGCAGCGGCGATCGTGGCCCTGGTGATGGCGGTCGACGCCCGCGACAACTCCGCCACCAAGTCCGACCTCGACCAGGTCGAGCAGGAGCTGAGCGGGGTCGCCGAGGAGGCGGGCGCGGCGGGAGATCTGCAGACCAGCATCGACTCGATCAACGAGCGGCTCGACACGCTCGAGGGCCAGGTCGGCACGCTCGAGTCCTCGGATACCGACACCGCCGACGAGATCAAGGTGATCCAGGACGACATCGAGGATCTGCGCCAGCAGATCTCCGACCTCGAGTCCGGCGGCACGGGCACGACCGACTCGACGCACCGACACCGGCGACACGGGCTGAGCCCGGCGGCCGCTCCGCGGCCGCCGCCGGCGCTACGGCCGGAGCTGCGCCTTCGACATCGGCCGCGAGCGCGACGACTTTCCGCCGCCGCCGCCGGCACGACGCCCGTCTCGGCCTCGAGCTCGTCGAGCGCCAGGCGCAGGTCGGCGATCCGCTCGCGGATCCTCGCCGGGTCGTGGAAGTCGGCGTTGACGTCGCCGTCTCCCGCGGCCGCCTGCGCGGCCTCGACCGCGGCCTCGTGGCGCTCCTCGTCGCGGGCCTCCTCGACGGCGCTGATGATGATCGCGATGACGACGTTGATGATCAGGAACGAGGCGACGAGCACGTAGGAGACGAAGTAGACCCAGGCCCACGAGTTCACCTCCATCGCCGACCCCATGATGTCGGGCCAGCTCTCGAGGGTCATGACCACGAACAGGGTCAGGATCGCGTCGCCGATCGTCGCCCAGTTCTCCGGGTCGCCCTCGTGGAAGAGAGCCCAACCGACCATTCCGTAGACGTACATGATCAGGACGGCGAACAGGCCGAGGCTCGCGATCGGGGCGATGCTCGAGACCATGCCCCGGATCAGCACCCGCAGGTCCGGCATCACGGAGACGACCCGCAGGACCCGGAACACGCGGACGAGTCGCAGCAGTGTCACGTTCTCGCGCACGCCGGGGAGGAAGACGGCGCCGACGACGACGAAGTCGAAGACGTTCCAGCCGCTCTTGAAGAAGTCCTGAGGCCGGCGACCGTAGGCACCGATCCTGATCAGGATCTCGGCGCAGAAGATCGCCGAGGCAGGCCCCGTCGATCGCGAGCAGCAGGCCGCCGATCCGCTCGTCGATCGTGTCGTAGGTCTGCAGGCCGAGCGTGACCGCGTTGATCCCGATCACGACCAGGATCGTGCGCTGGAAGCGCTGCGAGTCGGCGATCTGCTTGAGCCGGGCTGCCATCGTCCGCGAGATGCTGGCATAGGTAGTTCCCCGGCCTCTCAGCCAGCGCATTGCCCGAACTCGTCCGCGACCTGCAATACAGTCGCGGCAATGGTGCTTGTGCTTTACGGCACGATCACCGGCACAGATGAGGCGTTATGCGCCCGGAAGGAGAGGGTCATGGCCGAGGGTTACTGCGTCAAGGAACGCAAGAAGGTCGAGATCAAGGACCCCCAGCAGATCACGATGAAGAACGGTCGTCCGGCGATCCAGGGCACCTGCCCGGACTGCGGAACGAAGATCTTCAAGATCGGCAAGATGGAAGCCTGACGGCGCCCTCCTACTGGGGGCTCACGAGGCCTGATGGCGCCGCCTCGCCAGCGGCGCTCCGACTCAAGACCGTCCACTTCTCGGGTCTCTAGACCCGAGAACTGGACGCCGTCAGCGCAACTGCGTCGCGGCAGCCAGCATCGATCCGCCGGCGGCGCAGGCGGGCCACGTCCCGCGCGGCGGCCACGCCTGACCGGGCTCTACAGCCCCGTGATCCCAGCCTGCCGCCGTCCGTACAGGTAGCCGATCAGCGCCTCGGAGACGTTCGGGTCGAACTGGGTGCCGGCGTTGCGGGTCAGCTCCGCGACGGCTTCGGTGTGCGTCAGCGCGGCCCGGTAGGGCCGGTCCGAGGTCATCGCGTGGTAGGCGTCGCAGACGAGGATGATGCGCGCGCCGATCGGGATCTCCTCGCCGGCGAGCCCGTCCGGGTAGCCCTTCCCGTCCCAGCGCTCGTGCTCGTGCCGGACGATCTTGGCGACGCTGCCGAGGCCGGGGATCGCGCGCAGGATGCGTTCGCCGATCACCGGGTGCTCGCGCATCACGTCCCACTCGCGCTCGTCCAGCGGACCGGGCTTGTGGAGGATCTCGTCGGGCACCCCGACCTTGCCGATGTCGTGCAGGAGCGCCGCCGTCCGCAGCTTCGAGATCTGCTCTTCGTCCAGCGCCAGCGCCTCGCCGACCCGGCCGGCGACGTCGACGACCGACTCCGAGTGCTCGCCCGTGTACTGATCCCGCTCCTGCAGGGCCGAGGCGAGCGCGGCGACCACGTCGCCGTGTCCGGGGTCGGGCGCGACCTCCTCGCCGTCGTCGCCGCCGGAGGCGATCGCCGCCCGGCCGCCGCCGCTGGCGCGAGCCTGCTCGAGCGCCTTGTTGGCAGAGGCGAGCAGCTGCTCGGGGCTCTGCTTGGGGCGCAGCGCCGCGACGCCGATCGAGACGCTGATCCCGCGGACGGGCCCGGCGGCGACGTCCTCGAGCCCGATCAGGATCCTCTCGACGGCCTGGTGCGCGTCATGGGAGCCGGTCTCGGGCAGCAGCACGGCGAACTCGTCCCCGCCCATCCGGCAGGCGAGGTCGTGCGCCCGCGTCATCTGCGCGATCACGCCCGCGACGGCGACGAGCACCTGATCTCCAGCCCCGTAGCCGTGGTTGAGGTTGATGCTGCGGAAGCCGTCGATGTCGATGATCGCGACGCTGAGCGGGCGGCGGTAGCGATGGGCGCGCTGGACGTCGAGCTCGAGCTGGGCGCGGAAGGCGTGCAGCGTCAGCAGCGACTCGGTCAGCTGGTCGCGCGTGGAGGAGCGTGAGAGCTCCGCCTCGAGCTCGGCGATCCGCTTGCGCGCCTCCTGCAGCTGGCTCTCGAGCACGTCGCCTTGTTTGGACAGCAGGCCCATCCGAACGATTATCGGCTTTGCATGACCTGCTCTTGAGTGCCGTTGTTCGGATCGGGCAGGAGCCTGCGCCGCACGCCGCTCACCGCGATCTTCTTCCTGCCTGCGTTCCCGCGCATGGACGCGCCCCACAGTAACGGCACTGGTGACGATCGGCGCAAGGGGTGGAAGAATGGATCGGCACCCCCGATGCCAAGCCATCCGAGCCAACAGAGACCGCTCGAGCTGATCCTCGCGAGGAACCTGCTCACGAGCATCGCCACGCCCGCCTTCCTCGTCTCCCGCGAGGGCGCGATGCTGTTCTACAACGAGGCGGCGGGCGCCCTGCTCGGCGTCCCCTTCGAGGAGACCGGCCGCATGGACCCGGAGACCTGGATCAAGTCGTTCGGGCCGTTCGACCCGAAGGGCGCGCCGATCCCCGTCGACCAGCTGCCGCTGACGGTGGCGCTCCGCGACGGCCGGCCCTCGCACGAGAACTTCACGATCCGCTCGACCGACGGCGAACACCACGAGATCGCCGCCAGCGGCATGCCGATCGTCAGCGCCGAGCACGGCGCCTCGGGGGCGATCATCTTCTTCTGGCCGCTCGATCCCGACGAGGCACGCGAGCTGACCACGGGCCAGCACGAGGCGGTCGGATGAGGGTCAAGGTCTGGGGAGCCCGCGGGTCGGTCCCGGCGCCGGGACCGGAGATGAACCGCTACGGCGGCAACACCTCGTGCGTCGAGCTGACCCTGTCCAGCGGCGAGACGCTGATCATCGACGCCGGGACCGGGATCCGCACGCTCGGCTTCTCGCTGCCGCCCGACATGCCCTCGATCAACATCCTGCTCACCCACCTGCACCTCGACCACATCCAGGGCCTGATGTTCTTCCCGCCCTGCTTCCGGGCCGAGTCGACGATCCGGATCTGGGGGCCGTCCTCGCCCGAGGCGAGCCTCGAGGCGCGGATCGCCCGCTACATCTCGGCCCCGCTCTCCCCGGTCGAGGTCCGCGAGCTTCCCTGCGACGTCTCCTTCAACGACGCGCCGGCGACCGAGTGGCAGATCGGCAGCGCCACGATCCGGGCCGAGGCGGTCACCCACCGCGGGCCGACGCTCGGCTACCGGATCACCGACGGCGACACGAGCCTCTGCTACATCTCCGACCACGAGCCGGCCCTCGGCGCCGACCTCGACGCGCTCGAGCCGGAGTGGATCTCGGGCTACAACCTCGCTCACGACGCCGACCTGCTGATCCACGACTGCCAGTACACCGACGAGGAGTACCCGGGCCACGAGGGCTGGGGCCACTCGCGGGTCACCGACACGCTCACCTTCGCGAAGCGGGTCGGCGCCAAGCGGACGCTGCTGTTCCATCACGACCCGCTCCACACCGACGGCTTCCTCGACGACCTCCACGTCCAGGCCCGGCGCACGTGGGCCGAGCTCGGCGGCGACCCGGCGGCGATCGAGATCGCCCACGAGCGCGAGGAGCTGATCGTCGGCGGCGACGACGCCGGCGGTCTCCGCGCCCGCCTCTCCAGGCGCCCAGGCCGAGCCCCAGGCACGGGTCTGAGCCGCCTGAACCGGCCCCGCGCCGTCCCCGGGGCGGCCCGGTCGTACATCTCGCGAATGGCTTGTTCAAGCCATTCTCGGTCCGCGAACGCGGTCTCCGTCGCCACTGCGTACAAGCCCGTCCGGCGAATTTTCGACCCCGGTACAAACACGGGCTGCGGCCCCGGGCTGACACTGATCAGGTCCGTAAACCGCGACCGCCGGCTCTTGCCCGGCGGCTTAGGAGGAAATTCGACAATGACCAAGAGGCTTGGCCTCGCGGCACTGATTGCGTTGGTCGCTTCCCTGGCATTGCCGGGGCTCGCGGCGGCCGCAGTACCAGGGCCCGGGGCGCTCAAGACACAGCTCGACACGACGTGGGTGATGGTCTCCTGCGTGCTCGTGCTGTTCATGCAGGCAGGCTTCCTCTTCCTCGAGATCGGCTTCTCGAGGCAGAAGAACGCCGGTGCAGGCGTCGCCAAGATCCTCGTCAACCTCGGCATCGCGACGATCGCGTGGTGGGCCGTCGGTTACGGGATCGCAGGATTCGGCAACGACTTCTTCGGCACCGACGGGTTCCTGTTCCAGTTCAACCAGGACATCGACGGAGTCAGCGTCGGCGGCGCCGACACGGCGCTGATGCTGTTCGGCATGTTGTTCTGCTGCGTCTCGCTGGCGATCGTCTGGGGCACCACGCTCGAGCGGATCAAGTTCAGCGCCTACGTGATCTACGCGGCCGTGTTCGCGGCGGTGATCTACCCGCTCGTCGCCCACGGCGTCTACGGCGGCGGTCTGCTGTCCGACATCGGCGGCAAGCCGGTGATGGACTTCGCCGGCTCGACCGTCGTCCACCTGACCGGTGCGGTCGGCGGCCTCGCGGCGCTGCTGCTCCTCGGCCCGCGCATCGGCAAGTACGGAGCGGACGGCAAGCCCGCGGGCGATCCCGGGCCACTCGATGCCGATCGCAGGCCTCGGCGTGCTGATCCTGTGGGTCGGCTGGTACGGGTTCAACGCGGGTTCGACGTTCGGGACCGGCGGCGGTGAGCTGTTCGCGCAGGTCGCGCTGAACACCCAGCTCGCGGCCGCGGCAGGCGCCCTGTTCGCGATGCTGACCGTGTACCTGAAGACGAAGACGCTCGACGTCGGCATGGCCGGCAACGGCGCGATCGCAGGACTGGTCGCGATCACCGCTCCGTCCGGCTACGTCGAGTTCCAGTTCGCACCGGTGATCGGCGCGATCGCGGGAATCATCGTCGTCTTCGGCGTCCTGACGATCGAGAAGTACCTCGACGACCCGGTCGGCGCGCTGTCCGCGCACGGCCTGGCCGGCATCTGGGGCACGATCTCGATCGGCCTGTTCGGCTGCCGAGCGCCTGATCCTCGACGGGGCTGCGCCCGGCGTCTGGTACTCGATCACCGGTGACGTGCCGCTCAGCGCCGTCGCTCGGTCAGCTCGGCGTCCAGGCACTCGGAGTGGCAGCGACGTTCGTGTTGGTGTTCGTGCTCTCCTACGCGACGTTCGCCTTGATCAAGGCGACGATCGGGATACGGGTCTCCGAGGAGGAAGAGCTCGCCGGCCTCGACATCTCGTCTCACGGGATGTACGGGTACCCGGAGTCATTCATCCCGCAGGAGGAGTATCCGGTCGGTAGGTTCGAACCGAACGTTGCGGGGACTCCCGTTGCGACACCCTCCACGGCCGCGGCAACGCAGCCGACTGACAGCTAGAGAGGAGGTGCGCAAATGAAGAAGGTAGAGGCATTCATCCGCCATGAGGCGTTCGAGCCGATCCGTCAGGAGCTGCTCGAGCGGGGCATCCCGTCCCTCTCGATCTCCGAGGTGAAGGGATCGGGACGCCAGAAGGGTGTCGTCGAGCACTATCGAGGCGCGAGCCTGACCGTCAACGTACGGCCGAAGCTCAAGATCGAGTGTGTGGTCGACGACTCCGAGAAGGATCTCGTCGTGGAGACGGTCCTCAAGCACGCCCGTACGGGATCTGTCGGCGACGGCAAGATCTTCGTCATCCCGGTCGAGGAAGCGATTCGCATCCGAACCGGCGAGGAAGGCGAGGACGTGCTCCAGGCACACGAAGGAACCGAGATTCCCTCCGCCTGACGCGGCGGTCTCTCAAATCCCGGCGAGCCGGGCCGGCCCCACTTCGACAGGGCCGGCCCGCGCCCCGGGCCTCCGTCCACCCACCCGACCTGGAGGAAAGGCGCGAGAAGGGCATGCGCGATCTCCACGAACAGATGCTCGCCGCGGTCATCGGGGGTGACGGGCTCGAGGGGATCGCGGAGCTGGCCTCGCACGAGGTCGGCGGACCGGTGGCGATCGTGCTCCCGGGCCACGGCATGTCCGCCGTCTGGCCCGAGGACGCCGGTGACGTGGCAGCACTCGTCTCATGGACGGGCGAGGCGCTCGCCGGCCGCAACGGCACCCTGCCCGACGGCATCGACATCGCCGTGCCGATCCCGGCGAGCGAAAGCGACGTCGGTCGCGTGATCGCGCTGGCCGGCGCGCGATCCCTCGGCGCAGCTCGTCGATCGCGAGGAGGTGCTGCGGCTCGCGGCGCTGACGACGCTGACCGAGCTCGCCGTGGTCGAGGCGCGCGACCAGCTCGCCGAGGAGCTCCGCGGCAGCCTGATCGAGGAGATGCGCGCCGGCGTCGTCTCCGGCGAGGAGATCGTGCGGCGCGGCCGGCGCCTCGGCGCCGACCTGAGCTCGGGGGGAGTCGCGATCGCGGCCGCGGCGAGCGGCGGCAAGCCCCGCTACATGGCGGCGATCGTGACCTCGGTCGCCGGCTCCGCGATCGCCGAGCCGTTCGGTGACCGGGTCTTCGCGCTGCTGCCCGCCGACGAGGGCTCCGGCGCCGGCACGGCGAGCTCGACGGGCCCAGGAGATCGTCAGGCGCCTCCGCCCCCACGGCCCGGCGGCAGCCTCCTCGCCGTTCACGGACCCGGCCGACTGCGGCCGCGCGCTCGAGGAGGCGGAGCTGATGCTGGACGTGATCGGGCGCGACCCCCGCCTCGCCGAGCAGCTCGAGGGCGGCATCCCCAGCGGCGTCTACCGGCTCCTGTTCCGCGCCCTCGCCTCGAACCCGGCCGAGGTGATCCGCTTCTACGAGGACACGGTCGAGTCGCTCGTCGGCCACGACCGCGATTACCACACGGACCTGCTCAACACGCTCGAGGCCTACCTGGCCAACGACTGCAACATGCGGGCGACCGCCGAGGCCGTCTACGCGCACCGCCACACGGTCGCGCACCGGCTCGAGCGGATCAAGGAGCTCTGCGGGCTCGATCCGTCCTCGGGGGAGGACCGCGAGCGACTCGGGCTGGGGATCAAGGCATACCGGCTGATCGAACCAACGCTGCCGCGCTGATATCGGGCAACGCAGCAGCAACGAGGAGGAGGTGCAGGAAGAGATGGACGCGACAGGAGGAGAGGCCAACGTGGTGCCGTTTCCCCGGACTTGGGCCGGAGAGACGCGCCAGATCGTCAGTTTCGGCGGCGGCGGGTTCTCGATGGAATCCGGGAACACGCTGCTCGACGACTACGTGCTGTCGCTGACCGGCAAGCGAGCGCCCGCGGGTCTGCTTCGTGCCGACGGCGAGCGGCGACGCCGACCACTACATAGTCCGCTTCTACCGGGCCTTCAGCCCCGAACGCTGCGAGCCCTCGCACCTGTCGCTGTTCCGGCGCGACCGGGGCGGTGAGGACCTGCGCGAGTTCCTGCTCTCGCAGGACCTGATCTACGTCGGCGGCGGCAGCGTGATCAGCATGCTCGGAGCCTGGCGCGCGCACGGGGTCGACACGATCCTGCGCGAGGCGTGGGAGGCCGGCGTCGTCCTCTGCGGGCTCAGCGCCGGCTCGCTCTGCTGGTACTCGGAGGGAGTCACCTCCTTCCACGGCGAGGTGAGGCGCTTCAAGGGCCTCGGCCTGCTGCCGTGGAGCAACTGCGTCCACTACGGCGACGAGCCGGGCCGCAAGGAGGCGTACTACGCGCACCTGCAGCGCGGCATGTGCCCCGGCTACGCGGCGGCCGACGGCGCGGCGCTGCACTTCCGCGGGCCGCGGATGATCGAGGCGGTCAGCTCGCGGCCGAAGGCCGGGCGCCTGGTGCGTCGGCGACGGCGGCGAGGAGGTCGTCGAGACGGCGCTGCCCGTGCGCTACCTGGGCGAGCCGCCGGCAGGAGAGGACGCCGACCTGAGCGCGGTAGCGTGACGGTGTGAGCGTGAGCGGATGAGCGGGCCGATCGTCGCGATCGGCGGCGCCGAATGGGCGATGCGGCCGGAGAACGAGGCGCTCCACGACTACGTGCTCGGCCTGACCGGCAAGGAGCGCCCCGACGTCTGCCTGCTGCCGACCGCGAGCGGCGACCCGCAGGCGCTGATCTCCTCGTTCCACGGCGCGATGGACCGGCGCGCGCGGCAAGGTCACGTCGATCTCGCTGTTCCGGCTCGTCGACGGCAACGTCGACCTGCGCGAGCAGCTGCTGGCGCAGGATCTGATCTACGTCGCCGGCGGCAACATGGTCAACCTGATCGCGCTGTGGCGCGAGCACGGGCTCGACGAGGTGATGCGGGAGGCCCACGCACAGGGCACGGTCCTCTGCGGCTACAGCGCCGGCTCGATGTGCTGGTTCGAGTGGGGCGTCTCGCGCGGCGTCGGCACGCCGGTCGCCAACCGCGGGCCTCGGCCTGCTCGCCGGCAGCCACTGCGTCCACTACTCGCAGGACCCGGCCCGCCGCAGCGCCTACATGGAGCTCGTCGCCGCCGGCACGATCCCCGGCGGCATCGCGCTCGACGACCACGCCGCCGCCCTGTTCCGCGACGGCGCCCTGAGTCGAGGCGGTGCGCTCGCGCGAGACGCTCGCGTGCGTTCTCCGGTCGAGGCCGGAGCCGGACGGCGCCGATCGAGACCGAGATCCCGACCCGGTTGGTCGAGGCCTCGTCGCGACCCACCGTGGAGCCGGCGCTCGAGGAGATGCGGGCGATCCGCAGGATGCGCAGCGGCGGCGTTCCGCTGCCGCGCGGGCTGAGATCCGTCCGGCTTCGGGCCATCGACAGCCGGGCCGAACGGAGCTGGCCGACCAGGGTCGACACCGCGACCGTTGCCCGGAGGCCGCTTGGCGCGGTCAGGCTCGTTCGGCATGGATCGGCTCAGCCCACTCGACGCCTCGTTCCTTCGGGCCGAGACGGCGAGTGCCCACATGCACGTCGGCTGGCTCGCCGTCGTCGCCGAACCCGAGGGCGAGGGCCGGCCGGGACAGGGACCGGCCGGCCTCGACCCGGAGCTGCTGACGCGCCGGATCGAGGCGCGGCTCGAGTACGCGCCTCGATTCCGCAAGCGCGTCGTCGACGTCCCGGTCGGCGAGCCGCCGCTGATCGACGACCCCTCCTTCTCCGTCGACCGGCACGTGCGGACGCTGCCGCTGACCGAGCCGCTCGGGCCCGCCGGCCTGCAGGCGACGCTCGACTCGTTCCTGTCGACGCAGCTGAACCGGGCCAAGCCGCTGTGGGAGATCCTGATCGTGCCGCGGCTCGAGGGCGGCGGCGGGGCGATCCTCGGCAAGGTCCACCACGCCCTCGTCGACGGGGTCGCGGCGGTCGAGCTCGGGACGCTGCTCTTCGACCTCGAGCCCGACACCTCGCCGGCCGAGCCGCCGGAGTGGTCGCCGCAGCTGCCGCCGAGCCCGGTCCGGCTGCTGATCTCCTCGGCGACCGACACGGCGCTCGAGCAGTTCAGGGCCGCGGGCGGATGGCGAACCTCGGCCTGCAGCCCGACGCGCGGCCTGCGCGTCGCCGACTCGATGCGGCGGGCCGCCTTCCAGATGGCGCGCGAGATCGCCGAGCCGGCGCCGTCCTCGTACCTGAACGGGCCGATCGGGCCGGAGCGCACGCTGCGCGCGACCTCGCTGCCGCTCGATCGCGTACTCGCGCTGAAGGAGCGGACCGGCGTGAAGCTGAACGAGATCGTGCTGACCCTGGTCAGCGGCGCCATGCACGAGTTCTCGCTGACGCGGCGGCGCCGAAGCCCGGGCCGCTGCGGGCGATGATCCCGATCAACGTCCGCGGAGGCGGGGATGAGGGCGCGGAGCGCGGCGGGCAACCGGATCGCCTTCGGGTTCATCGAGCTGCCCGGTCTCGGCTCGAGGATCCCGGGCACGCGGCTGCGCTCGATCCGCCGCCAGAGCTCGGCGCTCCGCGGCGGCGGTCGCGCCGCCGGCAGCGACGCGCTGATGCAGTCGGTCGGGATGCTGCCGGGGCCGATCAAGTCGATCGCGACCCGCGTCGCCTCGAGCTCGCGGACCTTCAACCTGACGGTCTCCGAACGTCCCCGGGCCGCGGGTCCCGCTCTACGCGGCCGGCTGCAGGGTCGAGAGCATCTTCCCGGTGATCCCGCTGGCCGGATCGCACGCGCTCGCGATCGGCGTCCTCACCTACGGCGACGGCCTGCACGTCGCGCTCCACGCCGACCCGGACAACCTGCCGGGGACCGAGCAGCTGCCGCCGATGTTCGAGGCGGCGCTCGAGGAGCTCGAGTCGGCGACGCTCAGTCGAGGAACTCGCGCTTCGCGCGCTCGGCGGCGGCCTGGGCCTCTTCCTCGGTCCGTCGCCTGATCTCGGCCTCGACCTCCTCGCGGCGCCGGCGGACGAGCTCCTCGGCCTCGGCGGCCGCCTTCGCGGCCTCGCGCTCCATCTCGGTCCGGATCCGGCGCTCGATCTCCTCCGAGCGCTTCTCGGCCTCGGCGGCGGCGCGCTCCTCGGCGTCGGCGCGCAGCCGGCGCTGCTCCTCGGCGAGACGGCGCTTGAGCTGCTCCTCGGCCTCGCGCTCGGCTCGCTGACGGGCCCGCTCGGCCTCGACCTCCGCCTCGGCCTCGCAGCTTCTCGGCCTCGGCCGCGAGCCGCTCGGCGGCCTGGCGGCGGGCGCGCTCCTCGGCGTCGGCGGCGACCTGGTCGGCGAGCCGGGCGAGCTTCTGCTCGGCGACGTTCAGCTTCCGTTCGACGTCCTCGCGAAGGCGACGCTCGCCGTCGGCGCGGCGGTCGGCTTCCTCGGTGCGGCGCTCGACCTCCTCGGCGACGAGCCGCTTCTGGGTCTCGGCCTGCTCCTCGAGCTCGGCCGCCTTCCCGGCGAGCGCCTCGCGCTCCTTCTCGGTGGCGGCCTCGACCTGCCTGGCGATGCGCTCGGCCGCCTGCTTCTGGAGCTTGGCGGCCGCGTTCCTGAGCTTCTGCTCGGCCTGCTGGCGCAGCCGGTCGCGGGTCTCGTGCAGCCGCAGCTCGTAGCGCTCCGCCGCGGCTCGGGCCGCAGCGACGGCGGCCTCCTCGGCCTCCTCGGCAACG
Source organism: uncultured Solirubrobacterales bacterium (assembly GCA_963743845.1). Lineage (GTDB taxonomy): Bacteria > Actinomycetota > Thermoleophilia > Solirubrobacterales > 70-9 > CAXMST01. Next base: position 112,662 of record CAVURI010000003.1, read on the forward strand.
GCGCGCGGACTCCTCGGCCTCGACGCAGCGGCCATGTTGCGCTCCTCGACGGCCTTGCGGGCCAGCGCCTCGGCCTTCGAGGCGCGCAGCGAGGCCTCGCGCGCCTCGGCCGAGATCCGGCGGACGTCCTCGGCGAGCGCGTCGATGCCGCTGCGCCGCGCCTCCTCGATCGCGGAGCCGACGCCGTCGGCGGCGCCGCGGGCGGCCTCGACCGCGATCTCGGGCGCGGGCCCGTCGCCGGAGGGGGCCGGAGCCTGCTCCTGCCTCCTGCCGGTCGACCGATTGTGCTTGCTGGTCCTCCTGCATCTACCTCAGCTCCGTACGGCCCCGGGACGAGCGGGGCTGAGGAGACGACCCTACCCGGGTTCAAGGAAGCTCGGCGCCGGGCGAGCCCTGGTACGTGCGGGCCGCGATCAGGGTCAGCAGCGTGGTGAAGAAGATGAGCAGGATCGAGAAGGCGACGAGCTTCGGCATCTTCGCCGCATGGGCGTAGATGCCGAGCACGAAAGCCGACCCCCATAAGGATTCCGTAGTAGGCGGAGGAATCCGGAAGCAGGCTCGCCAGCTTCAGGGCTCCGCTGAAGCATCTCCACCCCGCCATTATCATCAGCCCGGCGATGTCCGATGCCGTCACCCCCTCCCCCGGCCCCCCGGCCGACGCCCCGGAGACCGTCGAGCAGACCCGCGCCGCGCTCGAAGCGGTCGGCTACCTCGCCGACTCCTCGGCGGCGCTCGTCTCCCACCTCGCCCAGCAGCTCGGCAAGCCGGTGCTCGTCGAGGGCCCGGCCGGCGTCGGCAAGACCGAGCTCGCCAAGGCGCTCGCCCGCTCGACCGGCCGCGAGCTGATCCGCCTGCAGTGCTACGAGGGCCTCGACGAGGCGAAGGCCCTGTACGAGTGGAACTACCGCAAGCAGCTGCTGCGGATCCAGGCCGAGGCCGCGACCACCGAGGAGGCCTCGGGCGCGTCCTCCTTCGACGAGATCTTCAACGAGGAGTTCCTGCTGACGCGGCCGCTGCTGACCGCGATCGCCTCGCCCGAGCCGGTCGTGCTGCTGATCGACGAGATCGACAAGACCGACCAGGAGTTCGAGGCGATGCTGCTCGAGGTCCTCTCCGACTTCCAGATCTCGATCCCCGAGCTCGGGCGTGATCGAGGCCCGCACGCACCCGATCGTGCTGCTCACCTCGAACAACTCGCGCGAGCTGACCGAGGCGCTGAAGCGCCGCTGCCTGTACCTGTGGCTCGACTACCCCGACATCGAGCGCGAGCTCGAGATCGTCCGCCTGCACACGCCCGAGCTCGACGAGACGCTCGGCCGCCGGCTCGTCGAGGTCGTCCAGATGGTCCGCGAGCTCGACCTCAAGAAGCCGCCCTCGATCGCCGAGTCGATCGACTGGGCGCGGGCGCTGCTGCTGCTCGGCGCCGACGAGATCGACGCCGAGACCTTCCGCAAGACGATGAGCGTCATCGTCAAGCACCGCACCGACCTCGACCTCGTCGCCGAGCGGGTCGGGACGCGGCTCGCCGGTGCGCTGCCGTCCGGGGCCGAGCCGGGGTCATGAGCGCGGGGATCCCGGCGATCGGCGGCCCGCCGACGCGCCCGGGCCCCAGAGCCACCTGCCCGACGGCTTCGCGCCGCGGATGCTCAGCTTCTGCGAGGACCTGCGCAACGAGGGCGTCGCGATCGGCACCTCGGAGATCCTCGACGCCTTCGAGGCGCTCTCGACGATCCCCTGGGAGCAGCCGCGAGGACTTCCGCGAGGCGCTGGCGGCGACGCTCGCCAAGTCCCAGGAGGACCGCCGCATCTTCGAGCTGCTCTTCGACCGCTTCTTCTTCCGCGCCGCCGAGGCCGAGGCGCTCGAGCGCGGCGTCGGCGAGAACGCCGAGCTCGGCGAGGGCGGCGAGCGGCTCGACCTCGACGAGCTCCGCGAGCTCGTCCGCCAGGCGATCGCCGACGGCGACGAGGCGGCGATGCGCGACCTCGCGCGGCTCGCGGTCGCCGCCTTCGGGCGCCAGGGCGAGGGCTCGGGCGTGGTCGGCGTCGACGTCCAGCGGATCCGCCGCGCGCTCGGCCTGCAGCCGGGCCAGAGCCCGCCGCAGCCGCCGGCCGAGGCCGAGATCGACGACGAGCGGCCGCCGCCGCTCGACCGCGACGGCCTGCGCGAGTTCGAGCGCCACCTGCGCCGTGAGCTCGAGCGGGCGCTGATCGAGCGAACCGAGAAGCTGCCGCCCGTCGCGCCCGCTCGCCGAGCTCGACCGGGCGCTGCCGACCAGCCCGACCCAGGACCTCGCCGCGGTCCACCGCGCCGTCACCCAGCTCAAGCGCCGGCTCGCGACCCTCGGCCACGACCAGCGCGGCCGCAGGCGCGGCCGCGTCGTCGACGTCCGCCGGACGATGCGCACCTCGCTCGAGACCGGCGGCGTGCCGATGCAGCTGCGCTACCGGCCGAAGCGGCCGCGCCGGCCCGAGATCTACGTGCTCTGCGACGTCTCGACCTCGGTCACCTCGGCGAGCATGTTCTTCCTCTGCGTCCTGCACGCCCTGCACGACTCGTTCCGCAAGCTGCGCAGCTTCGTCTTCATCGAGCGGATCAGCGAGGTCACCGAGATGTTCGAGCAGGAGCGCGACTTCCGCAAGATCTCGGAGAAGATCAGCCGCGACGGCGGCGTCGCCGACGTCTCCGGCTACACCGACTACGGCCGCGTCTGGAACGAGTTCCTGACCGAGATCTCCGGCGACCTCGATCCGCGCTCGACCGTGATCGTGCTCGGCGACGCCCGCACCAACGGCCGCGACCCGCACCCGGAGGTCTTCGCGCGGATCACCGAGCGCGCCGGCCGCACCTTCTGGCTCAACCCCGAGCCGCGCCTGTACTGGAACTACGGCGACTCGGTGATGGCCGCCTACGAGCCTCACGTGACCCGGCGCCTTCGAGTGCTGGACGACCAAGCACCTCGAGGAGTTCGTCAACGTGATCGCCGGCAGCACCCACACGGCCGAGGCCTGAGCTCGAGCTGAGTCGTAGACTCCCGCGCGCAACAGGGGTGCTCGCGGGCAAGCGGGCTGAGATAGCGCCCCCTCGACCGGTCCGGCTCCGCCGGCCGTGAAACCCCGGCGCTGACCCTCAGAACCTGTGCGGTAATGCGCGCGAAGGGAGACGACGGCGAAAGTGGCAGCACCCCGAGGACCCGCAGAGTCACGGTCAGCGGGCTCGAGCACGGCTTCGGCGAGCTCACGGTGCTCGACGGGATCGACCTCGCCGTCGCCCCCGACGAGGTCGTCGCCCTCGTCGGGCCCTCCGGCTGCGGCAAGTCGACGCTGCTCGAGCTGATCGCCGGGCTCGCCGCGCAGCGCGCCGGCGAGATCGCCGTCGCCGGCGGCACGCGACGCCGGCGCGAGCGCCTCGCGCGCCTGCGCCTACATGCCGCAGCGCGACCTGCTGCTGCCCTGGCTGCGGGCGATCGACAACGCCGCGCTGGCGCGCCGGCTCGCCGGCGCCTCGCGCGCGCGAGGCCCGCGACGCAGGCCGCAGCCGATGTTCGAGCGGGTCGGCCTCGCCGGCTTCGAGCGGGCGCGGCCGGCCGAGCTCTCGGGCGGGATGCGCCAGCGGGTCGCCTTCCTGCGCACGCTGCTCACCGGCAAGCCGGTGCTGCTGCTCGACGAGCCGTTCGCCGCGCTCGACGCGATCACCCGCGCCGACCTGCAGTCGTGGCTGCGGACCGTGCTCGAGGACGAGCCGCGGACGGTCCTGCTCGTCACCCACGACGTCGAGGAGGCGCTGTTCCTCGCCGACCGCGTGATCGTGCTCTCGCCGCGGCCGGGGCGCCCGGTCTGGGAGGGCTCGGCCCCCGACCCGACGCCCGAGGGCCGGCGCGACCGAGCCGCCGCGGTCACCGCCCCGGGCTTCGTCGCGGCCCGCGAGCGGGCGCTGCACGCGCTCGGCTCGCGGGGGAGCGGTGCCGGCGTGAGAACGCGCGCGGTCAACCTGCTCGCGCCGCTGGCGCTGCTCGTGCTCCTGCTCGTCGCCTGGCAGGTCGCCGCGAAGTGGGACCTGATCGCCGACGCGCTCGGGATCGAGCCGTTCCTCGTCCCGGCGCCGACCGACATCGCCGACCTCGCTCGGCGACAACGTCGACCTGCTCGCCGACAACGCCTGGGTGACGCTGCGGGAGGTCCTGCTCGGCTTCGCGGTGGCGCTCGCCGTCGGCGTCGCCTTCGCGGTCGTGCTCCACCTCTCGCCGCTGCTGCGGCGCGCCTTCTACCCGGTGATCGTCGCCAGCCAGACCGTCCCGATCATCGTCATCGCACCGATCCTCGTCGTCTGGTTCGGGTTCGGGATCGGGCCGAAGGTCGCGATCATCGCGCTGATCTGCTTCTTCCCGATCACCGTCAACACGCTCGACGGGCTCGGCTCGGTCGAGCCCGCGCAGCGCAAGATGATGCGGTCGCTGGGCGCCGGCCGCCGCCAGATCCTGACCCGGCTCGAGCTGCCCGGCCTCGCTGCCCTACTTCTTCAGCGGCGCCAAGATCGCGGTCGCGATCGCGGTGATCGGCGCCGTCTTCGGCGAGTGGGCCGGGTCCGACTCCGGGCTCGGCCACCTGATGCTCGTCGACAACGCCCAGCTCGAGGTGGCGCGGCTGTTCGCCGCGATCTTCGTGCTCTCGCTGATGGCGGTCGCCCTGTTCGCCCTGATCGGCCTGATCGAGCGGCGCGTCGCCTGGTGGCCGTCGAGCGACGACCGCACCCGGCGGCCGGGGCTGAGCGTGGAGACTCAGAGAAGCGACTGGAGGACGAATTGAGAGATCGACCCATAGGTGCAGACGGCGCGCCAGGCTCGCCGCCGCGATCGCGGTGCTGCTGTTCGCCGCCCTGGCCGCCTTCGGGGCCGGCTGCGGCGAGAAGTCCGAGGACGAGAACGCCGGGCCGGACGAGTTCAGCCTCGCGCTCGACTTCTACGTCAACCCCGACCACGCCGGGATCTACACGGCGCTCGAGAACGGCTACTTCGCCGACGCCGGCCTCGACGTGAAGCCGCAGGTGCCCGCGGACCCGTCGGCGCCGATCAAGCAGGTCGCCGCCGGCCGCGCCGACCTCGCGATCTCCTACGAGCCCGAGGTGATGCTGGCCCGCGACCAGGGCCTCGACGTGGTCGCCGTGGCGGCGCTGGTCCAGCGTCCGCTGACCTCGCTGATCTCGCTCCCCGAGGCCGGGATCAAGAACCCGGCCGACCTCGAGGGCAAGCGCGTCGTCACCGCCGGGATCCCGTACCAGACGGCCTATCTCGAGACGATCCTCCGCGACAACGGCGTCGACCCCGCCGACGTCGATCAGACCGACGTCGGGCTCAACCTGCTGCCGCCGCTGCTGAGCGGCAGCGCCGACGCGATGTTCGGCGGCTTCCTCAACGTCGAGGGCGTGCAGCTGGCCGAGGACGGCAAGGACCCGCTGGTCACGCCGGTCGACCAGCTCGGCATCCCGACCTACAACGAGCTCGTGCTCGTCGCCAACGGCGACCGCGTCGCCGAGGACCCCGAGTCGATCCGCCTGTTCATCGCCGCGCTCGAACGCGGGACCGCCGACGCGGAAGCCGACCCACAGGCCGCGACCGACGCGCTCCTCGCCGCCTCGCCCGAGCTCGACGAGAAGCTGACCCTGGCCCAGGTCGAGAAGACGCTCCCCTTCTTCGAGCCGCCGGCCGGCAAGCCCTACGGCTGGATGGACCCGGGCGACTGGATCGGCTTCGCCGGCTTCATGGCCGACCAGGGCCAGATCACCCAGCGCCTCGGCACCGCCGAGCTGCTGACCAACGACCTGCTGCCGGGAGAGATCCCGGAGTAGGGCGAGCGGGGCGGCGCCGGCCGCAAGGCTCGGGCCGCGTCGCGAGCTCGGACGGGCGAGGGTTCGGACCTGGCTGCAGGCGGGCGTTGCAGTGAGGGGGTGTGGAAGCGGGTGGCGACCCAGGTTCGTGGCCGGATCTGGGAAGTGGGCCGTATTGCCCCCGAAATCCGGGGGTAGAACGGCCGAGTCCGGAAACTCGGCCCCATCGACCCCCGAACTTCGGGGGTGAAAGGGCCGAGAAGCGTCGCGGACGGGAAGTCGGCCCCATCAGCGTCGAAATTCGACGTCAAAGGGGCCGACCTCGAAATCCCGGCCGCCGACACCCTCGGCGCCGGCCCCATCTCCCCTCCCTCACTGCAAATCCGCGGCCTGGACCCTCGTCCGCCGCCGCTCGGACGGCACAGGCCACGGCGACCCACCGCCCGCCGCAGCCCTAGGCCGCGTCCTCCAGCTCCGGCCTCGGGGGGTGGTAGCGGATCGGGCGGCCGACGTTGCCGCCGGCGGGGCGGCCGGCGACGAGCGTGAAGAGGCCGGCCCAGCCGCGGTAGGGCGCGAAGCGGGCGTAGAACTCCTCGACCTCGGCCACGGTCGCGCGGCGGTCCATGCCGGTCAGGCGGGGGACGAGCTTCAGGTAGGCGAGGTCGCCGGCCGGGAGCGAGTCCGGGTCGCCGCGACCCTTCTGGCCGAGGACCTGGACCGTCCAGGGCCCGATCTCGCTGATCGCCGTGAGGCGCTTGTCGTGCTCGGGCAGGCCCGGGTCGATGCGACCGGCCGCGATCTGCTGGGCGACCTTGATCATCGCGACCGCCCGCTTCGGGGCGAGATCGAGCGCCGCGAGCTCGGCCGGCGAGCGGGCCGCGATCACCTCGGGGCCGGGGACGTCGCGCAGGGGCCGCTCGCGATCGGGCGGCAGGCAGGCGGCGCCCCAGCGGGCGACGATCCGGCGCTGGATCACGTGCGCGCGCTCGGCCTCGATCAGCTGCTCGGTGATCGCCCAGACGAGCGCCTCCCAGGGCCAGGTCGCGCGGCGGGCGCGCAGCCAGGGCACCTGCCGGATCGCGGGCCCGAGCAGGGGATCGTTGCGGAAGCGGTCGTAGAAGTCCGTCAGGTCGTCGTCGAGACCGAGCGCCATGCCTGGTGCGCTCGATCGCGACCCGCAGGTGCTGGTCGTTCGCCCGCATCGCCTCGGCCTGGATCCGCCGCGGCTTCCGCCATTGCGGTCCTCGCGGCGGGGCGCCGGCCGGCGCCGGCGCGCCGATGCCTCGACTGCGGCCTTGCCGGCCAGCAGCCAGGCGGGCTCCGCGGGCATCGCCGCGATCCGGACGGTGTCGTCGCGGGGCCGCTCCCAGGCGCGGATCAGGACCGGGCGGCCCTCGACGTGTGTGAAGCGCTCGTAGATGCCCTCGCGCACCCGGGAGACCCCGTCGGGGCCGGCCCTCCGTGCCAGGCGGAACGGCCAGGCCGGACTGACATCGACGAAGAGGCCGTCGCCGACCGACCGCCCCCCGGCGGCCATCAGCGGTCGAGGACGTGAACGTCGATCAGGAAGGAGCGGCTCGCGAGCACGCGCTCAGCCTTGCCGCCGCGGCGCAGGACCCGCGTCGGCTTCTTGCGCTCGGCCCGGGCCCGAACCGCGCTGACCGCTGCGACCGTTGCCGCTCCGGCCGCGATCCCACCCGCGGCGGCGATCGCCACGGTCTTCACCTCGCCCCGCCAGGCGTCGAGCTCGGAGGCCTTGCGGCGGGCGGGCAGCGGGCGCACTACGTCGTCCTCGGCGCCGCCCTCGCCGATCGGCTCCTCGATCGCTTCAGCTTCGACTACGTCTTCCGGCACCTGAGCGAGTGTAGGGGGCAGCGATGACGCTTTCGGCTCTGGGAGAATCCGGAGCCGATGGAAACTGACTCGAGCCCCCGCATCGCCCACGACGTATTCGAGAAGGCCCGCAGCCACGACCGGCTCGAGCAGCTCGAGCTGGCCAAGCAGGCGGACATGCTCCCCTACTTCCGGCTCCTCACCTCGCAGGCGGGACCCGTCGTCGAGATGGAGGGCCGCGAGACGATCATGCTCGGCTCCAACAACTACCTCGGGCTCACCGGCGACGCCCGCGTCAAGGATGCGGCCGCCGCACGCTCTCGAGCAGTACGGCACGGCGCTGACCGGCTCGCGGCTGCTCAACGGCACGATCCAGCTCCACGTCGACCTCGAGCGCGAGCTCGCGGAGTGGATGGGCACCGAGTCGGCGCTCGTCTTCACCACCGGCTACCAGGCCAACGTCGGCTGCATCGGCACGATTCTCGGCCCCGGCGACACGGTCATCTGCGACTCGGGCGACCACGCCTCGATCCTCGACGGCTGCAAGCTCTCGGGCGCGAAGCTGCGCCCCTTCCGCCACGGCAACCTCGACAAGCTCGAGAAGATGCTCGAGCGCTCCGCCTCCGACGGCGGCGGCGTCCTCGTCGTCGTCGACGGCGTCTTCTCGATGGAGGGCGACATCTGCAACCTGCCGCCGGTCGTCGAGCTCTGCAAGCGCTACGGCGCGCGGCTGATGGTCGACGAGGCCCACGGGGCCGGCGCGATCGGCGCCCGCGGCGCCGGCGCCGCCGAGCTGTTCGGAGTCGAGGACGACGTCGACCTGCGGATGGGCACCTTCTCGAAGAGCTTCGCCTCCTGCGGCGGCTTCATCGCCGGCCCCTCGGAGGTGATCGAGTACCTGCGGATCGCCGCGCGCTCGTTCCTGTTCAGCGCCGCCGCGGTACCGGCCGCGGTCGGAGCAGCGCTGGAAGCGCTGCGGATCATCCGCAGCGCCGACGGGCCCGTCCTGCTCGAGCGCCTGCTCGACAACGCCGCCTACCTGCACCGCGGGCTGACCGAGATCGGGCTGCGGGTCGTCGAGCCGACCCGGATGCCGGACGGCAGCCAGGCGCTGACCCCGATCGTGCCCGTGATCGTCGGCGACGACATGCTCGCCGTCGCCTTCTGGAAGGCCCTCTACGACGCCGGGATCTACACGAACGTCGCGATCCATCCGGCGGTGCCGCCCTCGGGCGCGCTGCTGCGGACGAGCCTGATGGCGACCCACGAGCGCGAGCACCTCGACCGCGCGCTCGAGATCATCGAGCGGGTCGCCGCCGACTTCCCGGACCTGCCGCGCCTCTGAGCGTCGGCCGCCGCGGAGGCGCCCGCGAGCAATGGCAGCCTCTGAACATAGGTAATCCCTTTCCGATGTTTGCGAGTCCATTGATACGCCATGGAGCTACCCCTACAAGGGTAGTTTTCCCTTGTCCACATAGGCACAAGCCGAATTCGGCGTGAACGCGATGTAAAAAGCCTGCTCTTAGCGAACGAACGGGGGTAGTTCTTCCGTCCGACGCTCCACCCGCGGCGCCGTTCCGATTAGGGTTGCCGACGCACCGAACGCACCGGGGCAGGTTGCGGGAACGGAGCGGAGCACCACCGCGAGTTTCCCCGCTCACCAGGCCACGACAGCCGACCCGTGCGTGCGGTCGCCGACAGTCCAATACCCGTTTGACTCACAAGGAGGAGTGAGAATGGAAGCTGCCTCTACGGCTGCGCCCGTAGTCGTCCCGCAACACCTCGAAGCGCTCGAGCAGGCGAACCGTGTTCGTCTCGCCCGAGCAGCGTCTGAAGCGGGCCGTCCGCGCCGGCGATGTGGAGGCTCATGATGTGGTCCGCTCTTGCCCGTGGGAAGCGGAGACGATGTCCGTCTCCGAGCTCCTGCGAAGCCAGAGCCGGTGGGGGCGCACCAGGACGCGCAAATTCCTGGTGCCGCTGGCGGTCAGCGAAAACCGCCAGATCGGACGCCTGACCCTGCGCCAGCGAGAGATGCTCGCCGGCGCGCTCGAGGTCAAGTCGGTGTGCAAGCACTGACGCACTAGGAGAGAGGAACCAGGGGCGGCGGGTACCCGTCCCTATCCACAGACTGAGCGCGGCCCGGATCCCGGAGATCCGGGCCGCTTCTCGTTGGCGAGCGCTCCGGCGCTCGGGCGCCGGCGCTCGGGCTCAGCGCCCGCCGAAGCCGCTGAACCGGAACGAGCGGCCGCCGGAGCGGTTGCGGAAGATCCGTCACGAGAGCGAGCGTCGCGACGGCGTAGACGGCGAGGCCGATCAGAGCGCGGATGCCCGGACGAGAGACCGTCGGGACCCGCGTAGAAGAGGAGCGCGAGCACGACCGCAGCAGGCACGCCGGCGAGGATCAGGGTGTGGGAGCGGAACCCGGCGAAGTGCTCGCGGATCGCGACCTCGAGGCCACCGATCGAGGCGAGCGCGAGCCCGGTGATCACGAGGATCACGCCGCGCTGTCCGTCGACGACGAGGAAGCCGAGGACCAGCATCACGATCCCGATCAGGACCGTGAGCTCGACGAGCGGGAAGTTGCCCCAGGGCGCCGGCGGGCGCTCGTCGTCGATGTTGCGCTCTCCGCGTCGCGGCCGCGCGGGCGCGGCGCGGGCCGGCTGCGGCGCTCTCCTCCGCGGCCGCTTCGCGCGTCGGCAGCGGTGGTCGGCGTCTGGTGCGCCTGGCGCCGCTTGCGGCGACGGCGCTTGCTCGACTTGGAGGCCAAGGGTCAGCTCCGGATCGGGATCGAGGTCAGTTCGGGGCGGGCGCCGCGAGGCGGCGCCCGGAGGCTAAGGGACAGCCGGAGGAGAGCTTGACCCGCCACCAGCCGAGCAGCATGCCGATGAAGCCCAGCTTCGGGCGCGAGTGCCAGTGCTTGCAGCCGCGCTCGCCGACGTCCTCGTTCGAGACCCTGACCCAGCGGTAGTCCTCGGGGTCGGCGATCATCCGCTCGACCAGCGCCCGGTTCGCCTCCTCGGCGTCGACGCGCACGGCGAGCTCCCGGCGCGCCTCCGAGAGCCGGTCCGCGAGCCGGTCGCGGATCAGCTCGAGCTCGCCGATGCCGAGCAGGCGCGGGCCGCCGGCGGCGCCGACCGTCCAGTTGAACTCACGGCGCGGGAAGGCGGTGGCGAAGATCTCGCCGAGCTCGCGCTCGAGCCGTGCGATCTGGCGGCGGAGCTCGTCGCGGGCGGGCTTCGTCTCGACGGGCCGTGTGCGCGCGGGGCCGCGCGGCGGCATCAGGCGAAGGCGCGCTCCGGGCGGCGCGATCCGCGGTCCTGCTGACCTCCCGTGTGGCCTCTTCTTGAAGCTCCGGCACTCTCCGGCCCCTTCGGTCGTCGACGGCGCCATTGTAGCCCTCCCGCCCGCCACCACCAAACCGGCGCGGCGCGCCGGCGCCGGGCCCGGCTCAGGCGCTCGTCGAGCCCTTCCAGCAGCAGCCACATCGCCTCCTCGACCGCGATCTCGGGCACGCCCGCAACCTGGATCGAGATCACGATCATCCGCTTCGTCTTGCGGCTCACGCCGCGGCCCGATCCGATCGCGCCGAACAGGAGCCCGACGGGCTGCGAGCGCGTCGGCGATCACCAGGGTCCCGTCCGGCAGCGCGCCGGGACGGCCGTCGAGCGCCTCGCCCGGAGCGGCTCGGCCTGATCCCGAGCGGCGCCCGGACCTTGTCGGCGTCGAAGGCCTGCAGCGCCACGCCGGACTCCATGATCGCGATCGTCAGCGCGTCGTCGAGCAGGCTCTCGCTGACGAAGCCGCCGCGCCGCAGCCGCTCCAGCGCGATCGCCTCGATCGGGGTCGGCTGCTCGTCGGGGTCGAGCCCGATGTGGCGGTAGAAGACCCGGTAGGCCCACGGGATCGGCTGCTGGCGGAGCTGGATCGCCTGCGGGCCGGCGAAGCGGTTGGAGAGGATCGAGAGCCGCTCCTTGAGCGCGGCGTTGCTGCGGCCCGAGCCGCGCCCGACCTCGGTCCAGCGCAGCGCCAGCCCGGGGAACTCCTCGCCGAACACCGTCGTCGATGAAACCGTGGTGAAGCTCGGGCTCGCTCACGTCCCGGTCCCGCGCTCCCGCGCGGCCGACGCCTCGAGCAGGTCGTCGACGAAGCGGTCGATGTCGTCCTCGGTGAAGTTGCCGGGCTCGATCGCAGCTCCGTGGATGATCCCGCCCGGGTACGCCAGCACGATCGTCGGGCAGACCCCGACACCGAACAGGTTCGAGACCGCGCCGTCGCGGTCGTGCCCGACCGGCACCTGCCAGCCCTGCTCGCGAACGATGCCGGCGACCTCGCCGGCGTCGTCGAGCACGTCGATCGAGAGGAAGTTGACCTCGTCGGAGCGCCTCGCCGCAACCGCGTCGAAGGCGTCCTGGGTGGGAATGCAGTCGCCGCCGCGCGTGAACCAGAACGAGATCGCGAGCGGCTTGTCGAAGAGGTCGCAGATGCGGATCGCGTCCGGAGTCCTCGATCTCACAGGCGGGCACCCGGACCTCGTCGGAGGGGCAGGGGTTGCGCGAGCTCTCGCAGTCGTCCTGGGCGACGTTGGCGTCGGCCTCGACGCCGGAGAGCACGTCGGGAACGGCGAACTCGGCGATCGGCACGCCGCGGGCGTCGTCGAACGAGGCGCCGAGGATCCCGCCCTCCTCGGACCCGGTCGCGTTGAGGATCGCGACGATCACGAGCGACGGCGAAGGCGAGGCCGACGAACAGCGAGTAGCGGGAAGCGGCCTTCGGCCGATCGCGGGACTCGAGCCCGCGGGGCGGGCGCGGCGGCGGCTCGGGCTCGGGCTCGGCCCGCGCCAGGCGGCTCCTTCTCGGGCATCGCTCCTTGCTTCCTCCTCGCCCTCCGGCTCAGGCCACCACCCCCCATCTCCCTTGCCGCGCTCCATGCGCCTGGCTCAGGCCGGGTTCTCTGTCTCGGAGGCCCGGGGCGAGCCGCGGCGCCGCGGGCGCAGGCGGCGCAGCAGCGCGGGGAACGGGCCGGTAGCCGCCCTCGGCCCAGACCAGCGTCGCCGGCAGCACGATCATCACGCCGGCGAGCGCGACGCTCAGGTCGATGATCGTCACGAAGCCGAAGTCGCGGAGCATCGTGATCCCGCTGACGACGAGCACGCCGAAGCCGGCGATCGAGGTGATGCCGGAGGCGAGCACCGCGGTCCCGGTCCGCTCGTAGGTGCGGCGCAGCGCCTCGCCGAGGCTGTGGCCCGCGGCGCGCTCCTCGTAGTAGCGCGCCGAGAGGATCACGCTGAACTCGGTCGCGACGGCGATCACGAGCACGCCGAGCGTCGCCGACATCGGGTTGAGCGGAATCTGCAGCGCCGCCAGGATCAGCGCCGACCATCCGGTCGCGAGCGCGATCGGGATCAGCGGCAGGAGCGCCCGCCGCGGCGAGCGATAGACGGCGAGCAGCACGACGCGTGACGGCGAGCAGGCTGACCAGGGTCAGCCAGTAGCGCGACCCCGACAGCTCGGAGTTGGCGTCCGCGGCGAGCACGGGCAGGCCGACGACCTCGGCCGTCAGACCCGCCGGCGGGTCGATGTCGGCACGGATCTCGTCGATCAGCGCCTTCTGCTCGTCGAGCGGCATGACCGGGATCAGGAAGGAGATGTTGGCGATCTCGTCCTCGCCCTCGGGCCGCGAGAGGATCGCCTGCAGGAAGTACTCGGGGACGACGTCGAGGACGCTGTCGATCCGCTCCTGCGAAGGCGCCTGGTCGGTCCTGATCAGATCGGGCAGGGCCGGCCCGGGACAGAGCTCGGTGCCGTCGGCGCGGCAGTCGGGGAACTCCCCGGTGAAGCCGTGCTCGTCGAGAACGCGCTGCTTGAAGTCGCGCATCCAGGTGATCGCCTCCGGCGTCGTCACGTCTTCGCCGCGGACGATCACCTCGACCTCGCCGGAGACGCCGGTCACGTCCTGGAGCTCGTCGACCGACTCCAGCGCCGGCAGGTCCGCGGGCACGAGCTCGCGGACGTCGGAAACGACCTCGGTCTGGGTGCCGACGCCCCAGCCGAGCACGGCGAGCGCCGCCGCCGTCGCGAGCACGCGGCCCGGCGCCGCGATCGCCATCGCGAGCGCGGAGCGGCCGAACGAGGAGCTGCGAGCGCGGATCGAGCCGCCGAGGCGCCGGGCGCGGGCCCCGGCGGTCGCGAAGGAGGCGGCGGCTCCCTCGAGCGCGTCGGGAGCCGCAATGGTGGGCCGGCGGCGGGCCCGGGACCGGGCCGGATCGGCCGAGGAGAGGGCGGCGAGGCCGGCCGTCAGGGAGATCGCCAGCGCCGAGATGATCCCGATCACGAGGGCGAAGGCGAACTCGCGGACCATCGGGATCGGCGAGAGCACGAGCGAGAGGAAGCCGACCGTCGTCGCGAGCGCGGCGGTGGCGATCACCGGGCCGCCGCGGACGGCCGCCATCACCGCCGCCGCGGCGGGCCGCTGGCCGGCCTCCGCCGCTTCGCGGAAGCGGGCCTGGAGCTGGATCGCGTAGTCGACGCCGAGGCCGATGACGACCGGGAGCACGGCGACGGACGCCATCGTCAGGGTGCCGCCGATGATCGAGAGCAGGCCGAAGGCCATCGCCGAGCCGCCGAGGGCGACGAACAGCGGCAGCAGACGCAGGGGCGGGCCGAACGCCGCGAGCAGAGTCAGGGCCATCACGATCAGCGCGACGCCGAGCAGCAGCACGATCTCGCCGCCGAGCTCGTCCGCGAGCCCCTCGACGACGACGGGCACGCCGCTGACCTCGTAGTTGCCGTCCTCGAGCGCGAAGGCGGTCGTCGGACGTCGCCTCGCGGATCAGCCCGATCGCCTCGCGGCGGGTCTCGTCGTCGAGCTCGGGCTCGAGCCGGATCGAGACGAGGGCGCCCTCGGAGGACGGGAACAGGTAGCCGAAGCGCGACTTCGGCGTGCCGGAGGGGAGCCGCGAGTCGAAGACGATCGCCTGCACGAACTGCTCGTTGTCCAGCGAGGGCAGGCCCGAAGTCCTGCAGGCCGACGATCAGGTCCTGGAACTCGGCGATCTTGTCGGTGAGGACCGCCGCCTGCGCCTGCTGCGCGGCGGCCTGCTGCTCGGCGGTGCCGAGACCCTGCTTCGCGGCCTGCTTGGCGGCCGCTGCCGCGGCCGCCTGAGCCTCCTGCTGGGTCGCGGTGTACTGGTCCTGGAGGAACTTCGCCGACTGGGTCGCCGCCTGGTTGAGGAAGGTCGCCGGCCCGAACACGACCCGCGTCGCGTCGAGCTCGGCGATCTCCTGGCAGACGCTCGGGAAGCCCTGATCGTCGGGCGGCGCGTTGCCGGAGAGGCATGCCTCGAGCTTGAGCAGCTGCCCGAGCTGCTCGGTCAGCACCAGCTGCTGGAGGTCGGCGTGGGCGAGGACGACGATCGCCTCGTCGCCGAACCGGTCCTGGGCCTCCTCCGTCGCCTCGAAGGCGCTCGAGCCGTTGTCGACGAGCTTGTCGGTGCCGGCGTCGGGCGTCAGGCGCAGAGCGCCGATCACGCCGACGATCGCGACGAGCGCGACCACCCCGGCGATCGTCTGAGTCGGATGGGTCACCGACCACTCGCTGACCCTGCCCAGGAATCTCCTCACGCGGGGAAGCTTAGGCTGGAGGGAGGGCGGGCACGCCGTCCCGAGGCACCGCGAATGAATCCGGGCCGATCCGGAAAGGGAGTACCCATGTCACGACGCTACGCCGCGTTCCTGCGCGGGATCAACCTGGGCGGCCGCCGTGCCTCGGGCGCCGAGCTCGCGGCCACGTTCGAGGCGACCGACGGGATCGCGGACGCGGCGCCGTTCATCGCCTCCGGAAACGTCGTCTTCGAGGACGTCGACGCGCCGCAAGGAGAAGACGATCGCCGCCGCGATCGAGGCATCGATCGAGCGACGGTTCGGCTGGGAGTCGAAGGCGTTCCTCCGCGACGCGGCGGAGATCGCGGCCCTGGCGCAGCTCGAGCCGTTCACGGAGGAGCAGCTCGCCGCCTCCGACGGGCAAGCCGCAGATCGTCCTGTTCGAGAACGAGATCTCGAAGGCGGAGGCGAAGAAGCTGCGCGAGCTGACGCCCGACGGCGACGTGCTGATCCCCCGCGGCCGCGAGCTCCACTGGCTGCCGAGCACCGGGCTCGCCGACGCCGCGCTCGACATGAAGGCCGTCGACCGGCTGCTCGGGATCGGCACGACGCGGACCGCGAACACGATCCGACGGCTTCACGCGAAGTACTTCGAGTAGCTGAAGTCGTGGATTAGCGGGGCCTTCCAGCGGGCATGTGAAGGTGATGGTTGCTTCCCGCGGCACCGAGATCGACGGCCGATACCGGCTCGAGGAGCCCGTCGGCAGGGGCGGCATGGCGACCGTCTGGCGCGCCCGCGACCTGCGCCTCGGCCGCGACGTCGCGATCAAGGTGATCGCCGAGACGCGCTTCGACGAGCCCGGCTTCGTCGAGCGCTTCGAGCGCGAGGCGCAGATCGCCGCGCGGCTCTCCCACCCCAACCTGGTCGGCGTCCACGATCTCGGCTTCCTCGAAGGCCGCCCCTACCTGGTCATGGAGTTCATCGACGGCGAGACGCTGAGCCGGCGCCTCGAGCGCGCCCCGGAGTCCGTCGACGAGGTCGAGCTGGCGCGGACGCTGCTCGGCGTCCTCGCGGCGATCCACGACGAGGGCATCGTCCACCGCGATCGTCAAGCCCGCGAACGTGCTCTACCAGGATGACGGCCGCATCCGCCTGACCGACTTCGGGATCGCCCGGATCATCGGCACCTCGAGCATCACGGCGACGAACGAGGTGATCGGGACGGTCAAGTACATGGCGCCCGAGGTCCGCGACGGCATCCCGCCGAGCCCCGAGGCCGACCTCTACGCGCTCGGCGTCCTGCTGACCGAGTGCGGAGCCATGAACGGGCCGTTGCGGGACCTCGCCCGCAAGCTTCGCCACCCGGATGCGTCCTGCCGTCCCGGCGAGCGCCCGTGTCGCGCTCGCCTCGATCGCCGGCCTGCGGTCGCCGCCGCCGGCCGAGCGGACGGCGCAGCGGGCGCCGACCGAGGTCCTGCGCGAGCGGCCCAGCGTCGCGCAGCCGCCGACCCCACGCCCGGCACCAGCCGCGCCGGCGGACGATGAGCCGCTCCCGGTGGACGAGCCGACGCCCACGGGGCCGCGGACGATCGAGCCTGCCGACAGGCGACCGTCAGCCCGCACGCTCGGTTTCGCCGCCGGCTTCGTCGCCGTCCTGGCGGTCGCCGCGATCGCCGCCGGCCCTGCTCGGCGGGGGCGACGACGGCAGCGGCACGGAGGGAACGCGGCAGGCCTCCTCGGCGGGGCACAGAAGGACAAGCCGGCCAAGAGCGACGAGGGCGCCGCCGAGCCGGCGACGACCGCGGACACGGGGGCGGATACCGCCGTGGCTCCGGAGGACACGGCCGCGGTCGCCGAGACCCCCTCGGAAACCTCAGCGGGGTCGATCGACCCCGCCCGCGGCTTCGAGCTCAACGCCCAGGGATACGACCTGCTCCAGGCAGGCGACGCGGCCGGCGCCGTGCCGATCCTCGAGCAGGCCGTCGCCTCCTACCCGACCGACAGCGACGACATCAACTACGCCTACGCGCTCTACAACCTCGGCGTCGCCCTGCGCGAGTCCGGCCGGCCCGAGGAAGCGATCCCCTACCTCGAGCAGCGCCTCGCCTGGAGCGACCAGCGCGCCACCGTCAAAGCCGAGCTCGAAGCCGCCAAGGCCGAGGCCGAGTAGCCCCTCTCAACCGCCCCCCAACGGCGAGGCCGGGAGCGTCGAGGGCAAGGAGCCGTGAGCGATAGTGGCGGAGCCACGTGAGCGAACGGGGACGCCGCCATGCGGCGTTCCCGGTCCGCCGTTAGTCCATCGTTAGGGGGCCGACTACTTCTGCGTTGAGGAACTGGCGGACGAAGTCGTTCGGCGAGTTGAACAGCTCCTCGCTCGGGCCGCTCTCGACGATCCGGCCCTTCCAGAGCACGGCGATGAAGTCGGCGATCCGGCGCGCGGTGCCGAGGTCGTGGCTGATCACCAGGTAGCAGCCGCCGTTCTCCTCGTGGATCTCGCGGATCAGCTCGCAGAGCAGCGCCGTGCGGACCGGGTCGAGGCCGGAGTCGGGCTCGTCGAAGAAGACGATCGCCGGATCGAGCACCAGCGCCCGGGCGAAGCCGGCGCGCTTGCGCATGCCGCCCGAGAGCTCGTTCGGCATCTTGTAGTGCGCCTCGGCGAGGCCGACCTCGCGCGAGCCGCCGGTTGACGATCTCGGCGATCTCGTCCTCGGACTTGTCGGTGTGCTGGCGCAGCGGGAAGGCGGTGTTGTCGTAGATGTTCATCGAGCCGAACAGCGCCCCGTCCTGGAACAGGAGGCCGAACTTCTTGCGCATCTCGAAGAGCTCGTCGTCGGTCATGTTCGGGACCGACTCGCCGTGGACGAGGATGTCGCCGGCGTCCGGGTAGAGCAGGCCGACGATCATGCTTGATCAGCACCGACTTGCCGGTTCCCGACGGGCCGAGCACCATCGAGACCTCGTTGTCGGGAAGGCCGAGGTTGAGGCCGTTCAGGATCCGCGTGCGGCCGAACTGCTTGACGAGGTCGATGATCTCGATCGCGTCCTCGCCGCCGTGGTCGCGCTTCTGGCCGGTGTGCCAGCGGTAGGGATCGGTGTCGTCCGGCTCGACGCCGGGGATCGTGTAGTCCTTGTTGAGGCGGCCGAGCTCGGGCGCGGCCGCATCGGGGTCGCGGCCGCGGGGAGCTCGCCGGCGGGGCCGCTTCCGGCGCCTCGTGCTCGCGCGCGTCGTCCTCGTACGTCGCGGCGCGTCCTCGCCGCGGTCCTCTGGCGCTTCCATTCGGCTCTTCTTCCTCCTACGGTTCAGGTCGGACGGCTGGCTGGGCAGCTCAGCCGCCTATCGGTGCTCTCGGGTTGGCCCCCCAGAAGACCAGGGTCCCCATCATCCCGATGATGTGGACTAAGACGATGTTCAGCACCATCGACTTCGCGGTCGCGGTGCCCACCCCCACCGGTCCGCCCGAGGCCGTGTAGCCGTAGTAGCAGCCGACCAGCACGATCGCCGTCGCCATCACCATGCCCTTGATCACGCTGAATACGAGGTCGGGTGGGTTCTGGAACATCCAGAAGATCAGGAAGTAGCCGCCGGAGGAGACCTCGCCGATCTGCTCGACGACCGCCAGCCAGCAGGCGAAGAAGCCGATCGCCGATCGCGGCCAGGTACATGAACGGGAAGCGTCATCCAGGCGGCGAGCAGGCGGGTCGCGGCGAGGAAGGTGACCGGCGGGATGCCCATCACCTCGAGCGCGTCGATCTCGTCGGAGATCCGCATCGCGCCGAGCTCGGCGACGATTCCGGTGCCGACCTTGGCGGCCATCATGTAGCCGAACGCGTAGGGGATCACCTCGCGCAGGTCGCACCAGGCGGCGAAGACGCCCGGCGTAGGCGGGGGCGCCGACCGAGCGGTTGAAGTAGGCGCCCTCGATCCCGCAGGTGAGGCCGAGGATGAAGACGAGGCCCCAGATCACGATCGCCGAGCCGAGGATCAGGATGCCGGCCTGGCGCAGCGCCTCGCCGAAGAACTGGAAGACGCGGCCCGAGTAGACGAGGCCCATGACCCGCGCGCAGAAGCGCGACGATCTCGCCGAGCGAGTCGAGCCAGCCGCGCGGGACCGCGAGCCAGCCGGCTCCATCACTTGATCGTCTGCAGATCTCGGGGTGGGTGGCGAGCAGGGTCTGGGTGAAGACGTAGTTGAAGGCGAAGACGCCCATGAAGGCGATCACGACCGCCTCGTTGACGGCGCGTGCCGACGCCCTGCGGCGCCTCCGGACGCAGTCATCCCCTTGTAGGAGCAGACGATCGCGATGATCGCGCCGAACAGGGTCGTCTTCAGCACCGAGCCCCAGAGGTCGGTGACCGAGGCGTTGTTGAAGAGGGTCGCGAAGAAGCCGCCGAGCGGCTGGTTGTAGAGCGAGCTCGGCGACGATGCCGCCGATGATGCCGAAGATCAGCGCGTAGATGTCGAGCAGGCCGGTGATCAGCATCAGCGCCAGGAAGCGCGGCACGACGAGGTTCTTGATCGGGTCGACGCCCGAGCACCTGCAGGGCGTCGAGCTCCTCGCGGATCTTGCGGGCGCCGAGGTCGGCGGTGATCGCGGTGCCGGCGACGCCGGCGACGACGACCGCGGTCACGAACGGGGCGAACTCGCGGATCGAGGCGAGGACGAAGAAGCCGCCGAGGCGGTCGAGGGCGCCGAACAGGGAGAGGAAGTTGGCGGCCTGCAGGCCCGGGGCGCCGAAGCCGAAGGCGACGGTCGAGATCAGCATCGGGAACCAGCAGAGCTGCAGGGCGAAGAGGAACTGGCAGATGAACTCGCCGCCGTAGGGGTAGGGCGGCCGGATCGCGGAGACGATCGTCTTCCCGGTCAGGATCATCATGTCCCCGACCTGCTCGAAGAGGCTCTTCGCGGGTAGGAATGCCCTATCGGCTACGGATCTGACCATTGTCTCCTCCAGCCCGGCCCCCTGTCCGGCCCAGCGAGAGGAAATCTAGTTCATTGGCCGGTCATGCGCCACCCCCTATCGGCGACGCGACGCGCGAGCACCCGGCTCAGGCCCCCGACAGGTCCGTATTGAGCCGCACCGGTGCGTGGTATGTTCATCCCCGCTTTGGGGGAGAGACCCAGCGCCACACAGCTGCCCGTGCCTCGTCAACTCGTACTTCCGCTGTTACTGATCGCCTCGGCGCTCGCCTTCGCCGCCTGCGGCGGCAGCAGCGAGCCGCAGGACGCGAACGAGCCGACCGGCGACTTCGAGGTCGAGGTCACCGCCTCCGAGTTCCCGACCAAGCAGCGGCTCGCCGAGACCTCCGACCTCGTGCTCGGCGTCGAGAACACCGGCGACGAGCCGCTGCCCGAGCTCGTCTTCACGGTCTTCACCGACGACGGGCTCGCCGACGGCTCCTTCAACATCCGCTCCGACCAGCCCGGCCTCGCCAACCCGAACCGGCCGGTCTGGGTCCTCGAGAACAAGTACCCGCGCCTCGAGGGCGAGCCGCCGCCCAAGGGCCTGTCGGCCGGGCTTCCGCGCGCAGACCAACACCTTCGGCTTCGGCCCGCTCGAGCCCGGCGAGGAGAAGACCGTCGTCTGGCGACTGACGCCGGTGCAGGCCGGTTCCTACACTCTCAGCTACATCGTCGAGGCGGGCCTGGACGGCAAGGCCAACGCGGTGACCTCGACCGGCGACGAGGTCAAGGGAGAGTTCGTCGTCAAGATCAGCGATGTTCCCCCGCAGGCCCGAGTCAACGACGCAGGCAAGGTCGTCACCCAAGGCGGCTGATCGCGGGCATCCCCGCCCGCGCCCTCCGGATACTCCTGACCCTCGCCGCCGCGGCGGCCGCCGCGCTGCATCGCTGCCGGCTGCGGCGACGGCGGCGGCACGGCGACGAGCACCGGGTCCGGCGAGGCCGGCGCAGAGCGGCGGCGTCGCGCTGACCGAGATCGGCAGCTTCGAGGCGCCCCGTCTACGTCGCCCAGCCCCCGGGGTCGGACGACCTCTACGTGGTCGAGCAGGGCGGCCGCATCGTCCGCGTCGCCGCCGACGGATCGACCTCGGACTTCCTCGACATCGCGGCGAGATCAGCGCCGGCGGCGAGCAGGGCCTGCTGTCGGTCGCCTTCGCGCCCGACTTCGAGCGCTCGGGCCTGCTCTACGTCGACTACACCGACACCGCGCGGCGACACCCGGATCGTCGAGTACCGCTCGCCCGACGGCGGCGCCACCGCCGACCCGGCCTCGGCCCGCGAGCTGCTGCGGATCGACCAGCCGTTCGCGAACCACAACGGCGGCCAGCTCCAGTTCGGCCCCGACGGCCTGCCTCTACATCGGCATGGGCGACGGCGGCGGCGCCGGCGACCCGGACCGCAACGGCCAGGACCTCGGCTCGCTGCTCGGGAAGATCCTCCGGATCGACCCGCGAGCCGAGCGGCTCGAGGCCCTACGGGATCCCGCCGGACAACCCGTTCGCCGAGACCCCGGGCGCGCGCCCGGAGATCTACTCCTACGGGCTCCGCAACCCGTGGCGCTTCTCCTTCGACCGCGAGACCGGCGCGCTCGCGATCGGCGACGTCGGCCAGGACGCGTTCGAGGAGGTCGACCTGACCGCGGCCGGCGAGGCGCCGCGGCGCCAACTTCGGCTGGTCCGCCTTCGAGGGCGACGAGCGCCGTTCAACGACGACCAGGACGCGCCCGGGCGCGATCGCCGCCGGTCCTCACCTACGCCAACGACGGCGATGACTGCTCGGTCACCGGCGGCTACGTCGTCCGCGACCCCGACCTCCCGGCGCTCGCGGGGCGCTACGTCTACGGCGACTTCTGCGCCGGCGAGCTGCGCAGCTTCGCCGCCGAGCCCGGCGCGCCCGCCGCCGACGACGCTCGCTCGGCCTCCAGGTCGAGAACCTCTCGAGCTTCGGCGAGGACCAGGCCGGCCACGTCTACGCGGTCTCGATCGGCGGGCCCGTCTACAGGCTCGACCCGGCCGGCTGAGCCCGCACCCGCGCCCGGCCCGGACCGGCCGAGACGGCGAGGCGGAGCCCGGGCATCGCTACGCTGAATCCGATGGGCGAGGCTCGCAAAGGGGCGATCGACGCCGGCGGTCGCGGCGCTCGTCGTCGCGCTCGCGGCGGTCGCTGCTGATCGCGCTCGTGCGCGGCGGACAGGCCGGCGCGGAGGCGGATGCGCGCCGGCCGGCGACGGCAGCGCCCGGATCGGCGACGGCCGCGGCGGCTTCCGGGCCGAGACCGTCGGCGGCTTCGACGCGCCCGTCTACGTGAACGGGCCCGAGGGCGCGAACGGGCTCGTCTTCGTCGTCGAGCAGGGCGGCACGATCCGGATGATCAAGGACGGCGAGAAGCTCGGCGGCGCCTTCCTCGACATCCGCGACCGGGTCCAGTCCGGAGGCGAGCGGGGCCTGCTCTCGGTCGCCTTCTCGCCGTTCTACGCGAACAACCGCCGCTTCTACGTCTTCTACACCGACCGCCGCGGCGATCTCGTCGTCGCCGAGTACCGCGCCTCCCGCAAGGACCCGCGCGACGCCAAGGAGGCGAGCGCCCGGACCGTGATCAAGGTCCGCCACCGCGAGAACGCCAACCACAACGGCGGCCAGCTCCAGTTCGGCCCCGACGGCGACCTCTACATCTCGACCGGCGACGGCGGCTCCGGCGGCGACCCGCCCGAGAACGCCCAGAACAAGAACAGGCTGCTCGGCAAGATCCTGCGGATCGACCCGCGCAAGCCGCGCGCAAGGGGAGCCGCGCCGGGCGCGGCTACACGATCCCGCGCAGCAACCCGTTCGTCGGCAAGGCCGGCGCCGACGAGATCTTCTCGCTCGGGCTCCGCAACCCGTACCGCTTCTCCTTCGACGGCGGCCGCATCGCGATCGGCGACGTCGGCCAGGACTCGCGCGAGGAGATCGACTACGAGAAGCTGGGCAGCGCGAACGGCGCCAACTTCGGCTGGGACGCGTTCGAGGGCGACGTCCGCTTCCCCTCCTCCGACGCGAGCCCGCCCCCGGCCCGGCACGAGCGGCCGATCTTCGACTACTCCCACGACCGGGGCTGCGCGATCACCGGCGGCTACGTCGTCCGCGACAAGCGGATCCCCTCGCTTCGCGGGCCGCTACGTCTACGCCGACTACTGCCGAGGGCGAGATCCGCTCGCTGATCCCGGACACCGGCGGCGCCCGCGACGACCGCTCGGCCGGGCTCGGCAGCGAGAGCGGGATCTCGAGCTTCGGCGAGGACAGCCGGGGCCGGCTCTGGTTCGCGAACGTCGACGACGGTCGCGTCGCGGTCGCTCGAGCCCAGGTAGGGCCCGTCCCCGCGCCCGTCCGGGCGGGATCTGTTTGGCTGTGCAGCCAGTCGGGATAGAGTCCGACCTGCAGCTGGACGACGACCGGGAGAGGGATCGATGGAAGCGAAGACGAGCGAGACGCCGGCGACCGGCCTCGGCAACGGCTCAGGCGCGGGCGCCGCGGCCGGCGCCGGAGACGATCGAGGTACGACGCCCGACCGACGGCTCGCTGATCCGCGAGGTCGGCGATCGACAGCCCGGAGCGCGTCGCCGAGATCGTCGCGCGGGTCCGCAGCAACCAGCCGTCCTGGGAGGCGCTCGGGATCGAGGGCCGCTACCGCTGGCTCGGCCGTCTGCGCGACTGGCTGCTCGACAACAGCGACGAGGTCGCCGACCTGCTCAAGGAGGAGACCGGCAAGGTCCGCTCCGACGCCGAGCTCGAGGGTCCCTACGTCGCCGGCGTGATCAACTTCTACGGCGAGAACGCGGCCGACCTACCTGGCCGACCAGATCATCAAGGGCCGGACGCCGATGACGAAGGCCAAGCGGCTCACGGTCGCCTTCCGCCCGTTCGGCGTGGTCGGCGCGATCAGCCCCTGGAACTTCCCGGTGATCCTCGGCCTCGAGGATCTGATCGCGGCGCTGACGGCGGGCTCGGCCGGCGGTCCTCAAGGCCTCGGAGTTCACGCCGCTGACGACGATGCGGATCATCGACGCCTGGAAGCACGAGATCGGCGGCCCCGACGTGCTCGACTACGTCAACGGGCTCGGCGAGACCGGCGGCGCCCTGATCGACGAGGTCGACTACATCCAGTTCACCGGCTCCGAGCGGACCGGCAAGGTCGTGATGCGCCGCGCCGCCGACACGCTGACCCCGGTCAGCCTCGAGCTCGGCGGCAAGGACCCGGCGATCGTGCTCGCCGACGCCGACATCGAGCGCGCCGTCAACGGCACCGCCTGGGGCGGGCTCGCCAACACCGGCCAGATCTGCATCTCGCTCGAGCGCGTCTACGTCGAGGAGCCGATCTACGACGAGTTCGTCGACCGGCTCGCGGCCAAGGTCCGCGACGAGGTCCGCCAGGGCGACGACGGCACGCGGTCACAGCGCCGAGGTCGGCGCGATGACCTCGCCGAACCAGATCGCGATCGTCTCCGACCACGTCGAGGACGCGCGCGCCGCAGGCGCCCGGATCCTGACCGGCGGCAAGGCCCGCGAGGGCGCCGGCGACTGGTACGAGCCGACCGTGATCGCCGACGCCGACCACTCGATGAAGGTGATGCGCGAGGAGACCTTCGGCCCGGTGATCCCGGTGATGAAGGTCAAGCGACGAGGAGGAGGCGATCCGGCTCGCGAACGAGACGACGCTACGGGCTCTCGGCCTCGGTCTTCTCCGGCGACGTCGAGCGGGCCGAGCGGATCGCGAGGCGGATCGAGGTCGGGCTCCTGCAACGTCAACGACGCGCTCGCCAACTACTTCGCGGTCGAGGTCCCGATGGGCGGCTGGAAGACGTCGGGCATCGGCTACCGGCACGGCGCCTACGGGATCCAGAAGTTCGTCCGCAGCTCGTCGATCGTCAGCCCGAAGGGGCCGACGATGAAGAACGAGCTCACCTGGTTCCCGTATACGAACCGCAAGCGCGGATTCGTCAACCGGCTGTTCAGGCTGCTCAACGCCCGTGGGCTGCGGAACAGGCTCGGGCTCTGAACGGGTCCGGCGCCCCGCCCTCGCGGCGGCGCCGGTCGCAGAGCTCAGGGGAGGGGATCAGCGCAGCAGGCGGAAGCCGGCGAACGGCTGGCCCGTGAGCTGCATCGCGTCCTCGAGACAGATGCGCTCGTGGTGCATGCCCTCGACGCGGCAGACGATCGGCGAAGACTCGGCGGAGTCGAGCACGAGCCGGGACCCGTCGCCGAGCTCCAGTTCGATCGGGGGCTCCTGGCGGCTGCCGGTGAGGTCGTGCTCCTGCGCGGGCGGTTGCTGCATCGACCGCTACGTTAGCAAACCTTCATATGAGCCTTGCGGAACCTTCGTGCCGGTTCGCAGGGATTCCTGCAACCGAAGCCGCTCAGGCGCGGCCCTCGGCCTCGTACTCGCGCAGGAAGCCCTCGAACTCGCGCATGTGGCCCTGCTCGTCGCGGAGGATCGCGATCACCATGTCCTCGGTCACGGGATCGACCTCGGAGGCGAGGTCGATCAGCTTCGAGTAGTGCTCGATCGCGCCGCGCTCGGCGGCGATCACGCCCTTGATCACGTGCGTGAGGTCGGTCTGCTCGGCAGGGGGCTGGAGGAAGTCCTGCTCGGCCTGGAACTCGGACGACCCGGGCACGACGCCGTACAGCTCCTTGATCCGGGCTGCGAACTGCTGCGCGTGGCCGAGCTCCTCCTGGATGTCGGCCTCGAGCGACTCCTTGATCTCGGCGGCGCGGACGCCGTCGGGGTTGACAGAGTTCGCGACGTAGCTCATCACGGTCTCGATCTCCATCCAGTAGGCCTTCTTGAGCATCGCGACGATCTCTTCGCGCTTCTCGCGGTTGCCATCGGAAAGGACGTTGTGGTCAGTCATGGAAACGGTCTCCTTGTGATCGACGGTTGTGGGACCCGATGTCGGTCGATCGGGGGTGTCGGTTCGTGAGTGCTACCCCGGCGCCCGAGAATCTAATCGCCCGCGCCGAGCGCGTCGAGCTGGGCGGGATCGAGACCCGGCGCCTCTCCGTGGACGGCGAGGGGACGCCGTTCCTGCTCGTCCATGGGTTCGCCGACAGCGCCGATACCTGGGGCCCGCTGCTGGAGGAGCTCGCGCACCGTCGGCCGCGCCGCGGCGGCGATCGACCTCGCCGGCTTCGGCGCCTCCGCCGACCTCGCCGGCGAGCGCGGGCTGCTCGAGCAGTGGGACGCGATGGTCGAGCACGCGATCGCCGACCTGAGCGCCGCCCACGGCGGGGCGCCGGTCTACGTGGCCGGCAACTCGCTCGGCGGCTGCCTCTCGATCCGCGCCGCCGAGCGCGACGAGCTTCCGGTCGCCGGGATCGTCCCGATCGCGCCGGCCGGGCTCGACATGGCGCGCTGGTTCCCGGTGATCGAGAGCCAGCGCCTGATCCGGCTGCTCGAGCTCTCCCCCGTTCCGGTCCCCGAGCTGATCGTCCGCGAAGTCGTCGGGCGCGTCTACTCGAACCTCGCCTTCTCGAGCGCCGGCCGTGCCGACGCGAAGGCGGTGGCCGCGTTCACCGACCACATCCCCTCGGTCTCGCGCGGTCTCGAGATCCTCGACATCGGTCGCCGGCTGCTACCCGAGCTGACCAACCCGTTCCGGCTCGAGCGGATCGACTGCCCGCTGCTGCTGGTCTGGGGCGAGCGCGACCGGATGGTCTACACGACCGGGGCCGAGCGGGTGCTCCGGACCGTGCCCTACGCCGACATCGAGATCATCCCCGACTGCGGCCACTGCCCCCAGGTCGAGATGCCGGCCGAGCTCGCGCGGATGCTGCTCGACTTCCCGGACGCATACGAGCACCCCTGAGGCCGCCCTGGATGGCTCAGCCTTCGTCGAAGCGGAGCCGGTGCACGCTGACGACGCCGCGCTGCCACGACTCGACCGTCCATCGCGCCCGCGCCTCGGTCAGGAAGCGTCGCGTGCCCGCCCGGTTCGGCGTCGCCACCAGCGCCCCCGCTGCGAGCTGCGGCAGCAGCGACAGCAGCGGGTCGACGTTCTCCTCCTCGTAGAGGAGGTCGGCGGCGAGCACCAGATCGAAGGGCCCGTGCTCGCTCAGGTCCTCCGGGTCCGTGAAGTCGAAGGCTGCCGTGCGCAGCGTGGCGCCGTTCTCGGCAGCGTTGCGAGCGGCCAGCTCGACGGCTTCCGGATCGTGGTCGGTGGCGAGCACCCGGGCGCCGGCGCGGGCGGCGACGATGCTCGGCACCGCGAGCCCGCAGCCGAGCTCGACGATGTTGAGGCCGCGCAGCTCGAGCCAGGTCAGCTCCTGCGCAAGGGCCACCCCGCTCCGCCACAGCACCGACCAGTAGGGGGCGACCGGGGCCCACTCGACCGCGCCCGCGTCCGGCAGCCCCGCCGACTCCTCCGGCTGGAGCATCCGCAACGGCCCCCCGGGCAGGTCGACGACGGTCGTAACAAAATCTTCAGTCACGGCCCGTGACCTGCCTCGTAACTCTCCCTCACCTCACAACGCGACGGTAACGGTATTACGAGAGTGAGGTCGGAACGTCTTTATCTGAAGACGGCGAGGCTTCGCCGGCTGAGCTCAGGCGGGGGTCGCGTCGCCCCGCGCCTGGGTGGCCGGATCGCCGGCCTTCTCGGCCTCGTCCGCCTCGGCCTCGATCGTGCCGTCGCCCTCGAACTCCTCGTCGGGCGGCAGCTCGCCGCCGCGATCGGTGCCGGCGATCAGCTCGTCGGTCTTCGGCTCGGCCGGGATGAAGCCGGACTTCATCCCGAAGTAGACCGCCTGCGGATGGTGGGCGATGATCGCGACCGTCGACTGCTCGGGCGAGACCGCGTAGCCGTCGGAGAGGCCCATGCCGATCCCCTCGAGCTCGAGCAGCTTCCACAGCTTCGTGTGCTCGGACTGGTCCGGACAGGCCGGGTAGCCCCACGAGTAGCGGCGGCCCTGCCCCTGCTCGAGCTCGAGCTCGGAGCGGACCCTGGCGTGGTTCCACTCGGCCAGCCCCTCGGCGGCCTGCACGCCGAGGCCGTGCGTGAACAGCTGCTCGGCGAACTCGCCCTCCTGTTCGAGCGCCTCGATCCGCTTCGTCACCTCGTCGCCGACGGTGACGCCCTGGAGGGCGACGACGTCACGCGGTCCCCCCTCCTCCAGCGGCCGGTAGAAGTCGGTCAGGCAGATCCGGTCGTGGCGCGGCTGGCGCGGGAACGTGAACCGCTCGATCTCGCGGTCGTGATCGTCGGGATCGAAGATCACCAGCTCGTTGCCGTCCGCGTTGCACGGGAAGTAGCCGACCTTGACCTTCGGATGCAGGTAGTCCTGCTCGGCCCACATGCGGTCGAGCTTCGGCGCGAAGCCCTCCTCGCCGTCGTGGCCCTCGACGATCTGCCGCCAGGCCTCGCCCTTCTTGCCGCGGCCGCCCCAGTGGAGCTTGAAGAGGACGTGGCGGTCGAGGTAGGGGAAGACCTCGTCGAGATCGACGGGAACCTCGCGCACGCCCCAGAACGGAGGCTCCGGGATCGGCGCGTCGGTGCGGGCGGCGGAGCGGACGCTGTCGTCGGTCGTCGGCGGTGAGTCGTCGACGACGACCGGCTTGTTGCGCAGCGTCTCGGCCTCGTCGCGGATCTTCGCGACGAGCGCCTCGCGCGCCTCCCCGTCGACGAGCGCGTCCATCGTGTCGAGCCCCTCGAAGGCGTCCTTGCAGTAGAAGACGCCGGGCTCGTAGACCTCGTCCGACTCCTTGCCCCTCGGGTACAGCGCCCGCCGGCCGAAGTCGCGGTTGATCGCGGCGCCGCCGAGCAGCACCGGGAACTCGTGCCCGCGCTCGTGCAGCTCGCCGATGCAGGCGGGCATCTGCTTCGAGGTCGAGACGAGCAGGGCCGAGAGGCCGATCGCGTCGGCGTCGTGCTCGACGGCCGCGTCGATGATCTGGTCGATCGGGACCTGCTTGCCGAGGTCGTAGACCGTGTAGCCGTTGTTGGTCAGGATCGTGTTGACGAGGCTCTTGCCGATGTCGTGCACGTCGCCGAACACGGTCGCGATCACGACCTTGCCCTTCGTGTGGCCCTCGATCCGGTCGAGGTAGTTCTCGAGCCGGGCCACGGCGCGCTTCATCACCTCGGCCGACTGCAGCACGAACGGCAGGATCAGCTCGCCGGCGCCGAACTTGTCGCCGACCTCCTTCATCGCCGGCAGCAGCACCTGGTTCAGGGTCGGGACGGCGCCGATCTTCTCGACGGAGGCGGTCGATCCAGTCCTCGACCCCGTCCTTCTTGCGGCGCAGGATGTGCCAGTGCAGGGCCTCCTCGGGCTCCATGTCCCTGGTCGGGTCCTCGGCCTCCGCCTCCTCCGCCGGCCCCTTCGTCTCGAAGTGCTCGATGAAACGCTCGAGCGCGTCGTCGCGGCGGTTGAAGACCAGGTCGTCGGCGAGCTCGCGCTCGTTCTCGGGGATCTCGCCGTAGGGCGTGATGTGGTTCGGGTTGACCATCGCCAGGTCGAGGCCGGCCTCGACGCAGTGGTGCAGGAAGGTCGAGTTGAGCACGGCGCGGGCGGGCTGGCCGATGCCGAAGGAGACGTTGGAGACGCCGAGCGAGGTCTTGACGCCGGGCAGCTCCTTCTTGATCAGGCGGATGCCCTCGATCGTCGCGACCGCGCTCGGCTTCCACTCGTCCTCGCCGGTGGTCAGCGTGAAGGTGAGCGCGTCGAAGATCAGCAGCTCGGGATCGAGCCCGTGCTCGTCGCAGGCGTACTCCTTGATCCGCTTGGCGATCTCGAGCTTGCGCTCGGCCGTCTTCGCCATCCCGACCTCGTCGATCGTCAGCGCGATCAGGGCGGCGCCGTGGCGGATCGCGAGCGGCACGACGGTGTCGAGCTTGTCGCGGCCGGCCTCGAGGTTGACCGAGTTGACGATCGCGCGGCCCGGGTTCTGCTCGAGCGCGGCCTCGATCACCTCGGGCTCGGTCGAGTCGATCTGCAGCGGCGCCGGCTGCGTCAGCGCGACGCGCTTGACGACCTCGGCCATCTGCACGTCCTCGTCCGGAGCGCTCGGTCAGCGCCACGCAGAGGTCGAGCACGTGGGCGCCGCCGTTGACCTGGTCCTCGGCGACGGCGACGAGGCCGTCGTAGTCGTCGGCCAGCAGCAGCTCCTTCGCCTTGCGCGAGCCCTGCGAGTTGACGCGCTCGCCGACCAGCGTCGGCGCCGGCTCCTGGACGAGGTCGTAGGCGGTCATCATCGAGGCGACGCGCGGCGGGCCGGCGGCGGGGCGCTCGCCGGGCCGGATGTCCTTGACGCGCTCGGCGATCGCGGCGATGTGCTCCGGCGTGGTGCCGCAGCAGCCGCCGACCAGGCCGACGCCGTGGCGCTCGACGAACTCGCCGAGCACCTTCGAGATCTGCTCGGGCGTCTCGGGGAAGATCGTCTCGCCGTCCGGGCCCTGGATCGGCAGGCCGGCGTTCGGGATGCAGTGGACCGGCCTCGGGCTCGCCTCGCCGAGGTAGCGGATCGCGTCGCGCATGTCCTCGGGACCGGTCGAGCAGTTGAGGCCGACGATGTCGACCCTCATCCCCTCGAGGATCGCGAGCACGGCCTGGATGTCGGTGCCGAGCAGCATCTTGCCGCCGTTCGGCAACAGCGAGACCGAGACCTGGATCGGGACCTCGCGGCCGACGCGCTTGAAGCCCTCGCGGGCGCCGACGATCGCCGCGCGCACCTCGAGGATGTCCTGCGCCGTCTCGATGATGATCAGGTCGGCGCCGCCCTCGACGAGCGCGCCGGCCTGCTCGTCGAAGATCTCGACGAGCTTCGCGAAGGAGATGTTGCCGAGCGTCGGATCGTCGGATGCGGGCAGGAAGCCGGTCGGCCCGATCGAGCCGGCGACGAAGCGGTCCGGCCCGGCGGCCTTGCGGGCGATCTCGGCCGCCTTGCGGTTGATCTCGACCGTGTGCTCGCCGAGGCCCCACTCCTCGAGCTTCAGCCGCGAGCCCTGGAAGGAGTCCGTCTCGAGCACCTCGGCGCCCGCTTCGAGCATCGACGCGTGGACCGCCTCGATCACGTCGGGGCGGTTGAGGACGAGCGCCTCGTGGCACTTGCCCTGAAGGCCGCCGTAGTCCTCGGAGGTCAGCTCCATCGGCTCCAGCGTCGCGCCCATGCCGCCGTCGAAGACGACGATGCGCTCGCGCGTTGCGGCAAGGATGTCCCGGCTATCGGTCATGTCTTCGAATCCACCTCCATCGATCCCGGCAGTCGCACCTTCTCGGCTTCGGAAAGCCCCTCCGGTTGCGGCGGCGTCATCGGACCGGGTCCCTCAGCCGCTCTGGATGGTGAATCCAGGATAACGACCGCGTGAAGCCCCGCAGCCGATCGGCGCGCCGAGCCCCGGCAGCTCAACCGGCGACGCCGTCCCTGATGCCTTCCTCGCGGACGCTCGCCGGCTGCAGGCGCACGGGCGCCGCGCTCATCGTCCGCATCCTCACGTCCGACCAGGTCATGCCCTCGCGGACCAGCGCCGGCACCCCGAGCACGACCGCCGTCGCGATCTCCACGGCCTGCAGGATCACGCCGTAGGCGAGCGCGTCGGCGGCGGCGACCCCGTAGCCGGTCGTCAGGACGCTGACCACGGCGAGCTGGAAGACGCCGATGTTCGACGGCGTCGCCGGGACGACGGCGGTGACGTTGACCGCGAACAGGACCGCGGCGGCGCCGCCGATCCCCATCAGCGGGTCGAGGCCCATGGCGACGCCCAGCGCGAAGCAGGCGGCGACCTGGATCGCCCAGGCGGTGAGCTGCGCAGCGGCCGCGATCGGGCCGCGGCGCGGGTCCTTGAAGACGGCGAGGCCCGAGCGCACCTTGAGCAGCGACTCGCGCGCCAGCGCCGCCAGGCGGGCGACGCGACCCGAGCCGGAGCGGCGGACCAGCGGCCGGCGCGATCAGGATGGCGACGAGCAGCAGCGCCGGCGCCAGGCTGACGACGAACAGGTGCTCGGAGCTGCGGCTGAAGAGGTCGCTGGAGACGACGATGATCGCGCCGAGCAGGACCAGCGCGAGGATGTTGAGGACGGTCTGGGAGACGAGCGTGCCGAGCAGGATCGGGAACGACTCGCGCACGCGGCCGATCCGGCGCGCCATGATCATCGCGCGGGCAGGCTCGCCGAGGCGCGCCGGCAGGGTCGCGGACATCAGCACGCCGATCATCGTCGCCGAGGTGAAGTCGCGGCGGCGCAGCGGTCGCCTTCGGCATCGCCGAGCGGGCCGTGACGAACCAGGTCGCCGAGCGGAAGAACATCGACAGCGCCCATCAGCAGCGGTCGCGATCAGGACCCAGGCGAGGTCCGACTTGACGGCGCTGTGGACGACGTTGTCGAAGCCGATCTTCTGCGCCGCCAGGTAGGTGAGCCCGACGCCGACCGCGCCGGCGGCGAGCAGGCCGACGCGGCGGGCGACGCCGGCGGCCGCGCGAGACCTTGCCGACCGGCGGATCGAGCGAGGGCAGGCGCTCCGCCGGGACCCGCTCGCTGCCGTCGGCGGGGATCATCCCGGTGACGCGGGCGAGCCGCTCGGCGGCGCCGTTCGGCTGCGGCGCGCTCAGCGCCCGCTCGTAGATCGTCTCGACGCGAGCCGCGATCCGCGGCCAGGCGTAGCGAGCGGCCGAGGCGCGGGCGGCCTGCGCCATCTCCTCGAGCCGGTAGGGCTCGTAGTGGAGGGCGAGCAGCTCCTCGGCGAGCCGCTGCGGGTCGCCGGGCGGGACGAGGATGCCGTCGACGCCGTCGCTGACGACGTCCGAGTAGCCGGCGATCGCGGAGGCGATCACCGGCGTGCCGGCGGCGAACGCCTCGGTCAGGACCATGCCGAAGCTCTCGCCCGAGAGCGAGGGCGCGCAGAGCACGTCGGCCTCGCGGTAGGCCGCCCAGAGCTCGGCCTGCGAGACGCGGCCGCGGGCGTCGATCCGCTCGAGGATCGCGGGGTCGGGCAGGTGGCGCTCGACCTCCTCCTGCGTCGACGCCGACGGCGGTCAGGCGGCAGGGGATGTGCTCGGCCAGCGCCTCGAAGGCGCGCGAGCAGGACGGGCAGGCCCTTGCGCTCCTCGGCGCGGCCGACGAACAGGACCTCGAGCTGCTCGCTCGGCCGGCCGGCTTCGAGCGGCAGGCGCGCCGGCTCCGAGCTCGAGGTCGACCCCGTTGGGGACGATCTCGTAGCTGCCGCCGTACCAGCGGCGGCCGGTCCAGGCGGCGGCCTCGGAGACGGCGATCCGCTCGTGCAGCTGGTTGAACTTGCGCTGCGCGCCGAAGAAGTTGGCGAGCTGGTTCGGGCCGGGCTTGGTCGAGTAGGCGTGGAAGGTGCCGACGACCGGCGCGCCGCGGAACGAGCAGGCGTCCCAGGAGATGATCGGCGCCGGGCGGCTCCTGGACGTGGACGACGTCGAAGTTGCCGGTGCGCAGCTCGCGTCGCATGCGTCGTGATCCCGTCGGGGAAGACGGACGAGGTTGGAGACGGCGCCGTTGGCGTGGATGCCGACCGTGCGACCGAGCGGGATCAGGTAGTCGGGCTGGGGCCGGACGCGCGGCGGCGCACCGCGGTGGAGCGTACGGCTGAGACGATCCGGCGGGTCCCAGGGTGCGAGGACCCGAACCTCGTGCTCCCGGGCGATCAGGTGCTCGGCGAGCGCCTGCGTGTGCCGGTTTACGCCTCCCTCATACGTCCACGAATATGGCGTGACGAGAGCAATGCGCATGTGGACGGGACCACTCTACCGGGACTCACTATCGGATGTGAAGTATTGGGCGGAGAAGGCCATTCCGGCGAATGCGGCGAGGTAGGCGGTGCCGATCATCAGCAGCAGCGACCCCGAGTCGTTGGCGAGGGCGCCGATCACCGAGGCGACGACGGCGCCGATGAACCCGGCGCGGGCCGCGGGAAAGGGCTCGAGCCAGCCGAGGATCCACTTCCGGCAGATGACGCCGACGATCATGATCCCGAGCGCGATCGAGAAGAACAGCGAGTCGAAGAAGCGGCTGAAGCTGGAGGCGCTGAGCCGCACCCGCCGCTCGAGCACGTCGCCGAGCTGATCGAGCCCGCCGGCGTCGAGCACCGAGCGCGACAGGTGCGCGTCGCCGCCGATCGCGAGGTCGACGGCGATCAGGGCGGCGAGCGCGAGGATCGGCGCGGCGATGAAGAGCGCGAGGCGCTTGCGGCCGACGCCGTACGCGGCCAGGGCGACGCCGGCGGCCGCGGCCGGGAAGGTGATCGCGGCGCCGACGTCGGCGCCGAAGCGGCCCGGCGCGAAGACGACCACGGCGGCCAGCGCCGCGACCGCGGTGGCGATCGTGACCGCGCGGAGCGGGTCGGCCGGGCGGATCGCGCGTGACGGCGGCGCCCGACACCGAGCGCGAGCAGGACGCCGATCGTCGCCTCGAGCTCGTTGCCGATCCCGAAGAAGCGGACGCCGAGGCCGGGGTTCGGGCCGATCAGCGAGAGCGCGGTCAGCGGCGAGCCGGCGAGGATGTCGATCGCGGTCAGCAGCGATCGAGGCCGCGGCGGCAAGCGCGAACGCGGCGTACATCGCCCGCGCCCGGTCCAGGCGCCCGGCCGAAGGCCCAGAGCGAGAGCAGAGCGAGCGCCGGCGCGCCGGCGCCGACGATCAGCCGCTCGGCGAGCACGCTCGGCGTCGAGCAGCGCTCCGATCAGCAGCAGCGCCGGGACCCAGGCGACCGTCGAGGCGAGCGCCGGCAGCGCGATCCGGGCGCCGCGGCCGCGGAACAGCAGCGCCGCCAGCGCCGTCAGCGCCACCCAGATCATCACGTTGACGCCGAGCACCGGATGGCGGCGCGGGGTGATCGTCCTCGAGCCGGTCGCTCGAGGTCGGAGACGGCGGCTCGCGTCGCCGTCGGGGTCGAGCCGATCAGGCGGCCGCTCATCTCGTCCGGCACCTCGATCCCGTAGCGATCGAGGATCGTCGGCGCCAGGTCGGTGCTCAGCACGTAGCCGTCGAGCCGGGTCGCGGGCGAGGAGAGGACGCCCGTCGAAGCCGTCGCCGGCGATCCCGATCGAGAGCAGCCGGCCGACGGGCGGCGGCCGCTCGAGCGCGATCAGGATGTCGCCGGGATCCTGGGCGGCGATCAGCCCCGGCACCTCCTCGGGCTCGGCGTCGAGGATCGTCAGACCCGGGACAGCTGCCGTCGTCGCAGTCGGGGTCGGCGCGTCGACGCGGCCCTCGGAGTCGACGCCCAGCAGCGCCGGCTCGCCGGTCTTGGAGCCGGCGGTGACCGGGACCCCGGCGTCGCGGAGCTCGTCGCCGAGCAGGCCCGGGACGATCTCGGCCGGGCGCGTCGGCGGCGCGCTCGAGCGCCTCGTCCCACTGGTGCGCGGGGCACCGTGCGAGCCGAGCACGTACAGCGGCGGCACCGGATCCGGGTAGAGCGAGTCGAAGAGCCGGTTGCCCTGGCCGATGTCGAGATAGGTCTGATCGGCCGGCACCGAGCCGAGGCCGGCGCTGAGCAGCCCGGTCGCGAGCCGCGGCGAGATCTCCGCGATCCCGGCCGGGTCGATGCCGCGCGGCAGCAGCACGATCGTCACCCGCGAGGGCGCCTCGGGCGGCCTGCGCCTGGGCGGCGACGCGGGGGCGCCGAGCGAGACCGCCGCGAAGGCACCGAGCGCTAGGATCGAGGCGATGGCCGAGCGGACCTTCATCAAGTTCACCTTTCTCAAGATCGATCCCGCCTGGCAGCGCCGTGACACCGAGCAGCGCGCCCAGGATAAACGCGAGTTCCTCGCCGCCTGCGAGGACTTCGCGACCGACAAGCCGCTTCGTGCCTACTCGACCGTAGGGACCCGGGGCGACACCGACCTGCTGATCGTCAGCCAGAGCGCGATTCTGAGCGACATCCACACCTTCCACGTCGTGCTCGCCCAGACCGGCCTCGCGCAGTGGTCGACGATCCCCTACTCGTACCTGGCGATGACCAAGCCGTCGCCCGTACTCGGAGTCGAACGCTCGCGAGGAGCTGCTCGTCTCCGAGCGCAAGTACGCCTTCATCTACCCGATGGAGAAGAAGCGCGAGTGGTACGCGCTCGACGCCGAGGAGCGGATGCGGATCATGCGCGGCCACATCGAGACCGGCCGCCGCTACCCGCAGATCACGATCAACACCGCCTACTCGTTCGGGATCGACGACCAGGAGTTCGTCGTCTCCTTCGAGTGCGACGAGCCGGGCGACTTCCTCGACCTCGTCCAGGAGCTGCGCACGACCGAGTCGAGCGCCTGGACGCTCCGCGACGTCCCGATCTTCAGCTGCATCTCGATGTCGGTCGGGCCACGCGCTGGACGCGCTCGACGGCGCCGCCACGTCCCGCACCGAGCCGGCACCGGCCTGACCGTGACGGAGACCCCAGCGAAGGCGGATCCGCTCCGGATCGCGATCGTCGGCTCCGGCCCGGCCGGCTTCTACGCGGCCGAGGCGCTGTTCGCCCACCCCGAGATCGACTTCGAGGTCGACATGATCGACCGCCTCCCCACCCCCTTCGGGCTCGTCCGCTTCGGCGTCGCCCCCGACCACCCGAAGATCAAGAACGTGATCCGCCGCTACGAGAAGACGGCCGGCCACGAGGCCTACCGGTTCTTCGGCAACGTCACCGTCGGCGCCGACGTCTCCGCGGAGGAGCTCGCCTCGATGTACCACGCGGTGATCTGGGCCTACGGCGCCGGCGCCGACCGCAAGCTCGGGATCCCGGGCGAGGAGCTGGCCGGCTCGCACGCGGCCACGGAGTTCGTCGCCTGGTACAACGGCCACCCCGACTACGCCGACCGCGACTTCGACCTCGGCTGCGAGCGCGTCGTCGTGATCGGCAACGGCAATGTCGCCGCCGACGTCGCCCGGATGCTGGTGCTGCCGCGCGACGAGCTCGAGTGCACCGACACCGCCGATCACTCGATCGACGCCCTCGCCGACTCGTCCGTCACCGATGTGCTCGTGCTCGGCCGCCGCGGGCCGGCACAGGCCGCCTTCACCAACCCCGAGGTGCGCGAGCTCGGCGAGCTGACC
Organism: uncultured Solirubrobacterales bacterium; assembly: GCA_963743845.1. Classification (GTDB taxonomy): domain Bacteria; phylum Actinomycetota; class Thermoleophilia; order Solirubrobacterales; family 70-9; genus CAXMST01. The sequence continues at coordinate 149,905 of CAVURI010000003.1, forward strand.
CAGGCCGACATCGTCATCGACCCCGGCCAGGTCGCGCTCGACGAGGCCAGCGCCGCCTTTCTCGAGTCCGAGCAGGCCGACGCGACGAACAAGAAGAACATGGAGAGCTTCACCGAGTTCGCCGGCCGCGAGAGCGAGGGCAAGCCGAAGCGGGTCGAGCTCCGCTTCCTCCGCAGCCCGGTCGAGATCCAGGGCGACGGCAAGGTCGAGCGGATCGTGCTCGGCGTCAACGAGCTCAGCCTCGACGAGGCCGGCGCCGTCCGCGCCCGCGACACCGGCGAGCGCGAGACCGTCGAGTGCGGGATGGTGCTGCGCTCGATCGGCTACCTCGGCACCCCGATCGACGGCGTCCCCCACGATCCCCGCAACGGCGTCATCCTCAACAAGCTGGGCCGCGTCGTCGACGACAACGAGCACCAGGTCCCCGGCCACTACGTGGTCGGCTGGATCAAGCGCGGCCCCAGCGGCGTGATCGGCACCAACAAGAAGGACGCGGCCGAGACGGTCGCGGCGCTGATCGAGGATGCCGAGGCAGGCGCGCTGCCCGAGCGCGAGGCGAGCGAGGACGATCTGCCCGGGCTGCTCGCCGAGCGCGGCTGCGACTTCGTCGAGTACGACGGCTGGCGCGCGATCGACGCGCTCGAGACCGGGCTGGGCGAACCGCTCGGTCGTCCGCGGGTGAAGCTGACCTCGATCGCGGAGATGGTCGAAGCCGCCCGCGGGTCGCAGCGCTAAACCGCGACACCCTTTCTGCCGATTAGGTTGCCAGCGCCTCGGTGAAGCGAGGCGTACTCGACCAAGGAAGGAAGAGGGGGAGGTTGTTCCCTAGATTCGACCGGCCAGGCGACCCGGAACACGCCAGGCGTCTCAACCCGGATCGCGACGAGGAGATGTTCGCGGACCTCGGGCTACCTCGGACGGGTCCGATCGACGTAGGGGAGTCGGCGGGCGGCGGATCCGCCGCCACCGGGGGCGCCTCGGGAGATGTCGGCGGCCGGGCCGACAAGCAGGTCACGGACCCGCGCACGGTCGCCGCGATCCTGCGCTCGGCCCCGGACGCGGTCGTGCTCTTCGACGCCGACCGCTCGATCGTCGAGTGGAGCCCCGCGGCCGAGCGCCTGCTCGGCTACAGCCGCGGCGAGGCCGTCGGCCGCGACCTGCTCATGCTGATCTTTCCTCCGCGATCTGCACGGCGCGCTCGCAAGGCGTGATCGGGACGCGCGGCAGCTCCTGGGGCGAGGCCGCCAGGCGTGAGATCGAGGTCGCCGTGACGACGAGCGGCGGCGAGGAGGTCGAGGCCGGGATGACGCTGAGCTGGGCCGCCGGCCCGGAGCTGTTCGCGATGCACCTGACCGACCGCCGCCTGCGCGGCGGACGCGAGCAGCGAGCTCGCCACCGAGACCCGCCGGCGGGCGGCGATGAGCGAGCTGGCCGCGGACGGCGATCGGCCATGGCGGTATCGGCGAGCTGCTGACCGACGTGCTTCGCTCGGCCGCCGAGTACAGCGGCTTCGAGTCCGGGGAGATCTGGGAGCTGGACGGGGACACCGGCCAGCTGATCCTGCGGCGTGCGCTCGGTCCCCGCCACGGCAAGTCGGCCGTCGGCACGCGGATCCGGCCGGCGCTCGGCTCGCGGCTCGCCGACGCGCTCGGCGGCACCGGCCCGCGAATCGTGCTCGGCGACCAGCACCATCCCCGACCCGATGGTCGCGCCGGACGCGATCGAGCCAGGCTCCCGATCCGGGTGTCGTCGCGGTCGTCTCCGGCACCGAGGGGTCCGTCGGCGCGATCACGGGCCTCGCCAGGCCCGGCTTCGCGTTCTCGAGCACCGAGACCAGCCACCTCAACTCGCTCTCGCGCGATCCTCGGGATCGCGATCGAGCGCGACGCCTTCGTCACCTCGATCACGACCGCCGAGCGGCGGCTGCGGACGATGATCGAGAACCTGCCGGCGATCACCTACACGGCCGGGCTCGGCGCGCGAGGGCAGGTGGCAGTTCGTCTCGCCGCAGGTCGAGCAGATCTTCGGTTTCACCGTCGAGGAGTGCCTCGCCGACCCGACCTGGTGGGAGCGACAGGTCCACCCCGCCGACCTCGACTGGGTCATCGCCGAGGAGGAGCGCTGCGGCAGTCGAGCGGCGAGCAGCTCGACGTCGAGTACCGGATGCGCAACCGGCGACGGCCGCATCGTCTGGATTCGCGACCGTGCGTCGATCGGGCGCAACGAGGACGGCGGCATCGTCGTCGAGGGCCTGATGATGGACATCACCTCGCAGAAGCAGGCGGAAGCACGGCTGCGGCACCTGGCCGATCACGACCACCTGACCGGCCTGCTCAACCGGCGCCGCTTCGAGGAGCGGGTCGACGAGCGGATCGCGGCCGAGCCGCGGACCGGCGGCGCGATCGCGGTCCTCGACATCGACCGGATGAAGCTGCTCAACGACGCCCTCGGCCACGCGGCCGGCGACGCCGTGCTGGTCGAGATCGCGGGCTCGCTCGAGGACATGCTCTCGCCGGGCCAGCTCCTCGCCCGGCTCAGCAGCGACGAGTTCGCGCTCTACATGCCGGGCCTCGACGAAGCCGAGGCCGAGCGGCTCGTGGCAGCCCTCGGCGGCTACATCCGCCGCCGCCAGGCGCGGCTGGCGCTGACCGCGAGCGCCGGGATCGCGATGATCCGCGGCGTCCGCTCGGCCGCCGACCTGATCGTCGCCGCGGACGTGGCGCTGTACGAGGCCAAGGAGGCAGGGCCGCGACCGGGTGATCTTCTCGGCCGGCCCCGCGGATCAACGCGTCGAGTGGGTGACGAAGGTGCGGGAGGCCGTCGAACAGGGGCGCCTCGTCGCCTTCGCACAGCCGATCGTCGATCTCGTCACCGGCGAGCGGCAGGCGGAGGAGCTGCTCGTGCGGATGCTCGGTGAGGACGGGGCGCTGATCCCCGCCGGTGACTTCATCCCGACGGCGGAGCGCTTCGGCCTGATCCGCTCGATCGACCGCTGGGTCGTCGAGCGGGCCGTCGAGGCGGTGGCGACGGGCCGGGCGATCAACGTCAACGTCGCCGCCGCTTCCGTCGCCGATCCCGAGCTGACCGAGATCGCCGCCCGCGCTTTCAGCCGCTATCCGGACATCGACCGCTCGCGGCTGATGTTCGAGATCACCGAGACGGGCGCGACTCCCTCGCTCGAGATCCTGCGCTCGTTCTCGGACCGGGTCGCCGAGCTCGGCTGCTCGCTCGCCCTCGATGACGTCGGCACCGGCTTCGGCTCGCTGATCTACCTGCAGAACCTGGAGTTCTCCGAGATCAAGATCGACATGCAGTTCGTCAGCGGCGTCGACCGCTCCTCGACGGACGAGGGCATCGTCAGGTCGCTGGTGACGATCGCGCGCGAGCTCGGGCTGAAGACGGTCGGCGAGGGCGTCGAGTCGGAGGCCGTCCGCCATCGCCTGGCCGAGCTCGGAGTCGACCTCGGCCAGGGCTACGCCTTCGGCACCCCGGTGCCGCTGTTCGACGCGCCGGGCACCGGCCCGGGCGGCGGCCGGATCGGCTGACCGCGGCGGTTGATCTAGGATCGGCTCGATGCCCGCCGACCTCGCAGAGCTCAAGTCGATGATCGAAGCCGCGCTCCCGGGCGCGGAGGTCGAGGTCCTCGACGAGGGCGGTGGCGACCACCTGCGCGCGGTCGTCAAGGCGCCGCAGTTCGAGGGACAGAGCCGGATCAACCAACACCGCATGGTCAAGGCCGCCGTCAAGGCGCGCTTCGACGACGGCACGATCCACGCCCTCTCGCTCAACACCTCCGCCCCGGGCTGAGCCGCGGGCGATCCCGGACCCGGTCCCCGGGATCGCGTGTGGTTACCCTGAGTGGAGCAGGCGAGCGACTCGCCGGGCGACGACCGGATCCACACCACGCAGGAGGCAGACACGCATGGCAGCCAACCCCGAGCTTCGAGCGCAGGTCGAGCAGGCGATCGAGCAGAACCAGGTGCTGCTGTTCATGAAGGGCACCCCCGAGGCGCCGCGCTGCGGCTTCTCGCAGCGGACGGTCGGCGATCCTCGAGCAGGTCGGCGTCGAGTACGGCGCCATCGACGTGCTCCCGGTCCTGCAGCCCCTGCGCGAGGTGACCGCCGAGATCTCCGACTGGGAGACCTTCCCGCAGCTCTACGTCAACGGCGAGCTGCTCGGCGGCTGCGACATCGTCGAGGAGATGTTCGAGTCCGGCGAGCTGGCCCAGATGCTCGGAGTCGAGCAGCCCGAGGGCGAGGCCGCCGCTGCCGAGGCCCAGGCCCAGGGCGCCGACCAGGCCCCGTACCAGTCACCGCCGATGCAGATCGAGAACAGCTGAGCGCAGCTGCCGCGCGGGCCGTCAGGGCCCGGGTGGTGGAGGGTGCGGGCTGCGGTGTGGTCGAGGGCGCGTGTTGTTTCGCGTTGTGGCTGCAGGGCTCAGGCCGGGCTGAGATTGCAGTGAGGGAAGGGGTGCGGTCTGTGGTTGGTCACACGGGGCGCGTGTTTCGTTGCGGTTTCGGGGTGGATTCCCGGTGAGGCCAGAAGACGAGGTGCACATTGACGCCGCTATACGGGCGTAATCGTGCAGTCGCGTCGAAGGGCCCTTGGAAACAGCTACGAGACCGTGACGCCCACGCGCCCCACGTGACAAAGGACGGCCCGGCCCCGCCTCAGGACGGCCGGCACCCTCCTCCACCTCACCCTCACTGCAAATACCCGGCCTGAGCCCTCGAAGGCCACCCTCGGACGGCCACGCGCCCACCGCACCACGCGGCACACCGAATCGCCGCGACCGCGATCGAAGACGCAGGAGAGAGAAGCGCCGCTAGGCGGTGGCGCCGGCCGGCGCCTGCTCGGCGTCGTCCTTGACCTGGAAGCTCGAGCCGCAGCCGCAGGCGGCGACGACGTTCGGGTTGTTGACCGCGAAGCCGGCGCCCTGGAGGCCTTCGACGTAGTCGACCTCGGAGCCGAAGACGAACTGCATCGAGAGCTTGTCGACGACTACGGAGACGCCGTTGTGCTCGAAGACGTGGTCGTCCTCCTTGGCCTTGTCGAGGGCCAGCGAGTACTGGAAGCCCGAGCAGCCGCCGCCCTTGACGGCGACGCGGAGCACCTGATCGGTGTCCTGCTGTCCGGCGAGCAGCTCCTTGAGCTTGCCGGCGGCGGTGTCCGTGATGTTGATCGCTGACTGGGGGGTCTCGGAAGTCGTCATCGCTTCAGATTGTATAGCAGCGTCAAGCGCGCTCGTCGCCGGCGGGCTCGCCGGGCTCCTGCTGCCTGCCGTCGCCGTATCGCCACTCGAGGTACTCGACGATCCGCTTCGAGTCGTGGACCACTTCCTCGCCGTCGATCAGCAGCGGCACCCGGTTCTGCCCGGTGAGCTCGGTGATCTCGGGGCGGTCGTTGCGGCGGTACGGGCACGCGCTCGACCCTGTAGGCGAGGTCGAGCTTGTCGAGCTTGCGGGCGACGGCGCCGCACGGGCAGAGCACGTTGGTCGGCGTGCGGCAGCGGTAGAAGACGCGCTCGTCGCTCATCGCGGCACCAGTCGGCCGGCGGCGCGGGCCGCAGCGGCGGCCCCGAACAGGGCGCGCTCGGCGAGCCCCGGCTCGCGGTTGATCGCGTCGCCGAGCGCCTCGATCTGCCAGCTGACCGCGTCGGCGAGGGTCTCCTCGTGGGGACGCGCCGTGTAGCCGAGCTCGCGCTTGGCCTTGGCGCCGCTGTAGGTCCACCACAGCGAGGCCGAGCGCGCCTCGTCGGAGGAGATCGGGATCGGGAGCCCGATCCGCTCGACCAGCTCGGCGCCGGCGACGGCAAGCTCGGCCGGGAGCTTGACCGGTGGCGCCGGCACGCCCGAGAGCCGCGCGAGGTCGGCGAACAGGCGCTGCAGGGTGAAGTTGCGGCCGGCGAGGATGTAGCGCTCGCCCGGCTCCCCGATCTCGTCGGCGAGCACCATCCCGGCCGCGACGTCGCGGACGTCGGAGATGTTGATCCCTCCGTCCACGTAGGCGGGAATCGCGCGCTGCAGGAAGCGACGGACCAGCGCCATCGAGGTCCCCGCGGGGTCCTCGGGGCCGAGCACGAAGGTCGGGTTGACGATGACGACGTCGAGGCCGTGCGCGGCCACCCGCAGCGCCTCCCCCTCTGCCTCGTGCTTGGAGTGCACGTAGGGAATGCCGCGGGCCGCGGCCGAGAACTGCTGGCTCTCGTCGGCGCGGCCGCCGGCGGGCGCCGGGCCGAGCGCGGCCGCCGAGGAGGTGTGGACGACGCGCTCGACGCCGGCGTCCCGGGCTTCCTCGCAGAGGACCCTGGTGCCGACGACGTTCGTCGCGATCACGCGCTCGGCGAGGCCGCGTCGCATCGAGGTCATGCCGGCGACGTGAAAGACGCGATCGACCCCGTCGACGGCCCTGCGGACGGCGCGGCGGTCGGTGATGTCGCCGTTGATCCGCTCGAACTCGAGCGCCGACAGATGAGCGCCGGTGGTCGAGCTGCGGATCAGCAGCCGCAGCTCGTCGCCCCGCTCCGCCAGGGCGCTGTGCGAGGTGCGAGCCGATGAAGCCCGTCGCGCCCGTGATCAGCGTCTTCGCCATGGCCCGAGGATGCTAGAGGGCGGCGAAGGGCGCGCCGCAGCCTGCCCGGCGCCGGCCGGACCCGTCCGCGGCTTCCCGCCTTCAGTGATACAAAGGCCGCGGTGGCCCCCTCCCGCACAGCCGTCGTCTGCGACAGCACCGCCTACCTGCCGGACGCGTTGATCGAGCGACACAACATCGATCGCGTCTCCCTGTACGTCAGCCTCGGCGGCGAGCAGCAGCCGGAGATGCAGATCGGCGACTACGCCGGCTTCTTCGAGCGCCTGCGCGAGTCCGAGGACGGGGCGACGACCTCGCAGCCTTCGGTCGGCGACTTCCTCAGCGCCTACCGGCCCCACCTCGAGGCGGGTCGGGAGATCGTCTCGATCCACCTCGCGGCCGGCATCTCGGGGACCTTCGAGTCGGCGAGCCAGGCACGGCGCCAGCTGATCGACGAAGGGGCCGACCCGGCCGCGATCGAGGTCTACGACAGCCGCTCCGCATGCGGAGGCATGGGGATGACGGTGCTCGGCGCGGCAAAGGCCGCCGAGCAGGGTGGCAGCGCCGCCGACGTGCTCGCCGCGGCCGAGTCGACCCGCGAGAAGCTGCGGATGTGGTTCGCGATCGACACGCTCGAGTACCTGCGCAAGGGCGGGCGGATCGGCGCCGCCCGCGCCTGGCTCGGCTCGGCGCTCCAGATCAAGCCGATCCTCACGCTCGAGGAGGAGATCACCCCGGTCGAGCGCGTGCGGACGCGGCGGCGGGTCTTCGAACGGCTCGTCGAGTACGCGCGCGAGCTCAAGGAGGCGGGTGACGACGGCTGGGTCGTCCAGCACATCCGCGATCCCGAGAACGCCGAGCGCCTCGCCGGCGCCGGCCGCGAGGTCTTCGGCACCGACCCGATCTTCATCTCCGAGGTGGGGCCCGTGATCGGCGCCCACACCGGCCCCGGGCTGCTCGGCATCGGCGGCGTGCCGCGCGCGATGCTGCCGTAGGACCCCACCGCGCGCCCGCAGCGGGCCGGCGGGCCTAGGGAGAGCTGAGCTCCCCCGGCTCCGGCCTGGCGACGCCGCCGGCGGCCTCCTTCGCCTCGGCCGCGAGGCGCTCGCCGCGGAACGTCCACCAGTCGCGGACGACGGCCTGGAGCGCGGCCGCGGTCGGGATCGCGATCAGGGCGCCGAGGATCCCGAGCAGCGAGGCCCCGATCAGGATCGCGATGATCACGATCAGCGGGTGGATCTGGACGGCCTGGCCGTACACGTACGGCTGGATCAGGTTGTTCTCCAGCTGCTGGTAGAGGAGCAGGACCGCCAGCCAGATGATCAGGCCGATCGGGAACGCGACGCTGAGCGCGACGACGATGCCGACGAGGACGCCGCCGATCGTCGCCCCGACCAGCGGGATCAGATCGAAGAAGGCGAACGTGATCGCCAGCGGGATCGCGAACGGGACGTCCATCAGCGTCAGCGTGATGTAGGTGACCGAGCCCGCGAGGACGCTGATCACGAAGTTCCCGAACACGTAGCCGGAGACGGCGTCGGAGATGTCGTCGGCGACGCGCCTGAACCGCTGGGACCGGTGCGCGGGCAGTCGCGCGTAGCCGAACTCGAGGATCCGGCGACCCTCGATCAGCAGGAAGAACGAGATCACCAGGATCGAGAAGAGCTGGACGACGCTCGAGAAGACCCCGACGGTGACGTCGCGAAGGGTGCCGGCCGCGTCTCCGAGCCGGCTCGGCAGCTCCGTCGCCTGTTGCTCGAGCGAGCCGGTGATGTCGTACTCGTCGTCGAAGTCGCGGAAGGTCTCGTTCTCCCGCAGGTCGTCGACGTAGCCGGGCAGGTCCGACGAGACGTCATCGACGCCCTCGATCACCGGCGGCACGATCAGCAGGCCGATGCCGAAGATCGCCGCTCCGATCCCGAAGTAGACGAGCAGGATCGCGAGCCAGCGCGGCACCCGCCGCCTGTCGAGCCAGTCGACGGCCGGCGCGACCGCGAGCGCGAAGAGGATCGCGATCAGGATCAGCCCGACGACGTCGCGGATCAGCCAGACCGCGTAGATCGCGGCGAGCACGCCGCATGCGACCAGCATGATCTTGGCGACGAGCGCCGCGGGGACCTGGGAAGCCTGCATCCCCCATAGATGCCCGCCTCGCAGAGTCCGGAAACCCCGCTGGACGGATGAGCCGCGGCGCTAGCGGCGGCGGCGGAAGGCTCTGAGCGCGATCAGGCCGCCGACCACGAAGCCGGCGACTGCGGCGCCGGTGACGATCTGCTCGCGGTGATCGCGGACCTGCTGGCGCCAGTCGGTCAGCTCGGTGACCTTGCTGCGCAGCGCCTCGACCGAGGTGGCGAGGTGCTGCTGCTGGGCCTCGATGTCGGCGCGGATCTGCGCCGAGCTGCGGCCCGGGGCTCCGGGGCGCGGCGCCGGCGTCGGGGACATCGGTGCTCCGCTCACGGCTTTACCTCCGGCTCCGGCTTGTCGTCTGGCTTGACGCCGATGCCGGTGTAGGCGACCGGGTCGGCGTGGGCCTTCGCTTCCTCCGCCGCCTCGGTCGCGGTCGGAGTCGGCGAGGAAAGGGTCTCCTTGGTCACCATGACCTCGGCGATCGCCATCGTCGGCGCGGGCGAGGAGCCCTTCTGGACGAGCTTCTTGGCGACGAGGCCGGCGATCCCGGCGACGATCAGGAAGAGGACCGCCTCGATCGTGAAGCCGATCCAGATCGAGGTCTCGATGCCGAGGATGTCGTTGATCAGCCAGCCGCCGGCGAACATCAGCATGAACAGCGCGCAGAGCACGAAGATGCCCGCGGCGAGACCGACGACCGAGCCCTTGAGCAGCTCGGTGACCTTCTCGGTGACCTCGGTCTTGGCGAGCTCGATCTCCTCGCGGACGAGGATCGAGACGCGTTCGGAGACGTCGAGGACGAGCTCGCCGACGCCGCGATCCTTCTCGGTCGGAGGCGTCGAAGGTGGCTGCCCGCCGGTGCCGGGGGTGCCAGCCATTACTCGGGCGGGTCCTCGTCGAAGATCCGGCGCCAGAGGAAGGCGGAGAGGCGGTAGGCGGCCATGCTCGCGAGCGCGCCGGTGCCGGCGAGCATTCCGGACCAGATCAGCTTTCTGACTACGTCGTTATCCATGGGATCTACCTCATACCCGTCATCGGTCGCCCGAATCGGCGGCGCTTTCGGGCTCGGGGAGGTGCGACCTTATCGCGACCGGGGCGGGAGGATGCTTGCAGGATCGCGTCGCGCTCAATCGCGGCGCTCGAGCCCGCCGCAGATCAGCTCGACGATCATCGTCTGCGCCTCCTCGAACTCCTCGTCCGAGGTCGGCTTGAGCTCGAAGACCCAGCCGCTCAGCACCTGCTCGACGGCGCCGTAGTAGGCCATGCCGACGAAGTCGGCGTCGATGTCGGTGCGGAAGGCGCCGTCGGCCTGGGCGGCGGCGACGATCTGCGCCACCTGGTCGTAGGCCTGGCGGATCTCCGGCAGGTGGGTGCGGCCGAACGAGTTCGCCGCGCGCGTCACCTCGATGATGATCACCTTCATCAGGTCGGGGTCGTGGCGGTAGGAGTCGATGATGAAGCCGGCGATCGCGGAGAGCTTCTCGCGGGGGGTGCCGGAGCCCTCCTTGACCTGCTCGCCCGCGGCCAGCAGCAGCGACCAGCGCTCGGTGAACAGCTCGGTCATCACCGCTTCCTTGCTGCGGAAGTAGTGATAGACGAGGCCGTAGGCGACTCCGGCCTCGTCGGCGATGTCGGCGACGCGGGTCGCGTGGTAGCCCTGGCGGGCGAAGACGCGGATCGCGGCGTCGAGGATCGCGCGGCGCTTGTCGACGGCAGCGGGTCTCGGGGTCTTCTGGGTCTCGGTCTCAGGCATGTGTTTCGGTCCTGGTCTGTTCGGGCCAACCGTATGCCGCCGGGCGGCGGTTGGCGAGGGACGGGAGGCGGTTGCGGACGTCGGTGAGGACGTCCAGGTCGAGGTCAGCGACGGCGACGCCCTCGCCCTGCTCGACGACCGCGAGCAAGCGGCCCCAGGGGTCGGCGATCATCGAGTGGCCCCACGAGTCGTAGTGAGGCGGGGCCGCGCCGGTCTGCCCGGCTGCGATCACGAAGAGCTGGTTCTCGATCGCGCGAGCGCGGATCAGGATCTCCCAGTGGGGCTCGCCCGTGACCGCGGTGAAGGCGCTCGGGATCGTCACGATCGATGCGCCTTCGAGCGCGAGCACCCGGTAGAGCTCGGGAAAGCGGAGGTCGTAACAGATGCTGAGCCCGATCCGGGCGCCGAGCTCGGCAGCTTCGGCGACGACGGGCTCGGAGCCGGGGCGCTCGTGCTCGGACTCGCGGTAGGAGACGCCGCCGACGTCGACGTCGAACATGTGGATCTTGCGGTAGCGGGCGACGATCTCACCCTCGGGGCCGATCATCACCGACGTGTTCGCGATCCGGTCGGAGTCCTCGAGGCGCTCGCCGACCGAGCCGGCGACGAGGGTCAGCCCATGCTCGCGAGCCCAGCCCCGGGCCGCCTCGATCGCGGCGCCGCCCTCGATCGGCTCCGCCCGCTCGGCGAGCAGCTCGCCCGGGCCGAGCAGGTTCCACTTCTCGGGGAGCACGACGAGGTCGGCTCCCGCGGCGGCGGCCTCGGCTACGAGCCGGGCAGCGGACTCGAGATTGCGGTCCGGGTCGTCGGTCGAATTGAGCTGTACGGCGGCTGCCCGCATCTCCCCCTCTTCCGTCGAGGTTCGGGCCCAGCCGGCCGGCATCCGGCTGGCTGACTGACCAGTCAATCTACTGGAGAACCGGCTCGATCAGCGGTCCAGTCCTTGCGGAAGAGGGGCGGCGCCGTCGCCTCAGCCGGTCGTCAGGATCAGCGTCAGCACCGCCGCGACGACCAGCCCGCACTCGAGCAGGCCCATCATCGCCAGCGCGCCGAGCGGCTCCGTGGTCCCGGGCCCCACCCAGAGCAGCAGCCCGAACACGAGCGCCGCGGCGAGCGCCACCCCGCCCCAGGCGACGATCGCCAGCTCCCAGCGCCGGTCCCTGTCCTGCTCGGACGCGGCGATCCGGCGATGCAGCGCGAAGGGGGCGAACAGCAGCAGCCCGAAGAGGCCGAGCGCGTAGACGACGAGCCAGGCCTCGATCCCCTCCGAGACCGACAGGTAGGGGCCGGAGGCGAGCAGGGTGCCGATCGCGCCGGCGACGAGCAGGACGGCGCCGGCCCGGGCGCCGAGATCGAGCGCCCGGTCCCGGCTCAAGCCCCGTCCTCCCCGCCTTCGCCCGAGCGCGGACGGCGACGCTCGATCTCGCGGACCAGGACCTTGTCGTGCATCGCGGCGATCAGGGCGCGCAGCGGGCTGACGCCGGCTTCGAACAGCTCGACGGCGCGGTCGGCCTCGTGCGGGCCGACCAGCTTCTCCGAGAGCATCGTCACCTCGCGCTCGGCGAGCTGCTCGAGCGGTTCGAGGAAGCGGGCGGCCTCGTGGACGGTGAACCCCATCCGCTCGTCGTAGCCGCCGGCCCTGAAGCGCGCGATCGCATCGACGATGTGGGCGTCGCTGTCGGAGTAGCCGTCCTCCTCGGGGCCGATCACGCCGACGTCGGCGAGCGCCCGGATCACTTCCGCCGGAACCCCGGAGCGGGCGGCGAGCTCCGCCTCCGGGATCCGCTCGTGCTCGCCGGCGAGGGCGAGCTCGAAGACGCGCTCGGAGGTCTCGATCCGCGATCGCAGGAGCTCCGGGTCGTCGCCGTCGCGGTCGAGCAGCTCCTTGATCACCCGCAGCGGCATGAACCGCTCCTCCTGCAGCTGCTTGATCAGCCGGATCCGCTCGACCAGCTCCGGCGGGTAGTAGGCCATGTTGCGCGAGGTCTTCTCGCCCTCGGGGAGCAGGCCCTCGCGGAGGTAGTGGCGGACGGTCGCGACCGGCACCCCGGCCTCGGTCGCGAGCTCGCTGATCTTGAGGCGACCCTGCTCGTCGCTCACTCGATCCCCTCACTCGTCTCCGGCGATCAGCGGCTCGACCGTGACCGGGCAGCTGACGGAGTTGGCGATGTAGCAGCGCCGGTGCGCCTCGCGGTGGAGCTCTTCGAGGACCTCGTCGGCGGGCGCCTCGCGGAACTCGACCGCAGGCCGCAGGTGGACGCGCGTGAAGCTGAAGCTCCCGTGGTCGAGCTGGCCGACGGCCCGGTCCTCGTAGGAGACGACTCTCAGGCGCCGCTCGCGCGCGAGCGACAGGAACCAGAGCATGTGGCAGGACGAGAGCGCCGCCACGAACATCGCCTCGGGGTCGGCCTTGGCCGGATCGCCGCCCCACTGCGGCGAGCAGGACCCGGCGACGGTGACGCCGCCGATCTCGACCCGATGCGCCCGCAGGTCCTCCTTGCCGCCCTCCCAGACGACGCGGGCCTCGTGCTCGGTCAGCGTCCCTTCCACTCCGGCTCCCGCTTCTCGAAGAAGGCGCTGACGCCCTCGAGGATGTCCTCGGTCGAGAAGGTGAGCGTGAGCTGGCTGCGCAGGTACTCGAGCGCGTCGTCGAGCGCCATGTCCTGCTGTCGGTACATCGCGTCGTGGCCGAGCTTCATCAGCAGCGGCGACTTCGAGGCGAGCTTCGTGGCCCACTCGGCGACGGCCGCGTCGAACTCGTCCGCCGGCACGACCTTGTTGGCGAGGCCGAGTTCGACCGCCTCCTGCGCCGGGATCCGCTCGCCGAGCAGGAGCATCTCGTTCACCTTCTTGCGGGGAACGTTGCGGTAGATGATCGCCATGATCATGTAGGGGAAGGCGCCGATGTTGATCTCCGGCGTCCCGAAGGTGATCCCCTCCTTGGCGATCAGCAGATCGCAGCAGAGGGCGAGGCCGAGGCCGCCGGCGAGCACGTGCCCGTTGGCGGCGCAGAGGGTCGGCTTGCCGAGCCTCGGCATCAACCGGAAGAACTCGAGGAAGAGATCGTTGGCGTAGTGCTTCTCGACGAGCGGCACGTCGGCCGCGAAGCCGCCGAGATCGGCCCCCGCGCAGAAGACCTTCTCGCCCGACCCCGTCAGCACGACGGCCCGCACCTCGTCGGAGTCGCGGGCGACCTTGACCGCGTCGACGAGCTCGGTCAGAAGCTGGGTCGAGAGCGCGTTGCGCTGCTCCGGGCGGTTCAGCGTCAGCGTCGCCACACCGTCGTCCACCGAGTACAGAAGCTGCTCGTATGCGCCCTCGCCGGCCATCGCGCTGACCCTACCAACGCGGGAAGTAGGAAGTGATGCTGCTTACTTTGGCTGGTCGGCGACCGTCAGCGCCTCGGCGCCGATCGCGAGCGTGAACGGCAGCGCCGCGAGCGCCGCCAGCCCGATCGCGACCCAGCCGGCGTCGAACGCGGCGACGGCATCGGCGGGCGCCGGGGTCCCGACCACGGCGACGACGATCGCGACGCCGAGCGCCGCTCCGACCTGGCGCGTCGCCGAGTTGACGGCGCCGCCGGCGGCGAAAGTGGCGGACGGGATCGCCTGCAGCGCCGCGCTCGAGAGCAGCGAGACCGCGAGCCCGGCGCCGGCGCCGACGAGGATCGTGCCCGGCAGCAGGGCGGTCAGGTACTCGGGGTCGGATCCGAGCTCGATCGCCATCCAGGCCGAGCCGGCCACGAACAGCACGATCCCGGCCGAGGCCCGGTTCAGCAGGCTCGCCCCCTCCGCCGTGCGCCCGCCGATCCCGGCCGCGACCGCCGCGACCAGCGGGGCCGGCGCCAGGGCGAGGCCGGCCTCGATCGCGCTGTAGCCCCAGACCGTCGTCATGAACAGGACGATCGCGAAGATCAGGCCGTAGAAGGCGATGCCCATCGCCAGCGAGGCGGCGTTGGCAAGCGAGAAGGCGCGGGACGAGAACAGGTCGAGATCGAGCGCCGGGACCAGGGCCCGGCGCGTGCGCAGCACGAACAGAGGCGTCAGCACCGCGAAGGCCGCGAAGGAGGCGAGCGTCGCGGTGCTGGTCCAGCCCCACTGGTCGCCCTGGACGAGCGCGAGGACGAGCGCGCCCGACGGCGGCTGCCGAGAGCGCGATCCCGAGCGGGTCCGGGAGCCCCGTGGTCGACTCGTCCCGCGACTCGCGCAGCCGGCCCCAGCCGAGCGCCAGCACCCCGGCGGCGATCGGGAGGTTGATCAGGAACACCCAGTGCCAGCTCGCGAACTCGACCAGCAGCCCACCGAGCGGCGGGCCGAGCGCGACCGCCACGGCTCCTGCCGCGACCCAGAGCGAGATCGCGGTGGTGCGCTGCTCCTGCGGGAACGCCTCGAGGACCAGACCCTGCGAGGCGGGGACCAGCATCGCGCCACCGACTGCCTGCAGGACCCGGAAGGCGATCAGCACGCCCGCGTCGCCGGCCGCCGCGCAGCCGGCGGAGGCGAGCGCGAAGACGACGATCCCGATCCCGAACAGGCGCTTGCGGCCGAAGCGGTCGCTGATCCGCCCGCCCGGCACGAGCAGCGCGGCGAAGGTGATGTTGTAGGCGGCGAGGATCCAGGCGAGGGTTTCGCGGGACGTGCCCGCGAAGTCCGCCTCGATGTCGGGAAAGGCGATGTTGACGACGGTCACGTCGAGGTAGACGAGAAAGCTCGCCGCCGAAGCGATCACCAGCACCTGCCTGCGGTGGCTCATCGCGGCCGAGACTATGCGAGATCCCGGCGAGCGGGCCCACCTCGGGGATCGATTAGGGTCGCGCCATGACCGACAAGCTTCGTACCGAGCGCCGCGGCGCAGTCCTCGTCCTGACGATCGACCGGCCCGAGGTCAAGAACGCCCTCGACTTCGAGACCGCGGATGCGATCGCGACCGCGATGGACGAGCTCGAGGAGAGCGACGCCCTTCAGGCCGCGGTGATCACCGGCGCCGGCGGCTTCTTCTCCTCCGGCATGGATCTCGCCGCCTTCCAGCGCGGCGACGTCCCATACGTCGGCAGCCGCGGCGTCTTCGGCGTCGCCAACAAGCCCCCGGTGAAGCCGCTGATCGCCGCCGTCGAGGGCGGCGCGCTGGCCGGCGGCTTCGAGCTGATGCTCGCCTGCGACATGGTCGTCGCCGCCTCCGGCTCCCGCTTCGGGATCCCCGAGGTCAAGCGCGGGCTGATCGCCGCCGCCGGGGCGCTGCTCGAGCTGCCGAAGCGGATCCCGCCGGCGATCGCGATGGAGCTGGCGCTGACCGGCGAGCCGATCGACGCCGATCGCGCCGCCCAGCTCGGCCTCGTCAACCACGTGACCCGGCCCGGCGACGCGCTCGACGAGGCGGTCGCGCTCGCCGAGCGGATCGCGGCCAACGCGCCGCTGGCGATCGTCGCCTCCAAGCGCGTGCTCAGGGAGACCCTGGAGTGGCCGGCCTCCGAGGCATGGGGCAAGCAGGGCGAGATCGCGGGGCCGGTGCTGACCTCCGAGGACGCGCAGGAAGGCGCACGCGCCTTCGTCGAAAAGCGCGCACCCGAGTGGAAGGGCCGCTAGGCCGCTGCTCGGAAGGCCGCTGGGCTCAGAAGCCCTGCAGGTCGCCCGACTGCATGCGGCTGCCGAGCTCGCCGCGGTCGAGCACCCGGACGAGGGCGTCGACGACGGCGCCGTCGAACTGACTGCCCGCGTAGCGCCCGATCTCGGCCAGCGCCTCCTCGTTCGAGCGGGCCGGCCGGTAGGGCCGTTCGCTCGTGATCGCGTCGTAGGACTCGGCGACCGCGAGGATCTTCGCCTCGAGCGGGATCGCGTCGGCGGAGAGGCCGCGGGGGTAGCCGTGGCCGTCGGGCTGCTCGTGGCGGGCGAGCACCCACTCGCGGATGTCGGTCAGCTCGCGGGCGCCGAGGATCCGCGCAGCCATCTCGGGGTGGCGGCGGACCTGGTCCCACTCGCCGGGCGAGAGCGGCCCGGGCTTGTCGAGGATCGCGTCGGGGATCCCGACCTTGCCGATGTCGTGCAGCATCCCGGCGAGGCGGAGGCGCTGGACCCGCTGCGCCGGCAGGCCGAGCTCGTTGCCGATCAGCTCGCAGTAGCGGGAGACGTTGAGCGAGTGGGCGGCGGTGCGGGCATCGCGGAGGTCGAGGACCTCGGCGAGGCTGAGGACGGTGCTGAGGTGGGTGCGCCGCTCGGTCAGGCCGCGCGAGGGGTCACCGGAGAGCACGTCCTCGAGCTCGACGCTGTAGACGACGGCGCGATCGCCTCCGAGCGCCCGGGCCGCCTCGCAGGCCGCTCCCGCGGACTGACGCAGCGCCTCGGCGCTCGCAGCGTGCTTGGGGAAGGCGGCGACGCCGACGCTCGTCGACAGGGGTATGTCCCACTCGCGGTAGGCGCGGCGCAGCCGCGCGAGGACCTGCTCGGCGAGCAGGAAGGCGGTGTTCTCGTCGGTCTCCGGCAGCCCGATCGAGAACTCGGCGGCGCCGGTCCTGGCGACGGTGTCGATGCGCCGGGTCGAGTCGTCGAGGATCTGGGCGATCTCGGAGGTGATCGAGTCGGCGGCGCGATCGCCGCGCTTGCCGCGGTAGTCCATCAGCCCGGTCACCTGGACGTTGAGGAGGCTGACGCGGTGCGCGCCCATCCGGGCCCGCTCGAGCTCGCTGCCGAGCTGCTCGGCGAGGCCGCGCCCGTTGAGCAGGCCGGTCTGGACGTCGGTCCGGGCCGACTCGAGGATCTCGGACATCAGGTTCTCGACCCGCGCCCGTAGGTAGGCGAGCATCGTCCCGACGACGATCAGCGAGCCGACGGTGATCACGAAGTGGTGGAAGACGCTGCCGCTCTCGACGTCCGGGGCGCCCGACATGCCGCCGATGACGACGATCGCGAACAGGTAGTTGAGCGCCGCGAAGGCGATGTGGAGGGCGGCGTCGAAACGCGTCAGGAAGTAGTAGACGTAGACGCAGGGGAAGAGGTAGAGGAGCGCGTAGGCGCTGGTCGGGTCGCGGCTGAAGATGACCGAGGCGGTGATCAGCAAGGTGCCGAACCCGGGCATCCAGCGCAGCCACGAGGTCGGGACCTTCGGCGCCAGCACCCAGGCGGTGATCGCGGTGATCCAGGAGATCCCGTTGAGGATCAAGAGCTCCGTCGTCAGGAACGACGAGGGGTGCGGAAGGACGACGCCGAGGATGCCGACGATCGCGCCGCAGAACAGGAACGCCGCCTGCGCCCGGACGATCGGAGTCGTCTCGATGTGCAGCCCCTGCGCCGGTGTTCCTCCGAGTCCGGGGACCCGGGAGCCCTTTTCGTATTCCCCCACCGGGAACAACCCCATCAGTCTGCCTTCGTCTCGTTCACCGACGGTCCTCCTTGACTATCGGTCGACTGCACGAATCCTGCAGCCAGTCTAGAACGGCGGCGAACGAGGCGGGGCCCGTGAACGGCGGCTTTCACCGGGGCGCGGACGGAAGTACGAGCGGTCGGCCTCGCCGCCGCCTCCGCGTCGGTCAGAGCAGCGGGCCGCCCGCGTCGCCGGCCTCGACCGGGACCCGGGGCTCGAGCCTGCGCTTGACGATGATCCGCGCGCCCCGCGAGGGCCCGAGGGTGAAGTTGCGGCGCACGATCTCCTCCGCCTCGGCGCGGTCGGCCTCGACCTCGGCCCGCTCGAGCACCGTCCGCAGGATCACCTTGACGGCCATCATCGCCAGCGCCGAGCCGATGCAGTGCCGCGGGCCCGGCGCCGAACGGCAGCCAGACCCGGCTCGAGGGCCCGTCGCTCTCGAGGAACCGCTCGGGCCGGAACCGCTCGGGCTCGGGGTAGACGTCGGGGTCGTTGTGGATCAGGTACATGCACGGCATCAGCGTCCAGCCCTTCGGGAACGTCCACCCACCGAGCGCGATCGGCGCGGTCAGCTTGCGGGCCGTGATCGGCAGCACGGGCCGCTGACGCAGGCTCTCGCGCACGACCGCGTCGATGTAGGCATCGTCGGTCCCGCCTCGATCTCGGCCCGGCAGGCGGCGACCGCGTCGGGATGGCGGAGCAGCCGCTCGAACGTCCACGAGAGCGCCGTCGCGGTCGTCTCGTGGCCGGCGATCAGCAGGGTCAGCAGCTCGTCGCGGATCTCGCGATCGCTCATGTAGCCGGGCTCGTGCACACGGGGCCCGACCAGCATCGAGAGGATGTCGTCGCGGTCGGGGCGCGAGGGGTCCCAGCGGCGGGCCCCGATCTCGTCGTAGAGCAGCGAGTCGATCTCGGCGACGATCGCCATCAGCTTCGCGAACGGCGAGTGACCGCCGAGCTCGACCTGGAACTGCGGCAGCACCGCGATCGGGTTCTGGACGTGGTCGAGCAGGCTGTGGATCAGCTCGCGGACCTGCTCGTCCCGGCGCGGGTCGACGATCCCGAGCACGGCCCTGAAGATCACCTGCATCGTGACCCCGCGCATCCGCTCCTGAGCCGCAAAGACGGTGCCGACCGGCCAGGTCGCGACCTCGCGCGCGGCCAGCTCGCGGACGAGATCCCCGTAGCGCCTGATCGCCGGCCGGTAGAAGGCGGGCCGGATCAGCGACTGGTGGTGCTTGTGCTGCTCGCCGTCGAGGAGGAAGAGCGAGCGATCCCCGAGCACGGGCCGGAAGATCCCGTTCGTCGAGCCCATCCTCATCAAGGCCGGGTCGCCGGTCAGCACCTCCCAGGCCAGCGGCGCGTCGGCGACGAACGAGCAGCGGCTGAGCGGGCCGAGCTTGACCGAGAAGGTCTTGCCGTGCCGGGCGCGGTTGCGCTCCATGAACCGGACCGGGTCGCGGAACCACTGCAGGGACTGAACCGTCCCTGGGAGTCGCGAGCCGGGCGGTACCTCGGCTGTCGGTTCGTCGTCGAGTACGCGCAGCGACGGGCGCGCGGTTGAGTTGTCGTACATCGCGGTGTTCCCCCTGCAGAAACGGCTTAAGTGGCGACGGCCACACTAGCCAACTCGAGGGCGTTTGTGGCGATTTCACGCCTCTCGAGCCGAAAGGGCGCTTCAGGCACGAAATGGCATGAAGTAGGAAGTGGTACTGTCTACTTTCAGGGTCGCAGCGCGATCCCCTGATGCTGCGCCAGGCAGCCGCGAAAGCCACGAGAGGAGCACACGTGTCCACCACCGTCGCCAACGGTTCCGAGCAGGTCGTCAAGCCCGACTTCGGCGCGACCCGCAAGCACATGATCTTCACCGACGAGCACGACGACCTGCGCGAGTCGATGAAGTCGTGGGTGCTGAAGGAACTGCGGCCCCACGCCGACGAGTGGGAGGAGACCCTCTGGCCCGATTCGGCCCTGCAGCGGATGGGCGAGCTCGGCTTCATCGGCCTCTGCTTCCCCGAGGAGTACGGCGGCCAGGGCGGCGACTACTACTACTCGCTGGTCCGGGCCGAGTGCCTCTCCTACTCGGCTTCGGGCGGTCTCGGCATGGGCCTCGCGGTCCACACGGACATGGTCCTGCCCCCGATCGAGATGCTCGGCACCGAGGAGCAGAAGCAGCGCTACCTGGTGCCCGGGATCAAGGGGGAGAAGATCGGATCGCTCGGGATCACCGAGCCCGGCGCCGGCTCCGATGTCGCCGGGATCCGCACGACGGCGATCCGCGACGGCGACGAGTACGTGATCAACGGCAGCAAGATGTTCATCACGAACGGCGCCCGCGCGGACTTCATCGTGCTCGTCACGAAGACGGACCCGAGCGCACGTCACGACGGGATCAGCCTGTTCATCGTCGACCTCAAGGACGACGAGGGCAACAACGTCCCCGGGTTCTCGGTCTCGCGCAAGCTCGAGAAGATGGGCATGCACGCCTCCGACACGGCCGAGCTCGCCTTCGAGGACGTGCGCGTCCCGGCGGCGAACCTGCTCGGCCAGGAGGGCAAGGGCTTCTACCACATCAGCTGGGAGCTCCAGGGCGAGCGGCTGGTCGGCGCTGTCGGCTCCGTCGCGGGCGCCGAGCGCTGCTTCGAGCAGACGCTCGAGTACGCGAAGGAGCGCGAGGCCTTCGGCCGTCCGATCGGCAAGTTCCAGGTGATCCGGCACAAGTTCGCCGAGATGGCGATGAAGATCGAGGCCGCCAAGCAGCTCACCTACTCGACGGCGTGGCGCTTCAACAACGGCGAGTACCCGGTGCGCGAGATCACGATGGCGAAGCTGTACGCGTCGCGGATCGCCTGCGAGGTCGCCGACGAGTGCATCCAGATCCACGGCGGCTACGGCTACATGAAGGAGTACGGCGTCGAGCGCGCCTACCGCGACACCCGCCTGAACAGGATCGGCGCCGGCTCCGACGAGATCATGCTTGACGTGATCGGCCGCTCTACGGGGTATGACGGCGGACTGGGCGTCGGTCAGCGGCCGGTGCGTAGGGGGCTCAGGCGCAGGCCAGCTCCCGCACCCCCGCCCCCGGCCTGCGCGATCACGCCCTCGATCGGGTCGCAGGGACCGACCGCGTAGGTGTCGGCGTCGTCGCTGAGCGGAGCGCGGGAGTCGAGCTGCCAGACCATGAAGCCGTCGAGGCCGAGCTCGTCCATCGCCGCGACCCGGGCGGCGAGGAAGCGGGCCCGGTTGTCGAGGCTCTCGGCGCTGACGACGCCGGAGGGGTTGCCGGAGGAGTCGAGGTCGGCGGCGAAGCCGAGCTCGCCGGCGACGATCGGCTTGCCGGCTCCCTCGCAGGCCGAGATCCGGGCGGCGACGCCGTTGGTCGAGTCGCCGGGCAGCGCCGTCGTCGGGCTGGTGCCCGTCTCGGAGCCGTCGTAGACGTGGATCTCGCAGACGTCGAGGGCCGCGTGAACGGCCAGGTAGTCGCCGCCGGCTGAGCCGCATTGGCCGCCGCCGATCGTGCCGAGGCTGATCAGGTGGTGGGGATCGGCGGCGCGGATCGTCTCCGCCGCCGCGGCCGCAAAGCCGCCGAGCGCCTCGGCGGCCGCGGCCTCATCGCAGGCTCCCCCGCTCGAGGCCTCGGGCTCGTTGACGAGCTGCCAGTAGGCGACCGCCGGCGAGCCCGCGTAGCGGCTCGCGAGCTCACCGGCGTAGTCGAGGTAGGACAGCGCGTCGCCGGCGAACGGCTCGCGGTAGCCGCCGGCGTAGAAGTCGAGGTCCTTGGTCTGGCCGCCCGCCTCGCAGTCGCCCCAGTGGTTGGCGATCACCGGCACGACCCGCAGGCCGCGCTCGGCGGCGGCGCCGAGCACGCGGTCGAAGGCGGAGAAGTCGCCGGAGCCGTCGCCGTCGGGATCCCAGAAGGACTGGAAGAACCAGGTCCGGATCACGGTCGCGCCCGAGGCGGCGGCGCGATCCATGCGGGCGTCGAGCTCGTCGTCTGAGAGCTCGCCGTAGGAGGTGTCGCAGACGTAGCCGCCGGGGGCCGCGGTGAGCCGGTAGTCGTTGTAGCCGACGGCCTGCCAGGGGCTGCCGGCGGCGCTGAAGGAGCCGTCGCGGGCCTTGACGACGCCGTCGAGGGTGCCGGTCTCGCTCGAAGGAGCCGGCCGAGACCTCCGCCAGCGAGGGGAGCGACCTCGATCGCGAGCGCGACGAGCGGCGGCGAGCAGGGCGACGGCGGTCAGGACGCGGCGGCGCAGGGTGGTGACGGCGGCCGATGCCGGGGCTCGGGCGCGCCGCGGCTCCTTCGGCCTGCGTCCGGCCGGACCCCTGGGCTCTCGCGCGCGCGAACGGGCCGCTCGAAGCGGTCGCGTCGTACCTCCGTGCTCCCACGCGGGTCCAGTGCCCGCGCGGGGGTCGTCGTGCGGGGCATCCATGCCCATCCACCGGCCTCCATGCCGTACAGCAGGGCGAGCCTCTCCGGAACGGCATGGCCGCCGAATCGGGCGCGCGGATGAACGACCGGTTGGGAGCGCCTCATCCGATCGGATGGCCCCGGGTGGGCGGCCGGCGTCCGACTCAGCGCCGAAAGCGATCCGGCCCGTGGGGGCGGGCCGGATCACCGGGATGGGTATGGGTATGTGGTGTTTCTGATCGGCGGGCATCGCGGTTCCCGGCGGAACGCCGGGGCCGCTCGCCCGTCTGTGATGAAGCTGTCGCGCCGGCCGGGGTCAGCACCCCGCGACCGGGTTGGAGCCGAGCGGGCCGACGCATTCGACGAACCGCTCCGGCCGGTAGGCGGTCTGGACGCCGACCTCGAAGTCGAGCACGCTCGAGTCGCCCCTGATCGTGCCGTTGCCGGAGTTGACGAGGGTGCGGCCGGCGATCGCCCCGACGTAGTTGCCGTTGCCGCTGATCAGGACGTCCGATCGCGGCGCGTAGAGCATCAGCTCGTTGGCGCGGCCGTTGCCGGCGAGCTCGATCGTCGAGGGGACCGTGCTCGAGCCGACGAACATCAGCCCGGCGTCGCCGGCGGCGCCGCTGGTCACCGAGATCTGGCTGTTACCGGTCATCGAGAGCTGCTTGGAGCCGGCGGCCAGGCCGCAGTTCTCGGGCGAGTCGAACCACAACCGCGTCACCGCTCCCGAGGCGATGTAGAGGTTGCTGTTGCCGGACATCAGCAGGCGGCAGATCCCGTAGTTGGCGCCGCCGAGCGTCAGCGCCGAGTTGCCGGTCATCGTGATCGTCCGGGTCGTCGGGTTCCAGGAGACGCTGCCGACCTTCGTGTCCTGGCTGAAGAAGCGGCCGTTGTCGTTGGAGGTGAAGACGTTGCCGGGGTCCGGCGGCGAGAGGGTGATCCGCGTCGCGCGAGGACCCGAAGCCGGAGCAGAGGCCGGCGTTCGCCGGAGGTGATCAGGCCGCGGCCCTCGCCGTGCTTCGCGTCGCCGCAGACCCTCGCGTTGCCGCTCAGGACCATGTCGGCGTTGGTCGCCGCGCTCGAGGTGACGATCGCGTTGCCCGGTGAACTCGAACCGGTCGAGGCCGATCACGTTCGCCTCCGCGAAGGCGGGGGCGCCGGTCGACATGTAGGCGTCCATCGTCACCCGCCGCGTCGTCTCGCCGACCGTGCCCTGGGAGACGATCGTGATCTTGTTCTCGCCGCCGAGGACGCCGAGCACCGTCGCCGGCTTCACCTGGTAGGTGTAGGTGCCCCCGTCGACGGTTCCCGTCTGCCGCGGGCACCAGCCGTTCGGAAGCGGGTAGCCGGGGATCAGGTCCTGCGCCGCGCCGAGCACCAGGCAGGGGAAGCCGTCCGCGGTGAGGATCTTGTTCTGCCGCAGCAGCGCCTGGTCGAGGCCCGCCTCGGCGACCGCCACCGCCTCCTTCGAGCTCTCGTCCCTGGTCGTGTTGCGGAGGCTCGACATCGCGGCGATCGAGCCGACGCTCGCCAGCGCGAAGGCGATCGTGATCACCATCAGGGTGACCGGCAGCGCGATGCCGGACTGATCGGCGAGCCGCAGCCCACGAGCCCGGGCGGCATGAGTCCCTGTCGCGGCCTCGATCCACGGGAGACCCATCGGCAGGAGTCGGCCCGGGGCCGATCATCTGAGGCGACGGTGGACGAAGCGAACACCGGATCAACCGAACGGATGAGGAAATGCCAACCGATCGGTTGGCCTGCGGCGGCGCCGCCGTCGACAGCTCAGCTCTCCACCGGCCCCTCGGCCGGCTCGCAACCGTCGGAGGCCAGCTCCCCACCCCCGCCCGCCGGCCTGCGCGATCACGCCCTCGATCGGGTCGCAGGGACCGACCGCGTAGGTGTCGGCGTCGTCGCTGAGCGGAGCGCGGGAGTCGAGCTGCCAGACCATGAAGCCGTCGAGGCCGAGCTCGTCCATCGCCGCGACCCGGGCGGCGAGGAAGCGGGCCCGGTTGTCGAGGCTCTCGGCGCTGACGACGCCGGAGGGGTTGCCGGAGGAGTCGAGGTCGGCGGCGAAGCCGAGCTCGCCGGCGACGATCGGCTTGCCGGCTCCCTCGCAGGCCGAGATCCGGGCGGCGACGCCGTTGGTCGAGTCGCCGGGCAGCGCCGTCGTCGGGCTGGTGCCCGTCTCGGAGCCGTCGTAGACGTGGATCTCGCAGACGTCGAGGGCGGCGTGAACGGCGAGGTAGTCGCCGCCGGCTGAGCCGCATTGGCCGCCGCCGATCGTGCCGAGGCTGATCAGGTGGTGGGGATCGGCGGCGCGGATCGTCTCCGCCGCCGCGGCCGCAAAGCCGCCCAGCGCCTCGGCGGCCGCGGTCTCATCGCAGGCTCCCCCGCTCGAGGCCTCGGGCTCGTTGACGAGCTGCCAGTAGGCCACCGCCGGCGAGCCCGCGTAGCGGCTCGCGAGCTCACCGGCGTAGTCGAGGTAGGACAGCGCGTCGCCGGCGAACGGCTCCCGGTAGCCGCCGGCGTAGAAGTCGAGGTCCTTGGTCTGGCCGCCCGCCTCGCAGTCGCCCCAGTGGTTGGCGATCACCGGCACGACCCGCAGGCCGCGCTCGGCGGCGGCGGCGAGCACCCGGTCGAAGGCGGAGAAGTCGCCGGAGCCGTCACCCTCGGGATCCCAGAAGGACTGGAAGAACCAGGTCCGGATCACGGTCGCGCCCGAGGCGGCGGCGCGATCCATGCGGGCGTCGAGCTCGTCGTCTGAGAGCTCGCCGTAGGAGGTGTCGCAGACGTAGCCGCCGGGGGCCGCGGTGAGCCGGTAGTCGTTGTAGCCGACGGCCTGCCAGGGGCTGCCGGCGGCGCTGAAGGAGCCGTCGCGAGCCTTGACGACGCCGTCGAGGGTGCCGGTCTCGTCGAAGGAGCCGGCCGAGACCTCCGCCAGCGAGGGGGCGACCTCGATCGCGAGCGCGACGAGGGCGGCGAGCAGGGCGACGGCGGTCAGGACGCGGCGGCGCAGGGTGGTGACGGCGGAGCGGCCGTACTCGATCGTCTCGGTCCCCTCGGCAGCGGTCGGGCGCCGGGGCTAGCAGCCGGCACGGGGGTCGGAGGCGGGCCGGGGTCGCAGCCGTCTTCGGCGGCACCAGGGTCGCGGGCTTGCGCGCGACTGCGCCGCCGCTGCTGCGATCCGCTTCTGTCGCCTCGCGGCCGGGCCTGGTGCCCGGCCGCCGAGGCTGATAGTCCCGGGCGTCCGTGCCCACGATCCGGCCTCCTTGCCGTCTTGCGAAGAACGGCGGAGCTCGCCGGAGGTGCTGTCGGCCCATCCATGGACCCCCCCACTCGCTCCACCTTTTCCCTTCAGGTATGACTTCGGTATGAGTGCGCGCGGGCCGTATCCACCGCTCGTTGCATCTCCCAGTGGGGCCGGCCTCAACCGTTCGGCTGGCTCGGCGACTCAACGAATGGATGAGATTCCGGATCGCTCCCGGGCGCGCGCTCCCGCCCCTGATAGAAGGGGGTCGTGGCACGGATGTCGGATCGGATCAATGTCGTCGTCGCAGACGACCATCCGATCTTCCGCAGGGGCCTGATCGAGACGCTGAAGCGGCGCCCGGAGATCGAGGTCCTCGACCAGGCGGCCGACGGCGCCGCGGCGCTCGACCTGATCCGCGAGCTGAGCCCCGACGTGGCGGTGCTCGACGTGCAGATGCCGGAGCTCGGCGGCCTCGAGGTCCTCAACGCCGTCCATCGCGACGGGCTTCCGACCAGGGTGATGCTGCTGACCGGGTTCGAGGACAGCCGGCCCGCGTACGAGGCGATGGCGCTCGGCGCCGGCGCCTACCTCTCCAAGGACACCGAGGTGAATCGCATCTGCGACGCGATCGCGGCCGTCGCCCGGGGCGAAACCGTGATCGGCGACCGCTTCCAGTCCGGCCTGGTCGCCGAGATCCGCCTACGCGAGAGCGGCGACAGACCGACGCTGACCGAGCGCGAGCGCGAGGTCCTGAAGCTGACCTCGGACGGGAACTCGGTCTCCGACGTCGCCGCCCAGCTGCACCTCAGCGACGCGACCGTCAAGACCCACCTCCACCACGTCTACGAGAAGCTCGAGGTCTCCGACCGCGCGGCCGCCGTCGCCCGGGCGATGCGCTGGGGCCTGATCGAGTAGGCGCCGTCCGGGTCGAAAAAGGAGGGACGCAGCTGTCGCCGCGCCCCTCCGATCCGTTCCGCCGCCGTCAGCGCGTCCTTGCGCACCGGCGGTGGTGTTTCTGAGCATCCTTGCTCGGAAGCCTCTGTGCCTAGGATCGTGCCGCCGGGGACGGCCCCACATCGCACTTCGAGCTGAATCGCGGGTTGAGGCTGCGCCCCACCGATCGGCCGGTCGGCGCTCAGCCGATCGGCCGGACGAGCGGCGCCGGCGGCGGCACGGCGGCGCCCCGGGCGGCGGGCGGGCTCGCCTCGGACCCGTCGATCAGCCCGGCGGCGAGCGCGAGCAGGTACTCGAGCGCGTCGAGGAGGGTGTCCGGGGAGGCGCCCCAGGGATCGGGCAGCGCGTCGGCCAGGTCCTCGATCCCGTGACAGACCATCGGCCCGCCGAGGCCGGAGACGGCGATCAGCGCCGGCTGGGAGTGGCCGTCGGAGACGACCGGGAAGACGCGGATCTCGACCGGGGGGCCGCCGCCGATCAGACGACGGTGCCGGGAGAAGACGACGCCGGCGAGGACCTCGACCGAGGTGGCCAGGTCGGAGCCGAAGCGGTCGAGCCTCCACGAGGCAGGCTCCTGCGGGGACAGGCCCCAGAGGCCGGCGATCGCCTCGATCGCGGCCGGCCGGTCGAGCTGGAAGCGGGTGCGCTCGGGCTGCTCGGAAGAGGAATGGAAAGGGCGCCGCCTGTGCGACGCCCTTTCCGCCGTTCCGTCTCCCGTTTTTTGCAGGGAGGCAGAGAGCGGTGTATCTGAGTAGGGCATCTCGCCCACGCTTCGGCCTCCTTGCCGGGGGGACAACCGTGTCTGCACCCATAGTCGGCGAGCGGTCGCGGCGCTCCCATCCTTCGTCTGGATTGAGCGATGGTTGAAGCTCGCTCATCCGATCGGTGGAGGCTTTCCTCAACCGATCGGAGGGACGTTCCGGGGGCCGCTCGGGAACCCTGGGAACCCGAGGGCGATGCATGCCAGAATCAGCCGCCGATGACCGACCGGGGCAAACGACTCACGGTGCTGATCGCCGACGACCACCCGGTCTACCGGCAGGGGCTCGAGCGCGCGATCAAGGAGCGCCCCGAGCTCGACCTGATCGCCGACCTGCGAGGACGGGCGCGACGCCCTCGAGCGGATCACCGGCGAGCAGCCGGACGTGGCGATCGTCGACGTCCGCATGCCCGGGCTGGACGGCCTCAAGATCGTCGGCGCGGTGAAGCGGGAGGGGCTCGCCGACGCGGGTGATCCTGCTGACCGGCTACGAGGACTCGACCGCCGCCTACCGCGCTCTCGCCTCGGGCGCCGCCGGCTACGTCTCGAAGGCCTCGGACAACCTCGAGCTCTGCGACTCGATCATCGCCGCGGCCCGCGGCGAGACCGTGATCGCGCCGCAGTTCGCGGCGGGGATCGCGTCGGAGATCCAGCTGCGCGAGACGACCGATCGCCCGGCCCTGACCGTTCGCGAGAACGAGGTCCTGCGGCTGCTCGCCGAGGGGCGCACCGCACAGAAGATCGGCAACGAGCTCCACCTCTCCGAGGCGACGATCAAGACGCACCTCCACAACCTCTACGAGAAGCTCGACGTCTCCGACCGCGCGGCCGCGGTCGCGACCGCGATGCGGTGGGGTCTGCTCGAGTGAGCGCCGACGGGGAGGCGCCGGGCGATCCCGGCGATCCGCCGGAGCCGACCCGGCCGATCGGCTCGGCCGATGCCGAGTCGCCGCTGCAGGTGATCGGCCAGCTCGCCGGCGGCATCGCACACGACTTCAACAACATCCTCGGGGTGATCATCAACTACGCCCGCTTCGCCTCCGGCGGGGTGCCTCCCGACTCCGCGGCCCACGCCGACATCGAGGAGATCCGCCGCGCCGCCGAGCGCGGCGTCGGCCTCGTCCGGCAGCTGATGATCCTCGCCCGGCGCGAGACCGGGACAGCAGTCGGTCTTCGTCCTCAACGAGCTGATCACCGGCCTCGACGGGTTCCTGCGCTCGACGATCGGCGAGCACATCCGGGTCGAGCGGCGGCTGCAGGCCGACCTCTGGCCGATCGCCGAGGACCCGGCCCGGGTCGAGCAGGTCCTGATCAATCTCGCCGTCAACGCCCGCGATGCGATGCCCGAGGGCGGCACGCTGACCTTCGAGACCGAGAACGTCGAGCTCTCCGAGCGCGAGACGATGGCCGAGCCCGGGGTGTCGCCCGGCCGCTTCGTGCGGCTGCTCGTCTCCGACACCGGCGTCGGCATGGACAGCGAGGTCGCGGCGCGCGCGTTCGAGCCGATGTTCACGACCAAGTCCTCGGGCCAGGGCACCGGCCTCGGCCTCGCGACCGTCTACACGATCGTCTCGCAGACGGGCGGGATGATCAACCTCGACTCCGAGCCCGGCGCCGGGACCAGCATCGAGATCCACCTGCCCGCCACCGACCGCGGCCCGGCCGCAGGCGACGACGCCGACGCCGAGGCGGTGCCGGCCGGCCGCGGCGAGGCGATCCTGATCGCCGAGGACGATCCCGGCCGTGCGTCGCGTCGCCGAGCGGATCCTCTCCAGCGCCGGCTACTCGGTCACCTCGGCCGGCGGCGGCCCGGAGGCGCTCGACCTGCTCGACGACTCCAGCCGCAGCGTCGACCTGCTGCTCAGCGACATCGTCATGCCGGGCATGCGCGGCGACGACCTCGCCCGCCGCGCGGTCGCGATGCGGCCCGGGCTCCACGTGCTCTTCATGTCGGGCTACAGCGACCAGGCGCCCCCATCCGACCTCGGCCCGACCGCCGGCGGCACCGCCTTCATCGACAAGCCGTTCGACGCCGGCACGCTGCTCGAGCGGATCCGCGATCTGCTGCGCGGCTCGCCCGGACCGTCTGAGGCCGACAGCGTCCCGGGCGTGAGCGTCGTCAAGGACACGGGCGAGCGACGGCTGCTGCCGCCCTTCGACGACCGAGCACGACGAGCTGCGCTCGACGATCCGCCGCTGGGTCGAGACCGAGATCGTGCCCAACCAGGACGAGTGGGAGGAGGCCCGGGAGTTCCCGCGCGAGCTCTACCACCGCGCCGGCGAGCTCGGCTTCCTCGGGCTCAAGTACCCGACCGAGCTCGGCGGCCAGGGCGGCGACTACCTGCACGACGCCGTCTGGGCCGAGGAGATCGCCGCCGCCGGGATCAGCGGCGGGGTCGCCGCCGGCCTCGGGGCCCACACGGGCATCGCGACGCCGCCGATCTGGAAGTTCGGCACGCCCGAGCAGCACGAGCGCTGGCTGCGCCCGGCGATCACCGGCGAGCAAGATCGCCGCGCTCGGCGATCACCGAGCCCGGCGCCGGCAGCGACGTCGCCGCGATCCGCACCAAGGCCGAGAAGGTCGACGGCGGCTGGATCGTCAACGGCTCGAAGATCTTCATCACCAACGGCGTCCGCGCCGACATCATCGTCACCGCCGTCAAGACGACGCCGGACGGCGGCCACCACGGCATCAGCTTCTTCGATCCTCGAGCGCGAGATGGACGGCTACGAGGTCGTCTCGACGCTGGAGAAGCTGGGCTGGCACGCCTCCGACACCGCCGAGATCTCGTTCACCGACGTCTACGTCCCCGAGGAGAACCTGCTCGGCGAGGAGAACGACGGCTTCTACCTGATCATGGCCAACTTCCAGTGGGAGCGGCTGCTGATGGCGCTCGGCGCCGTCGGCGCCATGAAGGGTGCATCGACCGCGACGCTCGACTACGCGCACGAGCGCGAGGCCTTCGGCCGCCCGATCAGCAACTTCCAGGTGATCCGCCACAAGTTCGCCGAGATGGCGACGAAGATCGAGACCGCCCGCTCGATCACCTACAACGCGCTGCGCCTCTTCATCGAGGGCCAGCGACGCGCTGCGCGAGGTGACGATGGCCAAGCTCTTCACCCAGGAGCCGCGGTCGAGATCTGCGACGAGGCCTCCAGATCCACGGCGGCTGGGGCTACATGAAGGAGTACCACATCGAGCGCGCGCTGCGCGACGCGCGCCTCGGCCCGATCGGCGGCGGCACCGACGAGATCATGAAGGAGATCGTCGGGCGCGGACTCGGGCTCTGATGAGCTCCGAGCCCAGCCTCGGGCCGCTCGCGCTCGCGACCTGCTCGGAGATCGCCGAGCTCGATCCCGAGGGACGGCTGCTGCTGGCCGCCTGCCGCGAGGCGGGGATCGAGACCGAGGCGGTCGTCTGGGACGACCCGGCCGTCGACTGGGACCGCTTCCGCCTGGTCCTGATCCGCTCGACCTGGGACTACCAGGACCATCCGCGCGAGTTCGAGGCCTGGACGGGCGCGATCGGCGACCGGCTGCGCAATCGGCCACCGATCGTCGCCTGGAACATCTCCAAGCGCTACCTCGAGACGCTCGCCGAGCTGGGGCTTCCCGGTCGTGCCGACGAGCTTCATCGAGCCCGGCGACGAGCTGCGGCTCCCCGACGAGCGGCGAGTTCGTCGTCAAGCCCGCCGTCTCGGCCGGCTCCAAGGACACGGCCCGCTATCTCGCCGGCGATGCCGCCGACCGCGAGCGCGCCCACGGGCACGCGACCGACCTGCTCGAGGCCGGCCGCGAGGTCATCGTCCAGCCCTTCCTCGCCTCGGTCGAGACGGAGGCCGAGACCGCGGTGATCCTGCTCGGCGGACGGCCGTCGCATTCGATGCGGAAGGGGCCGCTGCTCGAGCGCGGCCAGGAGCTCGAGAAGGGGCTGTTCCGGATGGAGGAGATGGCGCCTCGCGCGGCGGCGGCGGACGAGCTCGAGCTCGCCGAGGCCGTGATCGAGCGCTTCACGCGCGAGGTCGGGGCGCCGCTCTACGCCCGCGTCGACCTGCTCCGCGACGACGACGGCAGGCCGATGATCCTCGAGCTCGAGCTGACCGAGCCGTCGCTCTTCCTCGACCACGACGAGACCGCGCTGCGCCGGCTGATCGAGCTGCTGCGCGCCGAGCTCGCCGAAGCCCGGGGATGAGCGGCGGCCGGCAACCGCCACGCCCGCTGACCGAGCCGGAGGCCGAGGCGGCAGCGGCGGTCGTCGCCCGCTCGTTCGCCTGGCACGAGCCCTGGGGCGCCTGGGCGCTGCCGGACGAGAGCACGCGCGAGCAGCGGCTGCGGGAGACGGTCGAGGCCGACATCCGCGAGCGGTTCCTGCCGCTCGGACGGGCCTCGACGATCGGCTGCGTCTGCGTGACCCTCTGGTGCCCGCCGCCCTCGCACCCCGAACGGAGCTCCTTCGGCTCGCGCCGCGACGACGCGGCCTACGCGAAGTTCGGCGAACGGGCCGAGGCGCTGCGGGCCTCGGACGAGTTGCTGGCGCGGCTGCGCCCCGAGGGCGACCACTGGTACCTCGACACGATCGCGACCGATCCCGGCCAGATGCGCCAGGGGCTCGGCGGCCGCCTGCTCGACCACGACCTCGCCGAGCTCGATGCGATCGGCGCCTCGGCAGCGCTCGACACGCACGGCACCGACAACGTCGCCTTCTACGAGCGCCGCGGCTTCCGGGTCACCGCCAGCGAGCGCGTCCCGCACGGCGGGCCGCCGCTGTACGTGATGGTGCGGGACAGCAGGGCTGAATAGAGTCCTCGCCCCACCCGGGACGGGAACCTCAGAGGGCAAGAAACGAACGCGAAACGGAGCGCAGAATGGGACTTCTGGAAGGCAAGTCGGCGATCATCACGGGCTCGGCCCGCGGCATCGGCCGAGCGACGGCGGAGCTGTTCGCCGAGCACGGGGCGCGAGTCCTGATCAACGACATCGACCGCGAGGTCGCCGAGCAGACGGCGACCGAGATCGACGGCGAGACCGCCGTCTGGGCCGGCGACCTGACCGAGCCCGGCGCCTGCGACGAGCTCGTCGCCGCCGCCCACGACGCGTTCGGGACCGTCGACTGCGTCGTCAACAACGCCGGCTACACCTGGGACGGCGTCATCCACCAGATGAGCGACGAGCAGTTCCAGGCGATGCTCGAGATCCACACCGTCGTGCCGTTCCGGGTGATCCGGGCGCTGGCGCCGCACTGGCGCGAGGCGGCCAAGGTCGAGCGCAACGAGGGCCGCGAGGTGTTCCGCAAGATCGTCAACATCTCCTCGGTCTCGGGCACGATGGGCAACGCCGGCCAGGCCAACTACTCGGCCGGCAAGGCGGGCGTCACCGGCCTGACCAAGACGATGGCCAAGGAGTGGGGCCAGTTCAAGATCAACGTCAACGCGGTCGCCTTCGGCTTCGTCGAGACGCGGATGACCCAGGAGCGCGAGAAGGGCGAGGAGCTCGAGACCAAGACCGGCGAGAAGACGCGCGCTCGGGATCCCCAAGCAGATGCGCGAGATGGGGATGATGATGATCCCGCTCGGCCGCGCCGCGCAGCCGCGCGAGGCAGCGGGGCCGGTGCTCTTCCTCTGCAGCGACCTCGGCAACTTCGTCCACGGACAGGTCGTCAACGTCACCGGCGGCCAATTCACCGGCATGTACTCGCTAGGACGCGTACTTCCGGCGCATCTCGGCGTCCTCGGCGCCGACGGGTCGGCTCACGTAGCTCCGCTACGCTCGCCTCCCCGCCGGCGCCTGCGTCCTTGATCTGCTTGGAACTACGCGCCCTCATACGTTGCGCGGCGCTCGCATTGGCGTTGGTCGCGGGCTGTGGCGGCGGCGAGACTTCGACGAGCGTCGACGACGTCCGCGACGGTCGACCACGGACCGTGGCCAGGGTGAGGACGTCGGGTGGCGGCGCTTGGCGACTCGATCACGGCGGGGTCGCCGCTCTGGGACCCCGACGCCGAGGTGCGGCGCGCGATCGGCCGGCGCTGGACGAGCGCAGCCAGTTCGAGTACTGGGCCACGCGCGAGGACCCGCGCCTGCGCTTCGAGCAACTGCGGCGTCTTCGGCGAGCGCACCGACGAGATCGCGCTGCGGCTCGCCGAGCTGCGCCGAGGGCGCCGACGTCCTGATCGTGCAGGGCGGGATCAACGACATCGCCCAGGGCGCCACGATCGACGCGGCCGCGGCGAACCTGCGCGGGCATGGTCCGAACCGGGCTCGACGCGGGGCTCGAGGTCGCGATCGCCGACGTGCTGCCCTGGAACAACGGCCACCCGGCGCGCCGACGAGCCGATCGAGGAGCTGAACGGGGAGATCGCAGCGGATCGCGGCCTCCGAGGGCGTGCCGCTGCTGCCCTTCCACGACACGCTCGAGGATCCCGCCGAGCCCGGGACGATGGCCCCGGGGCTGACGGTCGACGGCGACCACCCCAGCGTCGAGGGCTACCGGCTGCTCGCACAGGAGGCCGTCGTTCCGAACCTCCCGTGACCGGGTCGGCCCGGCGTGGGCGAGCGGCTACCTGTCCGCAGACCCGGGCACGGACGCCCTGCATGACCGACCACCGACTGGAGTCACTTCATGCAGAGGCGCGTTCCTCTCCTCATCGGCGATCCTCGTCGCCCTCGCAGGGACGTTCGGCCTCGCTTTCGCGTCGACCGCCGTCGCGGCCGGCCCGACGGCGATTGCGACCGACAGCGACGGCGTCGTCTACTCGGGCTACGCCAGCGGCGGCACGATCCAGCGCAACCAGGGCTCGAACGGGGCTCCGCTGACGAGCTGGGGCTCGCCCGGAAGCAACCCCGGACAGCTCGGCGGCATCGTCGCCATCGACGTCGCCCCGGGTGGCTCGGGCAACGTCTGGATCCTCGACACCAACCGTCGCGTGCAGGAGTTCACGCGCTCGGGCACCTTCATCCGCGGCTTCCAGCTCGAGGCCTGCGACTCGGGCGTCTCCCCCAATCCGAGCCTGCGGGGCGGCCTCGACGTCACCGACGACACGATCTACGTCGTCCACCCCTGCCGCGACCGCGTCTACCGGTACCAGAAGAGCGACCTCGTCCAGAAGGCCTGGACCGGCGACGTCGCTGGGCCGCTGAAGGGCGCCTCGGCGCAGCTCTACGGCACCGCGCCCGCCGAGTCCCAGTTCCTCTACGTCGCCCGCCCGACCCGCAACGACGTCGTCTGGTTCGACCTCGACAGCCTCGCCTGGCACGGCCCGAAGGCGATCGGCGGCAGCCCGACCGACGTCTTCGTCGACGCCTACGGCGTCCTCTTCGTCTCCGAGAAGACCAACGACCAGGTCCACCTCTACGGCTCCGACGGCAACGAGTTCCGGACGCTCGGCGGCAGCGGCGCAGCGCTCGGCAAGCTCAACGACGCCAACGCCTTCGACGTCTTCGAGCAGTTCAGCGACCTCTCGGGCAACCTCTTCCTCGCCGACACCGGCAACCAGCGGATCCAGCGCTGGAACCCCTACGGCTACACGTTCTGGGGCGCCACCGCGAACGGCGGCGGCGCGGTCTCGGCGCCGGCGAACACCGCCCTGCCGCAGATCCAGGGGACCCCGTCCCAGGGCAACCAGCTCACCTGCTCGGACGGGTCCTGGTCGGGCAGCCCGACCGGCTACGCGTACCGCTGGCGCCGCAACGGGGTCAACATCACCAACGCGACCAGCCAGACCTACACGGTGACCGCGGCCGACGTCGGCCAGTCGCTCACCTGCGTCGTCACCGCGAGCAACTCCGCCGGCTCCGCCTCGGCGACCTCGGCGGCGGTGACGCCGGCCGCCCCGGCGGCGCCCGCCAACACCAGCCTCCCGCAGATCTCGGGCAGCGCGGTGGCAGGGCAGACCGCTGAGCTGCTCGCCCGGCAGCTGGTCCGGCAACCCGAGCTCCTACACCTACCGCTGGCGCCGCAACGGGTCGAGCGTCGCGACCGGTCAGACCTACACGCTGACCAACGCCGACGTCGGCACCGCGATCACCTGCGAGGTCCAGGCGACGAACTCGACCGGCACCGGCAGCGCCACCTCGGCCGCCGTCACCCCGACCGCCGCCCCGGCCGACGGCGAGACCGGCGTCACGATCAACAACGCCGCGCTGGCGACGAACTCGCCCGGCGTGACCCTGACGATCCACGAGCCGGCCGGCGCGACCGCCGTCCGGATCAGCAACGACGGCGGCTTCGGCACGCCCAGCACGCGCGCGGTGCGCGGCGACGACACCTACACCTGGACCCTCTCGAGCGCCGGCTCCGAGCGCCTCCCGCGAACCGTCTACGTGCGCTTCACCGGGCCCGGGATCGACGGGACCCGCACCTTCACCGACGACATCATTCTCGACACGACGGTTCCGGCCCTGCGCTCGGCCGCGCTCAAGGGCACGACGCTCCGCGTCGAGGCCGCCGACGGTCGCGCCTCGCGCCTCAGCCCCTCCGGGCTCAGTCCGGCTTCGGCTTCCGCTCCTCGGCCAGGGGCTTGCCGTCCTCTTGGCCCTGCGGGCGGCGGCCAGGCGCCGAAGAAGTTGTCGCGGGCGCCGTCGACGGTGATCGTCGTGCCGCTGAAGAAGTCACCCGCGGGCGAGGCGAGGTAGGTGATCAGCCAGGCGATCTCCTCGGGCTCGCCGAGGCGGCCGAGCGGGATCGTCGAGGCCATCGTGTCGACCATCTGGCGCGGGTACTTCGTCTTCAGGGTCTCGGTCGCGATCTGACCGGGGGCGACGGCGACGCAGCGGATCCCGAAGCGGGCCCACTCGATCGAGAGCGTCTTCATCATGTTCTCGACCGCGGCCCGGGCCGCGCCCGAGTGGACCATGCCGGGCATCCCGTTGTGCGGCGAGAGGGTGATCGAGATCACCTTGCCGCCCTCCTGACCCTCGCCGATCCAGCAGGCGTTGGCGACGGCGTGGGTCATGTTCCAGGTGCCCTGGACGTTGAGCTCGGTCACGGTCCTGAAGCCCTTCGCCGAGATGTCCTCGGCCGGGCTCAGGAACTGGCCGCCGGCGTTGTTGACGAGCGTGTCGATGCGGCCGTGGCTCTCGCAGATGCGCGCGACCATCTCGCCGACCGCCGCCTCGTCGCGGATGTCGCAGGCGAACGCCTCGAAGGCCCCGGGCTCGTCGAGCAGCAGCTCGCCCGTCTCCTCGAGCGGCTCGATCCGCCGGCCGCAACCGGCGACCGTGGCGCCGAGCCGGGTCAGCTCGTGAGCGGTCTCGCGGCCGATCCCGGACCCGGCTCCCGAGATCAGGATCACCTGGCCTTCGAGCAGGCCGGGGGCGAAGATCTTCGAGGGGCCGCGGGCCCCGGGGTCGCGAGAATCGGGCACGCGCGGAGCCTATCCCGGCCTATCCTCTTCTGCGTGGTCAGACCCGGCGCAGAGTTCCTCCCGGAGCCCTGGGGGGAGGACGCCAAGCTCGTCGCCCTGCTCGGCGAGCGGGGCGCGACCGAGTTCCGCGCCCTGCTCGACGGCTTTCCTGACGCGGTCGGGCTGCTGTGGGCGATCCGCGACCCCGACGGGACCGTGGTCGACTTCGACTTCGGCTACGGCAATCCGTCGATGCTGCGCGGCTTCCGGCTCCCCGCCGGCACCCCCGACCGCTACACGCTGCTCGAGGCGCTGCCGCCGATGCGGGGCAGCCGCGCCTTCGCCGCCTACGCGCGGGTCTGCGACACCGGCGAGCCCTGGGTCGATGAGGTGACCTACGACACCCCGTTCGGCGACGGCTACATGCTCGGCACGTTCGTGCAGCGGATCGCCAAGCTCGGCGACGGGCTCTCGGTCTTCCTCTCCGACGTCACCGCCCAGCGGCGGATGGAGGCCGAGCTGCGCAGCTATGCCGGCGTCGTCGCGCACGATCTCCGCGACCCGATCACCGCGATCGCGATGCAGCTGACGCTGCTCGAGCGCCACGCGTCCGAGCCTCCCTCCGAGGAGGCGCTGCGATCGATGCGAGCCAGCGCCGACCGCGCTCGGGAGCTGATCGACGGCGTCCTCTCATACGCGCGCTCGGGCGAGATCCGGGCGGACACCGTGCCCCTCGCCCGGGTCGTCGCCGAGGTGGCCGACGACCTGCGCCCGAGCCTGGAGCAGGCGGGCGCGCGCCTCGCGGTCGGCGAGCTGCCCGAGGTCTCCGGCGACGAGCGACAGCTGCGGCGCCTGCTCCAGAACCTGATCGGCAACGCGATCAAGTTCCGGGCCGAGGCGCCACCCGCGATCGAGATCTCGGCCCTGCGCGACAGCCACGAGTGGGTGGTGACCGTCCGCGACAACGGCGTCGGCGTCGACCCCGAGGACGCGCGCCGGATCTTCGGGATGTTCGAGCGCGGCCGGGGCAGCAGCGGCGGCGACGGGATCGGGCTCGCGGTCTGCCGCCGCGTCGTCGACGCGCACGGCGGCCAGATCTGGGTCGAGGCCGCCGCCGGCGGCGACGGCAGCGCCTTCCGCTTCACGCTGCCGCTTTGAGGCAGCCCGGGTGATTGCTAGCGTCCGGGTCGTCGATGACCACGCCGGCGGCAGGGGTCGAGGACAACCCGCCGGCAGCCCCGAAAGTGAGGGTTATCGAGTGACAGGCGAGGCAAAGCAGGCCCGGGCGGGCAGCGAAGGCGCCCGCGGACGACGGATCGGTACCGATGCGAGTGGTGATCGGCGAGGACTCGGTCCTGCTGCGCGAGGGAATCGTGCGGCTGCTCGAGGAGGCCGGCTTCGAGGTCGTCGGGCAGGCAGGCGACGCCGAGGATCTCGTCCGCAAGGTCTCCGCGCACAAGCCCGACGTCGCCCTCGTCGACATCCGCATGCCGCCGACCGGCACCGACGACGGCCTGCGGGCGGCGCTCGAGATCCGCCGCCGCCTCCCCGACACGGGCGTGCTCGTCCTCTCCCAGTACCTCGAGGAGGACTACGCGCTCGAGCTGCTCGCCGACAACGCCGAGGGGGCCGGCTATCTGCTCAAGGACCGCGTCGCCGATCTCGACCGTTTCGCCGGCGCCGTACGCCGGGTCGGCGAGGGCGGCTCCGCGCTCGACCCCGAGGTCGTCTCACGCATGCTGGGCCGCCAGCGCCGCGACGACCCGCTCGCCGAGCTCACCGCCCGCGAGCGCGAGGTCCTGGCGCTGATGGCCGAGGGCCGCACGAACCGCGCGATCGCCGAGCAGCTGGTGGTCACCGACCGCGCCGTCGAGAAGCACGTCACCAACATCTTCGCGAAGCTCGGGCTGGCGCCGGCGCCCGACGACCACCGCCGCGTGCTCGCCGTGCTCACCTTCCTGCGCGCGTCCTGAGCGGGCTCCGTCAGCAGCTGCGTTCGCAGGCGTGAGTCGCCATCCGGTCGAGCAGGCCGCGTAGCTGCCGGCGCTCGGCCGGCGTCAGCGGCGCGAGCAGCTCGAGCTCGGTCTGCATCGCGATCGTCTCGGCCCGGCGCAGCACCGCGGCTCCGGCCGCGGTCAGGACGACCAGCTGCCGGCGCCGGTCGCCGGGATCGCGCTCGCGGCTGACGAGCCCCTCGGCCTCCATCTCGTCGAGGACGCGGACCAGATTGCTCGCGTGCACCCGCAGGCTGGAGGCGAGGTCGCCCTGAGCCGCAGGCCCGCCTTCGGCGAGCCGGTGGAGGACGCCGAACTGGACGGCGCGAAGGCCGAGATCGTCGAGCGCGACCGCCAGCGAGCGGTTCGCCGCCCGGGCGAGACGGGTGAGCAGCAGGCCGCAGCCCTCCTGCCCGCAGTCGCCGGCAGCGCCGGCTGCCGGCTCCTGGCGCCTGATCGTGACCTTGACGTTCATCGCGGGAAGCTTATCAACGCTAATCGTTATGATCTATATGCATTCGCGGGACCGAGCCCGGCCCGCAAGCACCGAGCCAGACACGAACGGAGCACAAAAGACATGAACGAGCTTCTCCTGATCCCCCTCGACGAGACCGTCCTCTTCCCCGGCATGACCGTGACGATCGCCGCCGACACCGCCGACGAGGATCGGGTGCTCGTCGTCCCGCGCAGCGACGACGAGTACGGCGAGGTCGGGACGATCGCCGAGGTGATCGAGAGCGGCCTGCTGCCGGGCGGCACCCATGCCGCGACCGTCCGCGGCATCAGCCGCGCGATCCCCGGCGCCGCTACGACCGGCGCCGACGGGCGCCTTCGCGTCGACGCCACTCCCCACGCCGACCCCGAGCCGGGGCCGACCGAGGAGGAGGAGATCCGCGGGCTCGAGCGCGAGTACCGCGCCGTCGTCGAGGAGATCCTCGAGCTGCGCGGCGCCGACGAGCGGATCCGGGCCTTCCTGCGCTCGATCGACGGCCCCGGCGAGCTCGCCGACACCTCCGCCTACTCCCCCGACCTCAGCTTCGAGCAGAAGCGCAAGCTGCTCGAGACGCTGCCCGTCGCCGAGCGCCTCGCGAAGGCGCTCGAGATGCAGCGGGAGCGGCTCGCCGAGCTGCAGGTCCGCAAGCGCATCCGCGACGACGTCCGCGACGGCGCCGAGGCGCAGCAGCGCGAGTACTTCCTGCGCAAGCAGATGGAGTCGATCCGCAAGGAGCTCGGCGAGGACGAGGGCTCGGCCGGCGAGGACTACCGCGCGAAGATCGAGGAGGCCGGGATGCCCGACGAGGTTCGCGAGCAGGCCGAGCGCGAGCTCGCGCGGCTCGAGCGGGCCGGCGAGCAGAGCGGCGAGTCCTCGATGATCCGGACCTACCTCGACTGGCTGCTCGCCGTGCCGTGGAAGGAGCGCTCCGAGGAGGTGCTCGACCCCGAGCGCGCCCGCGAGGTGCTCGACGCCGATCACGCCGGCCTCGACGACGTCAAGGAGCGGATCACCGAGCACATCGCCGTCCGCAAGCTGCGGCTCGACCGCGGCGTCGCCAACGACCGCGAGAGCGGCGCGATCCTGACCCTGATCGGCCCTCCCGGCACCGGCAAGACCTCGATCGGCGAGTCGATCGCCCGCGCGACCGGGCGCGAGTTCGTCCGGATGTCGCTCGGCGGCGTCCGCGACGAGGCCGAGATCCGCGGTCATCGCCGCACCTACATCGGCGCGCTTCCGGGCCGCCTGGTCCGGGCCCTGCGCGACGCCGGGACGATGAACCCGGTGATCATGCTCGACGAGGTCGACAAGGTCGGCGCCGACTGGCGCGGCGACCCCAGCGCGGCCCTGCTCGAGGTGCTCGACCCGGCCCAGAACCACTCCTTCCGCGACCACTACCTGGACGTGGAGCTGGATCTGAGCCAGGTGATGTTCATCGCCACCGCGAACATGGCCGACGGCATCCCCGGCCCGCTGCTCGACCGGATGGAGGTGGTCCGCTTCGACGGCTACACGACCGACGAGAAGGTCGCGATCGCGAAGGGCTACCTGTGGCCGCGGCAGCTCGAGCGCAACGGCCTGCTCGACGACGAGGTGACGATCGACGACGAGACCCTGCGGGCGACGATCACCGAGTACACGCGCGAGGCCGGCGTCCGCAGCCTCGAGCGCGAGCTCGGCAAGCTGCTGCGGAAGACGGCGACGCGGATCGCCTCCGGCAAGGCCGAGGCGCCCGTGTCGATCGACGCCGATGCGATGCGCGAGGCGCTCGGGCGCCGGCGCTTCCACCAGGAGGCGGCCGAGCGCACGGCGATCCCGGGCGTCGCGACCGGTCTCTCGGTCTCGGGCGCCGGCGGCGACGTGCTGTTCATCGAGGCGAGCTCGATGCCGGGCCGCTCGGGCCACGGCGCGGGGCTCCAGGTCACCGGCCAGCTCGGGGACGTGATGAAGGAGTCGGCGAACATCGCCCTCTCCTACCTGCGCTCCCACGCCGACGCGATCGCGGTCACCGACGAGGCGTTCGAGGGGACCGAGTTCCACCTGCACGTCCCCGCCGGAGCGATCCCCAAGGACGGGCCCAGCGCCGGGATCACGATGACGACGGCCCTGGCATCGCTGCTCAGCGGCCGCCCGGTCAAGCACACGGTCGGGATGACCGGCGAGATCACGCTGCAGGGACGGGTGCTGCCGATCGGCGGGCTCAAGCAGAAGGTGCTCGCCGCGCACGCGGCCGGGCTCACCGACGTGATCATCCCCGAGCGCAACCGGGCCGATCTCGAGGACGTGCCCGAGGAGGTGCGCGAGGAGATGACGTTCCACCCCGTGATCACGATCGGCGAGGTCCTCGAGCTCGCGCTGGAGCCCGAGAAGGCGACCTCGCTCGCCGCCTGACAACCGGGGCCGAAGGCGTCCTCTGACCAAGCCTGCGCGTGCACGCGAGGGGCGCGGTGTGGCGAAGCCACATGAGCCCCGAGCGGGTGCGTGCAGGCGCCGCGTCAGAGGGCGCCGCTCCTCCGGCCGCGTGCCGGAGCGGCGCTAGCCTGAGCGCACGATGAGCATGAAGGCACAGACGAAGCCGCTCACCGACGTGCTTCCGGGCGGCGGCCCGGCCGGGTGCACGGTCACGGTCGAGCCCTATCGCGGCGGCGAGGGCCAGACCCCGCCGGCGCTTCTGGAGACCGACAACCACGGTCGCATGGCCAACGCGAGGGCGCTCGGCGTCGGCGTTCCCCGCTCGCGCTGGACCTGGGTCCCGTTCCCCGCTTTCCTGATCGAGCACCCGAAGGCGGGGCCGGTGCTGGTCGACACGGCGCTGCACCCCTCGGTCGACGCGAAACCGGCCGCCAACCTCGGCCGCGTCTTCGCCGCGAGCTCGAGGTTCCGCCTGCCGGACGGCGACCTGTCGACCCAGCTCCGTGCGCGGGGCATCGACCCGAAGAGCATCAAGACGGTCGTCATGACCCACCTCCACTTCGACCACACCTCGGGCATCGCCGAGTTCCCGAATGCGACCTTCGTGGTCGCGGCCCGCGAATGGGAGGCGGCGACCACCGTCTCCCGCCCCGCCACCCACGGCTACAGGCGCGCGCACTTCGACTACCTGTTCGACTACCGGACGCTCGACTTCGACGGCCCGCTGATCGACTCGTACGCGAGCTTCGGGCGCACCTTCGACCTGTTCGGCGACGGCTCGATCCGTCTCGCGTTCACGCCCGGGCACACGCTCGGTCACATGTCGGTGATCGCGCGGCTCGCGACGCGCGACTTCGTGATCGCCGGCGACGCCGTCTACACGACCGCTCAGCTGCGTGGTGAGAACGAGCCCGGCCGGCCCGAGGACATGCACCAGTGGAAGCGCTCGCAGCGCGAGCTGCAGCGCTACGCGGAGCGGTTCCCGGACGCCGTCGTCGTGCCCGGCCACGACGCCGAGGCGTTCGCCGCCCTGGCCAAGCGCTACGAGTAGCTAGGCGCTGCCGGCCGGGCGGCCGAGCCGCTTGATCACCGAGCTGCGGCCCTCCTGCTCGAGCTCGGCGTACATGTGCCGGACGTGCTCGAAGACCTCCGCCGCGCAGGCCATCTGCTGCTCGCGGGTCGGCTCGGGGACGACGTCGAAGCTGATCGGCTCGCCGTAGCGGACGGTCACCTTCGGGAAGAACTGCAGCTTCCTCCAGCTGCGGATCCGCTGCGAGCCGTGCAGGGCGACGGGGACCACCGGCACG
Source organism: uncultured Solirubrobacterales bacterium (assembly GCA_963743845.1). Classification (GTDB taxonomy): domain Bacteria; phylum Actinomycetota; class Thermoleophilia; order Solirubrobacterales; family 70-9; genus CAXMST01. The sequence continues at coordinate 192,631 of CAVURI010000003.1, forward strand.
CCGGACTCGAGCGCGGCGCGACCGACGCCCGGCTTCGGCTCGCCGAGCGTGCCGGTCCGGGAGCGCCCGCCCTCGATGTAGATCATCACGCAGCCGCCGCGCTCGAGGGCCGTGTGCAGGGTCTTGAAGGCCTCGTCGTCGCGATGGCCCCTGCGGATCGGGAAGACGCCGCCGTGGCTGAAGATGAAGTCCCCGACCGGGTTGCCGAACAGCTGCGACTTGGCGAGGAAGCGGATCTTGCGCCGCAGCCAGACGCCGGCGAGGAAGTGGTCCATGTTCGAGAAGTGGTTCGCGGCGAGGATCACCGGGCCCGAGGAGGGAACGTTGTCGGTCTCGATCGCGCGGGTCCGGTAGAAGCCGAGCAGGATCGGGGTGAGGATGATCCGGACGAGGTCGTAGACCCAGTCGGGATCGTGGTTCCGCGCCCGCTCGTGGAAGCGCGTGAAGTGCTCCGCCGGGCGATCGTCCTTGTAGTTCTGGGGCCTGAGCTCGGTCATACGAAGATCGCCCCGAACGAGCGGGGCGCGCCTTGGATTACCCCCGGGACCGGAGCCGGTTACGTGTTCGGGACCAGAGCCGGATTCTCGGCGTTGGCCTTGTAGAACTCGACCAACTTCGGCGCGTAGGCCGCGAAGCCCGGGCACGAGAGACCGGCGGCCGTGAGCAGCTCCGTGGCGCGGCGCGTGTCGTAGCGGACCGGGTGGTTCATGTAGCGGATCGTCTCCCGCGGCACGCCGCCGTAGAAGCGGCGCATCGTCTTCGACCGGAGCGCTGCGGCGACCGGCGCCGCGGGCACGGTCAAGGCGGGCTCGGTGCCGGCGTAGAGGCGGCAGAGCGTCCCGAACATGTCGTTGGCGCTGAGCGGGCTCGGGTCGCAGAGGTGGACGGTCTCGCCGACCGCTGCCTGCTCGGACGACAGCGCCACGATCGAGTCGACGATGAAGTCGACCGGGACGACGTTGAACGGGGCGGCGCCGCGGCCGATGTTGGCGACGGGCATGTGACGGCTCGTCGACGCCTCGATGAAGCGCAGCACGTAGTAGGGGCCGTCGAACTTCTGCGTCTCCCCCGTCCTCGAATCGCCGACCACGATCGCGGGCCGGTAGATCGTCGTCGGGATCCGGTCCATCTCCTCGCGGACCCAGACCTCGGCCTGGAACTTGGTCGACTCGTAGTGGTTCTTGAAGCCCTGGCCGAGCGCGAGCTCGTGCTCGTAGACGACGCCCGTGCGGTCACCGGCGACGTAGGCCGTGCTGACGTAGTTGAGCCGCTCGAGCCGCTCGCAATCCCGGCAGAAGGCGAGGACGTTGCCGGTCCCGTCGACGTTGACCCGCTGGGCGATGTCGATCGGGACCGCGAGGTCGTAGATCGCGGCGAGGTGATCGACCACCGTCACCTCGGCGGTGAGCCTCGCGTAGTCCTCGTCGGAGAGGCCGAGCCGGAGCTGGGAGATGTCGCCGGCGACGAGCTCGATCCGCTCGCCGTCGATCTCCGCCGCGGCGGCCTCGGCCACGGAGACCATCCGCGGCTCGACGAGGGCGACGATGCGGTTCTCAGGGTCGCGGTCGAGCAGCTCGGAGACGAGGCGGCGGCCGATGAAACCGGGAAACCCGGTCAGCAGATGGGTGCTCACGGCCGCAAGCGTAGTGGTGCGGATGGCCGGGGGAACCCGCATCCCGAACGGGGGAACCCGCAGTCGGCTCGGCCGTCTCTGCCTAGACTGCCCGCAGGCCTTGGGGGGGTCTGTCAGCGACGTCAGGATGGAGCAGGTGATGTCCGGAAGCGAGAGCCGCCGGGACGAGGTGAAGGCAAGTCTGCGCGAGGGGATGGTCGCGCAGCTCGATGCGACGTCGTTCCGCGACCTGCGGATCGAGAGCGTCGCCGAGGCGGCGGGCCTCTCCCGCAGCGCCTTCTACTTCTACTACCGCGACAAGCGCGACATGCTGATGGACGCCGCCGCCGGGATCGTCGAGGAGCTCTACCGCGAGGCCGACCGCTGGTGGCACGGCGAGGGCTCGCCCGACGACCTCGTCCGCGAGGCGGTCGGCGCCGTCGCGCACCACTGGGCCGCGAACGAGGTGCTGCTGCGCACGGTGACCGAGGTGTCCACGTACGACAGCGAGATGCGCGAGTTCTGGCGCGGGATGGTGAGTCGCTTCGTGACCGCGACCGCCGACCACATCGAGCGCGAGCAGGCCGCCGGCAGCATCGACGCGGCGCTCGATCCGATCCCGACCGCCGAGCAGATGATCTGGGGCGCCGAGCGGACCCTCTACGTCTTCGTCTCGACCGGCGACCGGAGCACCGACGAGGTCGTCGCCGCGATCGCCGACTTCTGGCTGCGGGCGCTGTACGGCCGCGCCGGCCGCTGAGCCCAGGCCCGGCTCAGGCCGGCTCGCCCTCGGCCCAGCCGCGCGAGCGCCCGACAGCGTCGAGCCAGCGCTCGTGCAGCGCCACCCGCTCGTCCTCCCCCATCGCCGGCTCGTAGACCGCCCGCTCACGCCACATCTCGCGAACGCCCTCGAGCGTCCAGACGCCGGTCGCGATCCCGGCGAGATAGGCAGCGCCGAGGGCGGTCGTCTCCGAGATCTCGGGCACGATCACCGGGGCGCCGAGCACGTCCGCCTGGAACTGCATCAGCCATTCGTTGCCGACCGCCCCGCCGTCGGCGCGAAGGGCGACGAGCCGCTCTCCCGAGGCTGCCTCCTGGGCGCGGACCGCGTCCAGCGTCTGGTAGGCGATCGACTCGAGCGCGGCGCGGGCGAAGTGCTCGCGGCCGGTGCCGCGGGTGAGCCCGACGATCGTGCCGCGCGCGTACGGATCCCACCAGGGCGAGCCGAGCCCGGTCAGGGCGGGCACGAAGTAGACGCCGTCGTTGGAGTCGAGTGAGGCGGCCATCGCCTCCGTCTCGGATGCCTCGGCGATCAGGCCGAGCCCGTCGCGCAGCCACTGGACGGCGGCGCCGGTGACGAAGACCGCCGCCTCGAGCGCGTAGTCCACCTCGCCGCCGACCCCCCAGGCGACGGTGGTCAGCAGCCCGTCCTGCGGCTCGGGCGCGTTCGTCCCGGAGTTGAGCAGCACGAAGCTGCCGGTGCCGTAGGTGTTCTTCGCGTCGCCCGGCGCTGTGGCAGGCCTGGCCGAACAGCGCCGCCTGCTGGTCGCCGGCGATCCCGGCAACCGGCACCTCGCCCCCGAAGACGGTCGTCGTCCCGTAGACGTGGGCCGAGGGCATCGGCGCCGGCAGCGTCTGCGGGATCGACGCCGAGCAGCTCGCAGAGCTCGGGATCCCAGGCGAGCTCGTGGATGTCGAACAGCAGCGTCCGCGACGCGTTCGAGTAGTCGGTCACGTGCTCGCCGCAGAGCTTGTAGACGAGCCACGAGTCCATCGTCCCGAACAGGGCGCCGTCGGCCTTGCCGTCGGTGTTCTGCAGCAGCCACTCGATCTTCGTGCCGGAGAAGTAGGGGTCGAGGACGAGGCCGGTCCGCTCTCGCACGAGCGCCTCGTGGCCGGCCGCCTTGAGCTCGTCGCACCGCGCTGCCGTGCGCCGGTCCTGCCAGACGAGCGCCCGGTGGACCGGCTCGCCGCTGCGCGGATCCCAGGCGACGACCGTCTCGCGCTGGTTGGTGATCCCGATCGCATCGAGCTCGGAGCCGTCGATCCCGGCGTCCGCGAGCGCCTCGCGCCCGACCCGCTTGGTCACCTCCCAGATCTCGCTCGCGTCGTGCTCGACCCAGCCCGGCCGCGGGAAGTGCTGGCGGAACTCCGAGTAGGCCCGCCCCGCGATCGCCCCGTCCCCGTCGAAGACGAGGCAGGTGCTGCCGGTGGTTCCCTGATCGATCGCGAGGATCATCCGTGCGCTGAGCCTATCCGGGGTGCGTGGGGATGGGGCGCGGGCGTGGGGGGTGGTCCAGGGCGCGTGTTGTTTCGGGTGTGGCTGCAGGGTTCAGGCCGGGCCGAGATTGCAGTGAGGGAAGGGGTGCGGTTCGTGGTTGGTCACACGGGGCGCGTGTCTCGTTGCGGTTTCGGGGTGGATTCCCGGTGAGGCCGCGGACCGATGGCACATTGACCGTCGCTATGCGCGGACGATGCGCCTCTCGTCGCAGGCGGCCTCGAGAAACAGCTACGAGACCGTGACGCCCGCGCGCCTCACGTGACAAAGGACGCCCCGGCCCCGCCTCAGCGACGGCCGGCACCCTCCTCCACCTCACCCTCTCTGCAAATACCCGGCCGGAGCCCTCGAAGCCCGCCCTCGGACGGCCACGCGCCGCGGCCCGCGCCCGAGCCGCCCCTACCCCCGTCGCCTCGCCGCCCAGGCCTGGGCGATGTCGCGGAGCTGGCGGCCGCGGTGGCGGAAGCCGGCGAGGGTCTTGCCGGTCGCGCGGTGGGTGAGGTCGAGGTCGATCTCGGCGACCCGGCAGCCGGCGCGGACCGCGTCGATCGTCATCCCGGTCTCCATCCCGTAGCGGGGTGCGAACGGCAGCACGGCCCTCAGGGTGACGGCGCGCATCGCGCGCTGCCCGGAGATCGGCTCGCCCGCCTCGTATCCGCAGGCGGAGCGGATCGCCCAGCGCGCGAAGCCCTTGGCGGCGCCGATGCCGCCGCCGACCTTGCGCGAGAAGGAGGCGATCGCGAGGTCGCACTCGTTCGCCTCGATCGCGGCGACCAGCGGCTCGAGCCGGGCGGCGCTCTCGCCGAGGTCGCCGTCGCAGAGCAGGACGACCGCGTCGGAGCGGCGCCCGGTCAGCGCCGCCTCGCAGGCCGCGGTCATGTTGCCGCCCTTGCCGTGAGGGCGGTTGCGGGTCACGACCTCGGCGCCCGGCCGCGAGCGCCACCCGCCCGGTGCCGTCGTCGGAGGCGTCGTCGGCGACGACGACCGCGATCCCCGGCAGCGCCTGCCGGAGGGCCGTGATCGTCGCCTCGATCCGGTCGGCCTCGTTGCGGGCCGCGACGACCGCGACCCGCTCGGCCGCCGGCATCAGTCGCGCTTGCCGCGGCCCCAGAGCAGCCGGAAGGTGCGGCCGAGGAGCTTCGTCACGGCCGGCTTGTCGTAGGGCAGCATGTGGATGTCCTTGTTGGTCGGCGCGAATCGCGTGACCAGCAGGGTCTGCTGCTTCGTGTACTTGCGGATCCCGTCGGCGCCGTGGCGCGAGCCGACTCCGGACGCCTTCCAGCCGCCCATCGGCAGCTCGAGCGCGACGTAGTTGAGCTGGGCGTCGTTGATGCAGACGACGCCGGACTCGAGCCGGCGGGCGATCCGCTCGCCGTTCTCGGTGTCCTTGGTCCAGACCGACGCCTGCAGGCCGTAGGGCGAGTCGTTCGAGAGGCGGATCGCCTCCTCGACGTCGGCGACCTTCATCACCGGCAGCGTCGGGCCGAAGGTCTCCTCGGTCATCGCCTCCATCGTGTGGTCGACGTCGAGCAGCAGGGTCGGCTCGAAGAAGTCGCCCGGGCCGCTGCCGCGCTTGCCGCCGACGACCGCGCGGGCGCCCTTGGCGACCGCGTCGTTGACGTGCTCCTCGACGAGGTCGGTCTGCGAGGGCGAGGTCATCGCGCCGACGTCGACGGCGGCGATGCCGCCGGGGACGCCCTGGCGCAGCGCCGCCATCTTCTCGGTGACCTTGGCGACGAACTCGTCGTAGACCGGCTCCTCGACGTAGACGCGCTCGACCGAGATGCAGGTCTGGCCGCCGTTCTGCATCGAGTAGTGGACCGCGGCGTTGGCGGCGCGCTCGAGGTTGGCGTCGCGGAGCACGATCATCGGGTCCTTGCCGCCGAGCTCCATCGCGACCCCGGTCAGCGTCTCGCCGGCGCGGGCCATGACCTTCTTGCCGACCTCGGTGGAGCCGGTGAACATGATGAAGTCGACCGCGTCGATCAGCGCGTTGCCGATCGCCGAGCCCTCGCCCACGGCCACCTGGAAGACGTCCTCCGGCACGCCGCAGTCGTGCAGGCCCTCGCGCATCAGCAGCGACGTCATCGGGGTCAGGGTCGCCGGCTTGAGGACGACCGAGTTGCCGGCGGCGAGCGCCGGGATGCAGTCGCCGAAGCTGTTCGTCAGCGGGTAGTTCCACGGGCCGATCACGCCGACGACGCCGATCGGGGCGTAGCGGACGACGAGCTTGCGGCCGAGCACGAACGGGGAGGCCGACTTGACCTTCTCGTCGGCGAGGTACTTGGGCGCGTTCTTCGCCCAGAAGCCGAAGGCGGAGGCGGCGTAGGAGACCTCGGCCAGCTGCGCGTCCTCGTAGGTCTTGCCGTTCTCCTTGACGATCGTGTCGATGATCCGGTCGGCGTTGTCGAGCGTCCACTTCTGCATCCGGCGCAGGATCCGGCCGCGACCGTCGAAGCCGAGCGCCTCCCAGGCGGGCTGCGCGGCGCGAGCGCGCTCGACCATCGCGGCGACGTCCGCCGGGGCTGCAGGCGGCGACGGTGCCGATCAGCTCCCCGGTCGCCGGGTTGTGGACCTCGATCGGTCTTGCCGGCGGGCTTGCCGTTCGTCTCGGCGGTCTTGTCAGGGGCTGCTGTGGGCTCCACTGGTACCTCTCCTGGGTTCGGGGGCTCGACTGAAGGTCGTGCGTGCGAGACGTTACACACCTCTCGACGGCGCGTCGACCGCATCCCATAGTGTCCGTGACGGTCACGCAACCGAAAGGCGAGTGCGATGGATTCCGAGAATGCAGTCAGACCGCGCCCGCGACGCGATCACGGTCGAGGCGGTGTTCGGCGAGCCCTACGAACGGGACGGCGCCACCGTGATCCCGGCCGCCGCGATCGCCGGGGCCGGCGGGGGCGGGGGCGGAGAAGACCCGGAAACGGGCCAGCACGGCGGCGGCAGCGGATTCGGCATCCGCGCCCGGCCGGTCGGCGCGTACGTGATCGAGGACGGCCGGGTGCGCTGGGAGCCCGCGCGCGACCCGACCCGGGTCATCCTCGGGGCGCAGCTGCTGGTCGGCGTCGTGCTCGTCGCCGGCCTGATCCTGCGCCGGCGACGCTGAAGCGCGGCCGCAGGCGCCCGGGCGGAGCGCAGCCGCCGATAGCCTTGCCGCGTGCCCCCGACCGAACCCCGGACGCTCGCCGACGGCGCCCTCCGGCTCGACTTTCCCCGCGAGGCCGTCGCGCGGATCACGATGACCAACCCCGAGAAGCGGAACCCGCTCTCGCACGCCGGTCCTCGACGCGATCTCCGAGCTCCTTCCCCAGCTCGACCACGGCATCGACGTGCGCTGCATCCTGCTCACCGGCGAGGGCAAGGCGTTCTCGGCCGGCTACGACATCGGCGGCATTCCCGACGAGAGCTTCGAGACCGACGCCGAGGCGCTCGTCGCCCACCCCTTCACCGCTGCGATGGAGGCGATCAGCGCCCACCCCTATCCGGTCGTCGCCGCGATCAACGGCCACTGCCTCGGCGGCGGGCTCGAGCTCGCGGTGCGCTGCGACCTGCGGATCTGCGCCGCCGAGGCGAAGCTCGGGATGCCGCCGGCCAAGCTCGGCCTCGTCTACGGGCACACCGGCCTCGAGCGCTTCATCGACACGATCGGGATCCCGCGCACGAAGGAGCTGTTCCTCGTCGGCCGCAACATCGACGGCGCCCGCGCCGAGCAGATCGGGCTCGTGCACGAGGTCCATCCGGCCGCCGAGATCGAGGCCGTCTCGCTCGACCTGGCCGAGGCGATCGCCGCCAACGCGCCACTCTCGATGACCGGCAACAAGCGCGCGATCGAGACGCTGGCGCGCTTCCCGCGGCTGAGCCCGCGTCAGGAGGAGGAGCTGGTCGAGCTGCGCCGCTCCTGCTTCTCCTCCGAGGACTTCCGCGAGGGCATCCGCGCCTTCGCCGAGAAACGCGATCCGGTGTGGCGGGGACGCTGAGCCCCGAGGCAGAGGCGCTCGCCGCGACCGACCCGGCGATGGCGGCGCTCGTCGACGCGCTTCGGCGCCCGCTCGATCGCGGAGCGGATGCGCGGCGGCAGCCACTTCTCGGACCTCGCCCGGATCATCGTCGGACAGCAGGTCAGCACGGCCGCGGCGGCGACCGTCTGGGGCCGGGTCTGCGATGCGTACGGCGGCGAGGCCGCCGGCCGCCGAGCAGGTGGTCGGCGCCGAGGACGTGCTCCGCGGCTGCGGGCTCAGCGGCCGCAAGGCCTCCTACGTGGTCGGGATCGGCGAGGCGATCGTCGCCGGCGAGCTCGAGCCGGAAGCGCTGGCCGAGGCCTCCGACGACGAGGTGATCGAGCAGCTGACCGCGCTGCGGGGGCTCGGACGGTGGTCGGCGGAGATGTTCCTGATGTTCAACCTCGGCCGCCCCGACGTGTTCTCCGGCGGCGACCTCGGGCTGCGCAGGGGGATCCAGGTCGCGCTCGAGATGGAGGAGCCGCCGAGCCCCGACGAGAGCGTCGCGATCGCCGAGCGCTGGCGGCCGAACCGGACGCTCGCCTGCATCTACCTGTGGGAGGCGGCGCGAGCCGCTCGCTAGCGTAGGCCCGCATGGGTGTCGCGGAAGAACGAGAGCGGGCTCCGGAAGCCTGCGCAACTGGAACCTGGCCGTCGGCGGCATCCACGCGGCGCAGGCGCTGCTGATCCTGCTGCTCGCGACCAGCGTCAGCCCTGCCGGTGACGATCACCTACCTGACCGGACCGCCGGGAGCCGGCGACTACGGCGGGCCGACCCTCCTGTTCGACCTCCGGGTCGAGATCGCCGTCGCCCTGTTCCTGCTGCTCGCGGCCGTCGATCACCTCTCGGTCGGCACCTGGGCCAGGCGCTGGTACGAGCAGCGAGTCGTGCGGGGGATCAATCCCGCCCGCTGGTGGGAGTACTCGATCAGCGCTTCGCTGATGATCGTGCTGATCGCGATGCTGACGGGAATCCGCGAGGGCACGGCGCTGCTCGCTCTGTTCGGCGTCAACGCGGCGATGATCCTCTTCGGGCTGGCGATGGAGCGGGCCAACCTCGACCGCGAGACGGTCGATTGGCGGCCGTTCGTCTACGGCTGCATCGCCGGGGCCGTGCCCTGGATCGCGATCGCCCTCCAGCTCGGGGTCTCACAGGAGCAGGGCTCGGGCGCCCCGGGCTTCGTGATCGCGATCTTCGTCACGCTCTTCCTGCTCTTCAACTCGTTCGCCGTGAACATGTGGCTCACCTACCGTGGCCGCGGCCGCTGGGCGGATCCGTTGTTCTGCGAGCGCGTCTACCTGGTCTTGAGCCTGCTCGCCAAGAGTGCGCTCGCGTGGCAGGTCTACTTCGGCGCCCTCGCGGGAAGCTGAGCGGGCCGATCGACCGGCCCGGAAAGGACACGACCCCCGTCGAACTGCTCGGCGAGGGCCGGGCCCCTCAAGAATGGGGGCGGTTAAAGGGGAGCAAACACCGCCCCCAAGGATCGGAATATAGACGAAAGCGCTTTCGTGGGTGAGAGCGTTTCGCCGGGCCGTGCGCTTCACTTAAGCGAATGCGTCAGGTCTGGTCGTCGGGCTCGTCGGCGGCCTCGATCACGCCGATCACCGCGCCCGGACTCGACCTGATCGCCCTCGGCGACCCGGAGCTCGGCGAGCGTCCCGTCCGCCGCCGCCGTCAGCTCGTGCTCCATCTTCATCGCCTCGAGCACCGCGACGACGTCGCCGCGCGCCACCTCGGCACCCTCGCTCGGCCGCGAGCCGGATCACCTTGCCCGGCATCGGCGCCACGAGCGCGCCCTCGGCGGCGGCCTCGTCCTCATCGGGGTAGCGGGGCAGCTCGGTCAGGGCGACGGTTCCGCGCGGGCGTCGAGACGTAGGCGACGCCCGCCCGCCGCCGGACCCGAAACGCCGGCGGACGCCGTCGGCGAGCAGCTCGATCGCTCCGTCGCCGCCGGGCGCCGCCGGTGACCGGCAGCCGAGCCGACGCCGAGCGGGCCAAGGCTCTCGCCGTCGAGCGTGACCTCGGCCGCGCGGCCACCGCGGCCGAGCCGATAGCGGACCTCGATCGGGCCGTCGGGCGTCTCGTAATCGCGGCGCGTGCCGCCGGACGGGTTGTTGCGCCAGCCGGCCGGCGCGAAGTCGAGCGGGCCCGGGCCGTCGTCGTCGCGCGAGCAGAGCGCCGCCGCGGCTGCGGCGAGCCGGACGTCGTCGCCGGTGACGAGCGGCTCGGCGAGGCCCTCGTGGCGCTCGAGGAAGCCCGTGTCGGTCTCGCCGGCGAGGAAGGCCGGGTGCTCGAGGACGTTGACGAGGAAGTCGCGGTTGGTGATCAGGCCGTCGACGCAGGAGCTGCGGATCGCCGCGGCCAGCAGCCCGGCCGCCTCCGCGCGCGTCGGCGCCCAGGAGATCAGCTTCGCGAGCATCGGGTCGTAGTGGGGAGAGACGACGTCGCCGCTCTCGAACCCCGAGTCGATCCGCAGGCCGCGGGCGGCGGGCGCTCCGTCGGGGGCGGCGAAGGCCGCGGCGCGCTCGCCCGCCCGGTCGCCGCCGAAGACGAGCTCGCGCAGGGTCCCTGTCTGCGGCAGGTAGTCGGCGGCGGCGTCCTCCGCGTAGAGGCGGACCTCGATCGCGTGGCCGCGCGGCTCGACCTCGTGCAGCTCGGGGGGCAGCGGCTCGCCCTGGGCGACGAGCAGCTGCAGGCGGACCAGGTCGACGCCGGTGACCATCTCGGTGACCGGGTGCTCGACCTGCAGGCGGGTGTTCATCTCGAGGAAGTAGAAGCCGCCGTCGGCGCCGAGCAGGAACTCGACGGTGCCGGCGCCGACGTAGCCGACCGCCTCGGCGGCGCTGACGGCCGCCTCTCCCATCCGCGCGCGGAGCTCGGCGTCGACGACCGGCGACGGCGACTCCTCGACGACCTTCTGATGGCGGCGCTGGATCGAGCACTCGCGCTCGCCGAGGCTGACCGTGTTGCCGTGGGCGTCGGCGAAGACCTGGATCTCGACGTGCCGCGGGCCGCTCGAGCATCCGCTCGAGGAAGATCGTGCCGTCGCCGAAGGCGCTCTCGGCCTCGCGCCGCGCGCCCTCGACCGCGCCGGGCAGGCCCGCCGAATCCGCGACCGCGCGCATGCCCTTGCCGCCGCCGCCGGCAGAGGCCTTGACCAGCAGCGGATAGCCGATCCGCTCCGCCTCGACCGCGGGGTCGGCTCCGGCCGGCAGCTCGGCCCCGGGCAGGATCGGCACGCCGGCGGCCTCCATCATCGCCCGCGCCCCGACCTTCGAGCCCATCGCCTCGATCGCGGCCGGCGGCGGCCCGATCCAGGTCAGGCCGGCGTCGCCGACGGCCTGGGCGAAGCCCGCGTTCTCGGCGAGGAAGCCGTAGCCGGGGTGGATCGCGTCGGCGCCGGTGCGCAGCGCGGCCTCGACGATCGCGTCGCCGCGCAGGTAGGACTCGGCGGCGGTCGTGCCGCCCAGCGCGACGGCCTCGTCGGCCTCGAGCGCGAACGGCGCCCGCGCGTCGGGCTCGGAGTAGACCGCGACGGTCGCGATGCCCATCCGCCGGCAGGCGGCGAACACGCGCCGCGCGATCTCGCCGCGGTTGGCGACGAGCAGCTTGCGGATCGGCTTCGTCTCGGGCATCGCGTCGTCCCGCTCCGGCTACATCCGGAAGACGCCGAACTGCCTCGAGCCGGCGACGTCGTTGTTGTGACAGACGGAGAGGGCGATCCCCAGCGCGGTGCGCGTGTCGCGCGGATCGATCATGCCGTCGTCCCAGAGCTCGCCGGAGGAGACGAACGCGTCCGACTCGCTCTCGATCTGTTCCTCGACCGCCTTGGTGCCGGCCGCCAGCTGCTCCTCGTCGACCTCGATCCCGCGGCGCTCGGCGCCGGCGCGCATCACGATCTCCATCACGCCGGCGAGCTGCTTCGGGCCCCATCACGGCGGTCTTGTAGTTGGGCCAGGCGAAGATGAAGCGTGGGTCGAAGCTGCGCCCGCACATGCCGTAGTTGCCGGCCCCGTAGGAGCCGCCCATCATCAGGGTCAGCTTCGGCACGCCGGCGTTGGCGACCGCGTTGATCATCTTCGCGCCGGCCTTGACGATGCCGCGCTGCTCGTAGTCGGTGCCGACGATGTAGCCGGTCGTGTTCTGCATGAACAGCAGCGGCGTGTCGACCTGGTCGGCGAGCTGGATGAAGTGGGCGGCCTTCTCGGCGTCCTCGTTGAAGAGCACGCCGTTGTTGGCGAGGATCGCGACCGGGTAGCCGTGCAGCTCGGCCCAGCCGGTGACGATCTGGGCGCCGTAGCCGGGCTTGAACTCGTCGAAGCGGGAGCCGTCGACGACGCGGGCGATCACCTCGCGCGCCTCGAACGGGATCTTCAGGTCGTGGGAGGCGATCCCGAGCAGCTCCTCGGGGTCGTAGAGCGGGTCGGCGCCGCTGCCGCGCGGCTCGGGGCCGAGCTTGCGCCAGTTCAGGTTGCGGACGATCTCGCGGCCGATCCGGCAGAGGTCGACCTCGTCGTTGGCCATGAACTCGCTGACCCCGGAGACGCGCGAGTGCATCTCGGCGCCGCCGAGCGCTTCCTCCTCCGCCTCCTCCCCGGTCGCCATCTTCACCAGCGGCGGCCCGCCGAGGAAGATCAGGCCCTGCTCGCGGACCATCACCGTGTAGTCGGACATGCCGGGCAGGTAGGCGCCGCCGGCGGTCGAGTTGCCGGTGACGAGGGCGACGGTCGGGACCCCGGCCGCGGACTGCTGGGTCAGGTTGCTTGAAGGTGGCGCCGCCGGGGATGAAGATCTCCTTCTGCCGGGGCAGGTCGGCGCCGCCCGACTCGACGAAGCCGACCGCGGGCAGGCGGTTCGACCCGGGCGATCTCCTGCATGCGCAGGCCCTTGCGCAGCGTGTACGGATTCGAGGTGCCGCCGCGGACGGTCGGGTCGGAGGCGGTGACCATGCACTCGACGCCCTCGACCACGCCGATCCCGCCGACCAGGGAGGCGCCGACCTCGTACTCGGAGCCGTAGCCGGCGAGCGGCGCCAGCTCGAGGAACGGCGAGTCGCGGTCGATCAGCATCTCGATCCGCTCGCGGGGCAGCATCCGGCCGCGCTCGTGGTGGCGGGCGATCTTCTTCTCGCCGCCGCCGAGCCGCGCCTTCGCCTGCTCAGCGGCCATCTTGCTCGAGGCGCTCGAGCATCTTCTCCCGGTTCTCGGCGTACTGCGCCGAGCCAGTGTCTATGCGGGATCTGAGGGCGGCCAAAGTAGGAAGTGGAACTTACTACTTCCTACTGACGCCGAGCGCCCCGCGAGCGCCGTGTGGACGGCAGCCTGCTCCAGGGGCTCGGGGGTGCGGGCGTGGTCCAGGGCGCGTGTTGTTTCGGGGTCTGGCTTCAGGGCTCAGGCCGGGCTGAGATTGCAGTGAGGGAAGGGGTGCGGTTTGTGGTTGGTCACACGGGGCGCGTGTTTCGTTGCGGTTTCGGGGTGGATTCCCGGCGCCCAGGACGACGAGGTGCACGATTACGGCCGCTATTCGCGAGCGTAATCGATGCAGTCCGTCGAAGCGCCCTTGGAAGACAGCTACGAGACCGTGACGCCCGGCGCCTCACGTGACAAAGGACGGCCCGGCCCCGCCTCGGGGCGGCCGGCACCCTCCTCCACCTCACCCTCTCTGCAAATACCCGGCCTGGCCCTCGAAGGACGCCCCTCGGACGGTCACGCGCCGCGACGCGCCGGCCGCGCCGGCCCTACAGCCCGAGGCGCTTGGCGTAGCTCCTCAGCGAGGCGTTCGAGCCGGCGATCGTCCGAGCTCGCCAGGCCGGTCCACTTGACGCGGCCCTTCTTCGTGCCCCAGACGTAGGCGTTGCCGTTCGGGCTCTTCTCGACGTAGAGACCACCGGTGACCTTGCGGGCCTTGCCCTTCAGGGCCCTGACGCTGTCCCCGCGGCCGACGCCGCCCGCGGTGTTCTTGGGCAGCGAGCTGCCGATCAGCTCGAGCGTGCCCGCCGGTGCTGAAGACCGCGTTGACGGCTCGCTTCTTGCTCGAGCTTGCGGGGGTCGCCGCTTCTTCTTGAAGCGGGTGCACCACTTCCAGGTGCGCTCGCGGGAGACGGGCTGGCCGGCGGAGTAGAGCGTCTCCTTCGTGTCGGCACCGACCTCGAGGGCGCCGGCGCTGAGGCCCTTGCGGCTGAACTTGCCCTTCCAGGTCTTGCACCTGACCTCGGGCACGCCCTCGGCCCGCTCCCACATCTGCAGGTAGGCCTCGGCGCCGCGGTTCATGTCGCGGATGATCTGGTTGCCCTGGATCTGGCGCAGGTCCTCGATCCAGTCCGGGTAGAGGCCGTAGTGGGCGACGCCGTCGGTGTTGATGTCGTAGACCTGCTCGCCGGAGCGCTGCTGGTGGATCGTCTGGTTGCCGTCGGCGGACTCGAACGGGTAGGTGACCGGGTTGGAGACGTCGGCGCCGCGCGGCCCGCCCTGGCCGCCGAAGCCGTTCTGGTCGGCGCCGTAGCCGATCCCGAAGTACTGGCGGCCCCGGTAGGCGGTGCGCGCGTCCTTCCACTTGTCGACGAAGCCCTCGGAGTCGCCCGCGTACGGGGTGACGATGCCGCCGAGCTTGTAGATCCGCGGCAGCGCCGCCGGGGTGCTCCAGCTGTGCGAGGAGATCACGCCCGAGTAGTCGAGCGACTCGACCAGGTTGAGCGCGGCGTCGCGGCCCTTGACGCTCATGTGGTCGGGGTCGAAGATCATTCCCTTCTGCGCCATCCGGCGGATCGTGAACTCGCCGAGCTCGGTCAGGCCGAGCGTGTTGCAGAGCGGCGCCCTGGGGGTAGACGGGCAGCACGCCGGCGCGGCATGAACTGCTTGATCACGTTGCCGGCGATCGAGTCGTCGTTGTGGACCTCGACCGCGGTCGGCGAGTGGTCGTGCTCCTCGGGCGGGCCCTGGCAGGTCTCGAGGTCCCAGAACCGGCCGGTCGCGTAGAAGTTGCCGAAGTTGACCAGCGTGCCGGTCGAGCCGTCGTCGCCGGCGACGCCGGTGAGCGCGTTGTCGAACTTGTTCGTGATCTCCATCTGCCGCACGCCGCGGTCGTAGAGGTGGTCGATCTGCTTGCGGATCGTGGTTCTGGTCGCAGGTCGGGACGCCGGCGAACATCCGGCAGGTGAACGGCTCGGAGACCTCCATGCCGAGGACGACGGCGAGCTTGCCCTCGTTGATCACCTCGCGGGCCTCGAACGGGTTGGTGACGATCCGGTAGAAGCCCTCGCCGGGCCCGCCGGACTGCGCGTCGATGTAGTCCTGCAGGCGATAGGCCTCGTCGAGCTCGAGCTCGACGGTCTTCGTGTCGTCGCAGGTCGGGTTCTTGTTCCTGTTGATCGGATAGATCTCGCAGAGGGCCCGGTTCTGGACCATCAGGTTCACGAACACGCGCAGCCCCGAGCGCCACGATCGCTCGATCCACTTGTAGTACGACTGCTCGTGGGTCAGCGACTTCGGGTCCGGCCAGTCGGTGAACTCGGGCCAGCCGGTCGTGTCGTGACAGCGGGCAGGCTCGCCGTAGAGGACGTTCTCGAGCACGGCGGCGCAGCCGTTCGGCTCGTGGTCGGCGCAGTCCTGGAGCGCGTAGGCGACACCGAACCGGTGCCAGGGGCGACCGCAGTGGGCGCCGCCGAGGAAGCGGAAGGCCATGTGGTGCATGTGGCCCTCGATCTGGCCGGTCGCCTCCTTGAAGCGGGGGATAGGTCTGCGTCGGCGCGCCCTCGACGTTGGTCGTGATCTCGGGGTACTTGGGGCAGCCCTCGGCCGCGACGAGGTTGAACTCGCCGGCGCCGCCGGAGACCGAGCCGGTCGCGGTCAGCTCGTCGCCGCTCGCCCCGAGCTCGCGCTTCTCCCAGGTGTTGACGACCTCGAACGTGGCCCCGGGCTTCTTCACGGTCCAGTCGGCCGCGTTCGAGGGCTTCGGGTCGGCGGAGACGCCCTGGCCGTCGACGGCCATGAACTGCTCGTCGGTGTCGTAGAAGAGGTAGCGGCCGAGATCCGTCGCCTGCATCCGGAACGGCTCGGCGGCGCCGAGGCCGCCGGCGCTCGCGTCGTAGGCGCCCCCCGACTTGGTCACGTACTTGCCCGTGGCCGCCGACTGCAGGGCGTAGCAGCCGTGCACGATCGAGAAGCGATCGGCGGTCGAAGGCTCGTAGGCGGAGGCCCCGGACGGGAGGACGAGCATCAGAAGGAGGCCGACGAGAAGGCCCATTCCCCCTGACGCGAGGCGCTTGTGCCTCGGCGTTACGCGCAGCATCTGGCGACTGTAACCCAGCAACCATGGTCCGAGCGCCGGTTCCCCGCGCGCGGATCCGGAGGCTGCGTGCTGCAAGTCTTAGGCGATGGAATCGGCCGCCCCCCGGCACTCGCGGACGGCCCTGGCGCTTCGCATCCTCGCCGCGGCGCTCGTCGTCGTCGTCGCCGTCGCGCTTCGCGATCTCGTCGACGACGAGCGCGGCCCCTCGCCGACCGACGGCTCCCGGGTGACCGACTTCTCGGTCGACTCGAAGCTGCTCGGCAGGGAGATGCCGGTCGAGGTCGTGATCCCGCCCGGCGCTCAGGACGGGCGCCGCTCGTTGCTCGTCTTCCTGCACGGTCGCGGCGAGGACGAGACCAGCTATCTGGTCGAGCCGATGTTCGAGGCGCTGCGGCGCGAGGGCGGCAAGGCGCCGGTCGTCGCCTTTCCCGAGGGCGACCCCGACTCCTACTGGCACGACCGCGACAGCGGCGAGTGGGGCTCGTACGTGAGCGAGGAGCTGATCCCCGCGCTGGTCGAGCGCTTCGAGATCGAGCCCGAGCGGGTCGCGATCGGCGGTATCTCGATGGGCGGCTTCGGCGCCTACGACATCGCCCGCCTCGACCCCGACCTGTTCTGCTCGGTCGGCGGCCACTCGCCCGCGATCTGGGAGAGCGGCTCGGACACCGCGCCGGGGGCCTTCGACGACGACGGCGACTTCAGCCGCCACAACGTGATCGAGGCCGTCGGCCCGCCGGCCTCGCCGCTCGCGGGCAAGCGCGTCTGGATCGACTTCGGTGACGAGGATCCGTTCATCGACGCCGACGAGTCGCTGATCGACGTCGCTCGAGGCGGGCGGCGCCGATGTCCGGACCTACGAGGGCCAGGGCGGCCACGAGACGTCGTACTGGAACGACAACTGGCACCGCTACATGAACTTCTACGCCGCACGCCCTGAAGGCGTGCCAGACGGACGGCAAGTCGGACCGCAGGAAGACTCCGGACGCGGCCGCCGCAGAGCCCGGCGCCGAGGGCAGCGGGGCCGGCTCCGAGTCCGCGTCCGGCGCCGGCGACGACGGCTGAGCGCCGCCCAGAGCCGTCCGGCCGCAGACCTAGCCTCCCTGGGGTACCGACCGGAGACCGGAGGAACCCCAATGTCGTCCCTGATCAGCTTCGAAGAGGCGCTCGAGCTCGGCGCCGTGACCGACCACGACGAGATCGGCGAGATCGTCGAGCGCGCCTGGCAGGTGCGGACGCGAGAACTTCGGCGACTCGACCGACATGTGCTCGCTCGTCAACGCGAAGTCGGGCGGCTGCGCCGAGGACTGCGGCTTCTGCGCCCAGTGCCGCTACGCGGAGGCGGACACGCCGATGCACGCGATGATGGAGCCGGACCAGATCCTCGAGCACGCGAAGGCGGCCGAGGCGGCCGGCGCGCACCGCTTCTGCATGGTCACCCAGGGCCAGGGGCTGTCGAAGCGGGACTTCGAGAAGATCGTCGAGGGCGCCAAGCTCGTCGCCGAGCAGACCAACCTGAAGCGCTGCGCCTCGATCGGCCACATCTCGACCGAGCGCGCCAAGCGGCTCGCCGACGCCGGCATCCAGCGCGTCCACCACAACGTCGAGACCTCGCGCTCCTACTACGACGAGGTGACGACCACGGTCCGCTACGAGGGCCGGATCCGGACGATCGAGGCGGTCCGCGAGGCCGGCCTCGAGACCTGCGTCGGCGGCATCCTCAACCTCGGCGAGACGCCCGTACCAGCGCGTCGAGATGGCCTTCGAGCTCTCCGAGATCAACCCGACCTCGGTGCCGATCAACCTGCTCAACCCGCGCACCGGAACCAAGTTCGGCGACCGCGAGCTGATGGATCCCTGGGAGGTCGTCAAGTGGGTCGCGATCTTCCGGCTGATCATCCCCGGGGCCCTGTTCCGGCTCTGCGGCGGCCGCGTCGAGAACCTCGGCGAGCTGCAGCCGCTCGCGGTCCGGGCCGGCCTCAACGGCGTGATGATGGGCAACTTCCTGACGACGCTCGGCGCCGAGCCCGCCGACGACCGCGCGATGTTCGAGGAGCACGGGCTCAACGTCGCCCGCCAGGACGACAACGGCGCCAACCCGCGCCCCGACAACCGCGACGGCTGGCTCGAGGGCGAGACGCCGCGGACGCCGATCGACGAGCTGATCGACAGCCAGGCCGAGGCCCACTTCTGGGATCCCTCGACCCAGCTCCGGGTCGTCAAGAAGAGCGGCAAGCCGCCCGAGCTACCCGAAGCCCGCGCGCGCTTCCGCTCCGGGCGTCGACGGCACCGAGACGACGGAGACCCGCGCGGCGTGAGGGCCTCGGCCGCCGAGCGACTCGAGGAGCTGCGCGAGGCCGGCCTGCTACCGGCGGATGCGCGTCGTCGAGGGCGCTCAGGGGCCGCACGTCGAGCTCGACGGCCGCGACGTGCTGCTGCTCTGCTCGAACAACTACCTCGGGCTCGCCGACCACCCGGCGGTGCGCCTCGCCGGCGCCGAGTCCTATCGCAACGAGGGCGCCGGCTCCGGCGCCTCGCGCCTGGTCTCGGGCAACATGGCCGCGCACGAGCGCCTCGAGCACCGGCTCGCCGACTTCCACGAGCAGCAGGCGGCGCTGCTGTTCGGCTCGGGCTACCTCGCCAACACCGGCGTGATCGGCACGCTCGCCGGCAAGGGCGAGGTCGTCTTCTCCGACGAGCTCAACCACGCCAGCATCATCGACGGCTGCCGGCTCGCCGGCGCCGAGACGTTCGTCTACCGCCACCGCGACGTCGAGCACCTCGCCTGGGGCCTCGAGCAGGCCGGCGGACGGGCGGCGCTGATCGTCACCGACGGCGTCTTCTCGATGGACGGCGACGTCGCGCCGCTCGGCTGGCTGCTCGAGCTGGCCCGCAAGCACGGCGCCGGCTGATGGTCGACGAGGCCCACGCGATCGGCACCTACGGCCCCGGCGGCCGCGGCACGGTCGCCGCCGCCGGGCTCGAGGGCGAGGTCGACGTGGTCATCGGCACGCTCGGCAAGGCGCTCGGCAGCTACGGCGCCTACGTGAGCTGCTCCTTCGAGCTGCGCGAGCTGCTCGTCAACAGCGCCCGGCCGTTCATCTTCTCGACCGGCCTGCCTCCCGCCTGCGCCGCCGCCGCCGAGGCCGCGCTCGCCGCTGATCGAGGCCGAGCCGGAGCGCGTCGCCGCCGTGCAGGAGAACGCCGCCGTGCTGCGCAAGGGCCTGCGCGAGCCGGCCTCGAGGTCGGCGAGTCGCGGACCCAGATCGTGCCGGTCATGATCGGCGACCCGGCCCGCGCCGTCGCCGCCTGCTCGCGCGCGCTCGATGCGCGGCGTCTTCGCTCAGGCGATCCGCCCGCCGACCGTGCCCGAGGGCACCTCGCGCCTGCGGCTGACCGTGATGGCGACCCACCGCCCGGCCGAGCTCCGGGCCGCGGCGCGGACGATCGCCGACGCCGTCCGCGCCGTCTCCGCCGACGGCGACTACGCGATCGAGCTCGACCTCGAGCGCCTCGACGCGTCGGAGGCCGACCCCGAGGGCGAGATCTCGATCACCGCAGGCAGCCGGGCCGCGAGCGGCCGGCCGCCGAGCGCGCCCCCTCGGGCCGTTGACGGCCGGCCTGTTCGTCACCGGGACCGGGACCGAGGTCGGCAAGAGCGTCGTCGCCGCGGTCCTCGCCGCACGCCGCCGCCGCGGACGGCAGGCGGGTCGCGGTCTTCAAGCCCGCCGTCTCCGGGCTCGACGAGGGCGGCGAGAGCGACCACGCGCTGCTGCGCCGCGCCTCGGGCAGCGCCCAGACCGACGAGCGAGATCGCGCCGTACCGCTTCGGGCCGCCGCTCTCGCCGCACCTCGCGCGCCGAGCTCGCCGGCGTCGAGGTCGATCCCGCCCGGCTCGCTGCGCCGGGGCGCGCGCGGCGGCCGCCGAGGCCGACCTGCTGATCTGCGAGGGCGTCGGCGGGCTGCTGGTGCCCGCTCGACCGCCCTCATACCTCGTCCGCGACTTCGCCCGCGAGCTCGGACTGCCGGTCGTGATCGTGGCGCCGCCGGCGCTCGGGACGATCAACCACACGCTGCTGACGCTCGAGGCGGCGCGGGCCGCCGGGCTCGAGGTCGCGGCCGTCGTGCTCAGCCGCTGGCCGGCCGAGCCGGGCGAGCTCGAGCTCTCGAACCGGGCGACGATCGCCGAGCTCGGCGAGGTCACGGTCGAGACCCTGCCCGAGATCGATCTCGCCGATCCCGGCTCCTGGCCGCGGCTCGCGATCGGCTGAGCCCGTCTCGCGACGGGCCGCGGGCAGCCACGCCCCGCAAATTGCGGCCTCGCGGGCCCCCGGCTTCCGCCGAGGCTGGACCTAGATTGGTCGTGACGATGTCGCAGACCGCTGAGCTCGACCAGCGCCACGTGTGGCACCCGTTCACCCAGCAGCGCGGGTGGACCGAGGAGGATCCGATCGTCGATCGCCGCGGCGCGAGGGCACCGACCTGATCGACGAGGACGGGAACCGCTACATCGACGGCACCTCGTCGCTGTGGTGCAACGTCCACGGCCATCGCCACCCCGTGATCGACCAGGCGGTGCGCGACCAGCTCGACCGCGTCGCCCACTCGACGATGCTCGGGCTCACGCACGCGCCCGGCGCCGAGCTCGCGGCGCGGCTCGCGACGTCGCGCCGCCCGGGCCTCTCGCGCGTCTTCTACTCGGACTCGGGCTCGACCGCGGTCGAGATCGCGCTCGAAGATGGCGTTCCAGTACTGGCACCAGCGCGGCGGCCAGCACGTGCGGCGGACCGGCTTCGTCAACCTGACCGAGGCCTACCACGGCGACACGGTCGGATCGGTCTCGGTCGGCGGCATCGACCTCTTCCACTCCGTCTACGAGCCGCTGCTGTTCGGCACCCACCAGATCGACCCGGGCGACGTCGAGGGCCTGCGGGCGATCCTCGACTTCCACGGCGAGGAGATCGCCGCGGTGATCGTCGAGCCGCTGGTCCAGGGCGCGGCGGGGATCATCCCGCAGCCGCCGGGCTTCCTGCGCGCGGTCCGCGAGCTCTGCGACGAGCACGAGGTGCTGCTGATCTGCGACGAGGTCGCGACCGGCTTCGGGCGCACCGGGACGATGTTCGCCTGCGAGCAGGAGCGGGTCGTCCCCGACTTCCTCTGCCTCGGCAAGGGCCTCACGAACGGCTACATGCCGCTCGCGGCGACGCTGACCAGCGAGCGCATCTACGAGGGCTTCCTCGGCGCCCACGAGGAGTACCGGACCTTCTTCCACGGCCACACCTTCACCGGCAACCCGCTCGCCTGCGCGGCGGCGATCGCCAGCCTCGACGTGTTCGAGCAGCGAGTCGACGCTGCTGCGCCTGCAGCCGAAGATGCGCCTGCTCCACGACGTGCTCGCGACCCGTCGCCGCGATGGACGAGGTCGCCGAGGTCCGCGGCCGCGGGTTCATGGTCGGGATCGACCTCGGCGAGCACGACCCGTCGCTGCGCCTCGGCCACCGGGTCACGCTCGAGGCGCGCGGCGCGGCGCGATCGTGCGCCCGCTCGGCGACACGATCGTGCTGATGCCGCCGCTGGCGATCACCAAGGAGGACCTCGTCCGCCTCGTCGCGATCACCGCCGCCTCGATCGAGGCGGCCTGGGCTTCTGCCTATCCGAGCGAGAGCCCCGGAGAGGCTCGGGATCGCGTCCGGGCCACGCGGACGCGAACGAGACCGGGGACCCGGCCTCGCTGCCCACCGGCGCGGGCCGCGTGAGCACACGCGCGGCGCTCGTCACGGGCGCCTCGACCGGAATCGGCAAGGCGACGGCGCTGCTGCTCGCGCGCAGCGGCTACACCGTGTTCGCCGGCGTCCGCCGCGCCGCCGACGGCGAGGCGGTCCGGACCGAGGCGCAGGGGCGAGGGACCTCGAGCCGATGCTGCTCGACATCACCGACCCCGACGCGATCGCCGCGGCGGTCGTCACGATCCGCGACGTGACCCGCGGCCGCGGCATCGACGCGCTCGTCAACAACGCCGGCTCCGCCCACACGGGCCCGCTCGAGTTCGTCGAGCTCGACGCCCTCCGCCGCCAGTTCGAGGTCAACCTGATCGGCCAGCTCGCCGTCACCCAGGCGATGCTGCCGATGCTGCGGCAGACCCGGGGCCGGATCGTCAACGTCACCTCGGTCGGCGGCCTCGTGGCGACCCCGTTCCTCGGCCCCTACGCCGGCTCGAAGTACGCGCTCGAGGCGTTCAGCGACTGCCTGCGGACCGAGCTGCGGCCCTGGGGGATCCGCACGATCGCGATCGAGCCGGGCAGCATCGCGACCGAGATCTGGACCAGCGGCAAGGCGATCGCCGACGAGGCCCGCGAGTCGATGCCGCCGGACGCCGAGAGGCTCTACGGCAAGGCGATGGACGCGACCGTCCGGATGAGCAACGAGATGGGCGCCCGCGGGATCCCGCCCGAGGAGGCGGCGCGCGTGATCCACAAGGCGCTGACGGTGCGGCGGCCCAAGCGCCCGCTACCTGGTCGGCCGCGACGCCTACGCGATCAAGTACATGTCGCGGCTGCTCCCGGACCGCGTCTGGGACGCGATGATCCGCCGCGCGCTCAGGCTGCCCTGACCTCGCGCCCGATAATTCCCTGTGATGGGACGCGGCCGGCGCCGTAGTAGAGGGCATGCAGGAGACGCTTACTGCGCCCGCGACACGAGCGACGGCCGAGCCCGACAAGGCCGCCGTCGCGTTCGAGGCGCTCTACCGATCGAGCCGCGACGACGTCTACGCCTACGTCGCGGGACTACTCCGCGACAGGGCAGCGGCCGAGGATGTGACGGCGCTCGCTTTCGAGCGCGCGTACCGGAAGCGGGCCAAGTGGGACCCGGGTCGCGGCACGCGCCGGGCCTGGCTCTTCGGGATCGCCCGCAACGCGGCGCTCGACGAGCTCCGCCGCCGCAAGCGCACCGCCGAGCTCGCCGCCGACCCCGAGGACGTCGACGCGACGCCGCTCGACGCCGAGGCCGAGGGCGCCCTGCGCCGGGCGGCCCTGCGCGACGCGATGGCCGGGCTCGACGCCCGCGAGCGCGAGCTGATCGGGCTCAAGTTCTTCGCCGGTCTCGGCAACGCCGAGATCGCGAGCGTGATCGGCGTCTCCGAGTCGAACGCCGGCACGCGAATCCACAGGACGATCGAGAAGCTGAGGAGGGCCTGCGATGAAGCGGTCTGAGGACACGACTGGATCCCGACGTCGAGCGCGAGCTCGACGCCCTCGAGCGGGCGCTGGCCGGGCTCGCCGGTCGACGAGGAGATGGCGCCGATCGCGACGCTCGTCGCCGACGTCCGCGAGCAGCGCCCCGAGCCGGAGGCGGAGTGGGCCGCGGAGCTGGACCGGCTGGTAGCCGGCGGCTTCGCGGCCCGCGGCCGCGGCCGGCGCGGGCGCGGCCCTCGGCAGCTGGATCGGCTCCCTGCGGGGCCGCTCGCTGCTGGCACCGGCCGGCGCCCTGGCGACGCTGGCGATCGTCGTCGCGGTCGGAGTCGGCGTGACGCAGGACGGCGGCGGAGCGACGACGCGCGCGACGATGGATGCCTCGAGCGCTGAGCTGACCGAGACGACGGCCGAGCCCGAGAGCGCCGACTCCGGGTCCCGGTCCCTGGGGACAGCGGAGGAAGCGCCGCCGCCCGAAGCTCGCGCTGGAAGGCGCTCGAGTCCAGCGCCGACATGGGCGTCGGCAGTGCAGCGCCGGCAGTCGGCCTACGCGCCGACTCCGGCCTACCCGGCCCGCCGTGACGTCCGGCACCGCCCCCGGCCAGGAGAAGCGGCAGCAGGACCGCAGCGCCTACCTCTCGCTGAAGACCGACACGTCGAAGGTGCGCGAGGTCTCCGATGAGGCGATCCAGATCACCGAGTCGGTCGGCGGCGTCGTGCTCAGCTCGGACCTGAGCGAGCAGCGCGACCGCGCGACGGCCTCGCTCGAGCTCTCGATCCCGACCCGCGAGCTCGACTCGACCCTGGACCGGCTCACGGACCTGGCGACGGTCGCCTCGCTGAACGAGGCCTCGGTCGACATCACGAAGCCGTTCGTCTCCGCCCAGGACGCCCTCAAGGACGCCCGGGCCGAGCGCAAGCAGCTCCTTCAGGCGCTGGCCGAGGCGGACACCGAGACCGAGGCCGACGCGATCCGGCTCAGCTCGACGACGTCCGCGAGGAGATCTCGCGGGCCGAGGCCGCCTTCGACAACATCGCCCAGCGGGCGCGCCTGTCGACGGTCAGCCTCCAGATCGAGGGCACCCCGAACGGCGACGACGACGGCAGCTGGAGCCTCGGCGACGCCGCCGACGACGCCCTCGACGCGCTCGACCAAGGTCGCCGGCGTGATGCTGGTCGGAGCCGCGATCGTCCTCCCGATCCTCGCCCTGATCGCCCTGATCGCCTGGCTGACGCTGCCCTGCGCAAGCGCGGCCGCGAGAAGGCCCTGGACGAGTGAGCGGGACTGGGTGGGCGGCCGTCCGCGGTGGGCGGTCAGTCGAGCGTGGTTGGTGGCCGTCCGAGGGGCTCAGGGCCGGGCGTATTTGCAGTGAGGGTGAGGTGGAGAGGGTGCCGGCCGCGTGAGGCGGGGCCGGGGCGTCCTTCGTCACGTGGGCCGCACGGGCGTCACGGTTTCGTGACTGTCTTCTGGCGGCGCCTCCGCGAGATGCCACAAGACCGCGATATGTGCAGGCAATGTGACCTCTCGCGGTCGGGACGTCGGGAATCCAGCCCCGAAACCGCAACGAGACACGCGCCCCGTGTGACCAACCACGGACCGCACCCCTTCCCTCACTGCAATCTCGGGCCGGACTGCACCTTCGGCCCGCCCCGAAACAACAGCGCCCGCGGACCAGGACCCGGCGCGCGCAGCCCGACGCGGGGGGCCTACTCCTCGTAGGGCTCGAAGTCTGCCTTGCGGGCTCCGCAGACCGGGCAGAACCAGGTGTCGGGGATCTGGTCGAAGGCGGTGCCGGCGGGGATGCCGCCGTCGGGGTCGCCCTCCTCGGGGTCGTAGACGTAGCCGCAGGAGGTGCAGATCCAGAGTTGGGTGGCGGTGTCGGTGTCAGTCATCTGAGGCGGCAGCCTATCGACCGTCGCGTCGACGACGCCGCGGGTCGCCGCAACCCTGCTGCGGTGCCCCCGCGCCCGCGCCGGCGGCCACCAATAGAGTCCTCGCATCGAAGGATCGCCGCCCAGCAAGGCTCCCGCCGAACCGCGTCCCGCCGCCACCGTGATCCTGCTGCGGCGCGGGGGTCGTCACAACGACCGGGGCCTGCGAGCTGCTGCTGCTCAAGCGCGGCGAGGCCGCCCGCTTCATGCCCGGCGTCTGGGTCTTCGCCGGCGGCGTCGTCGACGACGCCGACCGCGAGAGCGGACGCCGCCCCCGGCGGCGTCGACGGCGACGAGTGGGCGCACCGGGTCTGCGGCGCCCGCGAGCTCGGCGAGGAGGCCGGCATCGAGATCGGCCCCGAGGCGCTGCATGCCCTGGTCGCGCTGGATCACGCCGGTCGAGGTCCCGGTCCGCTTCGACACCCGCTTCTACGTCGCCCTCGCCCCCGCCCACAGCGCGCCCGAGCCCGACCGCGTCGAGATGGACGAGGCGCGCTGGTTCGGGCCGAGGAGGCGCTGCGGGCCGACGAGCGCGACGAGATCGACCTCTCCTTCCCCACCGTCCGCCACCTCGAGGAGCTCGAGCGGTTCGCCTCCGCCGACGACGTGATCGCGGCCGCCCCCGGGCGCGAGGTCGAAGCCGATCCTGCCGCGCGTCGTCGGCTCGCGGGACTCCTTCGACGTCCTGCTGCCGGACGACCCCGGCTACGACGACTGAGCCGCAGCTAAGGGGCGGGCCGCGGCCCGCTCGAGCGGGAACGGCTCCAGCCCGGCGTGCCACGGGCCCGGGCGGGTAGGTGGCGACGTTGTCCTCCTCGAGCTCCCGCTCGATCCGCGAGAACAGCTTGCCGGCGTTGAGCAGCGCCAGCTCGAGCTCGTCCCGGCTGCGCTCGCGCATCCTCCACATGAAGTAGAGCTGGTCGTGGTTGGCGCCGAAGTCGACCTCGCGGTCGATCGTCGTCGCCCAGGCGAGGAAGCCGGGGCTGAACAGCTCGCGCAGCGCGATCGGATCGTGGTTGGCCGGGACCGTGGCCAGGAAGCGCTCGTTGAACTGGATGCTCTCGAACTCGACGCGGCGGGCGGTGTGCTTGCGGAGCTGGTCCTCGGGCCGGGCCTCGATCGACTCGACGTCGAAGGCGGGCACGACGCTGGTCAGGTCGGGCATGTGCGCCTTGACCAGGATCCCGTCGGGAAGCACGGTCTTGTGGAGGAAGCCGCCGGCCTCGCGCTCGAGCCCGTCGCAGCTGGCGCCCCAGAAGCCCTCGACGAGCTCGCCGGTGAGCCGGTTGCTGCCGCCGGGGCAGAGCGCCGGCGGAGCGTCGCGCGGGTTGATCCCGCCGATCTCCTCGTAGCGGAGGTCGCGGTCGGCGGCGACCGCCTTGACGGCCGCGACCCAGGCCTCGCGGTCCTCGGATGCGCTCATGCGGGGGTCGCGCCGGCCGCCGCCGGTGGCAGCGCCTCGGAACGACCCTGCTCGGCGAGCAGGCTGCGGTAACGCGGGAAGGAGCGGGCGGCGATCGGCACGAGGCGGAGGATCTTGTCCACCGGCCCGGACGCCTTGATCTGCCCGCGGGTCAGCGCCACCGCGACGTTGAGCTCGCCGAGCCAGAAGCGATGGCCGACGTCGGCCGACATCGTCATCGTCACCTCGGGCTCGAGCTCGCTCGGCCCGTACTCGACGTGCCCCGGCCGGCCCTCGCGCAGCTCGACCGTGATCTGCGCGTCGGGGTCGGTGTAGACCCAGCGGATCATCGTGTCGGCGCGACTGAACTTCGGGCCGAGCTCGTCGTCGGCGATCGCCTCCTCGATCATCTTGCCGAGCGAGGCGTAGACGTCGTCGGCGTCAGCGAAGTAGCTCACGCTGCAGACCCCGATCTCGACTCCCCACGGCGCACGTGCCGAATGCTACGGGTTGCCGTCCTTCGTGACCTGCGGCGCGCGGCCGCCACCGAACTCGTCCGGGAAGTTCGGGTCGAGGAAGCAGGGGGCGAAGTTGGCGCCGACCGGCGGCGTCTTGCCGTCGCCGGCGACGCGCTCGCCGCCGGAGTTGTCGCAGTCGAAGCTCGGGAAGCCGCCGAGCGAGCCTGCGCGGCCCTCGTTGAGGATCCGGTCGAAGGGCCGGATGTAGCCGTTGCCGCGGTTGGTCGGCAGGCGGTTCGGATAGATCGAGAGCGACTCCTCGGTGATGTAGCCGAGCTGGCGCAGCGTGTGCCGGGCGGCGGGCTGGCCGTTCTGCGGCGTCAGCGTGCCCGAGAGCGCCGCCGGCGGCGAGGAGAGGAAGTCGGTGATCGACGACTTGTAGAAGTCGAGGTAGCTGATCGACCGGGTTCAGGTTCGCGAGGAACGGGTCGAGCGCGTCGAGCAGCGGCGTCGCGCCGTCGATGAACTTGCGCCAGGTTCGGGCAGCCCCCGCTTCGACGCCCGCACGAGGTCGTCGAGGTCGGTGAACAGCGAGCTCAGGTTCGGCGACAGCTTGCGGACGCTGCGCAGCGTCGGCGTCATGTCGCGGGCGACCGGGCTGCAGGTCGAGGATCAGCGGCAGCGTGTTCTCCTGGAATGCGTCGAGGCGGTCGAGGGTCGCGCGCGTCTCGCGCTCGAAGGTCGGGAAGATCTGGAACGTCTCGCGCAGCGCCTCGCTCCTCGGAGGCAAGCGCCTCGAAGGTGTCGTTCGAGTTCGTGATCACGCCGGCGAGCGCCTGGTCGTTCTCGCTGAGCGCGTCGAAGACGGTGCCGGTGTCGCGGACGAGGCCCTTGAGCTCGGTCTTCTGGCGGCGCAGGACGGCGAGCACGTCGGAGGCGTCGTCGAGGAACGGGCCGAGGTTGCCGAACGAGTCGTTCAGGTCCTGGCCGCGGCCCTGGATCGCGACCGCGGCGTTCTGCTGCCAGCGCTGGAAGGAGGCGCGGGTCTGCTCGTCGAGCGCGTTGAAGATCTCGTCGATCTGGGTCTGGTTCTCGGTCTGGCTGATCCCGAGGCTGCCGTCCTCGGGGATCGCCTCGACCCCCTCGGCCTCGGCGTCGGAGTTGTTCGCCGCGGCGCCGAGCGAGACCGGGACGCTCTCGTCCGCCTCCGCGTCCGGCTTCGTGCCCGAGGTGAGCTCGACGTAGGTCTCGCCGAGCAGCGTCTTCTGGCGCAGGATCGCCCGCGCGTCGGAGGAGATCGGCGCGAACTCGGGCTCGATCTCGATCTCGGCCTCGGTCAGGTCCTGGCCGTCGAGCCGGTCCTCGGGCGGCGCCAGCTCGATCGCCTTGACCTTGCCGACCGAGACGCCGCCGATCCGCACGTCGGACTCGAGCGCGAGCTGCCACGGCCTCGGGGAAGTAGGCGGTGATCCGGTAGCTCTTCGGCTTCAGCGGGACGGGGCCGCCGAAGGCGACCCAGAGGAAGAGGATCAGGCCGAAGCAGGAGAGCGTGAACCCCGCCGCGATCAGGATCTTTCCGATCGATGGTGCTGATTTCTGCATGGCTAGTCGCTCACCTCAGCAAGCTCCGTCGAAGGGTCCGCCGGGATCGAACAGGGGCGCGAGCCCGGTGAGGACCGGGCGCCAGCGGGCTCGCGCCGAGCAGCGACGAGCGCCTCGTCGCAGCCCATCGTCAGGTAGATGCGGCGGAAGAAGCCGTTGGCGTCGCCGGCCGAGAAGATCGAGTTCGCGTTGTGGCCGAGCCAGGCGGCCCAGAACAGGTAGCCCTCGTCGCGGCCGGCGGTCCCGGGCGGCTCGGCGCCGCCGCGGGTTGTAGGCCGCCATGTTGCCGAGCCGGTTGATCTTCGCGCCGACCGTGGTCAGCGGCGGCGTCGCCTTGCCGAGGCGCTTGGCGGCCTTGGTCAGGTTCGGGATCGGCTCGCGCGCCGCGCGCACGAACGGCCGGATCTCGTTCTGGACCGGGCCCGTGACCTCGTCGGCGAGCTTCGTGGTCGAGGCGTTGACCTCGTCGAGGTTGCGCGCGAACGGCCGCAGCTCGTCGAACGCCGGGCCGAGCTCGTTCGGCGAACGAGGCGACGTTGGTGAGCGCGATCTTCGACTGCTCGAGCGTGCCCGGCAGCAGCGCGATCGCCGCGCCGCACGCTCGGGTCCTGCTCGGCGATCGCGCCGAGCGCGGTCGCCGAGCTCGAGACGAGCCGGGCGAGGTCGTCGTCGGCCTGGCCGACCGCCAGCGTCAGCTGGTTGAAGTTGGTGATCAGGCGGCGCAGGTTCTCCTTGCGCTTGGCGACCTCGGAGTTGAGCGCGCGGAAGTCGCGGTTGATCGGCCCGAGCCAGCCGAGCACCTTGCCGAGGTCCTCGCCGCGCCCGTCGAGGCCCTTGCCGGCGCCGCTGATCAGGAGCCGCAGGTAGGCCTGCGTGTCGGTGTCGAGCGCGTCGAGGATCTCGTCGAGGTTGACGTCGGGAGCCGTGTTCGCGAGCGGGATCGTGCCGCCCTCCTCGACCTCGCCGGCGCTCCGGGTCCCCGGGTCGAGCTGGAAGAACATGTCCTTGAGGCCCGTCGTCGGGCGCAGCAGGATCGTCGCGTCCTTGTAGACGGGCAGGTAGTCGCGGTCGAGGCCGAAGGTGACGACGGCCTTGCCGTCGACGAGCTCGACGTCGTCGACGTCGCCGACCTGGACGCCGGCGACGCGGATCGTCTGGCCCTGGCCGGGCACGACCGCCTGCGCGGTCTCGAACTCGGCCTTGAGCTCGAAGGGCCGCTCCTCGAGGATCGGGATCCGCAGGCGCTGCTCCTGGACGATCACGTAGGAGACGAGCAGCCCGGCGACGAGCAGGGCCGCGATCGCCG
The DNA here is from genome assembly GCA_963743845.1 of uncultured Solirubrobacterales bacterium. Taxonomy (GTDB): domain Bacteria; phylum Actinomycetota; class Thermoleophilia; order Solirubrobacterales; family 70-9; genus CAXMST01. The sequence goes on from CAVURI010000003.1 coordinate 222,693, forward strand.
CGAAGTCGCGCGCGTGCTTCTTGATCGCGGTGCCCATCAGTCCCCGAACTCCCGGTAGAAGCTCTTGACGCTCTTGTTGAGGTCGTTCTCGAGCGGCTTCGTCTTCTCGTCGGCCTTGGTCGCGCGGGCGATCGCCGGTGAGCTGGTCGATGATCGCGTTCGAGGAGTCGACGATCTCGCCGGCCTCGCCGCTCGCCGCGGTGCCGCCCGTGTCCGGAGCGCTGCTGTTCGTCGGGCCCGGGCCGACGACCGAGCGCAGGTCCGGCGTCTCCTGGTTCTCACACGGCTCCTCGGGCCTGTACGGCGTCTTCGCCGAGGCGTCCTGCGAGGGCATCGCGCCGTCGATCGGCAGCTGCGTGACGCCGGCGAGCGTCTCGCCGGCCTGGCCGATCGTCGTCGACCGTGTTGGTGCCGCCGCCGCCGGCGACGCGGATGTACTGGCCGTTGGCGTCCTGCGAGCGGCTCTCGCCGGAGATGCCGGCGAGCCCGTAGGCGGTCTCCTTGTAGACCTCGCCGACGGCCGGGTGCGTGTAGCCGGGGCCACCCTCGACCTCGTCCATCGACCAGGGGATGATCACCTGGTTGAAGCAGCTGGCGAGCGACCGGGCCTGCTCGAGGAACGGCGGCGTCTGCCGCGAGAGGTTGGCGAGCGCGGGCACCGCCGGGACGCAGGTCGTTGGCGAGGCCGCGCAGCTCGGAGCGGCCGCGAGAGCAGGCGCACCTGCTTCGAGCAGCGGCGTCGCCGCGTCGAGCATCGCCGGCGTCGAGCGCGACGCCGGGCAGCGCCTCGCGGGCGAAGGCGCGGACCGGCGGGAAGGCCGCGTTCAGGTTCGCGAACGCCGGCTCGGCCGCGTCGAGCACCTGCGGCAGCTCGATGATCGCCTGCTCGAGGTTGTCGCTCTCGGCCGCGAAGCTGCCGGAGACGATCCGCAGGTTGACGATCAGGTCCTGCAGCGACTGCTCGTTGCGACCGAGCGCCGTCGACGACCTCGTCGAGGTTGCCGATCAGGCCCGAGAGGTCGTGCGGGTTCTCGCCGAGCACGGCGTCGTTGACCTGCGCCGTGTACTTGAACGAGCCGGCCGAGGTCTTGGCGAGCTGTGCGGAACGACTCGGCGCCGCCGCCCTCGATCAGGGCCGTCCCGAACTCGTCGAGGAAGACCTGGAGGTCGCGGCGCGTGTCGGCCTGGAAGGTGTTGGTGAGGATCTGGTCGAGCTGGACCGAGTTCGACGTCTGCGTCGGCGGGAACGGCGCCCCCTCGGGGTCCATGACCGGCGCCCCGGGGCTGCCCGGCCGCACGTCGACGAACAGGTTGCCCTCGAGGAACAGACGCGGCCGCAGCTTGAAGGTCGCGTCCTCCTTGAGCGGCAGCGCGGCGTCCTCGAACTCCATCGTCACGACGGCGCCGCCCTGGCTCAGATCGGCCTCGTCGGCGACCGAGGTGCCGGCCGGGGTCTGCTGGTCGGCGAGCGCCGCCTCGGCCTCGTCGGGCGCGAGCGGCTCGACCTTGGTCACCTTGCCGACCTCGACGCCGGCGATCCGCACCGGCGAGTTGACGCGCAGGTTCTGCGCCGACGCGAACACGGCCTTGTACTCGGTGCCTCCGGTGAACGGCAGGTCCTTGGTGAAGGCGAAGTAGGAGGCGACCAGCATCACCGCCGCGACGATCAGGCCGAGGGCCGCGTTCGAGATCCGCTTCTTCTCGCTCGAGCGCATCAGGGCTGCCTCGCCTCGACCCGGGTGTCGACGAAGATCCGCTCGCCGTTCTGCTTGTAGAAGGCGTCGGTGATGCCGCGGTCGCCCGGCAGGTCGGGCACGCCGACGGCCGGGTTGCTCGCGGGCTGGCCGGCGACCGGCAGCCTGCCGAGCAGGTAGCCGGTCTGACCGGACTGGCAGTCGGAGCCGTTCTGGCCGGTCGGGCCGGTCGGGTTGCCGTGCAGGATCGGCAGCTCACGCGGCTTGAAGACGCCGGCCTCGAGCGGGTTCGGGACCGGGCCGGCCTTGCCGTTCGCCTGCAGGCCCGAGTAGCCGCCGATCGAGAGGCCGGTCTCGACCTCGCCCGGGATCGTGAGCGGGATCCCGAGGGCGCTGACGGTGATCGGGCCGGGCGGCGTCGTGATCAGCGAGACGCGCTGCGTGTAGCCGGTCGAGTCCTCCTCGGTCAGGTGCTCGGGGAGCATCGTGAACCAGTAGTTCCAGTAGTTGCAGACCGTCTGCGCCGGGACCACGTACTCGGCGAGCTTGGCCGTCTTGCCGAAGGTCTCCTTGAGCCGCTGCAGCGTGGTCAGCGTCGTCGGCTGCTCGACGAGCTGCTCGAGCTGCACGAAGACCTTGCGCAGGTCCTTGTTCATCGGCGGCGTGCGGCGCAGGACCGGCGTCCCGATCGAGACCGCGTCGTTGAGGTCGGGGAGCGCGAGCCGCAGCTGACGCACGCCGGGCTTCAGCTCCTCCGAGAGCTTCGTGAACTCGGCCAGGAACGTCTGCTGCTCCGGCAGCACGTCGATCCCGGTCTGCAGGGTCGGCGGGCCGCCGGAGATCGTGTCCTTGAGCGCCTCGGTGTCGGCGCTGATCGCCCCGAAGGTGATCGCCATGTTCGTGAACAGGTCCGCCTGCTCGGTCGGCGACCGGCGCGACGATCCGGGCGAAGTTGCCGAGCGCCGGGAAGAAGCGCTCGAACTGGGTGTCGTCGTCGATCAGCGCCTCGGCGACCGGCTTCAGGTTCGTGAACAGCGGGTTCAGCGACTCGATCGCGAGGTTGAGCGAGCCGCCGCGGCCGGCGAGCGCGTCGCCGTAGCCGATCAGGTTCTGGCGGCCCGCGTTGCGGGTGCGCTGGTCGAACGTGTTGCCGATGTCGTCGAACTCGGTCTGGTCGATGAAGGTGCCGTTCTCGGCGCCCTGGTTGAGCTTGACCTCGTCGAGCGAGAGGATCTGCTCGTCGTCGTCGTCGGGATCGTCGTTGTCGTCGGTCCCGTCGAAGGTGAAGCCCTGGGGCACGCCCGGGCCGTCGCCGCGGGTGATGTCGAGGTACTTGAGCCCGAACGAGGACTTGTAGCGGACGCGGAAGATCGAGTTCTCCGGCAGCGGCGCCACGTCCTCGTCCAGCTTCAGCCCGAGCCGGGCGACGACGTCGCCGGCCGGATCGACCGAGGTGTCGCTGTCGATCGACGTCTCCGAGTCGCTGATCGTCTCTTCCTGCTGGCCGGGGTCGCGCCGCACCGGCGTGATCGACTCGATCACGCCGACGCGGTGGCCGCCGATCCGGACCTCGTTGTTGCGGACGAGCCGCGCCGCGTTCGGGATGTCGACGTTGACCCGGTAGGTCGGCACGAACGGCAGGCCGTTGTTCGCGTTGTAGGCGAGGAAGACGGCGACGATCACGATCAGCGTCGTGATCGCGCCGACCATCGTCGGCGAGGAGGCGAGCGCCTGCAGCGGGCTGCGCGTCGACTTCTTCTTGGTCGTCTTCTTCCTGTCGGTCATCGCAGCGCCTCCTCCCCGGTCCGGGCGGCGTCTGCGTGGATGTCGTGCGTCGCAGCTCATCGGTCAGTCGGCGAGGAGGAATCCGAGGAGGTCGCCGGCGGCGGCGGAGCTGTCGCCCGAGCCGCTGCTCTGGCTGCGGAGCCCGAGGCCCCCGAGCGCCCCGCCGAGCCCGCCCTGCCCCTTGCCGTTCTTGGGCAGGCCGAGGATGTCGCCGAGGCCCGGCAGCGCGTCGCCGACGTCGCCGGGCGTCGCCGGCTGCCCGGGTCGCCGCGGCGTCGCCGGGATCGCCGGGGTCCGGCGCGGTCGGGTCGTCGGTCGTTCCGGTGCCGGCGCCCGCCGGTGCCGGCGCCGGTGCCCGCGTCGCCGCCGCCGTCGGGCGAGCGCCCGCCGGTCTCGGCGCTCGGCGGTCGTGGCGCCGGCCGGGTCGCAGATCTCCGGGTCGTCGGAGCCGTCGGGGCAGACCGAGGGGTCGTAGGGCTCGACCTCGGGGAAGGTGTTGATCCCGGGCTGGTCGTCGCCGAGGATCGCGACGCAGCGGTTGGCCTGGGCCGGGTCGGTCGTCTCGCCGCCGTCCTTGGAGGGCAGGGTCGGGCCCGGCGTTGTAGTTCGCGCACGGGCCGGTGCCGACCTCGAAGATCGAGAAGTGCAGCAGGTGGCTGATCGCGTCGTACTGCGAGACCGCGCCGGCCTGGTAGTAGACGTAGTTGAGGAGGCCCTCGAGGCCGGTGTAGCCCATCGTGTCCTTGGTCCCGGGCTCGCTGCTGGTCCGGCCGGTGGTCGCCTCGGCGCGGGCGTCGATCTCGACCGCGCGCCGCGGGTCGTCGATGTCGCGCAGGAACTTGGCGAGGTTGTCGGCGACCGAGAACGCCTTCTTCGACGAGTTCGCGAGCTGCTTGATCTCGTCGTCGCCCTTGCGCAGCGCCCGCTCGCCGACGACCGAGGCCTTGCCGAGGGTCTTCAGCGACTTCGTGCCGGCGCTGTTGAACTCGGGCAGGTTGCGGGAGAGCTCGTTCAGGCCGGGGGCGGCGAGGCGGAGGTCCTGGAGCAGCGGCGTCTGCGTGACCGCGAGGTCGTTGAGCTCGGTCATCGTCGGCTTCAGCTCGGCGAGGAAGTCGTCGAGCTTGGCGAAGTTCTGCGAGAGGTCGTCGCGGCGCTCGGCCGAGGCGTCGGCCGTCGCCCGCGCGTTCTCGATGAAGCGGACGACGTCGGCGCTGCGCGCGTTGAGCTTGCCGATGATCTCGTCCGAGTTCGCGTTGAGGTCGCGGATGATCTCGTTCTGGTCGGCGAGGACGCGGGTCACCTTGCGGGTGGCGGTCAGGGCCGGGGCGCCGCGGCGGATCGCGTCGTTGAGGTTCTCGGGGTTGCCCGCGAGCGCCGTGCCGAACTCGTTGATGATCAGCGTCAGCCGCTCCTTGAACGGCTCCCTCAGCGCGCTCTGGACGAGGTCGTTCTGGACCGTCTGCCGGGTCTGATCGACGGGGATGTCCGGGTCCTCGACGCGGGCGTCGTCGTCGCCCTCGCTCTCGGTCAGCGGGTCGCCCTTGGGAGCGCAGTCGATGAAGTACTCGGCGATCAGCGACTGCGGCTCGGACGAGCAGACCGTGTCCTCGCCGAGCTGGCTGAGCGGGCCCGAGAGGGTCACCTTCAGCACCGCCCGCTTGTCGGAGTTGATGTAGAGCTGCTCGACGGTGCCCGGCGGTGACGCCGGCGACCTTGACCTCGGACCCGTTGACCAGGCCGAAGGCGTTGTCGAGCTCGATGAAGTAGGTGTGCGAGTCGTCGCCGGTCGCGGTCGTCGCGAACGCGGCGCCGGCGCCGACGAGGAGAACGAGGAGTAGGGCGATCCGTCTCATCGTCAGTTCCCCGGCGGAATCTGGCTCGGGTCGCAGTCGAGGGTGCCGCCGTCGGTGAACGGGTTCGAGCCGTCGGGCGCCGGGCGCTCGTTCGAGCCCGGGCAGCGCTCGAGGTTGCCGAGGTCGAGGCCGGCGATCTGCTGCTGCGGGGTCTGACGGGCGCCGATGTCGGGCAGCGGCAGGTCCGGGATCGGCAGCGGCAGGTCCGGCCGCCGTCGGGAGCGCATGGCAGCGAGAAGGTGTTGAAGGTGGTGCCGATGCGGCCGATGCCGCCGTTGGCGTCGACGATGCCCGAGTGCCCGAAGTCGTCGAACCAGCCGGTCAGCTCCGGCGTGTAGGCGCGGAAGAAGGCGAGCTGCTTGAGCGAGTCCTGAAGGCTCTGGGTCGATTCGGGGAAGGCGCCGCGGCGGGTCGCGCCGTTGCGCTTGACCGGGCCGATCGCGATCTTCGTCAGCGGGTTCTGGAGCTTGGTCAGCTCGACCAGGTCGTTGTCCTTGCCGGGCGTCGCGATCACCTGGTCGAGGTCGCGGATCGTCGGCACCAGGTTGGCGGAGGCGGCGCGGAACTCGCTGAAGAAGGGCCGCAGCCTGACGGCGACGGGCTTGCGAGGCGTCGACGAGCGGGTCGAGGTCGTCGAGGGTCGCTCGCAGGTTGACCGAGGTCGTGTTGAAGTTGCGCATGAACGCCGGCAGGTCGGAGACGGCGGAGGCGAGCGCCGTGCGCTGGCGGCCGATCGCGCCCATCGTCTCGTTCAGGTTGGTGACCAGCGCGGCGACGTCGTCGCGCTTGGCCGCGACGGCGCCCGAGAGCTGGGAGCCGTCGACGATCAGCTGCTCGAGCGCGCGCTCGTCGAGGGTCAGCTCCGCGAACAGGCGCCGTGGAGGTCGAGAGGAAGGGGTTGAGGTAGACGAAGCCCTTGTTGGCCTGTTCGCCGACGCCGTCGGTCGAGACCTCGAAGCCCCTGATCACCTTCTTGAGGTCGGCGACGGTCTTGTCGTCGAGCGTGTTGAAGATCTGATCGAGGTCGACCTCGGAGACGGTGTCGGCCTGGGTCAGCTCGCCGCCGTCGGGGATCTCGGCGCTCGCGCTCCGCTCGGCGCTCTCGGGCGGCAGCGTCAGCTGGATCTGGCGGTTGGCGATGCCCGAGAGCGAGAAGGAGCGGACGGTGGCCTTGGTGCCCTCGCGGCAGCGGCGCGTGGCTCTCGTCGACGGTGGAAGGTGACGAGGGCCTCGCCGTTGTCGCCGAGCTCGATCTCGTCGACGAGCCCGACCGCGGTGCCGCCGATCACGACCTCGTTGCCCTTGACCAGCTGCGAGGCGTTCTCGAAGTGAGCGGTGACCCGGTAGGGGGAGTCGCCGCCGGACAGGAGCAGGAAGATGACGACCGCCGCTGCGATCAGCGCCGCCAGCGCGACCACCCTCCCGAATGCCGATGAGGCCTGCAACTCTCCTACCCTTGATCGGTGCCTTCCGCCCGGGCGTCCCCAGGCTCCGATCGAAACTACCGAGGGCTATGAGGCGCTGTCAAAGGGGAACCGACGCCCTGAAACCGCCATTCCACGCGGGATTCGGGGCCGCTTCCATTGAGTTCAGATTAAGCAGCCGGCCAGGCACGGCCCGGACGCCGCGTGAGGCCGCCTCCGGCACGGAAGCCGCGTCCGGATCGCAGCCGACGGACAACCGGGATTTCCCGCACGCAGAGGCGCCCGACCGAGTACGATCACGCGCATGGTTATCGCGATCATCGTCATCGCCGTTCTCGTGATCGGCGCCCTCATATACATCTCGATCCGGAACTCGATGGTCGGGGCCCGCAACAAGGTCGACGAGGCCTGGAGCGGCATCGACGTCCAGCTCAAGCGCCGTCACGATCTCGTCCCGAACCTGGTCGAGACCGTCAAGGGCTACGCCACGCACGAGCAGCAGACGTTCCAGAACGTCACCGCCGCCCGCGCCGACGCGATGAAGGCCGGCTCGGTCGAGGCCACCCAGGAGGCCGAGGCGAAGCTCTCCGGCGCCCTCACCGATCTACGCGCGGTAGCCGAGCAGTACCCGAACCTGCGCGCGACCGAGAACTTCCAGCAGCTGCAGCGCGACCTGAACGAGATCGAGGACGAGATCCAGGCCTCCCGCCGGATCTACAACTCGAACGTCCAGTCCTACAACACGAAGATCCAGATCTTCCCGAACTCGATCATCGCCAACCAGGGCGGCTTCAGCGCCCGCGAGTTCTTCGAGATCGAGACCGCAGCCGAGCGGGAGCCCGTCCAAGTCAAGTTCTAGAACCGCGCCTCGTCTCTCACCCAAGAGAGACGCCCCGGCCGATCCCTCGTCTCTCACTCAAAGAGAGACGACCCGCCGATCCTTCGACCGCTCCCCCGGGCCACGCCTCTCGGGCGGGTGGCGTTGCTGTGGGGTCCGACGCGAGGAGCCACTGCACCGCAGCGTGGGATCCCCACTGCAACGACAGGACCCGCCCGCAGAGCGCCCGGTCCTTCAACCCGAGCAACGACCAGCCCAGGGTCTACTCGTCCAGCACCCGGTTCAGCGTCACGAACCCCGCCGCCCGCGAATAGAGCTTGTAGAGCCGGAACCCCGCCGCCCAGCTCGGCCTGCAGGCGTTGTCGAACAGGTCCTGCGCCTCCTCGTCGGTGAGCGCCGGAGCCTCGATGCCGGAGTCGGCGAGGTTGATCTGGCTGCGGACGTCCTCGATCGTCGCCAGCTGCTGGTCGGCGTCGGCGCCGTTCCAGTCGCGGCACTCGACCAGCTGGGCGACCGAGCCCGCGGTCATCTCGCCGACCGGCGTCGCGCCGTCGCCGACCGGCTCGGTGCCGGAGATGTCGATCACGGCGTCGGCGCTCGAGGCCTCGGCCCGGGCCTCGCCGGGCGGGGTCGTCGGAGCCGGCCGCACCCCGCAGCGCCGCCAGAGCGACGACGCCCGCGAGCGCGGTGGCCCTCAGCTCAGTGCGTCGGCCCGTACGAGAGCTCGCCGGCGAGCTCATCCGACCCAGTCCTCGATCTTCGCGGCCGTCCTCGCTGTTGGCGAGGCGCTTCTCCTGCTGCTCGGCGCCCGTCAGCTCGGCGCGGGCGGCGGCCGAGTCGGGCTGCGGCGGCGTGTTCCACCAGCTGCAGCCGGGGCCGTCGAGCTCCTTGGTCTCCCACTGCGCGTAACAGGCGAGCAGGATCGGGGCCTTGCCCGCGTAGGCCGGGCCGCCGATGCTCGTCGCGCAGTCGCTCGGCAGCGCCGCCGGGTCGCCGGTGACGGCCGTCGGTGCCGTCGGAGCCGGTGTTGTCGAACCAGCAGTTGCCGGTGTTGACGGTGTTCTCGTCCCACCAGAAGTCGACGCCGTTGGGAGCGGTCGAGCCGCCGTCGCTCGAGGCTCGTCTTGTTGCCGAACTTGGTCAGGCCGGGGTGCGGCTCGAAGTCCGGCGGCACCTGGCCCATGTGGTTGCCCGAGTAGTGGTTGTCGCAGGAGGTCGAGATCGACGTCGTCATGTCGCCGGTCGCGGTCGGGCAGTGGATCGTCTCGTCGATCGCGCCCTCGGCCTCGCCGGCGAGCGCGTCGGGGACGCCGATCAGCATCGTGCCCTGGCGCCAGTTGTCGAAGACCCAGTTGTCCTCGAAGCGGCCGTTGTTGTTGCCGGCCCAGAAGAAGCCGGTGCCGACCGGCTGCGGGACGAGCGCCTCGAACGGCGGGTCGTCCACGTAGACGTCGAGGTTGTTCGCGTAGAACCAGTTGTGGTCGATCTTCATGCCGTCGGCGGGGAAGCCGGGGTGGCCGGGAGCGGAGAGCGTGTCGGTCGTGAGGCCGTTGGCGTTGCCGTAGAAGTGGTTCTGCGTGACCCGGACGGAGTTGCCCATCGAGCCGGAGTAGCCCATCGCCGATCCGTGCAGGTCGCACTTCTTGATCGTCGAGTTGTAGCGCTCCTCCGGGTAGAAGTCCTCGTCCCGGTACTCGCCGGTCTGCGGCGAGGCGCCCGGGTAGACGACCGCGTCGCCGGACCCGTAGCCGTCGCAGTTCTTGACCATGTTGTGGTCGGTCGTGAAGCTCAGGTGGCCGTAGTCGGCGTTCCAGAAGAACTTCACGCGGTCGAGCAGGATGCCGTCGGTCTCCTCGGTGTAGAAGCCGTGCTCCTTCGCTCCGCGCATGAGGAAGTTCCTGCCGACGAATCCGTCGGAGCGGTCGGTGCGGAGGACGACGTGCTTGGCGTAGCAGGGGTTCTCGGGGCCGTCGGGCGAGCTCAGGCACTCCGACGACGAGGTCTCACCGCCCGGGCCGGGCGCCCGGCCGCGTCGGGTCGTTGTAGTTCTTGCCCGCGTCGAGGATCACGTCCTCGGGCTTGGGGCCGGAGCCCTCGATCTGCAGGTTGCAGCGCACGCACTCGCCGAGCTCCTGCTCGGGGATCCCGTGCCGGTCGGGGTCCGGGGCCGGCAGCGGCTCGCCCTCGACGGCGCGACCCTGGACGTAGATCAGGTTCTGGTCGTTCGAGCAGGTGGCCTGGTACTCGTAGCTCGGCGTCAGCGCGCCGCTCTGGTCCTCCTGCAGCATCGACGGGTTGCACTTCGGGTCGTTGACCGGGGCCTCGCGCGACTCGGGCTCGGTGTAGCGGCCGGGCATGATCACGACCCGGTCGTTGTTGCCGGAGGCGTCGACCGCGTCCTGGACCGAATCGAACCTGCACTTCTTCGCGAAGGCCTCGTTCATCTTCCGGTACTTCTTCGCCTTCTTCTTGCTGAAGACGGTGACCGGCTGGCTCGGGCGCAGGCGGAAGCCCTTCTTGCGGGCCTTCGAGATCGACTGCTTGGCCAGCTTCAGCGACTTCTTGCCGTCCTTGCCCTTGCAGACGACGCGGACCTGGCCCGCTCCCTCGCCGCTGACCGCGCTGGAGAGCGAGCGCGCGTCCGGCACCTCGCCGCCGGCGGCAGGCTTGATCGAGGTGTCGGGAGCCGGGTCGGGCCAGTAGGAGGGCCGCTCGAGATGCGCGGCGGCGAGCGCCGGGATCGCCAGCATCGCGACCGCGACGAGCGCTCCGAGTACGAGTCCGCGCGGACGCGAGAACGCCCTCTTCAACCTGCCGTCACTGCCCACTGCCGAAAAACCTCCAGGTGATTCGGTCGGCCCCCTCGGCCGACCGGACGAGGCATTCACCGTACCCACAGAGATGGCCGTGGTGCGCCGGTTCCCGGCACTTTGGCCAGCCAGCCAGTCGGAGCCGCGCCTCGATAGTGTTCGGGCCGTGAGCTCCCACGGGCCACAATCGGGGACGGGCGCGGAAGGCGCCTACGACTACGACTATCTGGTGATCGGGTCGGGCTTCGGCGGCTCGGTCAGCGCCCTCCGCCTCGCCGAGAAGGGCTACCGGGTCGGCATGCTCGAGTGCGGCAGCCGCTTCTCCGACTCCGACCACGCCGAGACCGCCTGGAACATGCGGCGCTACTTCTTCGCGCCGATCGCCGGGATGCGCGGCGTCCTCCGGATGACCCTCTTCAAGGACGTCTTCGTCGTCAGCGGCTCCGGCGTCGGCGGCGGCAGCCTCGGCTACGCCAACACCCTCTACCGGGCGCGCGAGGGCTTCTACCGCCACGAGCAGTGGCGCGAGCTCAGCGACGACTGGGACGCGGAGCTGAAGCCGCACTACGACACCGCCGAGCGGATGCTCGGGGTGACCACCTACGACGACGTCGGCCCGGCCGACGAGCTGCTGCGCGAGTACGCGGAGAAGATCGGCGTCGCCGACACCTGGAAGCCGACGCGGGTCGGCGTCTTCCTCGGCCAGCCCGGCCGCGAGGTGCCCGACCCCTACTTCGGCGGCGAGGGGCCCGCCCGCCGCGGCTGCATCAAGTGCGGCTCATGCATGGTCGGCTGCCGGCACAACGCCAAGAACAACCTGCCGAAGAACTACCTGTGGTTCGCGGAGAAGCTCGGCGTCGAGGTGATGGCCGAGCGCCAGGTGACCTCGATCCGGCCGCTCGCCCCCGGGGACGGCAGCGGCGGCTACGCGATCGAGAGCGAGCGCTCCGGAGCCTGGCTGCGGAAGCAGCGCCGCACCCTGACCGCCCGGGCCGTCGTCGTCGCCGCCGGCGCGCTCGGCACCAACCGGCTGCTCCGCAACTGCAAGGAGAACGGCGATCTGCCGCGGCTCAGCGATCGCCTCGGCCACCTCGTCCGCACCAACAGCGAGTCGGTGATGGCGGTGACGGCGCCCGACGACGCCCGCGACTTCGCCAAGTCGATCGCGATCACGTCGTCGATCTACCCGGACCCCGACACCCACATCGAGGTCGTCACCTACGGGCGCGCCGGCGACGCGATGGGCGGCCTCTACACGGTGATGACCGGCGAGGGCGGCCCGCCTGCGCGGATCGTCCAGTGGCTGATCGGGGCGCTGCGCCGGCCGGGCCAGCTGCTGAAGATCCTCAGCCCGCGCAACTGGTCGCAGCGGACGGTGATCCTGCTCGTCATGCAGACGCTCGACAACGCCCTGCAGCTCGTTCCGAAGCGCAAGCCGTTCGGGTCCGGCGTCCGGCTCCAGACCCAGGAGGACCCGGAGAAGCCGAACCCCCGCTACATCCCGGTCGCCGCCGACGTCACCCGCTGGATGGCCGGCAAGGTCGACGGCGTCCCGACCGGCAGCATCATGGAGTCGCTGTTCAACATCCCGACCACGGCCCACTTCCTCGGCGGAGCCGTGATCTCAGGCGATGCCTCCGACGGCGTCATCGACTCCCGCCAGCGCGTCCACGGTTACGAGAACCTGCTGATCTGCGACGGCTCGGCGATGCCCGCCAACCCCGGCGTCAACCCCTCGCTGACGATCACCGCGATGGCCGAGCGCGCGATCTCGTTCGTCCCGCCCCGTCAGGGGACGACCGTGGCGCACCTGCCGGACGAGGCGCGTCCCGCGCCCGCCCCCGCGGCTCAGTCCTCGCAGGAGTCGGTCACCTCGGCGCCGACGCAGGTGTCCTGACCGGCGCCACCGGAGGCCGTGTCGGTCCCCTTGCCACCGCTCAGGTAGTCGTTCCCGTCGAGCCCGGCGAGCACGTCGTCGCCGCCTGAGCCGCTCAGGTAGTTGACCGCCCCGTCGCCGACGAGCACGTCGGGCCCCTCCGACCCATAGACCGCCTCGACGCCCGAGAGCGCGTCGGCGCCGTCGCCGCTCGCGGTCCCGGCCGGCAGCGAGACCGTGACGCCGTCGGGCGCGTCGAGGAACGAGACCAGGTCGAGCTCGCCGCCGTTGCCCGCGATCTCGTCGTCGCCGGGGCCGCCGATCAGGTAGTCGCGGCCGCCGGGGCCGCCCTCGAGCTCGTCGCGGCCGGGGCCGCCGTCGAGCTGGTCGCTGTCGTCGTTGCCCAACAGCCGGTCGTTGCCGCCGGCGCCGCAGATCAGGTCGGCGCCGCCGCCGCCCTTGATCCGATCGCCACCGCCGCGGCCGTCGATCACGTCGGCGCGCTTCGTGCCCTTGATCCGGTCGGGACCGTTGCGGCCGCGGATCGTCACCTTGCGGCCGAGGCAGTAGCCGCCGGTGCTCGCGTTCGCCGCGGCTGCGGCCTCCGCCGGCGACGGAGCGACCGCGGCCGGGGCCGGGCCGGCCGTCGCGATCGCCGCGAGGGCGGCCGCGGCTGCGGCCGTCAGGGCTGCCGGAAGCGCGGTGCGCATCGTCTCAATCTAGAACCCGCGAGCGCCCCCGGCGGTGCGCACCCGGCCCGGAACGCAGCGAGGGCCCGTCGCGGCATCGCCGCACGGGCCCTCGGAATCCTGTCGGGATCGCGCCTCGGCGCGACCCCGGGCGGCTCAGCCGCCGGCGGCCTCGAAGCGCGAGGCGACCTCGTCCCAGTTGACGACGTTCCAGAACGCGTCCAGGTAGTCGGGGCGCTTGTTCTGGTACTTGAGGTAGTAGGCGTGCTCCCAGACGTCGGCGCCGAGCAGCGGCGTCTGACCGGCCGAGATCGGCGAGTCCTGGTTCGCGGTCGAGGTCACGGCGAGGCCGGAGCCGTCGTGGACCAGCCACGCCCAGCCGGAGCCGAACTGGCCGATGCCGGCGTTCTTGAACTCCTCCTTGAAGGAGTCGAAGCTGCCGAACTTGTCGTTGATCGCATCCGCGAGGGCGCCGCTGGGCTCGCCGCCGCCGTCCGGGCTCATGATCTGCCAGAAGAACGAGTGGTTGGCGTGGCCGCCGGCGTTGTTGCGGACCGGGCCCTGCTTGTCGGCGGGGAGGCTGTCGAGATCCTTGAGGACCTCCTCGACGTCCTTGTCGGCCCACTCGGTGCCCTCGAGGGCGGCGTTCGCCTTGTCGACGTAGGCCTGGTGGTGCTTGTCGTGGTGGATGCGCATCGTCTGCTCGTCGATGTGAGGCTCGAGCGCGTCGTAGTCGTAGGGAAGGTCGGGTACGGAGTAGGCCATTGCTTCGCTCCTTTGTCTGGGGAAATCGTGGGCTTGGGAATCTATACCCGGCGCGCTGTGCGGCAATCCCGCTGCTCGCCGCGGGCCCGCACATGATGCAACTTCAAGCGCACTTGAAGTCAAGTCCGGCGATCTGCGAGCCTGCCGCCGATGAGCACGGCCACGAGCGGACCCCCGAAGGAGCTGACGATCGGCGAGCTCGCCGAGCGCAGCGGCGTCGCCACCTCGGCCCTGCGCTACTACGAGGAGCGCGGCCTGATCGAGTCGGAGCGGAACATCGGCGGCCACCGCCGCTACCGGCGGCCGACGATCCGCCGCGTCGCCTTCATCGTCTTCGCGCAGCGGATCGGGCTCAGCCTCGAGGAGATCAGGGGCGAGCTCGACAAGCTGCCGGGCAACCGGACGCCGAAGGCGGCCGACTGGTCGAAGCTGAGCGCCTCCTGGACGTCGCGGATCGACGAGCGGATCGCCGAGCTCGAGCGCCTGCGCGAGGGCCTGACCGGCTGCATCGGCTGCGGCTGCCTGTCGCTGGAGAAGTGCGAGCTCGCCAATCCCGGCGACCGCGCCGGCTCCCGCGGCCCGGGGCCGCGGGGCTGGATCGGCGACGTGCCGCTCAGCGGCGGCTGAGCCGGCCGTCCTCGAGCCAGAGCCTGCGGTCGAAGCCGGCCCCGGCAGCCTGCTCGTGGCTGATCACGAGGACGCCGCGGGCGTTGCGCCGCGCCTCCTCGGCCAGCATCTTCAGCAGCGCCTCGCCGGAGGCGGGATCGAGGTGGGCCGTGGGCTCGTCGAAGATCAGGTACGACGCCGGCGTGAGCAGGGCGCGAGCGACGCCGAGCCGCTGCCGCTGACCGCCGGAGACGGTCGCGCCGAGCTCGCCGAGCTGGGTGTCGAGGCCGTCCGGCAGTCCCTCGAGCCAGGCTCCGAGGCCGACCCGTGAGAGCGCCCACTCGAGCCGGACGTCGTCGGCGGCCGGGTCGCCGAGCATCAGGTTCTCGCGCAGCGAGACCGCGAACGCGTAGGCATCCTGCCCGGCGAGCATCACGACCGAGCGCAGCTCGTCGGAGTCGAGCCGCTCGTAGGGCGTCCCTCCGATCGAGATCTCGCCGCCGGTCGGGGCGTTGAAGCGGACCAGCAGCTCGGCCAGCGTCGTCTTGCCGCCGCCGCTGCGGCCGCCGAGCGAGACGGCTTCGCCGGCGCGCAGGGTCAGCGAGATCCGGTCGAGCACGGGGGTGCCGTCCGGGTAGGAGAAGCTGACGTCGCGGAGCTCGATCGGGCCGCCCGCGGGCACCGGCGAAGGCACGCTCGGGCTCGCTGATCGCGGGCTTCGAGGCGACCACCTCGTCGACCCTCGTCGCGGCCACCGAACAGGCGTCGATGCTGGCCGCGGCCGCAGGCAACGGCGCGACGGCCTCCTGCGCGGCGATGCCGAGCAGCGCCACCGCGGCGAGCAGCACCCCGGCCAGCGCCCCGTCCGAGACGGCGGGAAGGGCGACCGCGGTCATCGCGACGGCGGTCGCGGCAAGGAGCGTCAGCTGCAGGCCGCCGCCGAGGCCCGCCGCGAGCGCATCGCGGCGCTGGATCGAGGCGAGGCGCGCTCCGGATGCGCGGGTCTTCGCGATCCAGTCGGCCTCGCGACCGGCGAGCGCGAGCTCCCCCGCCCCGGCCGAGATCTCGACCAGGTCGGCGCTGAGCTCGGCCCGCGCCGCCGCCTGGTTGCGGCCGGCCGCGCGGGCGGCGCGCTGCGCGAGCCAGGGCACGACGATCGCGCCCAGCGCCAGCGAGATCGCCAGCACCAGCGCCGCCGGCGGGTAGAGGAGGAAGGCGACGATCAGGGCGCCGGCGCCGGCGAGGACCGCGATCATCGGCGGCAGCAGCGCCCGCAGCCAGACGTCCTGGAGCCGGTCGACGTCGGAGACGAAGCGGCTCAGGAGCTCGCCCCGGCGGTGGCCGCCGAGACCGCTCGGCACGAGCGGCACCAGCGCCGCGAAGAAGCGGCGGCGCAGCCTGCCGATCTCGCGCAGGGCGACGTCGTGGGAGACGAGCCGCTCGGCGTAGCGGGCGAGGGCGCGGACGAGGCCGAAGAAGCGGACGCCGACGATCGCAAGCGCGAGCATCAGGATCTCCGGCTGCTGGGCCGCGCGGCTGATCAGGTACCCGGACGTCGTCAGCAGGCCGACGGCGGCCAGCACCGCGATCGCGCCGAGCACCGCCGCCAGCGCCATGCGCGCGCGGTGCCCGCCCTCGGCAGCGATCGACAGCAGCGGCCGCAGCGTGCTCACAGCGCCGGCTCCAGCGATCGGGGCGCGCCGCCCGGGCCGGCGGCGGAGCCGGGAGCAGGATGGAGCCGGCCCCCGTCGAGCTCGAGCACGCGGGTCCCCGGGATCGCGGCGCGCACCTGCTCGACGAGGCGCGGGCGGTGCGCGATCAGCAGGCCGGTGCGCTTCTTGAGCAGCTCGGCGATCGCCTCGCCGACCGAGGCGGCGGTCTCCTCGTCGAGGTGGGCGGTGGGCTCGTCGAGGACGACGAGCGAAGGGTTGCGGAGGAAGGCCCGGGCCAGCGCGACCCGCTGGGACTGGCCCGCCGAGAGGCGCCGGCCGCCCTCGCCGACGCGGGCGTCGAGGCCGCCGGGCAGCTCGCGGACGAGCTCGAGGCCCCCCGCGGCGCGGAGCGCGGCGAGGACGTGCGTCTCCGGCGCCGACGGATCGTGGAGGGCGACGTTCTCGGCCAGCGTCCCGGCGAAGATCGTCGGTCGCTGCGGCACCCATGCGACCCGCTCGCGCCAGTCGGCGGGATCGGTGTCGGCGAGCGCGACGTCGCCGCAGCGGAGCTCACCCTCGCGGGTCTCGGCGAGCCGCAGCAGCAGCGAGGCCAGCGTCGACTTGCCGGAGCCGCTCGGGCCGGTGATCGCGACCACGGTCCCCGGCTCGATCCGCAGGTCGAGGCCGTCGAGCACCGGCTCGGACCGGCCCGGGTAGCGGAAGCTGACACCCTCGAGCACGAGCGGCTCGCGGCGCGGATCGGGGGCCGGCTTCGGCGCCGCCGGGACCGACACCGTCGGCTCGGCGTCGAGCACCTCGAAGATCGTCTCGGCGGCGCTGAGGCCGTCGTTGGCCGCGTGGTACTGGGCGCCGACCTGGCGCAGCGGCATGTAGAGCTCGGGGGCGAGCAGCAGCACGGTCAGCCCGGCCTCGAAGCCGAGGCTCCCGTTCGCGAGCTGGACGCCGACCGTCGCGGCGACGACCGCGGTGCCGATCATCGCCAGCAGCTCGAGCACGAGCGCCGAGAGGAAGGCGACGCGGAGCGTCGCCATCGTCTCGACCCGGTAGCCGTCGGAGGCGGCGCCGATCGCGCGCTCCTGATCGCGGGCGCGACCGAGCGCGCGCAGCGTCTCGAGGCCGCGCACGAGGTCGAGGAAGCGGGCGCTGAGCCCGGCGAGCGTCTGCCAGCGCTTGTCGATGCTGCGCTGGCTGAGCTTGCCGACGAGGACCATGAAGACCGGGATCAGCGGGAAGGTGATGCCGAGGATCAGCGCCGCCTCCCAGTCCCGCGGCAGGATCCAGAGCAGGATCACGGGCGGCGCCAGCGCCGCGAGCACGGCGTACGGCAGGTACTTGGCGTAGTAGGCCTCGAGCGCCTCGACGCCCTGGACGCCGGCGGCGGCGAGGGCGCCGCCGCGGCGCTCGGGGTCGAACGGGCGGCGCAGCAGCAGCTGCTCGGCGAGCCGGCCCCGCAGCGACTCCATCACGTTCGCGGCGCCGACCCGGCCGGTCCACTCGAACCCGAAGCCGACGAGCCCGCGGCCGATCGAGACCGCGGCCAGCGCAACGAGCGCGCCGGTCAGCGCCGAGGGCGGCTCGCCGTCGATGAACGCCCCGGCGATCACCGAGGCGAGCAGCGTCGCCTGAGCGACGATCAGCGCGGTCCCCGCCAGCCCGATCAGGACCGTGAGCACCACCTGCCGCCGGGCCGCGGTCCCCGAGCGCGTCAGCCTTCCCTGCAGGCCGCGCATGTCGTCAGGGTCCGGCTGCGGGCGCCGGGTCGGGAGGCAGCGGCGCGTCCGGGCCGGACTCGTCGTCCTTGTTCAGCTTCTGGTCGATCAGGTCGAGCGGACTGTGCACCTCGCCGAAGTCCTCGGGCCCGATCCGGTGCCTGAAGACCCAGTAGGTCCAGCCCTGGTAGAGCAGGACGACCGGCACGAGCAGGGCCGCGACGACCGTCATCACGGTCAGCGTGTAGTCGGAGGAGGAGGCCGCCGACAGCGTCAGGGTGTAGGCGGAGTCGGTGCTCGAGACCATCGCGTTCGGGAACAGGTTCACGAACAGCGAGGTGAAGAGCAGGACGATCGCGGCGACGCCGGCGCCGAAGCCCCAGGCCGCCTTGCGGCGGACGAGGACCGTCATCGCGACCAGGGCCGCGACGGCGAGCACGCCGATCACCGCGGCGATCGTGTTGCCGGTGCTGTCGCTCATGTCGGCGATCGTCCAGGCGACGAAGCCGGCCCCGAGCACGGCCGCGACGGGCGCTGTCAGCTTCGCCCAGGTCCGGGCCCTCGCGGCCACCTCCCCGGTCGTGCGCAGCGCCAGGAACGAGGCGCCGTGGCAGGCGAACAGGGTCAAGCGTCACGAGCCCCCCGAGCAGCGCGTATGGATTGAGCAGGGTGAAGAGGGTCCCGGTGAACTCGCCGGTCGCGTCGATCGGCACGCCGGCGACGATGTTCGCCCAGCCGACGCCCCAGAGCAGGGCCGGCAGGAAGCTGCCGATCGCGAGCGCCCACTCCCAGCCGCGGCGCCAGCGCGGGCTGTCGCTCTTGCCCCAGAACTCGAACGAGACGCCGCGCACGATCAGCGCCACGAGGATCAGGAAGAGGGCCAGGTAGAAGCCCGAGAAGAGGGTCGCGTACCACTCCGGGAAGGCGGCGAAGGTGGCGCCGCCGGCGACCAGCAGCCAGACCTCGTTGCCGTCCCAGACCGGGCCGATCGAGTGCAGCACGGTGCGCCGCTCGCCGTCCGTCTTCGCGACCGCCGGGATCAGCATCCCGACGCCGAAGTCGAAGCCCTCGAGCACGAAGTAGCCGAGCCAGAGGATCGAGATCAGCAGGAACCAGACGAGCTGAAGTGTTGTGACGTCATCCATTTCGAATCCCTTTCAGGTCAGTCCGGGTCAGTAGGCGAGCACGAGGTCGGGCTTGCCGCCGTCGTCGGGCTCGGGTGCGTCGGGGGTTCCCTTGCGGGCGATCTTGAGGAAGATCCGGCCGGCGAAGACGGCGAGCACGCCGTACAGGAGCGTGAAGCCGACCAGCGTGATCCAGACCTCGGCCGAGGAGACCGCGGGCGAGTTCGCGTCGCTCGTCTTCAGCATCCCGAACACCACCCAGGGCTGGCGCCCCATCTCGGTGAAGATCCAGCCGAAGGTGTTGGCGATGAACGGCAGCGCGGCCGCGAGCACGGCGAACTGCAGGAACCGCTTCGAGCTCTCGAGCTTGCCCTTGCGGCTGCAGGTACCAGCCGAAGCGCGGCGATCAGCAGCATCAGCGTGCCGGCGCCGATCATCGCGCGCCAGCTCCAGTAGGCGATCGCCACGATCGGCGCGTACTCGCCGGGACCGAACTCCTCCTGGTACTCGCTCGTTGAGGTTGTTGATGCCCTCGACCTCGCCGTTGAAGCTGCCGGTCGCGAGCAGCGAGAGCATGCCGGGGACCTCGATGTTGCGGTTCAGGCCCTCGGGGTTGCTCTCGAGGTCGCCGGTCGCGAACAGCGACATGCCGACGCTGTCGCCGGTCTCGAAGACCGCGTCGGCGGCCGCCATCTTCATCGGCTGCTGATCGCTCATCAGCATCGCCGTTGAAGTGGCCGACGGTCATCGTCAGGATCGAGGCGATCGTGACGACGGGCAGCGCGTAGGCGATCGTGCGCTTGTGCACCTCGGGCTCGTTGCCCTTGCGCAGGTGCCAGGCGGAGACGGCGATGATGACCATGCCGGAGGTGATCAGGGCCGCGAAGATCGTGTGGGCGAAGGCGTAGAGCGCGGTGTTGTTGGTGAGCACGGCCCAGATCGAGGTCAGCTCGGCCTTGCCGTCGACCATCTCGTAGCCGACCGGGTGCTGCATCCACGAGTTCGCGGCGAGGATGAAGTAGGCCGACAGCGCGGTCGAGCCGGCGACGAGCCAGATCGTCGCCAGGTGGATCTTCTTCGGCAGCCGGCCCCAGCCGAAGATCCAGAGGCCGAGGAAGGTCGACTCGACGAAGAACGCGGCGAGGCCCTCCATCGCGAGCGGCGCGCCGAAGATGTCGCCGACGAAGCGCGAGTAGTCGGACCAGTTCATGCCGAACTGGAACTCCTGGACGATCCCGGTGACGACGCCCATCGCGAACGAGACGAGCATCAGCTTGCCCCAGAAGCGGGTCGCGCGCAGCCAGCTTCTCGTCGCCGGTCTTGTACCAGCGGGTCTGGAAGTAGGCGACGGCGATCGCGAGGCCGATCGTCAGCGGCACGAAGAGGAAGTGGTAGACGGTCGTGATGCCGAATTGCCAGCGGGCGAGCTCGAGAGAAGTCATGCGAACAGGCTGACCCAGGGCCGGGCCACGGCGGACGTGGCGCGGCGCGATTCTCGATCAGTAGTTCTCCCCGACGGGAGCACGGCACACCCCGTGCGGGCGTGCTGCGGAGGCCTAGCTAATGTGACGCGGGATGGCTGAAGCAGCGGAGAAGACCAGCGTCCTGATCGCCGACGACCACGCCGTCGTGCGCAGCGGTCTGCGGATGATCCTCGAGTCCGAGGCCGGCATGGAGATCGTCGCCGAGGCCGACAGCGTCGACGGCGCGATCCGCAAGCTCAAGGCCTACAAGCCCGCCGTCCTCGTCCTCGACATCAACATGGGCGGGCTCTCGAGCCTCGACTCGATGAACGAGATGCGCGAGGCCTCCCCGGAGACGCGGATCGTCGTGCTGACGATGCAGACCGAGACCGCCTACGCCCGCGACGCCCTGCGCGGCGGCGCCAGCGGCTACCTGCTCAAGGACGCAGCCGACACCGACCTCGTCGAGGCCGTGACCGCCGCCGCCCGCGGCGAGCGCTACGTGCAGCCTTCGATCGGCGCCCGGCTCGCGGCCGAGCAGCCGCCGGAGTGGCCGCCCGGACGGCCTCAGCGACCGCGAGGCCGAGGTCCTGCGCCTGATCGCGCTCGGCCTGACCAACCGCGAGATCGGCGAGGAGCTCTACCTGAGCATCCGCACGGTCGAATCGCACCGGGCGCACATCCAGCAGAAGCTGCGGCTGCAGACCCGCAAGGAGCTCGTCGCCTACGCGCTCGAGCACGACATGGTCAACGCCGCGCCTCCCCCGGTCCGCGCCCGCGCGGGCAGCTGAGCCGAGCTCACCGGATCAGTCCGGGACGACCGGCTCCGGCTCCGGCACGGGCCCGAGCGGCAGCGTCAGCGTCACCACCGCGCCCTCCCCCGGCGTCGAGTCGATCTCGAGATGCCCCTCGGCGAGCTCCGCGCGCTCACGCATGCCGACGATCCCGAAGCCGAGCTCGGCTCGCGCGGGCACGAACCCGGCCCCGTCGTCGCTGATCCGCGTGACGAAGTCGCTCTTCGTCCCGCGACAGCGATACGGCGATCCGCGCCGCGCCGCCGTGGCGGATCGCGTTCGTGATCGCCTCCTGGACGACCCGGTAGACGGCGATCTCCTGGGCCGGCGACAAGCGGATGTCGGGACCGGGCGGGACCTCGACCGGGATCTGCACGCCCTGGCCGCGGGACTCGATCCTGCTCGCCAGCGCCCCCAGGGCCGGGCACGATCCCGAGCTCCTGCAGCGAGTCGGGGCGCAGGTCGGTGATCAGATCGCGCAGCGAGGCGATCTCGTGGTCGATCTGCTCGATCGAGCGATCGACGGCGGACTCGAGCTTGTCGCTGTCACGACGGCCCGTCGCGAGCATCAGCCGCACGGCGGCGAGGCCCTGCAGCGTCGCGTCGTGCAGCTCGCGGGCCCACTGGCGCCGCTCCTGCTCGGCGGCGTCCATCGCCAGCCGCAGGCGCTCGGTTGCGACCGAGCGGGCGTTGCCGATCGCGATCGCGGCCCACTCGGCGAGCGAGATCACGGCGCGCTCGTCCTCCTCGGTGAAGTCGGCGCCGTTCTCCTTCTCGGTCAGGTAGAGGTTCCCCCACTGCCGCTCGAGGATCCGGATCGGGACGCCGAGGAAGGTGCTCATCGGCGGGTGGTTCGGCGGGAAGCCGTAGGAGTTCGCGTGCTCGGAGACGTCGTGCAGACGGACCGGCCGGGGCTCGCTGATCAGCAGGCCGAGGATGCCGCGACCGCTGGGCAGATCGCCGATCCGCTCGCG
The DNA here is from genome assembly GCA_963743845.1 of uncultured Solirubrobacterales bacterium. Taxonomy (GTDB): domain Bacteria; phylum Actinomycetota; class Thermoleophilia; order Solirubrobacterales; family 70-9; genus CAXMST01. Next base: position 244,770 of record CAVURI010000003.1, read on the forward strand.
GGTCTGCTCGTCGATGCCGAGGTGGATGAAGCGCTCGAGGCCGCTGCGCTCGCGGTCGAGCACCCCGAGGGCGGCGTAGCGGGCGCCGGTGATCTGAACCGCGGCCTCGAGCACGCGCCGCAGCACGTGCTCGAGCTCGAGGTCCGATACCAGGCCCCGCCCTACGTCGAAGAGCTCGCGCAGCGTCTCCTCGTCGAGGCGGCGGCTCCCTGCCGTCGTTGGTGACATCGGCACAGAATGTACGGGATCGCACGAGGCCTCCGGCGGCCGGATCGTGAATCGGGCGGCCGCAGAACCGTATTTCTCCGGACCGCGGCTACGGCCCGGGACGGACGAAGACCCCGAGCGCCGCGCCTAGATTCGAGCGTGTGGAACTGGGAAACGGACCGATGAACGTTGGGATCGCCGATCCGCACCCGGCCGTCAGCGCGGCGCTCGTCGACATGATCGAGTCGCGGCGGGGCTTCGAGGTCGCCGGCTGCGTCTCGACCGGCCCGGCTGCGCTCGAGCTGCTCGCCGGCCGCCCCCTGGGCCTGCTGCTGCTCGACCAGAACCTCGCGAGCATGTGGCCGCACGGGCCGCTGCCCCGGCCGCGACCCTGCTCTCGCACATCCGCGCCGGCTACCCGAGCCTCTCGATCGTCGTCCTGGCGATGCGCGACGACCCGCTGATCAAGGCGCGGGCGCTGGCCGCCGGCGCCTCCGCCTTCCTCCCGAAGGAGCGGATCGGCGACCTGCTCGGCCACACGCTCGCCGCCAAGGCGCACGAGCACGACGAGCGCGGACAACGCGCCGGCTGCCATGGCCGCTGACGACTTCCGCGTAGTCGTCGTCGGCGGCGGCGTCGGTGGGCTCGAGGCGATCCTCGCGTTGCGCGAGGTCGACCCCAACGTGAAGATCGAGCTGCTCTCCGACGACACGGCCTTCCGCCTGGTCGCGCTCTCGGTCACCGAGCCGTTCGGCGCCGAAGCCGGCGCCCGAGCTCCCGATCGACGACTTCTGCGAGGACGCCCGCGTCGGCCGCCATCGCGATCGCCTCGCCGAGATCTGGCCGGCCGAGCAGCGCCTGCTGACCGAGCACGGCACCGAGCTTCCCTACGACGCGCTGATCCTCTCGCCCGGAGCCCGGCGACACACGCCGGCCGCCGAGAGCAAGGCGGTCGCAGCGGCGCCCCGCCGGCGCTGATCTTCGCCGGGGCCGGGCAGGCCGAGGCGCTGCGCGCCGTGATCGAAGAGGCCGCCGAGCACGGGGGCACGCTGCTGTTCGAGGTCCCCTCGGGCCCGAGCTGGCCGCTGCCGCTCTACGAGCTGGCGCTGCAGGCGGCGCAGCGACTGAGCAGCACCGCCGCCCGCGTCGCCTTCCACACGCCCGAGCACACCCCGCTCCAGTGCTTCGGCGCCGCGGCCTCCGCGCAGGTCGCGGATCTGCTCGAGATGCACGGGGTCGAGTTCGCGAGCACGGGCGTCGTCCCGGCCGACGGCGGTCGCCCGGCGCCGAGCCCGCCTACCGGGTCACGATCCCCGAGCTCGACGTTCCCGAGATCCCCGGGCCTGCCGCAGAACGCGCACGGATTCATCCCGACCGACAGGGCGATGCGCGTGCCGGGCGTCGAGCGCGTCTGGGCGGTCGGCGACGCGACCTGGTTCCCGCTCAAGCAGGGCGGCCTCGCGGCCGAGCAGGCCGACGTGGCCGCCGCCGGGATCGCCGCCGAGATCGGGCATCGCCGTCGCCGACGAGCGCCTCGTCTTCCGGCCGATCCTGCGGGCCGCCCTGATGACGCCCGAAGGCCCTCACTTCCTGCGCTCGGCGGCGCCCGACGCCGACAGCAGCGATCAGGGCACCGACCAGCACGCGCCCGCTCTGGTGGCCGCCGGCGAAGGTCGCCGGACGCCTGCTCGCTCCCTACCTGGCCCGCCGCCACGATCCGACCTACGACGTCGGCGAGCTGCGCGACCTCGACCCCGAGTCGCGCCGCGAGTCCGACCACGCCGAGGCGATCGGGATCGCCCTCGTCGGCGCCGACATCGACGCCCGCGACGGCGAGTACACCCGGGCGCTGCACTGGCTCGACGTCGCCGAGGGCCTCAACATCGTGCTTCCCGCCGAGTACCGCGAGAAGCGCAAGCGCTGGACGCTGCTCGCCGCGGCCACCGGCCAGTCGCACTAGCGGGCGCGGGATGCGGCGAGGCGCCGAGCTGGGCCGGCCGGGTCTAGTGGCTGCGCCGCGTCGCGATCAGCAGCGGACACGGCGCCCTGCCGGCGAGGCGGGAGGACGTGCTGCCGAGCAGGACGCGGGCGAGCGGGCCGTAGCCGCGCGAGCCGACGACGAGCAGGTCGGCGTCCTGGCCGCAGGAGTCGATCAGGCGGTCGGCGACGCGCCCGCGCTCGATCTCGACGGTGACGGCCGAGGTCCTCGGCGTGAGCTGCGATCGACTCGGACATGCGCGTCTCGAGCTCGTGCTTGCGACGATCGACGACCGGCTTGCCGGAGAGGGCGTCGTAGGCCTCGGCGATGATCTCGCCCTCGCCGATCGTGGTCTCGAGCACGCCGATCACGCGCAGCGAGGCGCCGTGCCGGCGGGCGATCGAGGCGGCCAGCTCGAGCGCGTGGTCCGCCTCGCCGCCGCCGTCGAAGCCGACGGCGACCGTCGCGATCCGCTCGGGAGCGGCGTCCGAGTAGCCGCGCGGCGCGATCGCGACCGGCGCGGCTGAGCCGTGGGCGAGCTTCTCGCCGGTGCTGCCGATCAGCACCGCCCCGAGCCGGCCGCGGCGACTCGAGCCGACGACGATGCAGTCGGGCCGCTCCGCCTCGCCGATCGCGGTCAGGGCAGCGGGCGCCGAGTTGTCGATCAGGACCTCGCCGAAGCTCTTCGCCGCATGCACGCGGGACAGCGCCCGCCGCTCGAGCACGTCGGTCGCCTTCGCCTCGAGGTCGCTCTTGATCTGCTCCCAGTTGCCGGGACCGGGCTCGGGCTCGATCGGCGGCTCGCCGACCCGCCGCGGCGGGTACGGGATCGCGATCACGGCATGGACCTCGCCGTCGGCGCCGGCGAGCAGGCCGGCGAGCGCGGCGGCGTCGTCGCCGCCCGGGCCGCCGTCGTGCCCGAGCACGATCCGGCCCGGCGCGCAGGCATCCGGCGGCCGACCGCACCAGCGCCCTGGCGACGTCGAGGCTCGAGAGCACCCCGACCGGGCCGCCGGTCGCGGGATCGACGACGAACAGGTGGCTGACCTCGTGCTCGCGCATCGCCGCCGCCGCCTCGCGGACGGTCGCGTCGGCGTCGATCGTCGACCGGCTCGGTGCCGGCGACGGCGCCGACCTCCTCGGCGGCCGGGTCGCGACCGAGGGCGACGGCCTCGAGCAGGTCCTGGTCGCTGAGCACGGCGAAGGACGAGGAGCCGGCAGTCGTCGGACGGGCGCACGACGAGCGCGTGGACGCCGTTGGCGCTGAGCATCGCCGCCGCATCGAGCAGCGTCTGCTCGGGCGCGCAGCCGACGACGGGCCGGCTGGCGAGGTCGCCGACCGGGGCGGTCGAGCGGATCGGTCCGCGCCGGACACCGGGCCGGGCCGACGATCTGGAGATCTCGCTCATGCCCGCACGCTATGCGCGGAACAGCGGGCCTGCAATCGGGGGGCGCCCGGACGGGCCCGCGGAAGACTACGGATAGGCGCACGGGACCGCTCGCCGGCCGGCGCGGGTCGGTCCGCCGGCGGCTGTCTGCATATCGGGGCGCCCGGATTCGAACCGGGGACCTCACCGACCCGAACGGTGCGCGCTACCAGGCTGCGCCACGCCCCGAGACGCGCGCAGTATGGCAGGACTCGGGGCTCGTCCGGGCGCCGCCGCGGTCGCCCCGGAGCGGCCTCAGCCGACGCGATCGATCGCGGCGTTGACCTCGTCCAGGGTGGGAACGTCCTCGAGCGTCTCCGAGCCCACCGCCCCCTCGACGACGAGGATCGGATCGGCCGGCAGCCGCAGCTCGGTCGCCAGATCGACGTCCTCCTGAGCGCTCTGCTCGGCGGGGCCGGCGCGAAGGCCTCCTCCCAGGCGGCGGTGTCCAGCTTCGGGACGACCGCGGCGACCTGCTCGAGGAACTCCTGGTTGACCCCGTGCTCCGGCACCTCGTCGAGGTTGCGCATGAACAGCTCCGCGTACTGCCAGCCGCGGTCCTGCTCGGCCGCCGCCTCGACCCCGATCGCACCGAGCGTCACCGGCTTGAGGCCGAGCGGGAAGTTCCTGAAGTTGATCTGCGCCTCGCCGGTGCGGACGCGCTGCTCGATCAGCGGATCGATCACGTCCGCCTGGAAGTCGGCGCAGCGCGGACACTGCACGTCCTGGAACAGGGTCATCGTGATCGGCGCGTCCTCGTCGCCGAGCCGGTCGTCGAGCTGCCGGATCCCCCCGATCAGCTCCTGCACCTCGCCGGTCCCCGTGATCTGGATCGACTGCGGGCCCTTCTCGCCGATCGACAGCGAGATGATCCCGGCGAGCAGCCCGATCGCGAGCAGCGCCGAGGATCGTTATCGGAAGCCAGCGGCGCTCCATCGGGTCAGCCCGTGACGGCCTTGTAGTAGCGGACCGCGAGGCCGGTGAGGAGCATCCCGAAGGCCTCCTCGATGTCGATCTCCTCGCGCCCGGCCCAGACCTGCAGGCCCTGCTGCTCGATCTCGCGCGCCCCGCTGCACGACCTCGTCGACGAGGTCCGGGTTCTGGTCGCAGAAGTAGGCGCCGATCGAGTACAGGTCGGTGTCCATCAGCGACTCGACGAACCCGCCCGAATCGGGCGTCACGGGATCGGCGGCGGCGTCGCTCATGCCCCCAATCGTATTGGCGGGCGGCGCTTCGGCCCGCCGACGCGTGGGATCATCGGGCCGATGGCCGACCGCAACCAGGTGATCGCCTTCTGCGACGAGCTGCTCGAGATCGGGCGGTTCACCGACTACGGACCGAACGGCCTGCAGGTGCCCGGGCACCGCCGAGATCGGCAAGGTCGTCAGCGGCGTCTCGGCGAACCTGGAGCTGATCGAGCGCTCGATCGACGCCGGCGCCGACCTGCTGATCGCCCACCACGGGCTCTTCTGGGACTTCCACCCGCGCGCGCTCAGCGAGCAGATGGCGGCCCGGCTGCAGGGCCGCGCTCGGGGCCGGCCTCAACGTCGCCGGCTACCACCTGCCGCTCGACGCGCACCCGGAGATCGGCAACAACGCGCTGCTCTGCGAGGCGCTCGGGTTCGAGCGGGCCGGCACGTTCGCCGAGGCCAAGGGGGCGCCGATCGGGATCGTCGGCCGGCGCCGGGACCCGGTCGCGGATCGAACAGCTGCTCGGCTCGGTCGCAGCGCTGCTCGGCGCGCGAGCCGCAGCTGCTCGGCGCCGGTCCGGAGGCGGTCTCGACCGCTGGCCGTGGTCACGGGCGCCGGCGCCTCCTACGTCCACGAGGCGATCGAGCTCGGGGCCGACGCGCTGATCACCGGCGAGCCGGCCGAGCACGTCACCGCCGACGCCCGCGAGGGCGGCATCCACTTCATCGCCGCCGGCCACCACGCGACCGAGACGCTCGGCATCCGCCGGCTCGGCGAGGTGGTCGCCGAGCGGTTCGGCGTCGAGCACGAGTTCATCGAGGTCCCGAACCCGATCTGAGCGGCTGCCGGGGCGGCAGCGATCCGTCCGGATCCGGCCCGGATCGCCGCAAAGTGCGGGCTTTTCGCCGGCTCCGGCGAACGGCCCGCTTGACACATCGGGCACAAGCGATAGAACTCGCGGGACTGGGGACACCCAACCCGAGGAGGAGCCCCTTGGCTAATCACCTGACCCCGACGGAGCTGGCCGAAGAAGTCCACATGCAGCGTCAGGAGGTGATCGCCAAGTGCATTCAGATGGGGATCCCGATCCTGCACGGGCGCATCGACAAGACGCTGTTCGCGACGTCGCTGCGGCAGCTGCAGCCGCAGGCGATGAAGCGGGCCGTCTGACCCTCGCCCACGAAGCAGCGACCCATAGACTCGTCCGACGGCTCCTCGCGGAGCCGATGACGGAGGCCGGGCCAGCCCGGCCGGACCAGGACGAGAGGAGAGACCATGGAGGCCGCGATCACCCCCGCCGCAGGTGCGGAGAGGGGGACCGGCAGCGCCACCGTTGCCGACCTGCTCCCGCGCGCGGTCGAGAAGTACGGGTCCGCTCCTGCGATCAAGTTCAAGGACGGCTCCGGCACCTGGGTCACCCGCAGCTTCGAGGACGTCGGCGCCACGGTCCGGCGGCTCTCGCTCGGCCTCATCGACCTCGGCATCGAGCGCGGCGACAAGGTCTCGATCCTCGCCAACACCCGCCCCGAGTGGACCTACGCCGACTTCGCGGCGCTCACCGCCGGCGCGACCGTCGTCCCGATCTACCAGACGAACTCGCCCGAGGAGTGCCAGTACGTGCTCGAGAACTCGGACGCGAAGGCCGTGATCGTCGAGGACGCCGAGCAGCTCGCGAAGATCGACGCGGTGCGCTCGCAGCTGCCCAAGCTCGAGCACGTGATCATCATGGAGGGCGAGGCCGAGGGCGCGATCTCGTTCTCCGACCTCGCCGCCCGCGGCGACGGCCGCGACGAATCCGAGTGGGAGCAGCGCTACTCCGCGGTCACGCCCGACGACATCTGCACCTTCATCTACACGTCGGGCACGACCGGCCCGCCGAAGGGCTGCGTGATCAGCCACGGCAACTACCGCGCGATGCTCGACATGACCGCGAAGGCGACGGTGCTCGAGTCGGGCCAGGTCGCCTACCTGTTCCTGCCGCTCGCGCACTCGTTCGCGCTGCTGATCCAGCTCGGCAGCTTCGACATCGGCGGCGTCATCGCCTACTGGGAGCGCGATCCGCTCAAGATCGTCCCGAACCTCACCGAGGTCCGGCCGCACTACTTCCCGTCGGTGCCGCGCATCTTCGAGAAGATCTACACGACCGCGACCAGCGCGATCGCCAAGGAGGGCGGCCTCAAGGAGCGCATCTTCTGGTGGGCGATCGGCGTCGGCAAGAAGGTCCGCGAGCTCGAGCGCTCCGGCCGCAAGCCCGGCTTCCTGCTGCACGAAGCAGTACGAGTTCGCCGACAAGCAGGTGCTCTCGAAGATCCGCGGCCTGTTCGGCGGCAACATCACCCAGTGCGTGACCGGCGCCGCGCCGATCAACCCCGACATCCTCCGCTTCTTCGACGCGGCCGGCGTCCTCATCCTCGAGGGCTACGGCATGACCGAGACCTCGACCGCGGCGACGATCTCGACGCCGGAGGCGTTCAAGTTCGGCACCGTCGGCCGGGCCTTCGACGACTGCGAGATCAAGATCGCCTCCGACGGCGAGATCCTGATCAGCGGCCCGAACATCTTCAAGGGCTACTACAAGAACGCGGACGCGACCGCGGAGACGATCGTCGACGGCTGGCTCCACACGGGCGACATCGGCGAGATCGACTCCGACGGCTACCTGAAGATCACCGGCCGCAAGAAGGACATCATCATCACCGCGGGCGGCAAGAACATCACGCCCGGCCAACCTCGAGGCGGAGATCAAGCAGCACGCGCTCGTCAGCCAGTGCGTCGTGATCGGCGACCGGCGGCCGTACCTGGTGGCGCTGGTCACGCTCGACCCCGAGGAGGCGGTCAAGTACGCCTCCGAGCACGGCCTCCCCGAGGACCCGGCGGCGCTCGCCTCGAACGCCGACGTCAAGGCCTCGATCATGGCCCACGTCGACCAGATCAACGAGAAGTTCGCCCGCGTCGAGCAGGTCAAGAAGATCAAGATCCTGCCGGCCGACCTCTCGCAGGAGGGCGGCGAGCTGACGCCGACGCTGAAGGTCAAGCGCAACATCGTCGCCGACAAGTACGAGAGCCGAGATCGAGGAGCTCTACGCGGGCTGAGCAGGGCCCTCCGGTGCTCTAGTGCGGTCTGATACTTTCCCGCCACTCGCCCGGCGAGGTCGACTCGCCCTAGTCGCGCCCGCGGGCGCCGGAACAGAATCGGGGAAACATGAAGAGGGTCCTTGCAAGCGTTCTCGCTCTCCTCGCGATCGCCGCGATCGCCGCCGCCCTGCCGGCCGCGGCGACGGCGGGCAAGAAGAACAAGAAGACGTTCGTGGTCTGCGAGCGCGGCTGCAAGTACCCGACGGTGACCAAGGCCGTCAAGAAGGTCAAGAAGAAGAACTCGACGATCAAGGTCAAGCCCGGCACCTACAAGGAGGGCGTGATCCTCAAGGGCAGCCGCTACGACGGCCTGACGATCACGGGCACGAAGAGCGACCCGACCAAGACCGTCTTCGAGGGCAAGAACGCGAAGAGCCCGGAGGGCCTGGCCCAGAACGCGATCGAGGGCATCGACGTCAAGAACGTCACGGTCAAGAACCTGACCGCGCAGAACTACGCGACGAACGGGATCTTCTTCCGCGACTCCGACGCGGGTGACGGCGACAAGACGCTCGACTGCCGCAACTACCTCGTCAAGAACACGTACACGGCGTTCAACCGCGCCTACAACGTGTTCGCCTTCGGCTGCGTCGGCGGCCGGATGACCGAGAACGAGAGCACCGGGACCGGCGACTCCGCCTACTACGTGGGCGCGACTCCGCCGCAGAAGGACCCGGTCGAGATGGAGCTCGACCACAACATCGCCTACCTCAACAACCAGGCGTTCTCGGGCACGAACTCGCGCTACATCGACATCCACCACAACGACTTCTTCAACAACGGGATCGGGCTGACCCCGAACACGCTCGACTCGGAGCCCTACGAGCCGTCGGACGGCGGCGTCATCCGGAAGAACAACATCTTCTGGAACAACCTCAACTACTACCTGCCGAACACGCCGGTCGAGACGATCTCGAACGGGCTCGGCCAGATCGGCGACGTGACGATCAACTTCCCGACCGGGATCGGGATCGTGATGTTCGGCGTCGAGAACTGGACGGTCAAGAACAACAACATCTTCGGCCACTTCAAGTGGGGCGTCGGCGGCTTCTCGGACCCGGTCGGCAACGAGGGCGGCGACGCGCTCAGCGCCGGCAACCGCTACCTCAACAACCAGATGGGCCGCAACGGGACCGACACCAACGCCGTCGACTTCTTCGTCGACGGCTCCGGCGAGGGCAACTGCTTCTCGGGGAACGTCAGCTCGACGTTCGACCCGAGCGGCACGCACCCGAACTCGTTCCTGTACCCGAGCTGCCCGGCGCCGCCGCCGCCGGCATCGGGCACCGGCACGATCTTCGGCGACGACGACCAGACCGCCGACCTGATCAGCTACGTGCTCGCGACTCCGCCGGAGAACCAGCAGTGCTCGTGGACCGAGCACCCGCATCCGCCGTTCGAGGACTACGAGCCGTACATGGTCGAGCCCGGCCCGGACTGCGGCGGCTGAGCCGTCGCGTTCGGGTCGCGTCGGTCCCGTCCGCTTGACAGATCGTCAACCCGGAAGTGGCACTCCGGTAAAGGTCTGGTAATTTCGACCGCAACCCTGCCAGAGGGACGGGGTTGTACTCGGTGACGCGCAACCTTGCGCGCGCCCGAACACGAAAGAACTGGGGAAGCATGAAGAAGGTCCTTGTAAGCGTTCTCGCCCTGATCGCCATCGCGGCTGTCGGAGCATCGATCCGCACCGCCGCAGCCGACAGCCGGCAGCAGTGCGGGGAAGAAGAAGAGCAAGAAGACCTTCACCGTGTGCCAGCACGGCTGCAAGTACTCCACGATCGGCAAGGCCGTCAAGAAGGTCAAGAAGAAGAACTCGACGATCAAGGTCAAGCCCGGCACCTACAAGGAGGGCGTGATCTTCGAGGGCCACAACTACGACGGCCTGACGATCAAGGGCACCAGCGACGACGCTTCGCAAGGTCGTCCTCAACGGCAAGAACGCGAAGAGCCCCGACGGCCTCGCGCAGAACGGCATCGAGGGCATCGACGTCAACGACGTGACGATCGAGAACATGACCGCCAAGAACTACGCGACCAACGGCTTCTTCCTCCGTGACTCGGAGCCGGCGCCTGCGACCAAGATCGACTGCGCCGACTACCTGATGAAGAACCTCGTCGCGAAGTACAACCGCTCCTACGGCCTCTACGCCTTCGGCTGCGCCGGCGGCAAGATCACGAAGTCGATGGGCACCGGCCACGGCGACTCGGCCTTCTACATCGGCGGCACGCCGTTCCAGGACGATCCGAAGCGAGACGATCCTGACCAAGCTCGACGCGCACGAGAACGTGCTCGGCTACTCCGGCACCAACTCGCGCTACGTCACGATCAAGAACTCCGATTGGTACAACAACGGAGTCGGCCTCGTGCCGAACACGCTCGACTCCGAGCCGTTCGAGCCGACCAGCGACGGCGTGATCGAGAACAACGACATCTTCTGGAACAACTACAACTACTACCTGCCGAACTCGAAGTTCGAGACCGTCTCCGGCGGCCTCGGTGAGGTCGGCGGCGCCGACGCTCAACTACCCGACCGGCATCGGCGTGCTGCTGTTCGGCGCCACCGGCTGGACGGTCCAGAACAACAACATCTTCGGGCACTTCAAGTGGGGCTCGGCGCTGTTCTCGGACCCGTTCAACGAGGGTGACAACGCGATCAGCCAGGACAACGAGTTCATCAACAACACGAACGGGCGCGGCGGCACCGACACGAACGCCGTCGACTTCTGGAACGACGGCTCGGGCAAGCGGCAACTGCTTCTCGGGCAACACGACCAGCACCAACGTACGGCGCGACGCCGGACCACACGGCCGCGTTCCTGTACCCGACCTGCCCGGCTCCGGCCTACGCCGGAACCGGCACCGTCGGGCGGCGACGTCTACCAGGTCGGCGAGCTCCTGCAGTACACGACCTCGACGCCCGCCCGCGAACATGCAGTGCAGCTGGACCGAGCATCCGCACCCGGACTTCGAGGACTTCGAGCCCTCGAGGTCACGCCCGGCCCGGACTGCCCGTAGAAAGGGTCAGAACATGAATCCGATGAAGAACCGCAAGGTCGCCGCCGTGCTCGCCACGGCCGCGGTCGCCGGGGCCGGGGCGATAGCGCTCCCGGCCACCGGCAGCGCCGACGGCCCGCCGCCGGGCTGCCGGCGAAGACGCCAAGACGATCAAGGTCGGCGACGACTACTTCGCCCCCACCGACGTCAAGGTCAAGAAGGGCGACAAGGTCAAGTTCAAGTGGCTCGAGACGAACGGCAACCCGCACAACGCGACCCTGACCAAGGGCCCCAAGGGCGTCAAGAAGAAGGACTTCACGTCGGCCACCGGGTCGATCGGGATCAAGTTCTCGCCCAAGTTCAAGAAGAAGGGCACCTACGACTTCGTCTGCACGATCCACCCCGGAACGATGCAGGCGACCGTCAAGGTCAAGGGCTAGGGGCTCCGCTTGAACGGCCGCGGGGTCGATCGCAGGCAGTTCCTCGCCGCCGGTGGCGGCGGGCTGCTGCTCTGCACGCTCGGCGGCCAGGAGATCTACAGCGACCGTGAGGCGGACCTCGAGGCGCTGAACAAGCAGATCGAGGTTCCGCCGAAGGTCCGCGCCGCCGCCGGCGGCGGCGCGGTCGCCTCGGCCGACGGGACCGGCGCCGGCGCCGATCAGGCGACGCTCGCCGCGCAGCGCGCGAACGGCAGCGCGCGTCGAGTACTGGATCAAGGCCGAGTCGATGAAGTGGGACGCGGTGCCGAGCGGCCGCGACCAGATGACCGGCAAGAAGATCAAGCAGAAGAGCAAGTTCACCGCCTTCGGCTACCGCGCCTACACCCAGGACTTCGGCCAGCCGCTGACCAACAAGCCGACGGTCCCGGGCCCGCTGATCGACGCCACGGTCGGCCAGACGGTCGTCGTCAACTTCCGCAACGAGACCTCGACCGCGGTCACGATCCATCCGCACGGGATCCGCTACACGGTCGAGATGGACGGGGCCTACAAGGGCAAGTACACGGACCCGAGCGGCTTCGTCCAGCCCGGCGAGGAGTTCCAGTACATCTGGGAGGCGACCGAGGGCACCGAGGGCTTCTGGCTCTACCACGACCACGGGCCGACCGACCCGGTCCCCGTCTACAAGGGGCTGTTCGGCCCGATGCTGATCCGGCCGGCCGGGGCGCCGAGGCCGGACAAGGAGTTCTTCTGCTTCTTCCACAACTGGCAGCCCGTCGCCACCGGCCTCAGCAGCGTCTTCTACTGCGTCAACGGCAAGGCATACCCCGGCAACACGCCGACCTTCAAGGCGAACGTCGGCGACCGCGTCGCCTGGTACGTCTGCGGAATCGACAACGACTTCCACACCTTCCACATCCACGGGCATCGCTGGGAGGACCCGAGCGGCGAGGTGATCGACAACGTCGTCCTCGGCCCGGGCGACACCTACGTCGCCGAGTACACCGAGGACAACCCCGGCCGCTGGTTCTACCACTGCCACGTGTTCAGCCACCTCCACGGAGGGATGAACGGGTGGTACCTGGTCGACGGATGACGTCGCGGCGGCTGCCGCGCCGCCCTGCTCGCGCTTGCCGCGCGGCGCGCTGGTCGCGCTGCTGCTCGTGCCGGCCACGGCCGATGCCGCGAACCGTCGCATCTCGATCAGCAACTACCAGTGGTCCGACACCGAGCTCGAGCTCGATCTCGGCGAGCACGTCAACTGGTACTGGATCGGCCCCGACACGATGCACTCGATCACGGGGACCAGCAACAACGCGCTCGACGTCGACTCCGACCCCGGCTCGAACTTCCCCGACCATCAGGTCGGCGACGAGTTCGAGGTCGAGTTCGACAAGCCCGGCGTCTACGAGTTCCACTGCAAGCTGCACTCGACGGTCCGCGGCACGGTCACGGTCAGCAACACGCCCGGCAACCCGACCGCCGAGCCCGACCCCGTCCCCGAGCCCGCCGTCGATCTGACGCCGCCGAACGTCCAGGGGCTCGGCATCAACGCGATCGTCGTTCGGCAAGAACGGCACCGCGCTGCACTACAACCTCGACGAGCCCGCCCGCGTCAGCGCCGACTACTACGCCCTGCGGCCCGGCAAGAAGCCCAAGTACGCCGGCTACACCCAGTGGAAGGACGGCCACATCGGGATCAACAGCGTCCGCTTCGGCGTCCGCCGCAAGCACAGCTTCAAGGCGAAGCCCGGCAAGTACAAGGCCCGCCTGACGGCGACCGACAAGTTCAACAACACGACCCGCCCGTTCGAGTTCAAGTTCAAGATCTGGGCGCGGAAGCGCAAGAGGTAGAGGTAGCGGGGCGCAGTTGGTCACACGTGGCGCGTGTCTCGTTGCGGTTTATGGGCTGATCTCTCGCCCCCGAACACGAGAGGTCACTTCCCTGCACATATCGCGGCCTTGTGGCATCTCGCGAAAGCGCCTTCGCCGCCTCTCGGACGGCCCCGGACGGCCGCTGCGCCCTAGGACGCTGCCGCTCTGCCTCAGCAGCGCGCCGGTCGTCTGCTCGAAGACGCGGCGCCAGGCGGGGGCCTGGTCGCGCTCGCGCTCGACCTGGTCGAGCACGTGCTTGATGCGGCGGGCGGAGATCTCGATGCCGTGTCGCTCGGCGATCGTCCGGTAGCGGTCGTAGTCGCGGGCGAGGCGCAGGGTGACCGACTCGAAGCCGTGCTTGGCGATCTGCAGGCGGGCCGAGTAGTCCATGATCGAGGTGCCGAACATGACCTCGTCGTCGAACTCGGGCTCGATCAGGAGGATGTCGACGCCGGGGTAGCGGATCTCCCACTCCTCGACCGCGCGGTGCAGGCGGTCGTGGGCGATCATCCGCATCGCCTGGTTGGCGATCGCGACGAAGCCCATGTCGGAGACGCGGCGGACGCGCGAGCCGAAGATCGTCGGCACGCGCTTGGTGAAGTCGTTGATGAAGGGGACGATCGGGTTGACGACGACGATGAACTTGGCGCCCTTCTCGACCGCGATGTCGACGTTCGTGGTCGAGCGGATGCCGCCGTCGATCAGCTCGCGGCCCTTGACCTCGACCGGCGAGTAGACCAGCGGCAGCGCCGTCGACGCGGCAACCGCGCGGGAGATCGGCACGTCGCGCCAGTCGCCCTCGCCGAGCACCAGCCGGTCGGTCGTGTCGAGGTCGGTGGCGGTCAGGTAGAGCTCGCGCTCGAGCATCCGGAAGTCGTCGGTGCGGTCGGGGTCGCTGAGCATCTCGGCGACGTAGTCCTCGATGCCGTCGCCGGTGTAGAGGCCGTTCGGCAGGCTCGCGGCGAGCCCCTGGGCGACGTCGATCAGCGACGCGTCCCGGAGCGTCGTCGCGATCTGGCGCGCCAGCCCCAGCAGCCGCAGCGGCGCCAGCGCCGCGGAGCTGACGAAGCCCTTGTAGTTGGGCCGCAGCAGCATGTCCTGGTCCATGTCCTGAAGCGGCGAGGGCAGGTTCTTGTTCAGGACCCGCATCATCTCCTCGGGCGTGACGCCGTTGGCGACCGCCGAGGCGACGAAGGAGCCGGCGCTGGTGCCGACGTAGACGTCGAACTCGTTGACCGTGCGGTTGACGGCGAGCAGGTCGAAGGCGCGCAGGGCGCCGATCTCGTACACGGCACCGGTGAATCCGCCGCCCCCGAGTACGAGCGCAGTCTTCGACCGCTTCTTCCGACGGGCCCCCGAGCCACGACGAGCGGCGGGATCGAGCTTGACGACCTCGCTCATCGCAGAGCCAAAGTATCAGGCTTGCCAGCCAGCCAACCCGGGCAAAACGCCTTGTCTTCTGGTAGTTGACCGCATTCGGGCTTTCCCGTAACGGGCCCGATCGTGCGCCGCCGGCGACCCGCGTCATCTAGCATCACGCCGGTGCGTACGCGAGTGGGACTGATCGCGGTCGTCGTCGCCCTGGGCTGCCTTCTGGCGCCCGCAACGGGCGCGGCTCAGAGCCGCCTGCCGGGACCGGACCTGCCGGGCTCCTCCGCCCCATCGCTGCAACGCGCCTCGGCGCAGGCGAGCGGCGGCTACAGCCGCTCGAAGCTGGCTCGCAAGCTCAGCTCGCTCGCGCGCCGGGCGCCGGGGCCGAGCGGCTTCTACGTCTACGACATCGGAGCCGGCGGCAAGAGCGTGCTCTTCGACCACAACGAGGGCAAACGCCGCAAGCTCGCGTCGAACACGAAGCTCTTCACCACCGCTACGGCGCTGCAGCGACTCGGAGGCGGCAAGGCCCGGATCGAGACGGTCGTGCACCGCAAGGGCCGGGCGGAGCGGGGGATCCTGCGCGGCAACCTCTATCTCGTCGGCGGCGGTGATCCGTCCTTCGGGGCCGCCGGGGTCCGCGAGCTCGCCCGCGAGGTCGAGGGCACCGGGATCCGCAAGGTCAAGGGCGACCTGATCGCCGACGACACGATCTTCGACCGGCTGCGCGGCGTCGCCGGACTCCGGCTACGGGCCGAGCCCCTACATGGCGCCGCTCTCGGGCCTCGTCTTCGGCGGCTCGACCTACTCGGGGGATCCGGCCAAGGAGGCCGCGACGCGCCTTCGAGAAGAAGCTCCGCAAGCGGGGCGTCCGCGTCAAGGGCAAGGTCCGGGTCGGCGAGACGCCGAAGAAGATCGCGGCAACGGACCCGATCGCGGCCTACGAGTCGCCGACGATCGCGGCCCTGATCCAGGCGACGAACTTCCCGTCGAACAACTTCTTCGCCGAGATGCTGCTGAAGGGGATCGCGGCCCAGGGCGGCAAGGGCACGACCAGGCGCGGCACCCGCGCGGTCGAGACCTTCGCCCGCCAGCACGGCTCGAAGGTCGACGCCAAGGACGGCTCCGGCCTGACCGCCAACAACCGCTCGAGCCCGCGCGACGTGGTCCGGCTGCTGGTCGCGATGCGCAAGGAGAGCGACGCGAAGGCCTTCTACGGCTCGCTGCCGCGAGCCGGAAAGCAGGGCACCCTCGACGGCCGCATGGAGGGCACGAGCGCCGCCGGCCGCTGTCGCGGCAAGACCGGCACGATCACCGGCGTCTCGGCCCTGTCGGGCTACTGCAAGGCCGGGCGCGACCTGGTCGCCTTCTCGCTGCTGATGAACGGCGTCTCCAACCTCGACGCCGCCCACGACGTCCAGGACGAGATGGTCGTCGCGATCATCGCAAGTCGACCAGGACCCTGAGGCGTTCGAGCTACATCGCGTAGAGAGGACGCCGTCAGTCCGGGACGCCGTAGCCACGCGCAGGCGCGCGGGAGCGCAGGCGGCGAGGGCCTTGGCCAGGACCTCGCGGGTGTCGCGGGGGTCGATGACGCCGTCGTCCCAGAGCCGGGCCGTCGAGTAGATCGGGTTGCCCTGCTGCTCGAACTGCTCGCGCAGGCCCGCCTTGAACGCCTCTTCCTCCTCCGCCGGCCACTCCTCGCCGGTCGTCTCGGCGCGGTCGCGGCGGATCGTCGCCAGCACGGTCGCGGCCTGCTCGCCGCCCATCACGCTGATCCGGGCGTTCGGCCACATGAACAGGAATCGCGGCGAGTAGGCGCGCCCGCACATGCCGTAGTTGCCGGCCCCGTAGGAGCCGCCGATGACGACGGTCAGCTTCGGGACGCGGGCGCAGGAGACGGCGGTGACGAGCTTCGCCCCGTCCTTGGCGATGCCGCCCGCCTCGTAGTCGCGGCCGACCATGAAGCCGCTGATGTTCTGGACGAAGACGAGCGGGATCTTGCGGCGGTCGCAGAGCTCGATGAAGTGGGCCGCCTTCAGCGACGACTCGCTGAACAGGATCCCGTTGTTGGCGATGATCCCGACCCGGTGGCCGTCGATGTGGGCGAAGGCGCAGACCACCGTCGTCCCGTACAGCGCCTTGAACTCGTCGAGCTCGGAGTCGTCGACGATCCGCCGCAGCACCTCGCGCACGTCGTAGGGCGTGCGCGGGTCGAGCGGGACGACGTCGAGCAGCCCGTCGGGGTCGAGGCGCGGCGGGCGCGGGTCGAGCCGCTCCCACTCCGGGCCCGGCTGCGAGGGCAGCGTCGCCGCGATCGAGCGGACGATCGCGAGCGCGTGGTGGTCGTCGTCGGCGAGGTGGTCGACGACGCCCGAGAGGCGCGCGTGGACCTCGCCGCCGCCGAGCTCCTCGGCGGTCACGACCTCGCCGGTCGCCGCCTTCACCAGCGGCGGCCCGCCGAGGAAGATCGTGCCCTGCTCGCGGACGATCACCGTCTCGTCGCTCATCGCCGGGACGTAGGCGCCTCCCGCGGTGCAGGAGCCCATCACGGCGCTGATCTGCGGGATCCCCCGCTCCGACATCGTCGCCTGGTTGAAGAAGATCCGGCCGAAGTGCTCGCGGTCGGGGAAGACCTCGTCCTGCATCGGCAGGAAGGCGCCGCCGGAGTCGACGAGGTAGATGCAGGGGAGCTCGTTGTCGAGCGCGACCTCCTGGGCGCGGAGGTGCTTCTTGACCGTGATCGGGTAGTAGGTGCCGCCCTTGACGGTCGCGTCGTTGGCGACGATCACGCAGCGGCGGCCCTCGACCACGCCGATCCCGGCGTAGACGCCCGCGGCCGGCGCGTCGCCGCCGTACATCTCCTCGGCCGCGAGCGGCGCCAGCTCGAGGAAGGGAGCGCCGGGATCGCAGAGGACCTCGACCCGCTCGCGGGCGGGAAGCTTGCCGCGCGAGACGTGCCGCTCCATCGCCTTCGGCCCGCCACCGCCCCGGGCGCGCTCGAGGCGCTCCCCGAGGTCGGCGATCAGCCGCTCGTGTCCGCTGCGGTCGCTCATCGCTGCTCCTCCGTTCCGTCGCCTGATCCCGGCCGGGCACCACCGCGATCAGGATCTGCCCGGGGCCGACCTGGTCGCCGGGGGCCAGCTCGAGGCCCTCGACCACGCCCGCCTCCGGCGCCGTGATCTGCAGCTCCATCTTCATCGACTCGAGGATCATCAGGACGTCGCCGGCGCCGACCTCGTCGCCGTTGGCGACCGCGATCGAGAGCACCTTGCCCGGCATCGGCGCCTCGAGCGAGCCCTCGGCGGTGTGCTCGGCGATCAGGTCGGCGCGGGGGACCAGCTTCAGGACGCGGCCCTCGCGGCCGACCCAGATCGCATCGCCCTCGCGCGCGACCGCGTAGCCGCGCTCGACGCCGTCGAGCTCGACGGCGATCCGGCCGTCGGCCCGCGCCCGCGCCCGCGCCTCGCGGGGCCGGCCGTCCAGCTCGATCCAGCCAGGCCCGATCCGAACCTCGCCCGACGTCCTCGAAGCGCCGCCGCCAGGGGCCGGGGGCCAGCGCCGAGCCGGCCGTGTCGTCGAGCCAGATCGCGAACGCGGCGGCGACCGTCAGGTCCTCGGGGGGCTCGAGATCGAGCGCCTCCTCGGCCAGCGCCCGCTCGAGCAGGCCGGTGTCGAGCCGTCCGTCGAGGACGTCCGGGCGAGCGAGCAGCTCGCGGCTGAAGGCGGCGTTGTGGGCGACCCCGAGCAGCTCGAGGTCGGCGAGGGCCCGGTCCAGCCTGGCGATCGCGGTCGCCCGGTCGGGCCCGTGGGCGATCAGCTTCGCCAGCATCGGGTCGTAGTCGGTCCCGATCACGGCGCCGGGCGCGATCCCGAGGTCGACCCGCACGCCGGGACCCGCGGGCACCGTGAGCCGCCGCACGGTCCCGACTGCGGGCAGGAAGCCGGCGGCCGGGTCCTCGGAGTAGAGGCGGGCCTCGACGGCGTGCCCGTCCGCGCTGAGCCCCTCCTGCGCGAACGGGAGCGGCTCTCCCGCCGCGACGCGCAGCTGCTGCTCGACGAGGTCGACCCCCCAGACCATCTCGGTCACCGGGTGCTCGACCTGCAGACGGGTGTTCATCTCGAGGAAGTAGAAGCCGGAGGTGTCGGCGGGGACGATGAACTCGACCGTGCCGGCGCCGACGTAGTCGCAGGCGCGGGCGAGATCGGCGGCCGCCTTGCCGAGGCGCTCGCGCAGCTCCGCATCGACGGCCGGCGAGGGAGCCTCCTCGATCACCTTCTGATGGCGCCGCTGCAGCGAGCACTCGCGCTCGCCGAGATGGACGACCGTGCCGTGCGAGTCGCCGAGGACCTGGACCTCGATGTGACGGGGGCGCTCCAGGTACCGCTCGGCCAGCACGCGGCCGTCCCCGAACGCCGCCTCGGCCTCGCGCCGGGCAGCGGCGAGGGCATCCTCGAGCTCGGCCTGCTCGCGGACGACGCGCATGCCCTTGCCGCCGCCGCCGGCCAGGGCCTTGATCACGATCGGGAAGCCGTGCTCGGCCGCGAGCGCGGCGATCGCATCCGCGTCGGCCTCCTCGCCGGCCGTGCCGGGAACGACGGGCACGCCCGAGCGCTCGGCGAGCAGCTTCGCCCTGCCCTTGTCCCCCATCAGCGTGATCGTCTCCGGCGCCGGGCCGACCCAGACGAGACCGGCCTCGCGCACCCTGGCGGCAAAGCCGGCGTTCTCGCTGAGGAAGCCGTATCCGGGATGCACCGCCCTGGCGCCGGCCCGGGCGCGCGGCCTCGATCAGCTCGTCGCCGTCGAGGTAGCTGTCGATCCGGACCGCGGAATCGGCGGAATCGGCGTGGAGGGCGCCGCGATCCGCCTCGGTGAAGACGGCGACCGTGCGCAGGCCGAGGTCGTGCGCGGTGCGGGCGACGCGCACGGCGATCTCGCCGCGGTTGGCGATCAGGAGCGGCGAGAGCGAGCTCAGCGAGGGCGTTTCGGGCGCGGCCATCGAGCCGCCAATATACCGAAGGATCGTTCAAACTCCGAATGATCGTTCGGTCCGTGGGCTAGGATCTGCGCGATGGCCGCCCCACCCCACCCGCGAGCACCCGGCCGACCCGGCCCGCGCTGCAGCGCCGCTGGGATCGCCGCCGCGACGAGCTCGTCGCCGCGGCGGCGCGGACCTTCGCCGAGCGCGGCTACGCCGAGACCTCGGTCGCCGAGCTCGCCGAGAGCCTCGACGTGGCGACCGGCGCGATCTACCACTACTTCCGCGGCAAGGAGGACCTGCTGATCGCGATCTGCGACCAGCTCACCGAGCCGCTGCTCGAGGCCGCCCGCGAGCTACCCGCGGATCGCGACCCGCGCCGGCGCCTGCGGGATCTGGTCCGCCTCTGGGTCGCCCATGTCGCCGAGCACCGCCACCACCTGCTCGCCTTCACCCAGGTCCGCCATCTCGTCGATCACGGCGACGGCTGGAGCTCGGTCCGCGCCGCCCGCAAGGACTTCGAGCTGCTGCTCGGCGAGGCGCTCGACGAGGCCGGCGTCGCCGAGCCCGGCCTGCGCCGGCTCGCCCTGCTCGGCATGGTCAACCACATGCCGCAGTGGTACCGGCCCCGGGGCGCGCTCTCGCCCGAGCAGATCGCCGACGGCTGGGTCGAGATGGTCCTGCCGGCCGGCTGAGCCGCCGGCCGGCGACGGGCCGGGCGCCGGTCAGCCTCCGACGATCACCGCGCGGCCCTCCAGGTCCTGCACGGGGCGGTGGTTGTCCGCGTAGGCGTCCGTGAAGGCCGCGATCTGCTCTGCGGACATCTCGATCGGGATCGGCGAAGACGAACCAGTCGACGTCCTCGCTGCAGGGCGGAGTGGTGAGCGAGCCGGGTAGCTCCAGCGGTCGGCATTCTCGGGGTCGTCGGGCAGCAGGTCTTGCGAGGTTGACGGTCCCCGCAGACCTGCTCGACGCCGCCTTCTTCGGAGGGGACGTCCTCGGTGAGTCCGTCGAAGGCCGGGTTCGCACGCCCCTCCTCGACGAAGACGCCGAACACTGCGAGGCTGCCGTCCTCGGCCTGGTTGACGAAGTGGAACTCGAGCGGATACGACTTGCCGTCGACGACGTGCTCGCTCGACGCGTGGAAGTGGAAGTTGTCGAGCTCGAGCACGGTGCCGTCGATCTCGACCGTCGAGCCCGGCTCGGGCACGGCCTCGACCGAGTGGCCGTTGTTCTCGAGCTCGACCTCCGCCTCGAGGTAGTCGAAGCTGACCGGCGTCGGCGAGCCCTTCTCTGCGGCCGAGAGGTCGATCGGTGACTGTTCGTCCCCCTCCGCGCAGAGCGCGTAGCTGTCGTCGATGCTGCCCCACTTCGCCGGGCCGTCGGCGCCGGAGTAGGAGAAGTGCGGAGCCTCCTCGGCGGACGCCGTCGTCGCTGTTTCGTCGTCTCCACAGCCCGTCGACGACGCAGCCGCAAGGGCGACCGTCGCGAGGGCGAGTACCCGGACGCGCGCGTGGGTGCCGCGGATCTGCGTCCTCATCGAATCTAGGGTCCCCAACGCGTTCCTTCCCGATCAAGGAGGCGGGCACCCACCCTACCGGGGGGCGCGTCGACCGGCGACCGGCTCGAGCCACGGCGCCGCAGATCCCTTCAGAGCAAGGATGCCGACTCGGAGTCCTCAGACGACGATCCCCGCGTACCAGAGCCCGAAGAGCAGCCCGAACGACCCGATCAGGGGAATCAGCACGGCCCGGTAGAGCGGGGGCGACCACGGGCCGCGTGAACAGCCAGGCGAAGGCCGCCGTCATCGCCGACATCGAGACGATCGACATCGGCGCGAAGACGGCGAGCGCCGCCGTCGCCTCGAGCCTGCCGGGCACGGCCGCGATCAGCAGGACGACGATCGCGCCGGTCCCGGCGAGCCCGTGCAGGACCCCGATCAGGAAGGCCTGCCGCGGCGTCCGCGCCGCCTCCGCCTCGGGGTGGCTGTGCGGATGGGCGTCGCCCTTGTGCAGGTGATGGTGGACGCCCGGGCCCAGGCCCGGATCAGCGGTGTCGGAGGTGTGCACGTGCGGGCCGGCCCGGTAGTCGCCGTGCGCCCACTTCCACAGCACCCGTGCGGCGAGCGCGAGGATGATCAGCCCGACGCCGGTCTCGGCCCCGAGCTCGAGCCAGCCCGGCAGCTCCGACTTGAAGGCGATCAGCGGCACCCCGATCAGGACCAGGGTGGTCGCGTGGCCGATGCCCCACCAGGCGCCGATCTTCGCCGCCGAGCGGACGTCGCTGTCCTCGCGGGCGAGCAGCGAGGTGACCGCGATCAGGTGGTCGGGATCGGAGGCGTGGCGGAGGCCGAGCACGAACGCGAGCCCGAGCGCGACGAGCAGCGGCGCCCCCGTGAACAGGTCGGTCAGCGCCTCGTCGAGGTGCTCGACCGGCTCGAACAGGAACTGGAAGTCCATCACCGCGCCTCCGCCGGCCAGGGCCGCCGCGGCGATCGCCGCCTGGCCGTAGGAGATGCCACCGTCGTTGAGCGGCAGCAGGCGCGGGATCAGGACGCGGAGGCCGCGCTGCCGCAGGCCGGCGGCGGTCGAGCCGAGCAGCAGCCTGTTCTGGAAGACGCCTCCCGAGAGCGCGACCGAGCCGAGGCCGCGGGCCTCCGCGACCCGCGCCAGCGCCTCGACGGTCGCCCCCGCGAAGGCGGCGTGGAAACGGGCGGCGGCGAGCTCGACCGTGCTGCCGGGGCCGCCGAGGTCCGCAACGAGCGCCGCGATCGTGGCGCGCGCGTCGACCAGCAGCGGGCCGGGGCTCTCGTCGATCAGCGGCATCGGGTATCCGCCGCCGGGCGCGGCGCCGGCGCGGGTGGCGGCGGCCTCGAGCTCGATCGCGGCCTGACCCTCGTAGTTGACCTCGCTGCGGATCCCGCAGAGCGCCGCGACGGCGTCGAAGAGCCTGCCCGCGCTCGTGGTCAGCGGCGAGGCGAGGCCGGTCCTGCACATCCCGGCGACCGCCTCCCAGTCGCCGGGCTCGACCAGGGCGGCGAGCGGGCCGGGCGGGCGCTGCGGCGCCTCTCCGTCCCCGAGCGCCGCCAGCCACGCGCAGGCCATCCGCCACGGCTGCCGCACGGCCGCGTCGCCGCCCGGCAGCCGGACCGGGAAGAGGAAGCCGGCGCGTTCGTAGCCGCCGACGCCGCCGACGAGCAGCTCCCCGCCCCAGACCGTGCCGTCGGGACCGAGGCCGGTGCCGTCGTAGATCGCGCCGGCGACGGTGCCGAGCTCGCCGTGCTCGGCGGTCGCAGCGGCGAGGTGGGCGTGGTGGTGCTGGACGCCGATCAGGGTCGCGTCCGGGCGCGAGCCCGCGTACCCCGTCGACAGGTAGTCGGGATGGAGATCGTGCGCGACGACGCGCCGGGTCGAGCTCGAGCAGGCGCTCGAAGTGAGCGACGCCCTCGCGGAACGAGACGAGCGTCTCGTAGTTCTTGAGATCGCCGATGTGGTGCGAGACGAAGGCGCGGTCGCCGCGGGCGATGCAGAACGTGCTCTTGAGCTCGGCGCCGCAGGCGAGGATCGGCTCCGGCGCCGCGAGCGGCAGTCGCACGGCGCCGGGCACGTGCCCGCGCGAGCGGCGGATGATCAGCGGCTCGGGGCGGATGTCGGCGTCGAGAGCGCGCAGGACCGAGTCGTCGGTGCGGGTGCGGATCGGCCGGTCGTGGACGCAGAAGCGGTCGGCGATCGGGCCGAGCCGCTCGCAGCGCCTCGCTGTCGGCGAAGGCGATCGGCTCGTCGCTGACGTTGCCGGAGGTCATCACCAGGTCGAAGCCGGCCTCGGCGCAGAGCAGGTGGTGAAGCGGCGTGTACGGCAACAGCACGCCGAGATCCGGGTTGCCCGGCGCAACCGATCCGGCGACGGCCGCATCCGGCCGGCGCCTGGCGATCACGATCGGCCGCTCCGGACCCTCGAGCAGGGCCCGCTCGGCATCGCTCAGCACGACCAGGCGCTGCGCCGCCTCGGCGTCGCGGCACATGACCGCGAACGGCTTGTCCTCGCGGTGCTTGCGGCTGCGCAGCTCGGCGACCGCGGCCTCGTCGTCGGCCCGGCAGGCGAGGTGGTAGCCGCCGAGCCCCTTGACGGCGACGATCAGGCCGTCCCGCAGCGCCGCGGCCGTCGCCCGGACGGCATCCGCTTCGCCGTCGGCGATCCCGGCGGCGAGCTCGCTGCCGTCGCGATCGAGCAGCCGCAGCCGCGGCCCGCACTCGGGGCAGGCGTTCGCCTGCGCGTGGAAGCGGCGGTCGGCGGGGTCCTCGTACTCGCGCCGGCAGGCGGCGCAGAGCTCGAAGCCCGCCATCGTCGTCAGCGGCCGGTCGTAGGGGACGCCGGTGACGATCGTGAAGCGGGGGCCGCAGTTGGTGCAGTTCGTGAACGGGTAGCGGAAGCGCCTGTCGGCGGGATCGCCGAGCTCGGCCAGGCAGTCGGCGCAGGTCGCGACGTCGGGACCGATCTGCGTGCTCGCCCTCCCCCGCTCCGCGCTCTCGGCGATCTCGAAGCCGGAACCGCCGCGGGCCTCGATCGGCTCGGCCAGCAGGCCCGTCGACCCGGGCCAGCGGCGGCGCCTCGGCCGGCAGCCGCGCGCAGAACTCGTCGAGCACGGCGGCCGGCGCCCTCGGCCTCGATCAGGACGCCGCGCTCGTCGTTGCGGATGAAGCCGGCGAGATCGAGCGAGCCCGCGAGCTTGTAGACGTACGGCCGGAAGCCGACGCCCTGGACGATCCCCTCGACCCGGATCGAGAGCCGGCGGCTGCTGTCGGAGGGCGGTGCTCATCCCAGCTCGACCAGCTCCCGGAGCAGGTGGTAGGCGCTCGCCTGTGCCTCCTGGATCCGCGGGATGTTCTGCGAGCGGCTGACGATCACGTGGTCGGCCAGGCCCTCGGCCGCGATCCTGCCGCCGTCGTAGCCGAGCATCGCGATCGTGGTCAGGCCGCGGCGCCGGGCCTCGGCCAGCCCCACGAGGACGTTCTCGGAGCCGCCGCTGGTCGAGAACGCCAGCGCCACGTCGCCGGCGCGCCCGTGCGCGATCAGCTGCCGCTGGAAGATCTCGGCGACGCCGACGTCGTTGGCGACGGCGGTGATGACCGCCGTGTCCTCGGTCAGGTCGAGCGCCGGCCGCGGGGGGCGCCCGCCGGGCCGGGGCAGGCGGAAGTCGGCGACGACGTCCATCGCATCGGTCGCGGAGCCGCCGTTGCCGAACGCGAGCAGCCTGCCGCCGGACTCGAACGAGGCCCGCAACGCCGCCGCGGCGGCCCGCAGCTCGGGCTCGCTCTCGCGCAGGGTCCGGCCCCTGCAGCTCGGAGATCTCCTCGGACTTCATCGAGCACCGAGGCCTCGACATCGGCCAGCACGGCGTCGAGGTCGCTCTCGCTCTCGGAGAGGAACGGGTAGAGGAAGCTCGAGTCGCCGGTGTCGTGCAGGCGCGAGTCGCCGCGGCCCTCGAGCAACCCGCGGTGGTCGAAGAAGACGTGGACCAGCTCCCAGAGCACGTGGTAGTGGGTCTCGATCAGCTCCTGCCGGATCGCCGCATCGCGGGCTCGGCACAGAGAAGCTCCAGCCGTCGGCGGAACCGGCGCCGGGCCCGCGTCGCCGTAGGCGATCGTCATCGAGCCGCTCGCGGCCGCGTCGGCGAGCGCGCGCCCGAGCCCTGCCTCGGGGGCGGTCTCGCGATCGAGCCCGAAGCCGATCACGATGTCGGCCCCGGAGACGAGGCCGGCGAGCTGGCGGTCGAGCGGGCCGCCCTCGCCGCTCAGCGCGATCGCCGGCAGCGCCCGCTTGCCGACGATCACCGGATGCACGAACTCGACCGCGACGTGGCGCGCGTCCGAGCGGCCGGCGGGGTCGGCGCCGAGCGCGATCAGGCGGCCGCCCGCCGCGAAGCGCTCCGCCATCCGGTGACAGCAACGGGCGGTCGTCGCGGCCTCGGCGCCGAAGAAGGCCGAGCCGGCCTCGTGTCGCGCTCCGCGATCGCCCGCTCGATCAAGCGGCGGGCTCCGCCCGGCGCCGCCGCGCCGGCAGCCCGAGCAGCCACTCCCGGAAGCGATCGACGCCCTCGCCGGTCTGGGCGCTGAGCTGCATCACCTCGGCTTCGGGGTTGATCCGGTCGACGTTGGCGACGAGTCGATCGACGTCGAAGTCGAGGTGGGGGAGCAGGTCGGTCTTGTTGATCACGACGAGCTCGCAGGAGCGGAACATGAGCGGGTACTTGAGCGGCTTGTCCTCGCCCTCGGTGACCGAGCAGATCATCGCCTTCGCGTGCTCGCCGATCCGGAACTCGGCCGGGCAGACGAGGTTGCCGACGTTCTCGACGACGAGCAGGTCGAGCTCGTCGAGCGACAGGTCCCCGAGCCCGGAGCGGACCATGTTCGCGTCGAGGTGACACTCGCCGCCGAAGCCGGAGGCGGTGTTGACCTGGACGACGGGCACGTGCAGGGCCGAGAGCCGGTCGGCGTCGAGCGAGCCCTGGACGTCGCCCTCGAGGACGCCGACGCGGACGTCGCCGCGCGTCCTCGAGGACCCGCTCGAGCAGCGTCGTCTTGCCGGCGCCCGGGGCGCTCATCAGGTTGACGACGGAGACGCCGGCGCGCTCGAAGTCGTCGCGGTTGGCGTTGGCGATCGTCGTGTTCGCGTCGAGCGCGTCCTCGGCGACCTTGACCTTGGTCTGGTGCATCTCAGGCTCCTGTCTCGCTCCGCGTCGCGATCGGCGCGGCTCGATCGCCGGCGTCGTCCTCCACGTCTATCGAATCGACCAGCAGCTCGTCGCCCGCGAGCACCTCCGCTCCGGCCGCCGCGCAAGCCGGGCAGCGGAACTGGGGCAGCGGCGGCGAGCTCGTCCTCCGCTCGGGCCGGGATCGGCGCCGGATCCCACTGCTCCCCGCAGGAGCGGCAGCGCAGCAGCGCCGCGACCGGCTCGACCTCGAGCCGGGCACCCTCGCAGAGGGTGTCGCGGCCGGCGATCCCGAACATGAAGACGAGCGACTCGTCGACCACCTGGCGCAGCGCCCCGAGCTCGAGCTCGACGACGACGACCGGCCGGCCATCCGCGTGGCGGCTCGCCGTCTCCACGATCGCCCGCGCGATCGAGAGCTCATGCATCGGGATCGGCCTCGGCGCGACGCATCGCGATCAGCAGATCCGCGGCAGCGGGTCGCCGGCCAGCAGGTCCATCACGCGCTTGCCGCCGAACGCCGTCTCGACGAGCACCATGCCCGGCGGCTCCGACCGGACCTCGCCGATCACGGCGGCGCCCTCGCGACCCGGGCACGGCGCGCAGGGCCGCGAGGGCGGCGTCGGCGGCATCGGGCGCGACGAAGGCGACGAGCCGGCCCTCGTTGGCGATGTACATCGGGTCGATGCCGAGGATCTCGGCGGCGCCGGCGACGTCGGGGCGGACCGGCACGTCGGCCTCGCGGGCGACGATCGCGACCGCGCTCGCCCGGGCCAGCTCGTTGAGGACCGTGGCGACGCCGCCGCGGGTCGCATCGCGCATGCAGCGCAGCTCGCCCCCGGCCGCCTCGAGCAGCGCGTCGGCCGCGCGCCCAGAGCGGCTGCGTGTCGGAGACGATGTCGGCGTCGAGCTCGAACTCGTCGCGGGCCAGCATGATCGCCGTGCCGTGCTCGCCGATCGGCCCGGAGACGAGCACGCCGTCGCCGGGCTCGCAGCGCGGCGGGGCTGAGCGTCGCGCGCGGGTCGCGCGCCGCCGACGCCGGTCGTGTTCACGTACATGCCGTCGGCCTGGCCGCGCTCGACGACCTTGGTGTCGCCGGCGACGACCGCGACCCCGGCCGCCTCGGCCGCCGCGGCGATCGCCTCGACCTCGGCCGCGAGCACGCTCGGCGTCGAGCCCCTCCTCGAGGATCAGCGCCGACGGTGATCGCGAGCGGCCGGGCGCCGGCCACGGCGAGGTCGTTGACCGTCCCGTTGACGGCGAGCTCGCCGATCGAGCCGCCGGGGAAGCGCAGCGGCCGGACCACGTAGGAGTCGGTGGTCACCAGCAGCTCCTCGCCCGACGGCAGCGGCACCGTGCCGGCGTCGGCGAGCTCGGCGAGCCCGTCGCCGGCCGGGTCGAAGGCGGGCACGAGCAGGCCCTCGATCAGCGACTGGGACGCCTTGCCGCCGGCGCCGTGGGCCATCGTCACCTGCTCGGACTTGAAGCGCGGCCGCTTCGCCCGGGTCGTCTCGATGATCTCGAGGATCCGCTGCTCGCGGTCGGAGCCGGCTCGCCGGCGGGCTTGCTCGGGACCCGCTCCACCTAGACCACCTCCCGCTCGCGCGCGAAGCGACCGTAGTTGTAGTAGGCGGCGCAGGCGCCCTCCGGGCGAGACCATGCAGGTCCCGATCGCGTGCTCGGGCGTGCAGGCGGTCCCGAACACCTTGCATTCCCAGGGCTTGATCACGCCCTTCAGGACCTCGCCGCACTGGCACGCCTTCGGATCGGCGACGCGCACGCCGGGCGTCTCGTAGACGCCGCTCGGCGTCGAAGTCGGCGTAGGCGTCGCGACAGCCGCAGCGCGCTCTGGCCGATGAAGCCGAGCCCGCGCCACTCGAAGTGGGGCCGCAGCTCGAAGACCTCGGCCATCACCGCGAGCGCCGCCGGGTTGCCCTCGTAGGGAACGACGCGCGCGTACTGGTTCTCGACCTCGCAGCGGCCCTCGGCCAGCTGCCGCAGGATCATCTCGATGCTCTGCAGGACGTCGAGCGGCTCGAACCCGGAGACGACGAGCGGCCTGCCGTAGTCGGCGGGATGAACTCGAACGGCCGCGCACCGACCACGGTGGCGACGTGCCCCGGGCCGATGAAGCCGTCGAGCCGCAGGTCGGGCGACTCGAGCAGCGCCCGCAGCGGCGGCACGATCGTCACGTGGTTGCAGACGCAGAGGAAGTTGCCGATCCCCTCGGCCCGGGCCCGCTTCAGGGTCAGCGCCGTCGAGGGCGCCGTCGTCTCGAACCCGATCGCGAAGAAGACGACCGTGCGGTCGGGATTCGCCTTCGCGATCCGCAGCGCGTCGAGCGGCGAGTAGACCATGCGGATGTCGGCGCCCTCGGCCTTCGCCTCGTGCGAAGCTCTGCTCTGAGCCGGGCACGCGCATCATGTCGCCGAAGCAGGTGAAGATGACCTCCTCGTTGCGGGCGATCGCGATCGCCGTCGTCGACCCGGCCCATCGGGATCACGCAGACCGGGCAGCCGGGACCGTGCACGAGCTCGACGTTCTCCGGCAGCAGGTCGTCGATCCCGTAGCGGTAGATCGAGTGCGTGTGGCCGCCGCACACCTCCATCAGCTTGCACGGTGCGGCCGGGCTCGACCAGGTCGAGGATCTTGCCCGCCAGCGCCCGGCCGAGCGCCGGGTCGCGGAACTCATCGACGAAGCGCATGCGGACCCCCCGCTCTCGCGATCGCGGTGCCGGCATGGACCAGCAGCTCGTCGCCGGCCGCGACCGGCAGCACGAGCGCGATCTCGACGCTCTCGCGCCTGCCCTCGGAGTCCTCGCAGAGCGCCAGGCCGCGGGCCTCGTCCACCTCGAGGACGCGCAGCTCGACGGCGGTGTCGCCACACGTGATGCAGCCCTCCTCGGCGTCGCAGCCCCCTCGCCGGCCGGCTGCGACGGGGGCGTCACTCGATCACGCTCCCCTTCAGCTCTTCGAGCTCGGCCTCGTACTCGGCGCCCATGCCCTCGAGCAGCTTCAGCGTCGCCATCGCCTCCTGCTCGTCGACCTTCGAGAGCGCGAAGCCGACGTGGATCAGGACCCAGTCCCCGGGGGCGACGCCGCCGGGCTCGGAGTCGAGCAGGCCGACGTTGACGTTGCGCCTGACGCCCGAGACGTCGACCTTGGCGACGTGGGTCTCGGGATCGACGATCTCGACTATCTGCCCCGGGATGGCCAAGCACATGACCTAACTATCGCGCAGGGCGCAAGCCAACCGCCGTCGCGCTAGGATGAATGAACATTCACTCATTCTTGAAAGGCAGGATCCCATGACCTGGACGGCAGCAGACATCCCCGATCAGAGCGGGCGCACGGCGCTCGTCACCGGCGCCAACGGAGGCCTCGGCCTCGAGACCGCGCGCGAGCTCTCCCGCAACGGCGCCCACGTGATCATCGCCGCCCGCGACCTGGAGAAGGCGGCCGCGGCGGAAGCCGACATCAAGGCCGAGCTGCCCGAAGCCTCGCTCGAGGTCGTGCCGCTCGATCTCGGCTCGCTCGCCTCGGTCCGGGAGGCGGCCGGGAAGGTCCTGGCCGCACATGGCGAGATCGACCTGCTGATCAACAACGCCGGCCTGATGGCTCAGCCCGAGCGCAAGACCGAGGACGGCTTCGAGATGCAGTTCGGCGTCAACCACCTCGGTCACTGGGTGCTGACTGCGCAGCTGATGCCCGCGATCCTGCGCGGAGCGGGCTCCCGCGTGGTCACGATCAGCAGCACCGCGCACCACATGGGCCGCACCGTCAACCCCTCCAACCCGCACCTGCACGGCAAGTACGGCGCCTGGAAGGCATACGGGCAGTCGAAGCTCGCGAACCTGCACTTCGGCATCGGCCTGCAGCGCGAGTTCGAGCGGGCCGGCGTCGCGGCCGCGAGCCTGGTCGCCCATCCGGGGCTCTCCAACACCGACCTGCAGGCGCGGACCACGCGCGAGAACGAGGGTGACTTCTGGGGCAAGTTCTTCCACAAGATGACCCTGAGCCAGGGCATGGACCCGGCCAACGGCGCGCTCTCGCAGCTCCGTGCCGCAACCGACCCGGATGCCAAGGGCGGCGAGTTCTACGGTCCCAAGTGGGTCAACTCGGGGCCGCCGGTGCGCAAGCCGATCCTGCGCCGGATCGACCTCGACAAGGGGATCGAGCGGCTCTGGGAGGTCTCCGAGCGCGAGACCGGCGAGAAGCTCGAGGTCGTCCCGGTTCCGGCCGCGGCGTGAGCCCGGGCGTCAAAGCACCCGCGCGCGCCGGCACCGACCGCGCCGCTGCCGTCCGCGCCGCGATGCGGGCGCTCGTCGCCCGCAGCGGCTTCCACGGCGCCTCGATGGGAGCCGTCGCGCGCGAGGCGGGCGTGGCGACCGGGACCGCCTACGTCCACTACGGCTCCAAGGACGAGCTCGTGATCGCCGCCTTCGTCGAGTCGAAGCAGCGGCTCGGCGAGGCGGCGACGCAGTGCCGCGGCCGGGATCGACGACCCGGCCGAGCGCTTTCGGGCCCTCTGGCTCGGCGTCTACCGCTACCTGCGCCGAGGATCCGGCGGAGGCCCGATTCCTGATCCAGGTCGAGGGATCCCCCTACGGCGCCACCGCGCACGAGGCCGCGATGGCCCGCGAGGACGACCCGCTCGTGCTCGCCGCCGCCGCGCCCGGACATCGCCGGCCGCTCGAGCCGCTGCCGCTCGAGGTCCTCTACGAGCTCGGCCTCGCGCCCGCCGTCCGCCTCGCCGCGCGCGAGGTCGCCCTCAGCGACCGCGACCTCGACCGCGTCGCCCGAGCCTGCTGGCGCGCCGTGGCGCGGCCGGGGTAGGCGGGGCCGTCCGAGGGTGGGCTTCGAGGGCTCAGGCCGGGTATTTGCAGTGAGGGTGAGGTGGAAGGGGGTGCCGGCCGTCGAGGCGGGGCCGGGCCGTCCTTTGTCACGCGGGGCGCACGGGCGTCACGGTCTCGTAGCTGTTTCCAAGGGCCGTTCGACGGACTGCATGATTACTCCGCATAGTGGCGGTAATCGTGCACCTCGTCTTCTGGGCACCGGGAATCCACCCTGAAACCGCAACGAGACACGCGCGCCGTGTGACCAACCACGGACCGCACCCCTTCCCTCACTGCAATCTCGGGCCGGTCTGAACCCTGCGGCCACACCCCGAAACAACACGCGCCCTGGACCCGCCTGATCCCAAACCCCCGAGGCCCCGTCCCGCCTCAGTCTCCGAGCAGCTCCCGCAGCCCGGCCTCGTCGAGGATCGTCGTCTCGAGCTTCTCGGCCTTCGCGAGCTTCGAGCCCGGGCTCTCGCCGGCGACGACGTAGTCGGTCTTCTTCGAGACCGAGCCGATGACCTTGCCGCCCGCCCGCTTGATCATCGCCGTCGCCTCGCTCGCGGGTCAGCTCGGGGAGGGTCCCGGTCAGCACGAAGGTCTTGCCCTCGAGCGGGCCGCCCTCGACGGCGCCGCTCGGAGGCGTCGAGCTCGAAGCGCAGGCCCGCGCTCGCGCAGCCGCTCGATCAGCTCGCCCACGCGCTCGTCGGCGAGCTCCTCGGCGATCTGCTCGGCGAGGATCGGGCCGACGCCGTCGACCTCCTCGATCTGCTCGGGCTGGGCGGCGAGCAGCTCGTCGATCGAGCCGAAGTGGCTCGGCGAGCGCCTCGGCGGTGACGAAGCCGACGCCGGGCAGCCCGAGCGCGAAGAGCACGCGCGGGAACGGCCGTGACTTCGACGTCCTCGATCGCGGCGATCAGGTTCTCGGCCGAGATCTCGCCGAAGCCCTCGAGCTCCGTCAACCGCTCCGCGGTCGAGGTCGTAGATGTCGGCGGCGTCGCGGATCAGGCCCTCCTCGAGGAAGCGCATCGGCCTTCTTCTCGCCGAGCCCGTCGATGTCCATCGTCCCGCGGCGACGAAGTGCTTGACGTGCTGGAAGGTCTGGCCCGGGCAGCCGGTCCGGTTCGGGCAGATCGTGAAGACCGAGCCCTCGTCGCTTGACCGTCGGCGTGCCGCAGATCGGGCACTTCTTCGGCGGCTTCGGCTTCCGCAGCCGCTTGCCCTTGCGCGCCTGGATCACCGGCGAGACGACCTGCGGGATCACGTCGCCCGGCGCGCAGTGACGACGACCTCGTCGCCCTCGCGCACGTCCTTGCGCTGCAGGTCCTCCTCGTTGTGGAGCGTCGCGGTCGAGACCGTGACGCCGCCGACGTGGACCGGCTCCAGCATCGCGAACGGGCACCAGGTGCCCGGTGCGGCCGACGTTCCAGACGATCTTGTTGAGCTTCGTCGTCGCGGTCGTCGGCGGGAACTTCCAGGCGATCGCCCAGCGCGGCTCGCGCCCGGCCACGCCGAGCTCGCGCCACAGCGCCGCGCTCGTCGACCTTGACGACGACGCCGTCGATCTCGAAGTCGAGCCCGTCGCGGCGCTCCTCCCACCAGCGGCAGCGCGCGACCACCTCGTCGACCCGGTCTCGTGCCGGGCGATGTCGCCGTTGACCCGGAAGCCGCGCTCGCGCAGCCACTCGAGCTCCTCGCTGTGGGAGGCGTGCTCGACGCCGTCGCGGACGCCGATCCCGTAGGTCCAGATCTGACAGCGGGCGCGAGGCGGCGAGCTGCGGGTCGAGCTGGCGCAGCGGCCGGCGGCCGAGTTGCGCGGGTTGGCGAAGGTCGCCTCGCCGGCCTCGACGCGCTGCTCGTTGAGGCGGTCGAAGCCGGAGCGCGGCAAGTAGACCTCGCCGCGGACCTCGATCAGCTTCGGGGCATCCGTCGATCCGCAGCGGGATCGAGCGGATCGTGCGCAGGTTCTGGGTCACGTCCTCGCCGATCCGGCCGTTGCCGCGGGTCAGCGCCGCGGACGAAGACGCCGTCCTCGTAGGTGAGCGAGATCGCGAGCCCGTCGATCTTCGGCTCGGTCACGTAGCGAGATCTCCTCGGCCGGTGATGTCGAAGCGCTTCAGCAGGTTGCGCGATCCGCGCCTCCCAGGCCGCCAGCTCCTCCTCGTTGCGGGCGTTGGCGAGCGAGAGCATCGGCTCGGCGTGCTCGTACTGGTCGAACTTGTCGAGCGGCTGCGCCGCCGACCCGCTGCGTCGGCGAGTCCGGGGTGAGCAGCTCCGGGTTCGTCGGCCTCGATCTCGCGCAGCTCGTTCAGCAGGACGTCGTAGTCGGCGTCGCGAGATCGCCGGGTCGTCCTCGACGTAGTAGGCGTGATCGTGCTTGGCGATCTCGGCGCGGAGCTCCGTCGACGCGCGTCGGACGGGTCGGCTTCGCCGGCCATCGGCGCCGCAGCAGGCCCTCGCAGCCCCCAGCTCCCGCAGCTCCTCGAGCCCGCCGTGGTCGGTGAGGTCGAAGTGGATCGGCGTCACCGCGATCCGGCCCCTGTGCGATCGCCGCGAGGTCGGTGCCCTCCTCGTCCTCGAAGCACGGCTCGAAGCCGTAGATCTCGTAGCGCTTGCGGCCGTCCTGCTCGCGTCCTCCTCGACCAGCTTCAGCTCGTCGTTGTAGAGGCGCTTGCCGAGCTGGGTCACCTCGACGCCCGTCGGGCTCGCCGCCGGGCAGTTGACGTTGATCAGCGTGCCCTCCGGCATCCCGTGCTCGATCACCCGGCGCGACGAGCCCGGCCGTGAACGGCGCGGCGACGCTGAAGTCGAACTGCGCGCCCGCGCGGAAGTCCATCTCCCGCGCCGGCGACTGCTGGCGAGACCGCGATCGCGGGCAGGCCGAGGACGATCCCCTCGAGCGCCGCCGCGACGGTGCCCGAGTAGGTGATGTCGTCGCCGAGGTTGGCGCCGTGGTTGATGCCCGAGACGATCAGGTCGGGCTTGTCGCCGAGCAGGCCGAGGTCGGCGAAGCGGACGCAGTCGACCGGCGTGCCCTCGGTCGCGTAGCCGCTGGTGCCGTCCTCGAACTCGACCTCCTCGACCCACAGCGGCGAGCGGGTCGTGATCGAGCGGGCGGTGGCGCTGCGGTTCGAGTCGGGCGCGATCACGTCGAGCTCGATCCCCTCGACCTCGAGCAGGGCGCGGCGCAGCGCCTGCAGCCCCTCGGCCGCGATTCCGTCGTCGTTGGTGAGCAGGACCCGCACGCCCCGGAATCTAGATGACCGGCGCCAGGAGCAAGGGACGGTCCGGGATCGGCCCACTAGCTTGTCTCGGGATGGAGCCGAGCTCCCCATCGATCTCCGTCGTGATCCCGACCCGGAACCGGCCCGCGGGCCTGCGGCGCTGCCTGGAGGCGCTCGATCGCGGCACGGTCGCGGTCGAGACCGTGGTCGTCGAGGACAGCCGCGGGCAACGGGCCCGCGGCCGCTCGCAACGAGGGGATCGGGCGCGCCTCGGGCGAGATCGTGCTGTTCGTCGACGACGACTGCGTTCCGGACGACGCCTGGGCGGAGACGCTCGCTGCGGCGACGCGCCGGACGGGGTGCGCCGCGGGACGGTCGCTGGCGCCGCAGGGCGCAGGCGCGGCCGTGAGGGCCTCTCAGGCGGTGATCGACGCCCTGCAGCTCGATCCGGACCGCGGCCCGGGCGACGAGCTCGGCTTCGCGCCGGCCTGCAACCTCGGCTGCTCCCGGGAGCTGCTCGAGCGGGTCCGCTTCGACGAGGGCTTTCCGCTCGCGGCCGGCGAGGACCGCGACTTCTGCAACCGGCTCGTCGCCGCCGGCTTCCCGCCCGTCTACGAGCCCGCCGCCGTCGTCGTCCACGAGCAGGCGGGAGGGCCGGCCGAGCTGCTGCGGCGCCAGTACCGGTACGGCCGCGGCGCCGCCCACCTGTTCGCCCGCCCCGGCGCCACGCGGACCGCCCCCGGCTTCCGGCGCCGGCTCGTCCGCCGCTGCTTCGGCCTCGGGCCGGGCGTCGGCGCGCTCGCCCTCGCCGGCCAGGCGGCGACCGTCGCCGGCTACGCGCGCGAGCGGATCGCGGGCCGGAGCCGGAGCCGGGGCGCGGCGCCGGCTAGCCGAGCAGCGAGGCGCCGGCCATCCCGGCCGTGCGCTCGCCGTCGATGCCGAGCAGGCCGCAGACGGTCGCGGCGACGTCCTCGATCCGCGCCGGCCGGCCCGGGTCCTGCCACGTGGCGCCCGAGCCCGGCGCGAGCACCGCCCAGGCGCCGCCGGCCGGATGGTTGCCGGAGCGGCCGGACCCGGCGCCGTGCCGGACGGCCGTCCCGAACCGATCCGAGACGAGGCGCTCGCCGAGGCCCGACGGGGTCTCGCTCCAGCGCACGACGAGGTCCGGCAGCCGGTCGGCGTGCGCGCCCGCGTACTCGGGCATCTCGGCGACGCGGACGACGCCGGCCACGGCCGGGCTGCCGTCCGCGAGCCGGAAGCTGCTCAGCCCCTCGGCGATCCGGTCCGCGAGCTCGTCCGCCTCGGCGCCGGGCGCGACGATCCCGTCGCGCTCGCGCCCGCCCAGGTTGAAGCGCACGTAGCCCTGGTTGTCGGCCGGGTGGGCGAAGGCGCGGGTGCTGCCCCAGTCGTGGCCGCGGAGCTCCAGCCGCGAGGTCAGCTCGAGCGCGAGCGGGCGCGGGATCGCCGCCGCGACGCGGGCGCGGACGTCGCCGGGGATCGCGCTGCGCAGCTTCCAGATCGCGCCGCCGGGAGCGTCGTCCTCGCGCAGCGGCTCGCCGCTCAGGACCGCGCCCAGCATCTGCGGCAGCAGGTCGGCCCGCGAGGTGTTCTCCTCCATGCCGACGGCCGAGGCGACGATCACGTCGGAGCCCTCGGGCAGCGCCTCGATCACGCGAGCCGATCGCCCGGTCGACCTCGGCGTAGATCTCCGGCAGGGCGCCGGCGATCGTCTCGCGGACGCCGCGGCTCGAGCGCCTCGGCGTCGAGCTGCGAGAGGTCCCAGAAGGCGTGGCCGGCGAGGTGGGCGGCGCTGAACGTGAGCCAGGTGAGGTCGAAGCGCGACGCGCGCGAGCTGGTCGCGGGCCAGCGCCGCGATCCGGGCCGGCGCGCCGAGCAGCCGCTCGCGCAGGTCGAGCAGGTGGGCCGGGCTCGGGGCGCCGAACACCTCGGTCGCCTCCGGGCCGCGGCCGAAGCGCCGTTCGAGCGGCCGGGCGGTTCCGCGCGGATGCGACCAGCGCGGCAGCACGACCCGGTCGGTGAAGCCCCAGCCGCAGACGAAGACGCCCGTCGGCGCCGGCCGCGAGCGGGCGGGCGGCTCTCGTAGGGGTCGATCGCGAGCGTGCGCAGGCCGCTGCCGGCGAGCCGCTCCCAGACCGGCGGCGGCGCCGGGAACGCGGTCGCGTAGCGGGCGCGGCTGTCGCGCGGCGGACCACTGGAACGGGTAGAAGATCCCGTGCTCGCCCAGTCGGCACGCCGCGAGTAGAGGCTGTAGAAGGCGCCCGCGGCGAAGTCGCGGCGGGCGTCTCGAGCTCGACCCGGCGGCCGCGCCCGATCGCCGCCGCGAGGTTGGGCAGATCGCCGGCGCCGAGCATCCGCTCGAGCAGCGAGACGCTCGCGGCGTCGAACTGCAGCACGCAGATCACGAGGCCGGCGCTCCCGACCGTCGCAGCGTGCTCGCGGGCGGCGTCGATCAGCTGCCATCACCGCGAGCGCCGTCGGCGGCGCGTCGCCGGGCTCGGGCCCGCCGGCTCGCCGCCGCGGACGAGCAGCGCGAACGACTCGAGCTGCTCGGCGAGCGAGGCGACGAGCGGATGTGGCCGCCCGGGGACCGGGATCAGGCCGCGGAGGCCGCCGTCGCGCTCGTCGAGGATCGTGCCGCCGCGCCGCCGCCTCGATCCGCAGCCGCTCGCGGTGCGGGCGGTCGGTCGCGCAGCTGATCACGACCCGGCATCCGCGGCGCGCCGAGCTCGACCTCGGCCGAGCTCGGCTCGAGCCGGGCGTCGACCACCTCGAGCCCGGCGCCGCGCGCCGGCGCCGGCTCCGGCGAGCAGCGCGCGAGGTCGAGCAGGTGCGGGCCGAGGTCGAGCCAGGCGTCGCCGAGATCGCCGATCGGGTTCCAGGACCGGCGCCGGTAGTGCAGGAGCCCCTCGACGAGCGCCGGCGGGGCTCGCCGCGCTCCGGGCCGCGGCGAGCTCGCGGCCGAGCGAGAAGCGGCGGTTGAAGGCGATCCGGGGCGCCGGGTCGAGGCGCGAGCAGCTCGCGCGCCCCGGCGGCGTCCGGCGGCGGGCGGCTTCTCGACCAGCGCCGGGAGGCCTGCCGCGGCGGCGGCGCTCGCGGCCTCGACGTGGGTCGGCGCCGGGCTGGCGATCACGATCGCGTCGGGGCCGGAGCCGGCGATCAGCCCCGGGCCGTCTCGATGGCGGGCACTGCGGCGGCAGGCCGAGGGCGTCGCCGACGATCCCGCGCCGGGCCGGATCCGGGTCGCGACGGCGACGATCTCGAGCCCGCGGGCGCGGACGACGGCGGGCACGTAGCCGCCCTCGGCCAGCCGGCCGCAGCCGACCAGCCCGATCCGGATCGCCTCGCTCATCCGCGCTCCGGCGGCGCCGGCTCGATCGGGTCGATCGGGTCCCTGAGGTGCCGGAGCAGGCCCGCGAGGGCGCCGACGGCGGCGCTCAGGTGGTGCAGGACCAGCAGGGGCAGCCCGGCGCAGGCGAGCCGCAGGCCGCCGGCCCGGCGCAGCAGCGAGAACAGCGGCGCCTCGGCGGCGATCAGGGCGAGCGCCGCCAGCGCCGCGGCGCGCGGTCGGCGGGCGACGGCGAGGCCAGGCGACGAGCAGGGCCAGCGCCGCGCCGAGCCGGCGGCGCGGCGCGAGGTTGAGGGTGTCGGCCGGGCGCCCGCCCCGCGAGCGCGAGCCGGGTCCAGGGCTCGGCCCTCGAGAGCGCGTCGGTCCGGGCCATCGAGGCCGCGGTCCAGCGCTTCAGGTGCTTGCCGCGGATCGCCGGGTCGTTGACGATCCGGCCGCCGGCGCGATCGATCCGCGCGCCGAGCTCGACGTCCTCGACCGCCGGCCGCGGGAACAGCTCCTCGTCGAAGCCGCCGGACTCGGCGAGCACGTCCGCGCGGACGGCGCCGAGCCCGGCCCAGAACGTGCTCGCCTCGCCCGCGCCCGACTCGTGGACCGAGGCGTGGAGGAGGTTGCGGAAGCGGGAGACGGCGCCCGGCTCGGCCGGGCTCTCGTCGTAGCTGCCGAAGACGGCGGCGAGCCCGGGGTCGGAGGCGAACAGCTCCCGGACCCGGCACAGCGCGTCCGGGTGGACCTCGACGTCGCTGTCGACGAAGAGCACGATCTCCGCGCCGTCGGCGCTCGCCGAGCGCGCCCCGAGGTTCCGGGCCGCAGCGGGGCCGAGGCCCTCCGGGCTCTCGACGACCACGAGCTCGTCGCCCGGCGACCGCGCGCTCTCGATCGCGGCGAGGCAGCGCGGGAGCGTCGCCGGCCGGTCGGTGGCGGGAACCACGACAGCGATCGCGGGCTGGGTCTGAGCGTGGGTTCGGGGGGACGAGTTAGGCATACCTAATAGGATGCGCGATTCTTGCAGGACCGGGCCACATCCAACGCACCCGTCGTCGTCGTCGGCGGCGGCCCCGCCGGGCTCACCGCCGCCCTGCGCTCGCCGAGCGCGGCGTCGACGTGCTCGTGCTCGAGGCCGAGCCCGAGGTCGGCGGCATCGCGCGGACGGTCGAGCGCGACGGCTACCGGTTCGACCTCGGCGGCCACCGCTTCTTCACCAAGCGGCCCGAGATCGAGCTGCTCTGGCACGAGCTGCTGGGCGACGAGCTGCTGCTGCGGCCGCGCCGCTCGCGGATCCGCTGGCAGGGCCGCTTCATCGAGTACCCGCTCCGCCCCGCCGACGTGATCCGCAAGGTCGGCCCGGCGAGCTGGCGCGGATCTGGAGCTCCTACCTCGCGGCGCGCGCCCGCCCGCGATCGCGAGGCGGCGAACTTCGAGGACTGGGTGACGACCCGCTTCGGCCGGCGCCTGTTCGAGCAACTTCTTCCGCTCCTACACCGAGAAGGTCTGGGGAGTCCCGACCGACGGATCAGCGCCGACTGGGCGGCGCAGCGGATCCGCAGCCTCTCGGTCGGGGAGGTCGCCCGGGCCGCGATCGGCCGCGGCGATCGCGGCCACCACAGCCTGATCGACGAGTTCCTCTACCCGCGCCTCGGCCCGGGCCAGCTGTGGGAAGCGATGCGGGAGCGGATCGAGGCAGGCCGGCGGCGAGGTCCGGACCGGAGCGCCGGTGACGTCGATCCGCCCGCCCTCCGGCGATGCCCCCGCCATCGTCGAGGCCGGCGGCGAGTGGTTCGAGGCCGCCGCCGTGATCTCCTCGGCGCCGCTCGGCTCGCTCACCTCGCTGATCCCGGGCGCCCCCGCTCGCGCCCACGCGGCCGCCGCCGAGCTGCGCCATCGCGACTTCCTCACCGTCGCGCTCGTGATCGACGGGCCGAGCCCGTTCCCGGACAACTGGATCTACGTCCACGATCCCGACGTCGCCGTCGGCCGGGTCCAGAACTTCGGCGCCTGGAGCGAGGCGATGGTCCCCGAGCCGGGCCGCGCCTGCCTCGGCCTCGAGTACTTCTGCTTCGCCGGCGACGGGCCTGTGGACCGACTCCGACGCGGTCGTTGATCGACCGCGCCGTGCGCGAGATCGACGCGATCGGCCTCGTACGCCGAAGCGCCGTGCTCGACGGCCACGTCGTCCGCGTCCCGACGGCCTATCCGATCTACGACGAGCGCTACGGCGAGCGGATCGACACGATGCGCGCGTGGCTCGGCGCGGATGCCGTGGCTGCAGCAGGTCGGTCGCAACGGCCTGCACCGCTACAACAACGTCGACCACTCGATGCTGACCGCGATCTACGCGGTCGAGAACCTCTGCGACGGGGCCGACCACGACCTCTGGTCGGTCAACGCGGACAGCGACTACCACGAGGCGGGCCGGCGCTCGGGCGCCGCAGCGGGTGCTCGTGCCGGCGAGCGCGTTCAGCCCTACCTGCGGAGCGCCGTCCGTCCCCGCAGGGACCGCCGGGGCACCCGTCGCCGAGCGCGACGTCGTCGGCGGCGCGCAGGCGATCAGGTAGGCGCTCCAGTCCTCGTCCTCGAAGGCCGGCACCCCAGCCGGCGTCGCGGGCGGCAGCCGACGACGTCGGCCGGCGCGTCGGGACCGAGCAGGGCGATGCCCTGGGCCGGGACCGAGGCGCGGCGCAGCGAGACCTCGGAGACGTGCCGCTCGAGCTCCCAGGCGAGCGCCGGCTGCGAGTCGAGATCCGAGGTCGTGACCGCGCCGCAGCGCGCGAACGGCTCCGGCCCGAGCGTGTCGACCACCTCGCGCATCCCCTCGACGCTGCGATGGATCGCGACGGCGTCGCCGACCGCGTGACCGAGACCGACGGCCCGGAAGCCTCCCTGTGCGACGAGCGCGAGGGCGGCGAGGGCCGCCACGAGGCGGAGCGCGCCGCCGCGCTCCGCGAGCAGGACCAGGGCGACGGCGCCGAGCACGCAGAAGACGGCTCCGGCCGGCGCCGAGAAGCGCGGCAGGCCGGCGAAGCCGAGCAGGGACATGGCGAAGACGATCGCCACCCACGCGAGCGCGAGCGCGGCCAGGACGGCGATCTCCCGCTCTCCCTCGGCCGGCTCGCGCCGGCCCCGGCGCGCGGCGACGAACCAGACGGCGAGCGCGGCGAGCAGCGCCGCCGGTGCCAGGGTCCCGGCGCGCCACAACGCCTCGAGGCCGTTGGTCAGCGGCCCCTCGTCGTCGGCGCGGGCCGCGCGCTCGGCACCCGAGATCGCATTCCCCGATCCGATCAGGTCGGGGCCGAGCCAGAGCAGCGGCACGGCGGCGAGACCGACCGCGATCGCGACGCGAGCGCCCCCCGCGCGCCAGATCCAGACGCCGTAGCCGAGCAGGAACGGCCAGGCCTCGGGTCGCAGCAGCGCGGCCGCCACCAAGAGGCCGAACGCCACCCACCGCGCCCGCACCAGGTGCGCCTCGATCGCGCCGAGCAGCAGGGCGACGAGCAGCGGCTCCGAGAGCCCGCCTGCGAACTGCCTGATCCACGGCGTGAAGCCGTCGCCGAGCAGGACCAGAGCGGCGGCGGCGATGCCGGCGGCGATCAGCGGCCCGCGGCCGCGCGCCCCGGCGTCGCGGGCGAGCCGCCAGGCGAGCCTCGCGGCGAGGGCGACGGCCGCGAGCCAGCCGGCGCGGGCGATCAGCAGCCACAGCGCCGGAGCCGCGTCGCCGGCCAGCGAGATCGGCGTCGTCAGGAGGACCGGGAGTGGCTTCCAGGAGGCGCCGGCGGAGGTGTCGAGATCGAGTCCCGCCACCTCCCTTCCCCAGATCAGCCACGACCAGGCGTCGAAGACCGGCTCGAACGGCAGCAGCAGGCTCAGCGCTGCGAGGGCGAAGGCGCCCGCGACGACGACCCGGGCGAACCGGGCGCCATCACCCGTCAGGCCTGCGCCGGGCTCCATGATGTAAGTATTAGGTATGCCTAATGACGGTGCTACCGGCCGATCGGCCGCGGTTCTTGCGATTGTCGCTGCCCTTCTCCTGGGCGCCTTCGCACTCGCAGCCTGCGGCGGCGGCAGCTCGGAGGGCGGCGGTGCCGACGAGCCGGAGACCGAGGGCATCACGGTCTACTCCGGCCGCATCGGCGCCCTGATCGGCCCCGCGATCGACATGTACGAGGCCAAGGTCGACCGCGACGTGCAGGTCCGCTTCGGCGACAGCGCCCCGCTCGCGGCGACGCTGATCGAGGAGGGCGACAACTCGCCCGCCGACGTCTTCTTCGCCCAGGACGCCGGCTCGCTCGACGCGGTCGCTGCCGCCGGCCTGCTCGAGCCGCTGCCGGAGCGGATCCTCGAAGCTGGTGCCGGAGCAGTACCGCTCCCCGGACGGATACTGGGTCGGGACCACGGCGCGCTCGCGGATCATCGCCTACGGGCCCGAGGTCGACGAGTCGGAGCTGCCGGATTCGCCGCTCGAGCTGACCGAGCCGCAGTGGGAGGGCCGCGTCGGCTGGGCGCCCACGAACGCCTCGCTGATCAGCTACGTCACCGCGCTCCGCGCCGAGGAGGGCGACGACGTCGCCCGCGAGTGGCTCGAGGGCATGGTCGCCAACGGCGTCCAGTCCTACGAGTCGAACGTCCCGGTCCGCGACGCGATCGCCTCGGGCGAGATCGACGTCGGCCTGATCAACCACTACTACGTGGCCGAGGCGATCGCCGAGGAGGGCCCGGACTACCCCGTCAAGGCCTTCTTCCCGCCCGACGACCTCGGCTCGCTCGTCAACGTCGCCGGCGCCGGCGTCCTCGCCTCCTCCGACCGCAAGGACGAGGCCTTCGACTTCATCGAGTTCATGCTCTCCAGGCCCGCCCAGGAGTACTTCGCCGAGAGCTCGAAGGAGTACCCGCTCGCCGCCGGCGTCGAGCCCGACACGGAGCTGACGCCGCTCGAGGACATCCCGGCCCCCGACGTCGACCTCGGCGAGCTCAACGACATCGAGGGCACGATCGAGATGATGCGGGAGACGGGAGCGCTCTGATGGCGCCCGCGGTCCCTGCGACCGTACCGCCGGCGCCCGGGCACGGACCGGCTCGGGGGCAGCGAGGTCAGGCCTCGGGAGGGTCTTCGGCGCCCGCCGGCCGCCGCTCGGACTGCTGCTGTTGGGACTGCTCGCGGGAGCTGCCGCGTCGCTTCCCGCCGTCTATCTGGTGATCGTGATCGCCGGCGACCCGCAGGCGGCCTGGGACTCGATCGACAACTCGCGCACGGTCGAGCTGGCGCTGCGGACGATCGG
This sequence comes from uncultured Solirubrobacterales bacterium, assembly GCA_963743845.1. Taxonomy (GTDB): domain Bacteria; phylum Actinomycetota; class Thermoleophilia; order Solirubrobacterales; family 70-9; genus CAXMST01. The sequence goes on from CAVURI010000003.1 coordinate 287,780, forward strand.
CCTGACCGCCGCCGTCTCGGCCACAGCGCGTCGCGGTCGGCGTCCCGCTCGCCTGGCTCGTGACCAGGACCGACCTCCCCGCACGCCGCCTCTGGGCGACGGTGACGGCGCTGCCGCTCGTGATCCCGAGCTACATCGGCGCCTACCTGCTGCGTCTCCGCCCTCGGCCCGGCCGGGCTCGCGCGCGACGTGCTCGGCGTCGACCGGCTGCCGTCGATCTACGGGTTCTTCGGCGCCTGGCTCGCGCTCAGCCTCTTCACCTACCCGCTCGTGCTGCTCAGCGTCCGCGCCGCCCTCGCCAGGCTCGACCCGCAGATCGAGGACGCCGCCCGCTCGATGGGACGGACCCGGCGGCAGACCTTCACCTCGGTGATCCTGCCGCAGCTGCTGCCCGCGATCAGCGCCGGCGCCCTGCTCGTCGCGCTCTACGTGATCAGCGACTTCGGAGCCGTCTCGATCATGCGCTTCGACTCGTTCACGCGCGACATCTACATCGAGAGCCAGGCGAGCTTCGACCGGACCGGCGCCGCCGCGCTCTCGTTCCTGCTCGTGCTGCTCGTGCTGGCGCTGCTCGCCGCCTACGCCTGGATCCGCGGCTCGCTCCGCTACCACCGCGTCGGCCCGGGCTCGATCCGGCCGGCCCCGCCGGTGCCCCTCGGCCGCTGGAAGGCGCCGGCGATCGGCTTCTGCGCGCTCGTCACCCTGATCGCGCTCGTGCTGCCCGTCGGCGTCCTCGTCTACTGGGCGACGCAGGGGATCGGTGAGGTCGACACCACCGCCCTGGTCACCGACGCGGGCAACTCGTTGCTGGCGGCCGGGGGTGCCGCCGCGCTCGCGGCCGTCTTCGCGATCGTGATCGCAGTGCTCGCCGTCCGCTACCCCTCCCCGCTCAGCAGCCTGATCGAGCGCTTCGGCTACGCCGGCTACGCGCTGCCGGGAATCGTCGTCGCGATCGCCCTCGTCTTCTTCGGCACCCGCGTCGCGCTGCCGCTCTACCAGACGCTCGGCATGCTGGTCTTCGCGCTCACGATCCACTATCTGCCGCTCGCCGTCGGCGCCGTCAGCACCTCGCTGCTGCAGGTGCCGCCGCGGGTGGAGGAGGCCGCGCGGAGCATGGGGCGCAGGCCGATCGAGGTCTTCCGGACGGTGACGACGCCGCTCGTCGCCGGCGGCATCGCCGCCGGCACCGCGCTCGTCTTCCTGCACGCGCTGAAGGAGCTGCCGGCGACCCTGCTGCTCGCGCCGATCGGCTTCGAGACGCTGGCGATCGACATCTGGCGGCAGACGACGGCCGGGTTCTTCGAGGCCGTGGCGATCCCCGCCCTGCTGCTGCTCGCGGTCGCGGCGCCGCCGCTGTGGTGGCTGACCGGGAGATCGGAGCCGTCGCCGTGAACGCCGTCGCCACGGGCGAGCCCCGCGCCGTCACCCTGAGCGGCCTGCGCAAGAGCTTCGGCGCCAAGGCGGCCGTCGACGGGCTCGACCTCGAGGTCGCCGCCCGGCGGCATCGTCGCGCTGCTCGGCCCGAGCGGCTGCGGCAAGACGACGACCCTGAGGATGATCGCGGGCCTCGAGAAGCCCGACGCGGGGACGATCGTCGTCGGCGACCGGACCCTGAACAGCGAGACCGAGATGGTCCCGCCCGAGCGCCGCCGGATCGGGATGGTCTTCCAGGACTACGCCCTCTTCCCCCACCTCGACGTCGCCCGCAACGTCGCCTACGCGCTCGGCCGCGGCGGCGATCGCAAGCGCGTCGAGGAGGCGCTCGAGCTCGTCGGCCTCGGCGGCTACGGCGAGCGCTCGGTGCACCAGCTCTCCGGCGGCGAGCAGCAGCGGGTCGCGCTCGCCCGCGCCCTCGCCCCCGGCCCCGACCTGCTGCTCCTCGACGAGCCCTTCTCGAACCTCGACGCGAGCCTGCGCGAGCGGCTCCGCTCGGAGGTCCGCAGGATCCTCAACGACGCCGGGGTGACGACGCTGTTCGTCACCCACGACCAGGAGGAGGCGCTCAGCCTCGCCGACACCGTCGCCGTCATGAACAGCGGCAGGCTCGAGCAGATCGGCTCGCCGGAGGAGGTCTACACCTCCCCGCCAGCCACTGGGTGGCCGGCTTCCTCGGCGACATCGACGTCCTGCCGGGCACGGTCAGCGACGGCCACGTCGAGTGCGAGCTCGGCCAGTTCCCGACCGGCGCCGGGCTCGACGGCCCGGTCGACGTGCTCGTCCGGCCGGAGGCCGTCGGGATCTCAGCGGCGCGGCCCGCGACGGCCTCGGGCACGCTCGCGGGCCGGATCTGCGGTCGCACCTACTTCGGACACGATCAGCTGCTCGAGGTCGAGCTGCCTTCGGGGACGCGGATCAGAGCGCGCCGCATGAGCTGGCCTTCCTGGCACGAGGGCGACGCGGTCCGCGTCTGGCTCGAGGGCCCGGCGAACGTGCTCCCCCGCCAGGGCTGAGCCCGCCGCGGCGCGCGCGGGCGCGTCTACTTCACCTTCAGCGACGGCAGGCAGCCGCGCAGGCGCTGCGCCTGGACGAAGCTGCTCACCTCGGCTGCGGCGGCGGCCAGGCTCTGGTCGGCGGAGCGCAGCTCCTCCTCGACGCCCTCCTCGCCGATCATGTGGGCGATCCGCCCGCTCCAGTCCAGCTCCATCGCCAGCGTCGATACGAAGTCCCGGTAGTCCTCTTCGACCGACGGAGGCGGCCGCAGATCCGCCAGGTGGTCGAGCTGCTGCTCGATCACCGGGCGGCTCGCCTCGAACGCCTCGCGGCTGATCGATGCCTCGTCGAGAGCGCTGGGGTCCGCCTGGATCTGCTTGACGAGGTCCGTCGAGACGGCGCTCACCTCGGTCATCGCCTGCCGGCAGACGGCGCCGACGCGCTGGCGCCACTGGCTCATGGTCAGGATCGGCCCGGTGGTCGCGAACTCGGGGGTCGCGACGTCGACCTTCTCGTAGTCGGAGTCCTCTCCGCAGCCCAGCGCGAGCAGGGCCGAGCCGAGCAGCAGCACCGAGACTGCGAGACGCGAGATCGGCAAGCGGGTCCGCATCAGTAGCGGACTCCGATCAGAAATAGGCCGTGGGCGGGTGCCGTCTCGCCGGCTTCGGCCCGCGGTCTGCCCGTAAGGAGGAGGGCGAGCGTTTCCGGGTCGCGCCGGCCGGAGCCGATCTCGAGCATCGTGCCCACGAGTGCTCGAACCATGTTGCGCATGAATGCATCAGCTTCCACCTCGAAGCTAAGGATCTCCTCAGCATCGGGATCCGCCCCCCAGGCGGCCTCGAGGATGTTGCGCTCGAAGCGCACGTGCTCGGTGTCGGTCGGGGTGAAGGCGGTGAAGTCATGCGTCCCCCGGATCTGGCTCGGCGCAGGCCTCGAGCAGGGCGTGATCGAGCGGGTACGGCCAGTGCAGCGCGTAGCGCCGCTGGAACGGATCGAGGCACCTCGCTCAGCTGCAGGCGGTAGCGGTAGCGGCGGGACAGCGCGGCCCGGCGCGCGTCGAAGCCGTCCGGGGCCGGCCCGGCCTGCTTGATCGCGATGTCCTCCGGAGTCAGCGCGTTCAGCGCTCGCCGCAGGCTCTCGGGCGGCGCCTTCTCGGCGCTGAAGCTGGCGACCTGGGCCGAGGCGTGAACGCCGGCGTCGGTCCTCCCGGCCACCGTGACGGGCGTCGGCACCCCGAACAGCTTGCCGAGCGCCTCCTCGATCTCGGCCTGCACCGTCCGCAACCCAGGCTGCCGCGCCCAGCCGCTGAAGCGGGTCCCGTCATAGGCGATGTCGAGCCGGTAGGTGCGCATCGGCGCCGGAGTATCGCGCGCCGGCTGCCGCGCCGGGGCGCCCGCCGCGCGTGCGGGAGCGCCGCCGTCACCGAGGGCGCGGGGTCGGGGTGTGGGGCAGCGAGGGGGGCGAGATCGAGGCCGCCGGGACCTCGGGACACCAGCATATGCAGAAACAATCCTCGACACGTCCAGGCGGCGGGGACGTCCCGCGACTTCCTATCGCCAGGGAGAACTTTCGCTCGGGACGTCGCGCCCCGATCGACGTGTCGAGGATTGCTGCCAGGCTCGAGCACGAGTCGGCCGAGCAGGTCCTTGCCGCGCTTGCCGGGATCCAGCACGGACTCGTCCCACCGCGCAGCTGCGCCGCGCTCGGCTGGACCGCGAGCATGGTCCACAACCGCTGCCGCCGCGGCTTGCTGACCCGCATGCATCGAGGCGTCTACCTCGTTGCCCGCGACGCAGCCGACCCGACGCGGCCGGGTTCTCGCCGCCGTGCTCGCGGCCGGCGCCAGACTCGCTGGCGGCCCACAGATCGGCTCTCGGAGCTGTGGCGGGCGCTACCTGAAGACGATGGCGAGCCGCACGTCGTCACACCCGCACCGCCGAGCACACGCCGGCATCGTCGTTCACCAGTCCGCCTGCCTCGCGCCCCGCGACTGCGCGCGATCGACCACATGCCCCTCACCTGCTCCTGCCCGTTCGCTGCTCGACTTCGCGGCGAGACGGACGACTCGGCTGCGCTGGAGACGGCGCTGGACGAGCTTCGGATCGCACAGCTGCTGCCGCCGCGCGATCTGGAGCGAGCTGCGCGGCCGCACCCGCGGGCACCGTGGCTGGAAGCCGCTCGGGTGGCTACTCGCGGCCGAGCTCGAGCCAGGCTTCTCGCGGCAGCGAGGGCGAGCGGCGGATGCTGGCACTGATCCGCTCGGCGACGCTCCCCGAGCCACGGCGCAACGCACCGGTCGGCGGCTGGGAGGTCGACTTCCTCTGGCCCGACCACGGCCTCGTCGTCGAGATCGACGGCTACGCGTTCCACTCGGGCCGGCGCGCGTTCGAGCGCGATCGGCGCAAGCAGGCCGAGCTGCAGGATCTCGGCTTCGAGGTCCTGCGGTTCACCTGGCGGCAGATCACCAAGGAGCCGCTACTGGGTCGTCGCGCGGCTGGCAACGCGACTCGAGGCGCGGCGCGCCCCGTGACGCCTAGACCAGTTCGAGGAAGACCATCTCCGTCGAGTCCGAGCGGCGCGGGCCGAGCTTGACGATCCGCGTGTATCCGCCGGGCCGCTCCGCGTAGCGCGGGGCGATCTCCTCGACGAGCTTGTGGACTGCGAACTTGTCCTGGCCGAGCTTGCCGAGCAGCTGCCGGCGGGCGTGCAGGTCTCCCCGCTTCGCCAGCGTGATCAGCTTCTCGACCTCGGGCTTGACCGCCTTGGCCTTGGCCTGGGAGGTCTGGATCCGCTCGTGCTCGATCAGCTGCTTGCTGAGGTTGCGAAGCAGCGCCTTGCGGTGCGAGGCGTCGCGACTGAGCTTGTGCCTGTTGCGGCGGTGACGCACCGGACCATCACTCCTCGCGCAGTGACAGGCCGAGCGACGTCAGGGCCTCGACGACTTCCTCGATCGACCGCTCGCCGAAGTTCGGGATCGCGGTCAGCTCCGAGTAGGACTTCGTGGTCAGGTCGCCGATCGTCTGCACGCCGGCCCGCTTCAGGCAGTTGTAGGCGCGGACACCGATCTCGAGCTCCTCGATCAGGCGATCGTCGCCCTCGCTCGCAGCGGCAACCTCGCCGGCAGCGGCGGCGCCGTTCGTCTGCGTCAGCTCCTCGAGCCGGTCGGCGTCGGTGAAGATCGCCAGGCTCTTGATCATCAGCTCGGCGGCCTCACGGAGAGCGGAACCGGGCTCCAGGGAGCCGTCGGTCTCGATCTCCAGCGTCAGCTTGTCGAAGTCGGTGCGCTGACCGACGCGGGAGCTGTCGACGCTGTAGGCGGCACGGCGGATCGGCGAGAAGATCGAGTCGATCGGAATCACGCCGATCGGCTGATCGTCGGCCTTGTTGTCCTCGGCGGGCGAGTAGCCGCGGCCCTTGCCGACCGTCAGGTACATCTCGAGCTTCGTCTTCTTCTCGAGCGTCGCGATCGGCGCGTCGCGCGTTGAGGATCTCGACGCCGGCCGGCAGATCGATGTCACCGGCGGTGACCTCGCCCGGGCCGTTGGCGACGAGCGGCACCTCGACCTCGTCGGCCTCGGTGTGCATCTTCACGACGACGTCCTTGAGGTTGAGGATGATGTCGGTCACATCCTCCTTGACGCCGTCGATGTTCGAGAACTCGTGGGCAACGCCCTCGATCCGAACCGACTTGATCGCGGCGCCTCCAAGCGAGGAGAGCAGCACACGGCGCAGGCTGTTGCCGTAGGTGTAGCCGAAGCCCTTGTCGAGGGGCTCGATGACGAAGGATCCCTTGATCTCGTCGCTGTCCTCGGACGAGATGTTCGGCTCCTGAAATTCGGGCAGGGTGGTCATGGCGCGGTCCTTCCTTCGGCGGTTTTCGGTTGCCCTACTTGGAGTACAGCTCGACGATGAGCTGTTCCTCGACCGGCGAGTCGATCTCGTCCCTCTCGGGAAGACGCAGGACCTTGGCGGTCAGTGCGTCGTGATCGGCCTGCAGCCAGGGGGGCACGGTGGAGATAAGTTCAGTGGCGACCCGGACCGTCGTCTCTGCGGAGGTTCCGGACTTGATCGAGATGATGTCCTCGGGCCTGACCTGGTAGCTCGGGATGTCGACCCGGCGGCCGTTGATCTGCCAGTGGCCGTGGCGTGATCAGCTGGCGGGCCTGGCGCCGCGAAGCGGCGAAGCCGAGCCGGACGAGGACGTTGTCGAAGCGGCGCTCGAGCAGGCGCAGCAGGTTCTCACCCGTGACGCCGTCCTGGCGCGAAGCCTTGTCGTAGTAGCTGCGGAACTGCTTCTCGAGCACCTGGTAGTAGCGGCGCGCCTTCTGCTTCTCGCGCAGCTGGTTGCGGTACTCGGAGGCGCGCATGCGGCCGCGGCCGTGCTCGCCCGGCGGGTAGGAGCGGCGCTCGACGCCGCACTTGTCGGTCAGGCAGCGCTCTCCCTTGAGGAACAGCTTCTGGCCCTCGCGGCGGCACTGCTTGCACTGCGGTGAAGTGTCTCTGGCCATCCGGCAGCCCTCCTAGACCCGGCGCCGCTTCTTCGGGCGGCAGCCGTTGTGGGCCTGCGGGGAAACGTCCTTGACCGTGGTCACCTGCAGGCCGGCGGCCTGCAGCGCCCGGATCGCCGTCTCGCGACCGGAGCCGGCGCCCTTGGCGAGCACCTCGACGCGCTCGAGGCCGTGCTCCATGCCCTTGCGGGCGGCGTTGTCGGCGGTCACCTGGGCGGCGAACGGCGTCGACTTGCGGGAGCCCTTGAATCCGGCCGAGCCGGCGGACTCCCAGGCGATCACGTTCCCCTGCGGGTCCGTGAGCGTCACGATCGTGTTGTTGAAGCTGGTCTTGATGTGGGCCTGGCCGAACGGAACGTTCTTCTTCACTCGGCGCTTGGTGCGACCCTTCTTGGGCTGTGGCATCTAGTTGGTCCTGAAGCTTTCGGTCGGGTTCATCACTTGGGGGTCGGGGCCTTCTTCTTGCCGGCGATGCTCATCCGGCGCGGGCCCTTGCGGCCTCGGGCGTTGGTCTTGGTGCGCTGGCCGCGGACCGGGAGGCCGCGACGATGGCGCAGGCCCCGGTAGGAGCCGATCTCCATCAGGCGCTTGATGTTCTGCGAGCGCTCGCGGCGGAGGTCGCCCTCGACCTGGAACTTGTCGACGTTCTCGCGGAGCTTCATCACCTCGTCGTCGGTGAGGTCGCCGACGCGGGTGTCGGGATCGACCCCGGCCACATCGACGATCTTCTCGGCGGTCGAGCGGCCGATGCCGTGGATGTAGGTGAGACCGATCACGACCCGCTTGTTGAGCGGGAGGTTGATGCCTGAGATACGTGCCATCGGTCCTTAGCCCTGCCGCTGCTTGTGTCGCGGGTTGGAGCAGATCACGAGCACGCGGCCGCGCCGCCGGATGACCTGGCAACGTTCACACATAGGTTTTACGGACGCACGAACCTTCATGGCTCTCCAACTCGTATCTGACTAGGTGGCCTCGCTCGTCCCATGAATCGGACAGCAGGCAGGCAGGGACGGCCCTGGAGCCGAGTTGGGCATAGTAGCAACTCGTTCAGGAGGGGTCGAGTCGTGCAACCATCGCGGTGTGGCCGACACGGGCTTCACGAGCCAGGACGCACAGAGCGACTTCAGCAGGGCGCGGCGGGGAGCGGCGATGAGCCGCGTCGTTTCGCGCTTCCGCGGCCAGGCGGGCGACGTCTCGGTCCTGCTGCCGCTCGAGGAGGTGCTGCAGGCGCTCGGCCGCACCGGTGAGCGCCGGCTCGGCCTGCAGACGATCCGCCTCGACTCGATCGTCGGCACGGTCGACCGCTCCGGCGAGTTCGACAGCGAGTTCAGGCCCCGCAGCCCGCGGGTCCGGCGGCGCTGGGAGCGGATCAACGCCGCCCAGCGCCAGGGCAAGGGGATGCCGCCGATCGAGGTCTACCGGGTCGGCGGCCTCCACTTCGTCGAGGACGGTCACCACCGGGTCTCGGTCGCCTGCTTCATGCGGCTCGACGTGATCGAGGCCTACGTGACCGAGATCCTCACCCGCGTCCACCCCGGCGAGCAGCTCGACGCTCGCCGATCTTCCCGCCAAGAGCCACGAGCGGCTCTTCCTCGAGCGCGTGCCGCTGCCGCCCGCAGCGCTCGAGCGGATCACCTTCACCGATCCCGAGGCCGGCTACGCGCAGCTCGCCGAGGGCGTCGAGGCCTGGGGCTTCCGGCTCATGCAGGCACTCGAGCGGCCGATGGATCGCGGCGAGATCGCCGAGGCCTGGTGGCGGGACGAGTTCGTGCCCGTCGTCGACGCGCTGCGCGAGACCGGCCTGATCGGCACCTGCACCGAGGCCGACGCCTACCTGCGGATCGCCAACCTCCGCTACCAGCTGCTCCGCACCCACGACTGGAGCGAAGAGGTCTACGAGCAGCTGCAGCGCTCTGGACTGAGGCGTCGCCTGACCGGACTCGTCCGGCGCCCGGGTCGATCGGCCGGCCGGCCGGCTCGGCGTTCTTGCCGGCGATCCGATCGCCGCTGTCGACGTCGAAGAAGTGGAGGCGCTCGGCGTCCATCCAGAGCTCGAGCTCCTCGCCCTGCGGGCCTCGCTGGCCGCGTCGAGCCGGGCGACGATCTGCAGCTCGCCCTCGTCGGCACCCATCTCGGTGCCGACGTCGGCGGCGAGCTCGTCGAGCTGCTCGGCCCGACCGACGTCCGCCTGCGACTCGACGTCGAAGTAGGCGTAGAGCTCCGAGCCCATCGACTCGAGGATGTCGACCTTGACCGTGAAGGTCGGCCCGGGGTGATCGCCGACCAGCTTCGCGTCCTCGAAGTGCTCGGGCCGGATCCCGGCCAGCAGCCGCTTCGCGCCCGCCTGCTCGAGCGCCTGCCGGGTCTCGCTCGGCAGCTCGACCTCCGCGAACGGCAGCTTCGCCTTCCCGTCCGAGACCTCGACCGGCATGAAGTTCATCGCCGGCGAGCCGATGAAGCCGGCCACGAACAGGTTGCGCGGCTCGTCGTAGAGCTCCTGGGGCGAGCCGACCTGCTGGAGGACGCCCTTGCGCATCACCGCGACGCGGTCGCCGAGCGTCATCGCCTCGGTCTGGTCGTGGGTCACGTAGACGGTCGTCGTCCCGAGGTTGTTCTGGATCCGCGAGACCTCGGTCCGCATCTGCACGCGCAGCTTCGCGTCGAGGTTGGAGAGCGGCTCGTCCATCAGGAAGGCCGCCGGGTCGCGGACGATCGCCCGGCCCATCGCGACGCGCTGGCGCTGGCCGCCGGACATGTTCGCCGGCTTGCGGTCGAGGTGCTCGGTCAGGTCGAGGATCTTCGCCGCGTGCTCGACCTTCTCGTCGATCTCGGACTGGTCGGCCTTCGCCATCTTCAGCGGGAACTCCATGTTCTCGCGCACGGTCATGTGGGGGTAGAGGGCGTAGTTCTGGAAGACCATCGCGATGTCGCGATCCTTGGGGGCCCGGTCGTTGACGACATTGCCGCCGATCTTCAGCTCGCCGTCGGAGATGTCCTCGAGCCCGGCGATCATCCGCAGCGCTGTCGACTTGCCGCAGCCGGACGGGCCGACCAGGATCAGGAACTCGCCGTCGGCGATCTCGAGATCGAGGTCCTTGACCGCCTCGGTCCCGTCTGCGAACCGCTTGGTCACCTTTTCGAGCGTGATGTCAGCCATGTCAGGTGGCCTACCTCCTATCCCTTGACCGCGCCGGCCGTCAGGCCGGCGACGATGCGTCGCTGGAAGATCAATACGAAGACGATGATCGGGATCGTCACGATCACGGCCGCGGCGGCGATGTTGCCGAACGGCTGCGTGAACTGGGACTCGCCCGTGAAGAATGCGAGGGCCGCCGGGACCGTGCGCGAGGCGTCCGAGCTGGTCAGCGAGATCGCGAAGAGGAAGTCGTTCCAGGCGAAGATGAAGACGAGGATCGCCGCCGTGAACATGCCCGGCGCCGCCAGCGGCACGATCACCTTGCGGAACGCCTGGAACGGCGTCGCCCCGTCCACCTGGGCCGCTTGTTCGAGGTCCCACGGGATCTCTCTGAAGAAGGCGACGAGGGTGTAGATCGCGAGCGGCAGCGAGAAGCTCAGGTAGGGAATGATCAGGCCGGGCCAGGTGTCGTAGAGGCCGAGCGTCCGCCACATGTCGAAGAGCGGGCCGACCGTCGAGATCGGCGGGAACATCGCGATCGCCAGCGCGCCGGCGAGGACCGCGGTCTTGCCGGGGAACTCGAGCCGCGCGATCGCGTAGGCGCAGAACGAGGCCAGCACGATCGCGATCAGCGGTCGCGATCAGGGCGATCCCGATCGAGTTGATCAGCGGCTTCAGGAAGGGGCCGTCGAGACCGCCCTCGAACAGGGCCTCGTAGTTCTTCAGCGTCGCGTCGCTCGGGATCAGCGTGTCCCAGAAGCCCTCGCCCTCCTGGATCGTGACCGTCGCCGGCGTCTTCAGCGAGAGCGAGATGATCCACAGCACCGGGAACAGCGCGTAGAAGATGACGACGACGATCCCGAGCAGCTGGAAGACCTTCGTCTGGGAGGTCGTCTGATCGTCGGTCATCAGCGGTCCTCCTCCCGGCCGGGCACCGAGGTCCCGAAGCCCTTGACGAACAGGAACGCGATCAGCAGCACCATCAGGAAGATCAGCACCGACACCGCCGAGCCCATCCCCAGGTTGAGCCTGGATATGAGCTGGTTGTAGCCGAGGATCGAGACCGACTCGGTGTCGACAGAGCCCCGGGTCATGATGAAGATCGAGTCGAAGACGCGGAACGCGTCGAGCGTGCGGAACAGCAGCGCGACGAGGATCGCCGGCTTCAGCAGCGGCAGCGTGATCCGGAAGAAGCGCTGGATCGGGCTGGCGCCGTCCACCTTCGCCGCCTCATAGAGGCCGCCGTCGATCGTCGTCAGCCCGGCGAGCAGGAGCAGCGCGATGAACGGCGTCGTCTTCCAGACCTCGGCGAGGATGATCACGAAGAAGGCGCTGAAGCGCTCGCCGAACCAGTCCTTGTCGTCGGCGACGAACGGGCAGCTGGTTGACCCAGCCGGTGTCGGGCTGGAACGCGAACTGCCAGGAGAAGGCGGCGACGACGGTGACGATCCCGTACGGGATCAGGACCGACGTCCGCACGGTCCCGCGGCCGAAGATCGCCCGGTGCATGAGCAGCGCGATCGCCATCCCGAGCACGAACTCGATCGCGACCGAGACGACGGTCAGGCCGACCGTGTTGGCGACGTCCTGCCACCAGAGGCTCGAGGTGAGCACGTCGCCGTAGTTGGCGAGGCCGACGAAGCCGCCCTCGTCGGGGAAGCGCAGGTCGACGCGCTGCAGCGACAGCACGAAGGCGTAGATGATCGGGTAGGCGGTGACGAGCAGCATCGCGATCACCGCGGGCGCGCAGAGCATCCAGGCGAGCTTGCGCTCCGAGCGGGCGCGGTCGGTGACCTGCTTCTTCGGCTTCTTGCCGGTGCTCTGCTGCTCCCGGGTTGCCGAGACAGCCGCCGGCCGGTCGCCCGCGCTCGCCGCTTCCATCAGAGCAGTCCCTCCACGTTGAGCGCGGTCTGCACGTTCTCGCGCAGCTCGTCGACCTTGTCGGTGATCGCGCTCGGTCTCGAACGCGATGTCGTCGAGCGGGTGGATCGTGCGCTGGATCGCCAGCGAGACGTCCTGGTAGGCGGGCGTCACCGCGCGCGGGGCGGCGTTCTCGATCGAGGCGCGGACGACGTCGCGAGAAGCCGGGGTAGACCTCGTCGATCTCCTTCTCGTCGTAGAGCTGCCTCGGTGACCGGCGGCAGGCCGCCGGCGGTCGCGATCTCGATCTGGTTCTCCGGCTCGATCAGGCACTTGATCGCGTCGAACGACTCCTGCTTGTGGGTCGAGTACGAGGAGACGCCGAGGTTGATGCCGCCGAGCGGCGGCGCCGAGGGCAGGTCCGGGTCGACGCGCGGGTAGGGCGCCGCGGCCATCTGCTTGAAGATGTCGGGCGCGTTCTCCTTCGCGCTCGGGTAGACGAACGGGTAGTTGATCATGAAGGCGGCGGTGCCCGCCTCGAAGGCGAGCCGCGCCGTGTCCTCGGTCGAGGTCGACATCGCCGGGTCCGCGTAGGGGGAGTCGGCGAGCTCGACCATCGGGCCCAGCGCCTCGGCGGTCTTCTTCGGGTCGAGCGCGACCGTCTGCGCGTCGTCGGGCTGGACGACGCTGGTGCCGGCCGACTCGACCATCGAGTTGAACCAGACGACGAGGCCCTCGTAGCGGTTCGCCTGCACCTGGATCAGGTTGTCCTTGCCGAGCTCCTCGGCCTGCTCGAACATCTCGTCCCAGGTCTTCGGAGGCTTCGGCGTGCGGTCCTTGCGGTACCAGAGCAGCTGCGTGTTCGACCAGATCGGCGCCGCCCAGAGCTTGTCCTCGAAGCGCGCCGTCTCGGCGACGCTCGGGAAGACGCCCTGCGTCGCCGCCTTCTCGTTCTCGCCCGTCCACTCCTCGACCCAGCCGGCGTTCGCGAACTCGCCGGTCCAGATCACGTCCATGCCGATGATGTCGATCGAGTCGTCCTCGGCACCGAGCCGGCGGACCAGCTGCTCGCGCTGCTGGTCGGCGTCGGAGGGCAGGTACTCGAACTTGATCGTGTACTCGCCGTTCGACTGCTCCGAGCACTTCTTCGCGATCGTCGGCAGGACGCCGCTCGGCTCGTTGAAGATGAACCAGCTCAGCTCGACCGGGCCGCCGGACGTCGTCATCGCCGCCGCAGGCGCCGAGCAGGAGCGAGGCCGCGACGAACACGGCGAGCGAGGGCCGCTACGGGCCCGCGGGAGCGCCTCGGGTGCTCCGCGTCCAGCTGGGGGCGCGCTGGCTTGATCCTCTCTCTCCTCTCAGTCGCGGCCGAGCGCACTCGCGTCGGCCGACCACTGACTACCCCGGCTTTCTATTGCGCTAAACGTGGCGACCTGCAACGAACTCGTCAGATGGACGAAATGGCCCCGGACGCGAGGCGCCAGACGACCCTGCTCGAGATCGCGCCGGGGCCGGTCGTGAGCATCGACCGGCCCTCCCCGAGCCGCGGATGCGTCGCGCGGCTCGTCGCCGAGGTTGAGCACGATCGCGTGCCGGCCGCCGCGCTCGAACGAGAGCAGGCCGCGCGTCCTCGGCGATCGCCCCGACCGGGCCCTCGAGCTCGCGGCGCAGCGCGATCAGGCCGCGGAACAACGACAGGACCGAGCCGGGGTCGCCGAGCTGCTCGGCCGCCGTCCCGCCCGGCGGCCCCGGTCGCGGGCAGCCAGGGCTCGCCGGTCGTGAAGCCGCCGGCCGGGCCCGAATCCCAGGGCATCGGGTGGCGGAAGGCATCGCGGCCGAAGCGATCGATCGCCGTGCCGTGGCGCCGGGCCCGTCGGCCATCCCGAGCTCCTCCCCCTGGTAGAGGAAGGCGCAGCCCGGCAGGGTCAGCAGCAGCATCGCCGCGTTGCGGACGGCGTCCGGCCCCCAGCGGGTCGCGACGCGGGAGAAGTCGTGGTTGGAGGTGACCCAGGCGAGCCCGGGCTCGGTCGCGGCGCGGTCGAGGACGTCGGCGAGCGCCGCCGCCTGCCACGGCGCGTGCAGCAGGTCGAAGGCGAAGACCCGGTCGAGGTGCTCCAGGTAGCGGGCGAGCCGGTGGCCCGGCAGGTAGACCTCGCCGATCAGCGGCACGTCCCCGGCGGCCTCGCGCAGCGCCGCCAGCGCCAGCCCGATCTCGCGGTCGTCGCGGGAGCGGATCAGATCGAGGCTCTGCTGGTCGGGGTGGACGGGCAGCGGGAACGGCTCGCGGCCGGGAGGGTCGTCGCGGAAGCCGGCGTCCTTGACGAGCCGGTCGACGGCGTCGATCCGGAAGCCGTCGACGCCGCGCGCGACCCAGCCGCTGATCATCTCCCCCATCGCCTCGCGCACGTCGGCCCGCCGCCAGTCGAGGTCGGGCTGCTCGGGGAAGAACGAGTGCAGGTACCAGCGCCCCGAGCGCTCGTCCCGTGACCAGGCCGGCCCGCCGAACGAGGCGATCCAGTTGTTCGGAGGGCCGTCGCCGTCGGCCCACACGTAGCGCTCGGGATGCTCGCGGAACCAGGGATGCTCGATCGAGGTGTGCGAGGCGACCACGTCCAGGAGCACCTTGATCCCGCGCTCGTGAGCGGCGGCGATCAGGCTGTCGAAGGCCTGCTCGCCCCCGTACTCGGCGGCGACGGCGGAGTGGTCGCTGACGTCGTAGCCGCAGTCGGCTCCGGGAGACGGGTAGATCGGCGTCAGCCAGATCGCGTCGACGCCGAGGGCGACGAGGTAGTCGAGCCGTGACTCGACCCCGGCGAGGTCGCCGATCCCGTCGCCGTCGGAGTCCTGGAAGGAGCGCGGGTAGATCTCGTAGATGACGGCTCTCTCCCACCACGCGGGCATCGCCCGAGCGTAGGGGAAAACCACCTATCGCGCGCGGCGCCGTTGGTCGACAATTCACGTACACGCCTCGTACGCCGATATCGAGGCACAGGCCTGGGGAGCCGGATGAGCCAATCGACCCATCTCGCGGCACCGCTCGCGGCCGCCCTGCTCTCGGCCGCGGCCCTCGCCGCGGCCTCGATCGCCCTGGCCTGGGCGGCCCCCGCGCAGGCGAGCCCGCTCGACGGCAACGGCTCCTGGATCTGGTACGTCTCGGCCTCGGGTGGATCGCCCGAGGCGGTCGCCCGCCACGCCGACCGCAAGGGCCTCGACACGGTCTACGTGAAGAGCTCCGACGGCGGGCAGCTACTGGGATCAGTTCAGCCCCGAACTGGTCGCCGCCCTCCACGACCGCGGCATCGAGGCCTGCGCCTGGCCGTTCGTCTACGGCGACGACCCCGGCCGCGAGGCGCGGGTCACCGCGAAGGCCGCGGATGCGGGAGCCGACTGCATCGTGATCGACGCCGAGAGCAGCTACGAGGGCCGCTACGAACAGGCCTACCGGTACGTCCACAAGCTCCGGCGCCTCGTCGGGCCGCGCTATCCGCTCGCGCTCAGCAGCTTCCCCTACGCCGACTACCACCCGACCTTCCCCTACTCGGTCTTCCTCGGCGCCGGCGGCGCCGAGTTCAACGTCCCCCAGATCTACTGGCGCGCGATCGGCGACTCCGGTCCGCGACGCCTTCGAGCACACCTACCTCTGGAACCGGGCCTACGCGCGCCCGATCTTCCCGCTCGGGCAGACCTGGCAGGACCCGGGCAAGCGCGAGCTGCTCGACTTCCGCCGCTACGCGAACGAGTTCGGCGCCGCCGGGGTCAGCTGGTGGTCGTGGCAGGAGACGAACGGCAAGGAGTGGCGGATCGTCGGCCGGCCCGACGTCAAGGGCGTCCCGGGCTACGAGGCGAAGCGCCGCTACGCGCCGCT
The DNA here is from genome assembly GCA_963743845.1 of uncultured Solirubrobacterales bacterium. GTDB lineage: Bacteria > Actinomycetota > Thermoleophilia > Solirubrobacterales > 70-9 > CAXMST01. The sequence goes on from CAVURI010000003.1 coordinate 303,579, forward strand.
CGGCCGCGGCGACGCCGGCGATCTCGTCCTGCTCGCGCAGGAGTTGCTGATCGCCGCCGGCCGCAAGGCGCAGCCGAGCGGCAGCTTCGACGGTCGCACCGAGCGCGCCGTCCGCAGCTTCCAGGCGGATGCCGGCCTCGAGCCCGACGGGCGCATCGACGACCCGACCTGGCGGCTGTTGACGAAGCTCGAGCCCGAGAGCACGAACTGGAAGCGGACGCAGGGTCCCCGGCGTGCTCTCGCGGAAGACGCGGGGCCGCGCAAGCGACGACACGGCAGGCGCGGGCCGGGCCGAGTTCTCGCCGCCGCCGCAGCCGCGGGTGGCGGAGCCGGGCGCCGGGCCGGTCGCCTTGAAGCGGATCGGCATCGACCAGCACAACCTGAAGCTGTCGCTGCGCTTCACCGTCGCCAACCCGTTGCCGCCGATGCACGACCTGAAGCGCTTTCCGAGCGCGATCGGCTCCGACGAGCGGCACATGTGCGTGGCCGCCGACGGAACCGCGATCGAGCGCCGCCTGATCTGCGTCGGCGGCCCGGTCGAGCAACCGCCGGATCGAGCTCGGCATCTCCCACTACGGCAAGGGCGGCAAGGCGAGCAAGGCGCACGGGCTGACCGGCGAAGCTCGAGCGGATCGCGCCGAACTCGATCCGGGTCGAGTTCCCGCTCCGCAACGCCGGCTTCGACCACGGGCGCTTCCGCTACTTCGGCGCCGCCGGCCTGGATGGGGACGGGCTGCGGGCGTCGAGGCCGGCAAGGGGCGAAGCGGGAAGGCCGGGCGGGCGTCGTCTGCCACTCGAGGGCTCCGGAGACCGGCCGGACCAAGGGCCGCATCTTCAAGGTCGTCCGCGCCGGCTGCACGCCCGGCAAGCACGGGATCGTCACCAACGGGCCGCGCGACGAGAAGAAGATCGCGCTCACCTTCGACGACGGGCCCGAGCGCCTACACGAGCCAGATCCTGCCGCGCTCGACCACGCCCACGCGAAGGGCACCTTCTTCGAGGTCGGCAGCCTGGTCCGCGGCGCCGACCGCACATGGCTGCTGCCGAAGATCGTCGCCCACGGCCACGAGGTCGGCAACCACTCGTGGGCCCACGAGACGCTGCCGAGCGGCTCCAGCATGTCGGCGACCATCTCCGCGATCCGCAACGCGACGGGCTTCACGCCCTGCCACTTCCGGCCGCCCGGCGGCGCCTACAACAGCGGCACGATCCACGCCGCCGCCGCAGAACGGGATGTCGGTCGTCAACTGGGACGTCGACACCCGCGACTGGACCGGGCTCAGCTCGGGGTCGATCATCTCGAGCGCGACATCCGGCGGTCAAGGGCTCGATCGTGCTCATGCACGACGGCGGCGGCCACCGCGCGGCAGACCGGCGGCGGCGCGTGCCGCACATCATCCGCATCCTCGAAGAACCGCGGCTACAAGCTGGTCACCGTGACCGAGCTGCTCGGCGGCCACTTCAAGCTGCGCGAGAAGCACTGAGCAACGGCCTCCGGCCGCCTCCAATCCTTGTCCGGCCGCGATTGGGCGCCGTCGGCATCGGGAATGCCTGGGTCTACCCACCAATCAAGGAGGCAGGAATGCTGGAGATCACGAACGGGAAGCGGAAGGCGGCGGCGCTGCTGGCGGCCGGGCTGCTGGCGCTGTCGGGCGCAGCCGCGACCGGATGCGGCGACGACAACGGCGCCAGCGAGGACATCGAGAACGCGGCCGACGAGGCCGGTGAGGATCTCTCGAACGCCGCCGACGACGCGACCGACGAGGCCGGTCAGGCCGCCGACGATGCGGCGAACTCGGCCGACGAAGCCGCGAACGACCTCGGCAAGGAGGTCGACGGGAAACCGAACAACGACGGCTGAGCCGTCGCCCTCCCCCGGTCCTCGCCCGCTAGGCCTCGTGCCAGGGGGTGAGGATGCGGGGGCCGTCGACGCCGACGGCGATCGTGAACTCGAAGTGGGCGGCGAGCGAGCCGTCGGCCGAGTACACGGCCCAGTGGTCCGATCCCATCCGGATCTCGTCGGTGCCGATGTTGACCATCGGCTCGATCGCGAGGGTCATGCCCTCCTCGAGCTCGGGGCCGGTTCCCGGCTCGCCGTAGTTCGGGATCTGCGGGTCCTCGTGCATCTCCTGGCCGATGCCGTGGCCGACCAGGCTCTTGATCACGTGCAGGCGCTCCTTCTCGACGGTGCGCTGGATCGCTGCCGAGACGTCGCCGAGCGTGTTGCCGGCCTTCGCCTCGGCGATCCCGTCGAACAGCGACTGCTTCGTCACCTCGAGCAGGTGCTGGGCCGGCTCGCCGATCGTGCCGATGCCGTAGGTCTGTGCGGCGTCGGCCACCCAGCCGTCCTTGACGACGCCGATGTCGATCGAGAGGACGTCGCCGCGCTTGAGCTCGTAGGCGCCCGGGATCCCGTGCACGACCATCGAGTTGGGCGAGGCGCAGATCGAGCCGGGGAAGCCGCGGTAGCCCTTGAACGCCGGCGTCGCGCCCTGCGAGCGGATGAACTTCTCGGCGATCTCGTCGAGCTGGCCCGTGGTGACGCCGGGGCGGGCGCTCTTGCGGACCATCCGGTGGCAGCGGGCGAGGATCTGGCCGGCTGCGGCCATCTTCTCGATCTGCTCGGGAGTCTTCGGTGTGATCGTTCCGCGGTACACGTCGTGGTGGTGGTCTAGAGCTCTTCCTCGAGCCGCAGGGTCGCGAGCAGCGCGCGGATCCGGTCGCCGACGTCGTCGGGCGACTGCGAGCCGTCGACGCGCTTGAGCAGGTTGCGCTCCTCGTAGTAGGCGACGAGCGGCTCCGTCTGCGAGTGGTAGGTGTCGAGTCGCTTGGCGATCACCTCGGGCTTGTCGTCGTCGCGGACGATCAGCCGCGAGCCGCAGACGTCGCAGACGCCCTCGTTCTTGGGCGGGTCGAACTCGACATGGAAGATGTGGCCGTTCTTGGCGCAGGTGCGGCGCCCGCCGAGGCGGCGCTGGACCTCCTCGTCGTCGGTGTCGATCAGGACGACGGCAGTGATCGAGCGACCGAGCTTGTCCATCTCCTCGCCGAGGGCCTCGGCCTGGCCGATCGTGCGCGGGAAGCCGTCGAGGATGAAGCCGTCGGCGGACTCCGGGCTCTCGACCCGCTCGCCGATCACGCCGATGATCACCTCGTCGGGGACCAGCCCGCCCTCGTCCATGAACTGCTTCGCGGTGCGGCCGAGGTCCGTCCCGTCCTGCACAGCGGCCCGGAGGATGTCCCCGGTCGCGTAGTAGGGCAGGTGGAAGTCCTCCTGGAGGCGCTCACCCTGCGTCCCCTTGCCCGACCCCGGGGGACCGAGAAGGATCAAGTTCAGCTCGGACATAGACGCGGCAGGTTAGTAGGTGACGGCGCAGCCCGGTGCGGAGAAACCACGGATGGGTGGCGTGGGGGTTGCGCGGGCGCGGGTTCGAGGGACGGGAGGGTTCGGGGTGGGTGGCGGTGCGGGGCCGTCCGAGGGCGTCCTTCGAGGGCTCAGGCCGGGTATTTGCAGTGAGGGTGAGGTGGAGGAGGGTGCCGGCCGTCCCGAGGCGGGGCCGGGCCGTCCTTTGTCACGTGAGGCGCGCGGGCGTCACGGTCTCGTAGCTGTTTCCCAGGGCGCTTTCGCGAGAGGACGATTCGGACGAATAGTGGTCAATCGTCCTCTCGTCCCGGCCTCACCGGGAATCCACCCGGAAACCGCAACGAGACACGCGCCCCGTGTGACCAACCCCAGACCGCACCCCTTCCCTCACTGCAATCCAGGCCGGCACCCTCGGACGGCGCCGGCTCAGCCGCGACGGCGCCACTCCCCCAAACCCGTAGGCGGCCCCCGGCGAGGCCGGGAGCGTCGAGGGCAAGGAGCCGCGAGCGATAGTGGCGGAGCCACGTGAGCGAGCGGGGACGCCGCGCATCGGCGGTCCGGTGCCGCCGCGAGGCCGGCTACTTCATGAAGCCTTCGTAATTGCGCATCATCAACTGCGCCTCGAGCTGCTTGACGGTGTCGAGGGCGACGCCGACGACGATCAGGATCGAGGTGCCGCCGAAGAAGAAGTTGGCGGACGTCTGCGAGATCAGGATCGTCGGCAGGGCCGCGACGGCGCCCAGGTAGAGGGCGCCGGCGAAGGTCAGCCGGGTGAGGATGCGATCCAGGTATTCGGCGGTAGGCCGTCCCGGTCTCACCCCGGGGATGAAGCCGCCGTACTTCTTCAGGTTGTCGGCCTGGTCGACCGGGTTGAAGGTGACGGCCGTATAGAAGTAGGTGAAGACGATGATCAGCAGGACCTCGCCGACGATGTAGGCCCAGCTCTGCGGGCTGAAGAAGGCGGCGAAGTCGAGCGCCCACGGGGTGTTGAGCAGCTGCCCGACGGTCGGCGGGAAGGCCATCAGCGAGGCGGCGAAGATGACCGGGATCACGCCCGCCATGTTCACGCGCAGCGGCAGGTAGGTCGATCCGCCCGTGGTCATCTTGCGGCCGACCTGGCGCTTCGCGTACTGGACCGGGATCCGTCGCTGTCCTTCCTGGACGTAGACGATGCCGACGATCACGGCGAGCGCGATGAAGGGCATCATCACGACGAAGACCTGGTCCGGGTTCGTCCACCAGGCCTGCAGGCCGCTTGGGAGCCCGGAGACGATCGAGGCGAAGATCATCAGCGAGATGCCGTTGCCGATTCCCCGCTGCGTGATCAGCTCGCCGAGCCACATCAGCACCGTGCAGCCGGCGGTCAGCGAGATCACGATCAGCATCAGCTTCGGGAAGGTGAGCTCGCCGCCGACGACGCTCTGACCGGAGCCGCCGAACGACTCGAACAGGAACACGTAGCCGAGCGACTGGGCGAACGCGAGGGCGACGGTGAGATAGCGCGTGTACTGCGTGATCTTCTGCTGGCCGACCTCTCCCTCCTTCTGGAGGCGCTCCAGGGAGGGGACCACGACCGTCAGCAGCTGCAGGATGATCGAGGCCGTGATGTACGGCATGATCCCGAGCGCGAACAGCGACAGCTGGCTCAGGGCGCCGCCGCTGAACAGGTTGAGGAAGCCGAGGATGTTGCCGCCGGCGAAGTTCTCCTGGATCGAGTCGAGCGCGCTTACGTCGACGCCGGGCGCCGGGATGAAGGCGCCGAGCCGGTAGAGGGCGAGCATCGCCGCCGTGAAGGCAAGCTTGCGCCTGATCTCGGGGATCGCAAAGGAGTTGCCGATCGTGCGGAGCATCGGCGGCTGAGGCTAGTCGATCGTCTCAGCCGTCCCGCCGGCGGCCTCGATCTTCTCGCGCGCGGTCGCGCTGAAGGCGTGGGCCCGGACGGTCAGCTTCTTCGAGATGTCGCCGTTGCCGAGGATCTTGACCGGGTGCTTGCGGGTCGCGAGTCCGGCTTCCTGAAGGGTCTCGGGCGTCACCTCTGCACCGGCGTCGAAGCGCTCCTCGAGCGTCGCGACGTTGACGGGCTGGGTGTGCGTCCGGAACTGCTCGAACGGCATCGACATCTTCCGGTTCGGCCCGCGCAGCTTGCGCATCCGCATGTGGATCGGGTTCTGGCCGCCCTCGTATCCGGCCTTGCGCTTGCTGCCGGCGCGGGAGCCGTAGCCCTTGTGGCCGCGACCCGCGGTCTTGCCCTGGCCGGAGCCCTTGCCACGGCCGAGGCGCTTGGTCGCCTTGCGGGTGCCGGGCTTCGGCTTCAGGTTGTCGAGACCGACCTCTTCGGGTTCGATGCGGGCCATCAGCCTGCCCCCTCGATCACGACGAGATGCTCGATCTTGCGGATCAGGCCCTGCAGCTCAGGCGTGTCGGTGCGGGTCGTCTCCGACCCGATCCGGCCCAGGCGCAGCGTGCGCAGCGTGTCGCGCTGACGCGGGCTGGCGCCGTTGGCGGAGCGGACCTGCTTGATCTTCAGGTCAGCCATTCGAAGTCTCCTCGGGGCTCGAGCTCTTTGCGGCCTCGTCCTTGGCGGCATCCTCGTCGTACTCGCCGGCGGCGTCCTCGGCCAGAGCGACCTCGGGCTGCAGATCGGCGGCGTCGTCCTCGGGCGGCGCCTCCTCGGTGGCGACGGCGACGGCGTCGACGGCCTTCGCGTTCTCGGCGTCGGCGGCCTCGGCCTCCTCGTCGGTCTTCGGCTTCTTGCTCAGGCCGAGCACCTTGCCGATCGAGATGCCGCGCAGCGCGGCGACGTCCTCGGGCTTGCGCAGGGCCTTGAGCCCGGCCATCGTCGCCTTGACCTGGTTGATCGGGTTGTTGGTCCCGATCGACTTGGTCAGCACGTCGCGGTAGCCGGCCAGCTCGAGCACGGCGCGGACGCCGCCACCGGCGATCACGCCCGTACCCTCGGAGGCGGGGCGCAGGACGACGTGGCCGGCACCGAAGTTGCCGATCACGAAGTGGGGAAGCGTCTGCCCGTACTGCGGAACCTGGATCAGGTCCTTGCGGGCGTTCTCGACGGCCTTCTGGATCGCGAGCGGGACCTCGCGGGCCTTGCCGTAGCCGATGCCGACCACGCTGCGCTCGTCACCGACCGCGACGAGGGCGGTGAACGAGAAGCGGCGACCGCCCTTGACGACCTTGGCGACGCGGTTGATCTCGATCACGCGCTCCTGCAGGTCGAGACCCTGGGCGCTGACTTTTTCGTAGCTGGTGGTGCTCATCGGATCCTTCTCAAGTTAGCTGCTGCTCCGCGACCGGCCGGCCTCAGAACTTCAGACCGCCCTCCCGAGCGGCGTCGGCCAGGCGGGCGACGTTGCCGTGGTAGCGGTAGCCGCCACGGTCGAAGATGCAGACCTCGACGCCGGCCGCCTTGGCGCGCTCGGCGAGGAGCTCTCCGGCCTTCGCCGCCTGCTCGCCCGCCTTCAGGTCGCGCAGATCGGCCTCGGTCCAGTTCACGTGCGCCAGCGTCTTGCCGGCATCGTCGTCGATCAGCTGCGCCGAGAGGCCGCGGTTGGAGCGGAACACGCTCAGCCGCGGGCGAGCCGCGGTGCCGCGCACCTTGGCGCGAACGCGGCGGCGCCGGCGAAGCCTTCTCTGATCTGGTGTCTTGACTGCCATTGGTGAAACTCCTGTGTGGTGCGGTGCGCGGCGGCTCTGAGCCCGGGGGCTAGGCGCGCTTGCCCACCTTGCGACGGACCTGTTCGTCGGCGTAGCGGACGCCCTTGCCCTTGTAGGGCTCCGGCGGCCGGTGACGGCGGATCTGGGCGGCCGTCTCGCCGACCAGCTGCTTGTCGATGCCGCGGATGATGATCTCGGTCGGCTGCGGGACCTCGAACTCGATCCCCTCCGGCGCCGGCATGTTGACCGGGTGCGAGAAGCCGAGCGAGAGCTCGAGGCCCTTGCCCGGCGGCCTTCGCCCGGTAGCCGACGCCCTGGATCGCGAGCCGCTTCTCGAAGCCGTTGGTGACGCCCTCGACCATGTTCGCGATCAGGCTCCGCGTGAGCCCGTGCAGGGCGCGGTGCGGGCCGCGATCGGTCGGCCGCGTCACCTTGAGCACGCCGTCGTCGACCTCGACCGTCATCGCCGGATCGATCGCCTGGCTGAGCTCGCCCTTCGGGCCGTTGACCGTGACACGGCCGGGCCCGACGGAGACGGTGACTCCATCCGGGATCGTGACTGGCTGATTTCCGATTCGACTCATGAAAGTTCCTGTTTGTCTCTCGCTTGCGCCCGGGTCACCAGACGTAAGCGACCACCTCTCCGCCGACGCCCTTCTCGCGCGCCTCGTGGCCGGTCATCACGCCGGTCGAGGTCGAGATGATCGCCGTGCCCATGCCGCCCTGGACCTTGGGCACGCGGTCACCGCCGACGTAGCGGCGCCGGCCGGGACGGGAGATCCGCTTCAGGCCGCTGATCACGGGGTCGCGATCCTCGGTGTACTTGAGCCGGATCTTGATCGACTCGCCGACCGCGGTCGGCTCGAGGTCGAAGCCCGTGATGTAGCCCTGCTCGACGAGGATCCGCGACATCTCCTTCTTCAGGCGGGATGACGGAATCTCGACCTCGGGGAGGTCGGCCCGCAGTGCGTTGCGGATCCGCGTCAGGTAATCGGCGATTGGGTCGGTAAGCATGTTCTCTTCGGTTCCTCGCTACCAGCTCGACTTGGTCATGCCGGGGATGTAGCCCTTGTGGGCCTGCTCGCGCAGGCAGATACGGCAGAGGCCGAACTTGCGGTACACGGCACGGGACCGGCCGCACTTGCGGCAGCGGTTGTAGTTCCGGGTCTTGAACTTGGACCCCTTTTCCTGCTTTACACGCTGTGAAGTCTTGGCCATTTCAGACGCTCCTACTCTTCTTCCTCGCCGCTGCTGTCCTCGGCGCCCTCTTCGTCCTCGGACGGCTCCGGCTTGGCGTAGGCCTCGGGGTTCTCCTCTTTCAGCTGCTCCAGGGCGGCCTGCTCGGCCTCGGCCCGCAGACGGGCCTCTTCCTTGCGAGCTTCCTCGGCGGCAGCCTCTTCCTCCTCGGCGGAGGCGCCGCCGGGGCGACCCTCCTGGGCAAACGGGAAGCCGAGCCCGAGCAGCAGCTCGAACGCCTCCTCGTCGGTGTCGGCCGTGGTCGAGATCGCGATGTCGAGACCGCGGGTCTCCTTGACCGAGTCGTAGTCGATCTCGGGGAAGATGATCTGCTCGCGGATGCCGAGGTTGTAGTTGCCCCGGCCGTCGAAGGCGCGCGGGTTGTAGCCGCGGAAGTCGCGGATCCGCGGGGTCGCGATCGAGACGAGGCGGTCGAGGAACTCCCACATCCGCGCCTTGCGCAGGGTCACGGCGCAGCCGACCGGCATCTCGTCGCGGATCTTGAAGGCGGCGATCGACTTCTTCGCGCGGCGGATGTTCGGGCGCTGGCCGGTGATCGTCGCCAGCTCCTCGACGGCGTCCTCCATGACGCCGGAGACGCGGCTCGCCTCGCCGACGCCCATGTTGACGGTGACCTTGAGGATCCGCGGCGCCTTCATCGGCGTCGAGTAGCCGAACTTCGAGGTCAGCGCAGGCAGGACCTCGCTCTCGTACTTCTCGCGCAGACGCGGCGGCGGGGCCGCCTGGCTCTGGGTCTCGGGTGTGTCTGTTGCAGCTTCCATGGTTCTCTCAGGTTCAGTCGATCGTCTTGCCGGTGCGCTTGCCGAAGCGGACGCGCTTGCCGTCGTCGGCGGTCTTCACTCCGACCTTGGTCGGCTTGTTGTCGGACGGGTCCAGCAGCGCGACATTGGAGACGTCGATCGGACCCTCCTTCTCGATGATGCCGCCGGCGGCGCCGGCCTTGGTCGAGTCCATCGAGCGCGGCCGCTGGTGCCGCTTGATGATGTTAAGCCCCTCGACGAAGATCTTGCGGCGCGACGGGTCCGTGCGGATCACGCGGCCGCTCTTGCCCTTGTCCTTGCCGGACACGATCACGACCGTGTCGTCGGTGCGGATGCGCATGTTCTTGGCCATGGCTAGAGCACCTCCGGGGCGAGCGAGATGATCTTCATGAAGTTGCGGTCGCGGAGCTCGCGGGCGACGGGGCCGAAGATGCGGGTCCCGCGCGGGTTGTTCTGCGGGTCGATCAGCACGGCCGCGTTCTCGTCGAAGGAGATGTAGGTGCCGTCGGGGCGGCCCAGCTTCTTGACCGTGCGGACGACGACCGCCTGGACGACCTCGCCCTTCTTGACGCCGGCGTTCGGGGTCGCGTGCTTGACCGTCGCGGTGATCACGTCACCGACGCTCGCGTAGCGGCGGTGGTGTCCGCCCTTGACGCGGATGCAGAGGATCTCCCTCGCGCCGGAGTTGTCGGCGACCTTGAGTCTGGATTCCTGCTGGATCACTTGGCCTTCTCCACGACTTCGACCAGGCGCCAGCGCTTGGTCTTCGACATCGGGCGGGTCTCGATCACGCGGACGGTGTCGCCCTCGCCGGCCTCGTTGCGCTCGTCGTGCGCGTGCAGCGACTTCGAGCGGCGCACGATCTTCTCGTAGGAGGGATGGCGGCGGGCGCTCTGGATCGCGACGGTGATCGTCTTGTCGGCCTTGGCCGAGGTGACGATGCCCTGACGGACCTTCTTCGTGCCCTCCTCGGGCTCGGCCGGCGGCGTGCCGGTGCCCGTCTCCGTCTTCTTCGCGCGCTGCTGGGCGCGGTAGCGGGAGCGGGCGACGGCCTTCGCCTTGCGGGCGGCGATCCGCTCGGCGGCGCGCTCCTCGCCGGTTCGCTGCGGGCCGGCCTCGCCGCTGTGGGCGCTGCGGGCACGGCGGCGCCGCTCCTTCGGGGAAAGAGCTTCGGCCGGCTCGGCGTCGTCGGCGGGCGCCGCAGCTGCGGGCGCGGGGGCCTCGGGGGCCTCCTCGGCAGGGGCCGGGGTCTCCTCGGCGGGAGCCTCCGTGGCCTCGTTCTCGGCGGCCTCGTTCTTCTCTTCTTCGCTCATCTCAGCTCTTCAGTTCCTTCTCGAGGTCGATGCCGCGCTCGCGGGCGATCGTCAGCAGGCGGGCAACCTCGCGGCGTGCGTACGGCAGGCGGGACGTGCCCTCGAGCTCTCCGGTCGCGTGCTTGAGGCGCAGGTTGAACGCCTCCTGCCTCGCGTCCTTGAGCTTCTCGACCAGCTCGTTGTCGCCGAGCGCGTGTGCTTCGGATGCCTTCATCAGTTGTCCTTCGTCACGAACTTCGTCTTGACGGGCAGCTTGTGTCCGGCCAGCTCCATCGCCTCGCGGGCGAGCTCCTCGGGAACTCCCGAGAGCTCGAACATGACGCGACCGGGCTTGACCACGGCGACCCAGCCTTCGGGGTTGCCCTTGCCCTTGCCCATCCGGGTCTCGGCCGGCTTCTTGGTGTAGGGCTTGTCCGGGAAGATGTTGATCCAGACCTTGCCGCCGCGCTTGATCTTGCGGGTCATCGCGACACGGGCGGCCTCGATCTGACGGTTCGTGATCCAGCCGCGCTCGAGCGTCTTCAGCCCGTACTCGCCGAAATGGACCTCGGTGCCGCCGCGCGAGTTGCCGCGCATCTTGCCCCGGAACTGCTTGCGGTGCTTGACCCGCTTCGGGCTCAGCATCAGGACTCACCACCCTCGGCGGCGGGGGGCTGCGGCGCGGCCGGCGTCGGAGCCGGAGCGTCGGCCGCGGGCGCGGCGGGAGCAGGGGTGTCGGGAGCGGGAGGCTGGGGCGCCGACTGAGCAGGCGGGGCCTGCTGCGGCTGCTTGTCGCGCGGCTTGCGGCCGGCGCCACCGGGCACGGGGCCGCCCTGGCCGCCGCCACGACCGCCGGGGCCGCCTCGGCCGCCGCCGCCGCGGTTGTCGCGACGCGGGCCACGCCCGCCGCCGCCACCGGGGCCGCCGGAGCGACCGCCGGGACCGCCGGAGCGACCGCCCGGGACCGCCGCCGGGTCCACCCTGGCCGCCGGGGCCGCCGGGACGTCCGCCGCGACCGCCGGGCCGCTGCCGGGCCTACCGGGACCGCCCGCGGGACGACGTCCCTGGGTCAGCTCTTCGTCGGCGTTGGCGCCGCCGTAGCCCTCGGGCATGACCTCGCCCTTGTTGATCCAGCACTTGATGCCGATCCGGCCGGTCGTGGTCTTGGCCTCGACGAAGCCGTAGTCGATGTCGGCGCGAAGGGTGTGCAGCGGGACGCGACCGTCCGAGTAGCCCTCGGTCCGCGCCATCTCGGCGCCGCCGAGGCGACCGGAGACCTGGACCTTGACGCCCTGGGCGCCGGAGCGCATCGCGGAGGTGAGGGCGCGCTTCATCGCGCGGCGGAAGGCGACGCGGTTCTCGAGCTGCTCGGCGATCGACTGGGCGACCAGCTTCGCGTCGAGCTCGGGGCGCTTGATCTCCTTGATGTTGACGCGGACCGGCTTGCCGGTGACGGCGTGCAGCTCCTTGCGCAGCGCGTCGACCTCGGAGCCGGACTTGCCGATCACGATGCCGGGACGGGCCGTGTGGATGTCGACGGTCACCTCGCCGCGCTGCTTGCGGATCTCGATGTCCGAGAGGCCGGCGTGGCTGAGCTTGTTCTCGATGTGCTCGCGGATCTTGACGTCCTCGATCAGGGCGTCGGAGAAGTTCCGCTCGTCGAACCAGTTCGACTTCCAGTCGTGGATGTAGCCGACGCGGAAGCCCTCGGGGTTGATCTTCTGTCCCATTTCAGGCGCTCCTAGTCGTCGTCTTCAGTAGGGGTCAGCGCCACGTTGATGTGGCACGTGCGCTTCTCGATGCGCGTCGCGCGACCGCGGGCGCGGGGGCGGAAGCGGCGCATCGTCGGGCCCTCGTCGACGGAGATCTGGGCGATCTTCATCTCCTCGGGGTCGAGGTCGAAGTTGTTCTCGGCGTTGGCGGCGGCCGACTCGAGGACCTTGCGGACCGTCTCCGCCGCGCCGCGCGGGCTGAAGCGGAGCAGCGCCAGGGCCTCCTCGAGGTCCTTGCCGCGAATCTGATCGGCGACGACGCGCACCTTGCGGGGCGCGATCCGGACGTAGCGCGCGGAGGCGCGGACCAGCGGGGTGTCTGTCTCGGTGGCGGCCATCGTCGGTTACTCGCCCTTCTTGGTGCCGGAGTGGGCGCGGAAGGTGCGGGTGGGAGCGAACTCGCCGAGCTTGTGCCCGACCATCGACTCGCTGACGAAGACGGGGACGTGCTTGCGACCGTCGTGGACGGCGATCGTGTGCCCGACCATCTCGGGGAAGATCGTCGAACGGCGCGACCAGGTCTTGATCATCTGCTTGCTGCCCGAGGAGTTCATCGACTCGACACGCGCCAGCAGGCGCTCCTCGATGTACGGGCCCTTCTTGCTCGATCGGCTCATCTAGCGCCTCAGCGTCCCTTCTTCTTGCCGCGACGGCGACCACGGACGATCATCGCGCTCGACTGCTTGTTCTTCTTCCGCGTCCGGTAGCCGAGAGTCGGCTTGCCCCACGGGGTCTTCGGGTGGCCGCCGGGGCCCTTGTGGGCCTCGCCGCCGCCGTGCGGGTGGTCGACCGGGTTCATCGCGATGCCGCGGCTCTGCGGGCGGATTCCCTTGTGACGGGAGCGACCGGCCTTGCCGACGACGACGTTCTGGTGCTCGGCGTTGGAAAGCGTTCCGATCGTGGCGCGGCAGTCGGCCTCGACCATCCGCATCTCCGAGGAGGGAAGGCGGAGCGTGACCCGGTCGCCGTCCTTGGCGACGACCTGGATCGAGGTGCCGGCGGCGCGGCCCATGCGGCCACCCTGGCCGGGCTTGAGCTCGACGTTGTGGACGACGGTGCCGGTCGGGATGTTGCGCAGCGGCAGCGCGTTGCCGGCGCGGATGTCGGCGCCGGGCCCGGACTCGATCGCGTCGCCGACGGTGACGCCGGCCGGGGCGAGGATGTAGCGCTTCTCGCCGTCGGCGTAGTTGACCAGGGCGATGTAGGTGGTCCGGTTCGGGTCGTACTCGATCGTCGCGACCTTGGCGGGGATCCCGTCCTTGGTCCGCTTGAAGTCGATCACGCGGTAACGGCGCTTGGCTCCGCCGCCGCGATGGCGCGCGGTGACGCGGCCGTTGGCGTTGCGGCCACCGGTCGACTTCTTGCCGCGGGTCAGCTTCTTGTGGGGCCGCGAGGTCGTGACCTCGGCACGGTCCTGGAAGGTCGCGAAGCGGCGACCGGGGCTGGTGGGCTTTGTCTTGCGAATCGGCATGGTGTGTGAAGTTCCTGGCTCGGTTCCTACTCGGTGGCTGCGCCCTCGAAGAGCTCGATCCGGTCACCCGGAGCGAGTTCGACGATCGCCTTCTTCCAGGCGCGGGTGCGGCCGCTGTGGACGCCGCGGCGCTTCGGCTTCGAACGCACCCGGGAGGTGCGGACGTTGACGACCTCGACACCGAAGATCTCCTCGACGGCTGCGCGGATCTGGGTCTTGTGGGCCGAGTCGGCGACCCGGAAGGTGTAGCGGCCCTCCGCCATCAGGGCGTAGGACTTCTCCGAGATCACGGGCTCGACGATGACGTGACGGACGTCCATCACTCCTCCTCACCGGCGGCGTCGGACTCGTCGGACTCGGCCTCGTCGTCCGCCTGGCCTCCTCGGCCGCGGGCGCGGCTGCGGCGGCGGCCTTGGCGTCGGCCTTCGGCTTTGCGGCGGGCTTCTTCGGGCGGTCGGGGCCTTCGCCTCGGGGGCGGGCGCCTCGGCCTCGGCGGAGGCGCCGTTGCCGCGGGCGACGGCGCCGGCGCGGGCCTCGAGCACGGTCAGCGCGTCCTCGCTGATCACGAGCGGAGCGGGCTCCGATGATCTCGGCGACTCCGACGCCCTCGGCGCCGACGACGGCGACGCGCTCGATGTTGCGGAAGCTCTTGGCGGCGGCGGCCTCGTCGGCGCCGATCACGACCAGGGTCGGCGTCGCGCCGCCCCACTTGGCCAGCACCTCGGCGGCCTTCGAGGTCTTCGGCTCGTCGAAGGTGCCGGCGGGCAGCACCGCGAGCGAGCCGCGATCGGCGTGCACGCTGAGCGCCGAGCGCAGCGCCTTGCGGCGCGCCTTGCGGTTGACCTTGGAGATGTAGTGGCGCGGCTTCGGGCCGAAGGCGGCACCGCCGCCGCGGCGATGCGGGACGCTGAGGGCGCCGACGCGGGCGCGGCCGGTGCCCTTCTGCTTCCAGGCCTTGGCGCCGGTCATCGCGACCTCGCCCCGGGTCAGGCTCGAGTGCGTGCCCTGGCGGCGCGCGTTCATCTCGGCGACGACCGTCTCGTGGATCAGCGACTCGTTGAACGGCTCGGAGAAGACGGCCTCGGGCACGCTGGTCTTCGCCTGCTTGCCGATCGTGGTGGCCTTGAGCATCAGCCATCGGTACGCACCTCCACGATTCCGCTCTTCGGGCCGGGGACGGCGCCGCGGACCATCAGCAGGTTGCGGTCGGCGTCGATCCGGAAGATCTCGAGGCCCTTCTGGGTGGCGCGCTTGCCGCCCATGCGGCCGGGCATCTTCATGCCCTTGAAGACGCGGGCGGGATCGGCGGAGGCGCCGATCGAGCCGGGGGCGCGAACGTTGTGGGAGCCGTGGCTGACCGGGCCGCGACCGAAGTTGTGGCGCTTGACGGTGCCCTGGAAGCCCTTGCCGATCGCGGTCGCGGAGACCTTGACCTTCTGGCCCTCCTCGAACTCGGCGACGGTGACCTCGTCGCCGACCTCGCTGGCGCGGTCGAGGTCGCGGAACTCGACCAGGTGCTTCATCGCCGGGGCGTCGACCGCCTTCAGGTGGCCGAGCTCGGCCTTGCTGAGCTTGCGCTCGGCGACCTCGCCCCAGGCGAGCTGGACCGCGGCGTAGCCGTCGGCCTCGGCGTCGCGGACCGCGGTCACGCGGCAGGGGCCGGCCTCGATCACGGTCACCGGAACGGCCTCACCGTCTTCGGTGAAGATCCGGGTCATCCCGATTTTCTTTCCAAGGATTGCGGGCACGTCGTTCACTCAGGCCTTAGAGGCGGATCTCCACGTCGACGCCGGCGGGCAGGTTCTCGATCCGCTGCAGCTCGTCGATCGTCTTCGGGGTCGGGTCATGGATGTCGATCAGCCGCTTGTGGGTGCGGATCTCGAAGTGCTCGCGGGAGTCCTTGTCCTTGAACGGCGAGCGGATCACGCAGTAGACGTTCTTGGAAGTGGGCAGGGGCACGGGTCCCGAGACGGTCGCGCCGGTGCGCTGCGCCGTCTCGACGATCTCGCCTGCGGCCCGGTCGATGGCGTCGTGGTCGTACGCCTTGAGCCGGATCCTGATCTTGGTTGCGGTGATCGCTGACACCTTTGGTTTCTCTGCTTCCTTCTGTCTCTCGTGCGTCTGAGCCGGCCGGTTGGCGGGCCCGTCATATCTGGGTAAATCAGGGCGCGGCGTTCCATTCCGGCCGCCTTGGCCCCTTGTTGGGCCCGGTTCGGTCGGTCCGAGGGAGCTGCGCTCCGGTCGTATGTCTTGTTTCCTCCGCCTCCCTTGTGGGTGTGCCCCGATCTGAGTCTGGGGCGGGAGACGAAGAGGACCGGCCACCCAGGTGGGCGGCCGGCCCCTGGTCGTTACTCGATGACTTCGGTAACGACCCCCGAGCCGACGGTCCGGCCACCCTCGCGGATGGCGAAGCGCAGACCCTGGTCCATGGCGATCGGCTGAATCAGCTCGATCGTCATCTCGACGTTGTCACCCGGCATCACCATCTCCGTGCCCTCGGGCAGGTTGGCGACTCCGGTCACATCCGTGGTCCGGAAGTAGAACTGCGGGCGGTAGCCCGAGAAGAACGGCGTGTGACGGCCACCCTCCTCCTTCTTCAGGCAGTAGACCTCGGCCTTGAACTTGGTGTGCGGCGTGATCGAGCCCGGCTTGCAGAGCACCTGGCCGCGCTCGATGTCCTCGCGCTTGGTGCCGCGAAGCAGGGCGCCGATGTTGTCGCCGGCCTGACCCTCGTCGAGGATCTTGCGGAACATCTCGACGCCGGTGATGACGGTGGTCTCGGTCTTCTCGTGGATGCCCACGATCTCGACCTCGTCGCCGGTGTTGACGATGCCCTGCTCGATGCGGCCGGTCGCGACGGTGCCGCGGCCGGTGATCGAGAAGATGTCCTCGACCGGCATCAGGAACGGCTTGTCGAGATCGCGCTCGGGCTCGGGGATGTACTCGTCGAGCGTCTTCGCGAGCTCGAGGATCGCGTTCTTCGCGTCCTCGTCGCCCTCGAGCGCCTTCAGGGCCGAGCCGCGGATGATCGGCGTGTCCTGGCCGGGGAAGTCGTACTCGTCGAGCAGGTCCTTGACCTCTTCCTCGACCAGCTCGATCAGCTCCTCGTCGTCGACCATGTCGGTCTTGTTGAGGAAGACGACCACGTAGGGCACGTTCACCTGGCGGGCGAGCAGGATGTGCTCACGCGTCTGCGGCATCGGGCCGTCGGCGGCCGAGACCACGAGGATCGCGCCGTCCATCTGGGCGGCGCCGGTGATCATGTTCTTGACGTAGTCGGCGTGACCGGGGCAATCGACGTGGGCGTAGTGCCGGTTGTCGGTCGAGTACTCGACGTGGGAGGTCGCGATCGTGATGCCGCGCTCCTTCTCCTCGGGAGCGTTGTCGATCTCCTCGAAGCTCTTGGCCTCGCCACCCTGGGCCTCGGCGAGGACCGTCGTGATGGCAGCGGTCAGCGTCGTCTTGCCATGGTCGATGTGACCGATGGTGCCGACGTTGACATGTGGCTTATCGCGCTCGAACTTCTCCTTCGACATTTCTCTTTCTCGCTTTTCCTCTCTCGAGACGGGGTGTCTCGATCGATTAGGTCTTTTACGTCTTGCTCGTTATCTACGGTTCTTGGTTCTAAGAGGGCGCACAACGGAACCGGACTGGTCCGGGCAACCCCGGGAATATGGCACGTTCGCGTGCGTCGTGCCTATGCGTTGGCTCCTGCCGGTGTTCCGGACTTCGCTTCGACGATCTCCTGGGCGATGCTTGCGGGCACTTCCTCGTACCGCGAGAACTGCATCGTGTACGCCGCCCGGCCCTGAGTGGCCGAACGCAGATCACCGACGTAGCCGAACATCTCGCTGAGCGGGACGGTCGCGCTGACAACCAGGGCGTTGCCTCGGGGCTCCTGCCCCTCGAGCTTGCCGCGCCGCCGTGAGATGTCGCCGATCACGTCGCCGAGGTACTCCTCGGGCGTCACGACCTCGACCTCCATGACGGGCTCGAGCAGGACCGGGTTGGCCCGCTTCGCAGCCTCCTGGATTGCCATCGAACCGGCGATCTTGAACGACATCTCCGAAGAGTCGACATCGTGGGCGGAGCCGTCGATCAGCTCAACCTTGACGTCGACCATCGGGTAGCCGGCCTTGACGCCGGAGGAAAGTGCTTCGACGATGCCCTTCTCGATCGAGGGGATGAACTCGGTCGGGATCGCCCCGCCCTTGATCTTCGAGTCGAACTCGAATCCCTCGCCCGGGTTCGGGATCGCGTTGATGACGACGTCGCCGTACTGGCCCGAGCCGCCCGTCTGACGGACGAACTTGCCGCGGACCTTGCTGGCTTCCTTGCGGATCGTCTCGCGGTAGGCGACCTGGGGCTTGCCGACGGTGGCCTCGACGCTGAACTCGCGCATCATCCGGTCGACGAGCACCTCGAGGTGGAGCTCGCCCATGCCGTTGATGACGGTCTGGCCGGTCTCCTCGTCGGACTCGACGCGGAACGTCGGGTCCTCTTCGGAGAGGCGCTGCAGCGCGGTCGCCAGCTTCTCCTGGTCGACCTTCGTCTTCGGCTCGATCGCGACGGCGATGACCGGCTCCGGGAAGACGATCTGCTCGAGGATGATCGGCGCGTCGGGGGCGGCGAGCGTGTCACCGGTCGACGTCTGCTTGAGGCCGACGCCGGCGAGGATGTCGCCGGAGTAGCACTGCTCGATCTCCTCACGCGTGTTCGCGTGCATCATCAGCAGGCGGCCGATGCGCTCGGTCTTGCCGTTGGTCGAGTTGAGCACGCGACTGCCGGCCTCGAGCGTGCCGGAGTAGACGCGGAAGTAGGTGAGCTTGCCGACGAACGGGTCGGACATGACCTTGAAGGCGAGCGCCGCGAACGGGCCCGAGTCGTCGGCCGGGCGGGTTGCCGGGGTCGGCTCCTCTTCGCCCTTCTTGGCCGGGATCAGACCGGCGACCGGCTCGACCTCGAGCGGCGACGGCAGCAGCTCGACGATCGCGTCGAGCAGCGGCTGTACGCCCTTGTTCTTGAAAGCGGAGCCGCAGAGGACGGGAGTGACCTTGAGGTCCATGGTCGCGGCGTGCAGCGACTTGGCGATCCGCTCGTGCGGGATCTCCTGCTCGTCGAGGTACATCTCCATGAGCTCGTCGTCGTAGTCGGCGCAGGCCTCGATCAGATGGGTGCGGGCCTCGTGGACGGCGTCCTCCATGTCGGCGGGGACGTCCTCGACGTCGTACTCGACGCCGAGATCATCGCCCTTCCAGACGAGAGCCTTGTTCTCGATCAGGTCGACGACGCCCTTGAGCTGGTCCTCGGACCCGATCGGCAGCTGGATCGGAAGCGGGTTGGCGCCGAGGCGCTCGCGGATCGTGCGGACCGACATCTCGAAGTCGGCGCCGGTGCGGTCCATCTTGTTGATGAAGGCGATGCGCGGCACGTTGTACTTGTCGGCCTGGCGCCAGACGGTCTCCGACTGGGGCTCGACGCCGGCGACGGAGTCGAAGACGGCGATCGCGCCGTCGAGGACGCGCAGCGAGCGCTCGACCTCGACCGTGAAGTCGACGTGGCCCGGCGTGTCGATGATGTTGATGCGGTGGTCCTTCCACTCGCATGCGGTCGCGGCGGAGGTGATCGTGATCCCGCGCTCCTGCTCCTGCTCCATCCAGTCCATGACGGCGGCGCCCTCGTGGACCTCGCCGATCTTGTGGGTGCGGCCGGTGTAGTAGAGGATGCGCTCGGTCGTCGTCGTCTTACCGGCGTCGATGTGAGCCATGATCCCGATGTTGCGGGTGCGTTCTAGGGGGAAGTTGCGTGCCATCAGTAAGTCGCGTCAGTCGTTCCAGGGGTTGATTGGTGGCCTTGCTCAGGGGCCGAAGGGGCCGATCGGAATCCGGGCAGAAAAAAGGCCCTTGCGGGCCAGAGCGCGTCTCGATGCTCTTGGGCGACCCGGTGTTGCCTATGTTCTGCGGCTCTCCATCGGTGGAGCTAGCCCGCGCACGCTGAGGTAGCAGCCGCGAGCGACGCGGGATGTTAGCAGAGCATCAGCGACCCTCAAGCACGATTCCGCGGCCGATTTCGAGACCCTCCGGATGGTCGTCCGCGACCGCCCCGCGAGCCTGATCGCGGGCCGTCCGCGGCCAGTGCGTAAAGTTCAGATCGGGTGGAGAGGGGTAGCTGGGGTCATCGGTCCCGGGCTCCGGGCCCCCGAGGAGAGATGGCGACCACTAACCCCAACGACGAGAGGCAGCGACGGCGCCGACGACGGCGATTCCGTCGAGGAGCCCGAGCAGACGGACGCGGAGTCGAAGGCCGCTTCGTCCCGCAAGCTGAAGCGCGAGCGCAAGGCCGCCGAGCGCGACCACGTGCGCCAGGCCAAGGCCGCCGAGCGCGACCGCCGCCGCCTCGCCAAGGCCGCCGAGAAGCGCGAGAAGGCAGCCGCGAAGGCGCGCGCCAAGACCGAGCGCAAGCCGAAGGCCGAGGACGAGCCGAAGCCGAAGCCGCGACGAAGGCGAGGCGCGAAGCCGGAGGCCGACGGCGCGAAGGCGGAGGACGCGGACGCGAAGTCGGACGAAGGCCGAGAAGCCGAAGCGGTCCCGCAGGCCCAGGGCCGAGCGCAAGCCGAAGCCGCCGGCCGAGCGGAAGCGCGGCGACGGCGCCGAAGGCCGAGACGGACGCCGACGAGAGAGCGGCGCTCCCGGCGCGAGCGGCGCGAGCGCGGAGACGAAGGCCGGCGATCGCGCCGCAAGCGCAGGGCGCGGCGCCGGCGCCAAGGCGACGCTCGCGAAGGCGCTGCCGTCGCGCAAGAAGGACGACTCATCCGACCGACAGCCCGAAGCCGAAGCGAGCGAAGGGCGAGCGCAAGCCGCCGAACACCGTCGAGAAGGCCTTCACCCAGGTGCTCGCGATCCTCGGCGCGGTCATCGCCGGGGTCGTCGGCGTCGTCGCCGTCGTCGTCAAGGCGCTGGCGGGGCCGGCCGGGAAGGCGCGCAGGAAGATCGGCGCCTGGATCGCCGCCGTCTCCCGCTTCATCACCCCCACCCGCGGCCTGCTGCTGGCGGCGATCGGCTGCGCCCTGCTGCTCGGCCTCTCCCAGTTCGTCGACTACCGCGGGATCTCGATCGGCGCCGATGCCTACGCGCCCGGCATCCAGTCGGTCGCGCCGGCGCCGGAGGTCGAGCGCGAGGAGCTCGGCTCGGCCCACAGCTACCTGATGATCCCGGTCGCCCTGATCGCGATCCTCGCCCTCGTCGATCGCGGTTCGGACCCGGCGCTGGCAGCTCTGCCGGCTCGTCGTCCTGCTCGGGATCGTCGCGATCGCCGTCGCGATCTTCGTCGACCGGCCGGCCGGTCTCGACGAGGGCGACCTCAACCGCGACTTCACCGGGGTCGAGGCGAAGCTGCTCGGCGGCTACTGGATGCAGATCTTCGCCGGAGCCGGGCTCGCGCTCACCTCCTTCCTGCTCGCCGGAGAGATCAAGCGCGAGGCCCCCGCCCGCGCCCGCCGCAAGGCGCCGAGCGACCGGCGCGGCAGCGAGGAGACCGGAGGCCGGCAGGTCCGGCAAGCGCAAGCGCCGCCGGCTCCGCGGGCGCCGCCGCGGCGCGACCGGCGCCGAGGGAGCCGGCGCATGAACCGCCTGCCCCGGGCCGAGATCGTGCTCCCGTTCCTGATCGTCTTCGCCGCCGCGATCCTGATCGCGAGCGAGTTCATGACGGCGTTCGAGTTCACGCCCCCGGGCGGCGAGGCGCTGCGCGAGGTCAGCAACGCCGACCGCCACGACTACTCGATGCTGATCCTCGGCCTGTTCGCGATCGCGGCGATGCTCGTCGCCGTGATCACCGGCGCCCGCCCCGCCGCCTACGCGGTCGCCGCCGCGGGCGGGATCGCGCTGCTCCTCTTCCTCGTCGTCGACCTCCCCGACGCCGGCAAGCTCGGCGACCTCGAGGACCCGATCCGCGGCTTCGCCAGCGCCCGCGCCGAGCCCCAGGAGGGCTTCTGGCTCGAGGCGGTCGGCGCCGTCACCCTCGCCCTCGCCGGAGGCGCCTTCGCGACCCTGACCTCCGACCAGCTCCGCGCCGGCCGCCGCGCGCGGCGCGCCGCCTCCGAGCCGGTCGCGGCGCCGGCGCCCGCCCCTGCCGCGGAGCGACGACTCCGGCACCAACGTCTCGCGCACCGCGGCACCGCCCGCGCCCCGCCCCTCCCGGCGGTAGACGGTCCGGCCCGGACCCGGGCGGGGGCGCGCTCCGGTTCCAACCCCCTCGCTGCTACCGGAGGCGCTTGCGACGCCGGCGTGGTCCGAGCTGAGAGGGAAGCGGATGTGAGGGGCGGGCGCGGCGGTCTGTCCGCCGGCGAGGTCTGGTCCTTCGTGGCGGTGGCGTCCGTCCTTCGTGACGATTCGTGTCCCACGGTGCGTCTTCGGGCCGGAAACTCGGCCGATGGAGGAAGTGGGCCCTCTAGACGGTCGAAAAACGACTGCTCTGAGGGCCGACTTCGCTCGGGGCGGCGATGCGGGTGGTTTCGCGGTCGGCTGCCAAGCGTCATGGCCTGATCACCCGCTCGGACCTGAAGGAACTCGGCCTCGCCCCGAGGCAGAGTGGACCGGTGGGTGAGAGCTGGCCGCCTCCACGTGATCCACCCGACCGTCTATGCGGTCAGCGCTACGCCGCTCACCCAGCACGGCCGGTGGCTGGCGGCGGTTCTCTCCTGCGGGCCGGATGCGGTCCTCAGTCACCTCAGTGCCGCGGCGCTCTTGGGACTGCTCGAGGTCGATCCGGTCGTGATCGACGTGACCGCTCCCAAGGGGCCGCAAGCGCCGGGACGGCATCCGCCTCCATCGCCCCTCACTGCAACCCACCGCGGCGGAGCGCTGCGTCCGCGACGGCGTCCCGGCGACCTCCGCCTCGCGCACGTTCTTCGATCTCGCCTCGATGGTCGGCGACGCCACGCTGACCAAGGCGCTCCGCGCCGGCGAGCGCCACGAGCTCTTCACGCCCTCCACCCTCCTCTCGACACCTCGGCTCCGGCCAGGGTCGGCGGGGCTTCGCCCGCGCCCGCCGCGTCCTCGAGCTCCACGCCCCCGCGCCGGCCCGCTTCCGCTCCGGCCTCGAGTCCGACGCCTGGGCCCTGATCGCGGCCGATCCGGAGATCGAGCCGCCCGAGGTCAACGCCCGCGTCGGCGGCTACGAGGTCGACTGGCTCTGGCGGCGCCAGAAGCTGGTCGTCGAGATCGACGGCGACCCCTGGCACCGCACCGCCGTCGACCGCCGCAACGACCCGGCCCGCGACGCCACCCTCGAGGCCCTCGGCTACCTCGTCCTCCGCTTCAGCGACGAGGACACCGACCTCCGCCCCACCGACCTGGTCAAAGCAATCAAAGCCACCCTCGCCCAGCGACGCATCAACGGCAGCGACCTGAAACGTCGGCCGTCAACTCAGGCCGGCAACCGGGACGTCCGGAGTCAAGGACGGCTGGTGGCGGCCCGGGGCGAGGCTGAGACGTCGCTGATCAAGGACGGCGAGCGCGATAGTGGCGAAGCCACGTGAGCCGAACCGGACGCCGAGCAGCGGCGTCTCAGGCCGCCGTCTACCAGCGGTAGTGGGCGAAGGCCTTGTTGGCCTGCGCCATGCGGTAGATGTCGTCCTTGCGCTTGTAGGCGCCGCCCTGCTGCTGGGTGGCGTCCATGATCTCGCGCGCAAGACGCTCCGACATCGACTTCTCGCCGCGGCTGCGGGCGAAACCGACGAGCCAGCGCACCGCCAGGGTGCGGGCACGACGGGCGGGCACCTCGACGGGCACCTGGTAGGTCGCACCGCCGACGCGGCGGGAGCGGACCTCGAGTGAAGGGGTGAGGGCCTCGATCGCGTCGTCGAGGACTTCGGTCGGGTTGCGACCGGTGCGCTCGCCGACGATCGCCAGCGCGTCGTAGACGATCCGCTCGGCGGTCGACTTCTTGCCGTGCAGCATCACCTTGTTGATGACCTGCTGGACGAGTCGGCTGCGGTACTGGGAGTCCGGCGCGAGGGGCCGGGTGGCTGCACGATTACGACGCATTAGAAGAGTGGGCTCAGGAGGCCTTGACGCCGTACTGCGAGCGCGACTGCTTGCGGTCGGCGACGCCGGAGGCGTCGAGCGTGCCGCGCACGACCTTGTAGCGGACGCCCGGCAGGTCCTTGACGCGACCGCCGCGGACGAGCACGACCGAGTGCTCCTGAAGGTTGTGGCCCTCGCCGGGGATGTAGGAGGTGACTTCCATGCCGTTGGTCAGCCGCACGCGGGCGACCTTGCGAAGCGCCGAGTTCGGCTTCTTCGGGGTCGCGGTGTAGACGCGCGTGCAGACGCCGCGGCGCTGAGGCGCTGCGATCCGCTGCTTGCGGCCCTGTCCGGACTTGAGGCCCGGGGTGGCGACCTTCTTGCGGGGGCTCTTGCGGCCCTTGCGAACTAGCTGACTGGTGGTTGGCACGGCGGCGCAGTGTAGCGACCCGGCGGCTTCTGCGCGAATCCGCTCCGGATGCGGGTCTTCAGCCGGAAATCAGCGGCGCTCGCCGTTGCTGTGGCGAGCCGTGACCGGCCTGCCGAGCGGACGGCGGGTGACGAGGATGCCGTCGTCCTCGGGGCACGGGAGCGGGACCGAGTCCGGCGCGTGCGGTCCGCCGCGGCGCGGGCCGCTCGGCCGCTTCGGCTGGCGCCGGTAGCGGCGGCGCTGGCCGCCGTCGTCCTCCGGAGCCTCGGCGGGCTCGGGCTCCGGAGCGGATCGCCCACCAGAGAAGCCAGCAGGCCGCGACGATCGGGATCTTCAGGATCAACCCCATGAAGATCATCGTTCCGACGCCTCCGTCCATCACCTCGGAGTGTACCCATCGGTAGTCCACCGGATCAGGGTCTCGACGTGGGCGTCCTCGATCCCGTGGACGGACTCCGTCTCGACCAGCAGCGTCGGCTCAGGGCGAGCCTGCCGCCCACTCCCGGCAGGCGTCGTTGAGCGAGTCGTCGATCCAGGCGAGCGGCCTGCCCTTCGCGTACTCGCCGATCGGCCCGAGCTTCCAGTGCGCGGTCCCGAAGCGGGCGTCGGGGCCGAAGTGCAGGACCGGCAGGACCGGCAGCCCGAGCAGGTTCGGCAGGTAGTCGTTGGCCCGGTCCTCCCAGCCCGTCGCCCAGATCAGCTCGTAGTGGGGCAGCAGCCGCCGCAGGCAGTCGCCGGCCCGGTTCGAGATCACGTGCGGCATCCCGTCGATCAGGTGGAAGCGCCCCGTCTCGCGGCGGCGGCTGGCCCTCGAATCCGAACAGCGAGATGACGCCGTCGACATCGACGGCGAGGATCGGAAGATCGGCGCTGTCCCGTCCGCTCCATGAGCCGGGCACCATATATATGCAGTCGAACCGGGCAAGGCGGGCTCTGATCCACAGAGCCCGACCAGAACCGAGAAGGAGATCGAGATGCGCGTCGCGATTGCCGGGGGACACGGAAAGATCGCCCTGCACCTGACCAGGATGCTGAGCGAGCGCGGCGACGAGGTCGTCTCGCTGATCCGCAACCCGGACCAGTCCGGCGACGTCGAGGAGGCCGGCGGCATGCCCCGTGGTCGTCGATCTCGAGCAGGCCTCCGCGGAGGAGCTGGCCGGCGCGATCTCGAGCGCCGACGCGATCGTCTTCGCCGCCGGCGCCGGCCCGGGCAGCGGCCCCGAGCGCAAGCAGTCGGTCGACTACGAGGCGGCCGCGAAGCTCGCCGACGCCGGCCGCGAGCTCGGAATCCAGCGATACGTCATCGTCAGCTCGATGGGCGCCAACCCCGACCATCCCGGCGACGACGTCTTCGACGTCTACCTGCGGGCCAAGGGCAAGGCCGACGAGGCGGTGATCGAGAGCGGCCTGACCTACGTGATCGTCCGCCCCGGGATGCTCACCGACGATCAGGGAACCGGCCTCGTCGCGGCCGGGCCCTCGGTCGAGCGCGGCGAGATCCCGCGGGAGGACGTCGCCGCCGTGCTCGCCGGCTGCCTGCGGACCGAGACGGTCGCCGACAGGGTCTTCGAGGTCGTCGGCGGCGAGACGCCGATCCCAGACGCGCTCACCTACCTGTAGCGATGTCACCCGGGGGCGCCAGGCCTTGATCGCCTCCTGGCTGGCGCTGCCGCTGATCGCGATCGGGATCTGCGCCGGCCTCGGGCTCGGGCTCGAGCGGCTCGGGCGGCGCGAGCTGCCGGGCGCGCTCGTGCCGCTGCTCGGCCTGGCGACGCTCGCGCTCCTCTGCGACGCGCTGACCCGCTCGAGGCGACCGCGCCGGCGACGCCGGTCGTCGTCGCGGTGCTCGGCGCCGGCGGGCTCGCCGCCGGCTTCCGGCCCGCGACCCGGGCGCGCCTGCGCCGGGCCGGGCCCGGCGCGATCGCGGCGCTCGGCGCCTTCGCCTGCTGGGCGGCACCGGTCGCTGCTCTCCGGCGAGGCGACCTTGAGCGGCTACATCAGCGCTCGACGACACCGCGACCTGGCTCGCGATCGGCGACGGGCTGCTCGAGCACGGCCGCGACTTCGGGGCGCTCGCGCCCTCGAGCTTCGAGGCGACGCTCGCCCACACGGTCGGCAGCGGCTACCCGGTCGGGGCGCTGGTCCCCTTCGCCGCCCTCGCCAAGCTCGCAGGGACCGACGCCGCCTGGGCGATCAACCCGTTCACGGCGGTGACAGCCGGGCTGCTCGCCGCCGCGGCCGAGACGCTGCTGCGGCCGCTGGTCCGCCGCACCGCCCTCCGGGTCGCGATCGCGGTACTCGCGGCGCAGCCGGCGCTGCTGCTCGGCTTCGGCCTCTGGGGAGGCGTCAAGGAGATCTTCGCCGCTGCGTTGATCGCCGGCCTCGCCCTCGCCCTGCGCCCGAGCCGGCCGCCGTGGCTCGCGCTCGGGGTGATCGCATTGGCGCTGATCTCGGCGCTGAGCCTCGGCGGGGCCGTCTGGCTGCTGCCGTTCGCGGCGGCACTCCTCACGGCGGGCCGGAGGCGGCACCGGCCCGATCCCGAGCGCCCGGCCGGAGCCCAAGCCGGCGAGCGCGCGCCCGGCGCCGGCGCCGGCGGCCGTGATCGCGGCGCTCGCCGTCGCCGCGGGCCTCGCCGTGGCCGCGTTCGCCGGCGCCAGGCTGATCCCGAAGGGATCGTTTGGCCTGCTCGACGGCGAGGTGCTCGGCAACCTCAGCGACTCGCTCGGCGCCGAGCAGATCCTCGGCGTCTGGCCATCGGGCGACCCGCGCGAACCTCCCGAGCTCGCCGCCCTCGCCTATGCGGCGATGGCGATCGTCGCGGTCGGCTGGGCGCTCGCGGTGCGCAGGCTGGCCGGGCTGCGGGATCTGCCGCTCGCCGCCTGGGGCGTCGGCACGCCGCTGCTCGGCCTCGCGATCTGGGCGGGCGGCTCGCCCTGGCTCGGGGCGAAGGCGCTGACGATCGCGACCCCGGCGGTGCTCGCCCTCGGGCTCGCCGGCCTCGCAGCGCTCGCGGAGCGGAAGGGCCGCCGCGACCGCTGGCGCTGGCCGGGCTCGCCGTCGGCCGCGGCCGGCGTGCTGGCCTCGACGGCGCTCAGCTACTCGCACCTCAACCTGGCGCCGCGGGATCGCTTCGACGAGCTCGCCCGGGTCGGCGAGTTGCTCGGCGATCGGGGGCCGGTCCTGATCACCGAGTACGAGCCCTACGCGACCAGGCACTTCCTCCGCGAGGCCGACCCGGAGTCCCCGGCCGAGCTGCGGCGGCGGCGGATCCCGCTGCGCGACGGGACCCTGGCGAGCGCCGGGCGCCCCCGTCGACACCGACAACATCAGGCTCGCCGATCTGCTCGTCTACCCGGCGATCGTGCGCCGCGTCTCGCCCCTGCTCGAGCCGGCCGCCGGGCCCCTACGAGCTCACCTGGAGCGGCCGCTACTACGAGATCTGGGAGCGGCCGATCCTCGCCGGCGGCATCCGCACGGTGCCGCCCGTCGACGCCGGCCCATCTACCGCTGCAGGGCCGGCAGCGCCCCTACGGGTTCGCCGACTGCGACCGGCTCGCGGGGCTCTTCGGGGCCGCCGGCGGGCGCCCCTGCTCGCGGCGCCGTCGCGCAAGCTGGTGATCTCCTCGTTCGCCGGCGAGGCGGCGGAGGGCCAGGTCGCGGTCGGGCGCGGCGAGCTCGGTCACCGCCGACGTCGAGCTGCCGACGACCGGCGCCTGGGAGGTCTGGCTCGGGTCGGGGACCGACGGCCGAGCTCGAGCTCAGCCTCGACGGCACGGCCGCTCGCCGACCTCGAGCCGGGAGCCTCGAACCCGGGCCAGCAGACACTCGCCGCGACCATCGGAGCTGAGCCGCGGCGTCCACAGCTTCGCGGTGCGCAACGCCGCCTCGCCGCTGGCGCCGGGCAGCGCCCGGGCGGCCGTGATCGGGCCGCTGGTGCTGCGCGAAGCGACGGAATCGGGGGCTGCGCCGCGAGCCGGTGGGGCGGCGCGAGAGCCTGCCGCGACGGGCCGCCCGTTCGACTGGATCGAGTCGGGCCCTCCGCAGGGTCGGGTAGGTTAGTCGCGGCTCAGACAGGGAGGACCAGCGGTCTTTGCGGCTCTGAGGACCCACTGAATCCGCCGCCCGAGGGGGGCGGGAGAAAGCGAGAACACAGGCATGAGCAAGAAGCTACTCCTGATCCTGGCGATGGCGCTGTCCGCAGCACTGATCGCCGCCGGCTGCGGGGACGACGACAGCACCAGCAGCACGACGGAGTCGACGACGTCGACGACCGAGACGACCACCGACGACACCGAGCGCCGTCACCGGCACCGAAGGCGCCGCCTCCGATGAGATCGCGCAGGCCTGCCAGCAGGCGATCGAGGCACAGGGCGTGCCGCTCTCCGACGAGCTCAAGAGCCAGATCGAGGGCATCTGCCAGGAGGCTGCCACGAGCAACGACCCGGCCGAGATCCAGGCCGCCACGCAGGAGGTCTGCGAGCTGGTCGTCAAGGAGAACACGCCCGCGGGCGACATCCAGGACCAGGCCCTGAAGGCCTGCGAGACCGCCGGCCAGTAGCAGTCACGACTGACGACCGGAACCCGGCGCCCCTCGGCCACGTGCCGAGGGGCGCCGGCGCTCCGGCGGCCGCCGCCCGGCCCGGCCCGAGCCGCTACGACCGCAGCGCGCCGAGGCGCCAACGAGAGAGGGCGGCCCCGGAACCCGGAACCGCCCTCTCGGACACTCGTGAGGGTGGAGCCTGAGCGGCCCTACTCCTCCTTCTCGGCCTCCGCGGGCTCGATCGAGGAGTCGATCTCGGCCAGCTCCTCCGCGAAGGAGGAGCCGAAGCCCTCGACGTCGGCGCCCTTCGGCGCCTCCATCTCGCTCTCGAGCCCGAGCTCTGCAGCCAGCTCCGCGTCGTCGAGCGCCTCGTCGGGCCGCTGCGGCGGCTCGACCGGCTCGATCTCGATCGTGCGGTAGTGACGCAGGCCGGTGGCGGCCGGGATCAGCTTGCCGATGATCACGTTCTCCTTGAGGCCGACGAGGCGATCCCGCTTGCCCTCGAGGGCAGCGTCGGTCAGCACCTTGGTCGTCTCCTGGAAGGACGCGGCCGACAGGAAGGACTCGGTCGCGAGCGAGGCCTTGGTGATCCCGAGGATCACTTCCTCGCCCTTGGCGGGGGTGCCGCCGTCGGCCTTGACCTTCTTGTTCAGCTGCTGGAGCTTGACGCGGTCCTCGAGCTGACCCGGAAGCAGCTCGGTCGAGCCCTTCGAGTCGACGCGGACCTTCTTCAGCATCTGGCGAACGATCAGCTCGATGTGCTTGTCGTTGATGTCGACGCCCTGGGCGCGGTACACCTTCTGCACCTCGGCGACGAGGTACTGCTCGGTGTCGGTCCGGCCGCGGATCTCGAGGATCTCAGCCGGGTAGAGCGAGCCCTCGTTGAGCTGCTCGCCCTTCTCGACCTTGCCGTTGTGCTCGACCAGCATCACCGTGCGGGGCGGGAACGAGTAGCCGTGCTCCTCGCCCTGACCGTCGGTGATCACGAGCTTGATGCCCTTGTCGGTCTCCTCGATCGCGACCTTGCCGTCCTCGAGCGCCAGCTGGGCCAGGCCCTTCGGCTTGCGCGCCTCGAACAGCTCGACGATCCGCGGCAGACCCTGCGTGATGTCGAGGCCGGCCACACCACCGGTGTGGAAGGTCCGCATCGTCAGCTGGGTGCCGGGCTCGCCGATCGACTGCGCCGCGATGATCCCGACCGCGTCGCCGAGCTCGGCGTCGCTTCCGGTGGCCATCGCGCGGCCGTAACAGGCCTGGCAGACGCCGGTCTCGAGCTCGCACTTGAGCGGCGAGCGCACCGGGATCATCTCCCCGTCCTCGGCCGTGAAGGCCTCGGCGAGGTCAGCGACCTCGGGCTTGTCGATCGTCTGGTTGCGCTTGAACAGCTCGCGACCGCGCTTGGTCTCGGCCTTCTTCGCGGCGCGGCGACCCTCGAGGTTCGGGTTGAACGACCCGTCCGCGCGGTACACCGGCATCTCGATGAAGTCCTTCGTCTTGCAGTCGTCCGTGTTGATGATCACGTCCTGCGCGACGTCGACGAGACGGCGGGTCAGGTAGCCCGAGTCCGCGGTACGGAGGGCCGTATCCGCGAGGCCCTTGCGGGCGCCGTGGGTCGAGATGAAGTACTCGAGCACGTCAAGGCCCTCCATGAAGTTGGCCTTGATCGGGCGCTCGATGATCTCGCCCTTCGGGTTGGCCATCAGGCCTCGCATTCCGGCGAGCTGACGGATCTGCTTGAACGAGCCACGGGCGCCGGAGTCGGCCATCATGAAGATGGGGTTCAACTCGTCGAGGTTGTCCTCCATCGCCTGGGCAACTTCCTCGGTCGCCTTGTCCCAGATCCGCGTGACCTGGTCCTTGCGCTCCTCGGCCGTGATCCAGCCGTCGTTGTACTGCCCGAGGATGTCGGCCGCCTGCTTCTCGTACCCGTCGAGGATCTCCTCCTTGTTCGGGGGCGAGATCACGTCGTTCTTGGAGACCGTGATCCCGGCCTGAGTCGAGAAGTGGAAGCCGAGCTCCTTGTAGGCGTCGAGCACCTGCGAGACCGCGGGGGCTCCGTACGCCTCGACGAGGTCGGCGACCATCTTGTTGACGTCCTTCTTCTTCAGCGAGTGGTTGACGAAGTCGAACTTCTCCGGATCCCACTCGTCCTCGAGCGCCTCGGCCAACGCCCGCTCGACGCGGTCGTTGAAGATGATCCGCCCGACCGTGGTCAGGAAGTGCTCGTGCTCGGGACGCCGGTACTCGGCGTAGTCGTGCAGCTTCACCAGACCGTTCTCGTAGGCCAGCTCGGCCTCCTGCGCGGAGCGGAAGGTGCGCGGGCGCGGCCCGTTCGCCTTCTCGTCCCACTTGCCGGTCTTCAGCGCCTCGTCGAACTCGGCCAGCTCCTCGCCGGTCGGCCCGTAGGTGATGTAGTAGATCCCGAGGACCATGTCCTGGGTCGGGGTCGCCAGCGGCGCGCCGTGCGCGGGGCTGAGGATGTTGTTCGAGGAGAGCATCAGGATCCGCGCCTCGGCCTGCGCCTCGGCGCTGAGCGGGACGTGGACAGCCATCTGGTCGCCGTCGAAGTCGGCGTTGAAGGCCGAGCAGACGAGCGGGTGGACCTGGATCGCCTTGCCCTCGACGAGCTGCGGCTCGAACGCCTGGATGCCGAGGCGGTGCAGCGTCGGCGCGCGGTTGAGCAGCACCGGGTGCTCCTGGATGACCTCCTCGAGCACGTCCCAGACCTCCGGGATCATCGAGTCGACCATCTTCTTGGCCGCCTTGATGTTCTGGACGGCCTTGCGCTCGACGAGCCGGCTCATGATGAACGGCTTGAACAGCTCCAGGGCCATCAGCTTCGGCAGGCCGCACTGGTACAGCTTCAGGTTCGGACCGGAGACGATCACCGAACGACCCGAGTAGTCGACGCGCTTGCCGAGCAGGTTCTGGCGGAACCGGCCCTGCTTGCCCTTGAGCATGTCGCTCAGGGACTTGAGCGCGCGGTTGCCGGGACCCGTGACCGGGCGGCCGCGGCGGCCGTTGTCGAACAGCGCGTCGACGGCCTCCTGCAGCATCCGCTTCTCGTTGTTGACGATGATCTCGGGGGCGCCGAGGTCGAGCAGCCGCTTGAGGCGGTTGTTGCGGTTGATCACGCGCCGGTAGAGGTCGTTGAGGTCGGAGGTCGCGAAGCGGCCGCCGTCGAGCTGGACCATCGGGCGCAGCTCCGGCGGGATCACCGGGACGACGTCGAGGACCATCCACTCCGGCTTGTTGTCGGAGTTGAGGAACGAGCTCGCCACCTTCAGGCGCTTGACCGCGCGGGCCTGCTTCTGGCCCTTGGAGGTGTTGATGATCTGCTCCAGCTCCTCGCACTCGGCGGCGAGGTCGATCTGGCCGAGCAGGTCGCGGATCCACTCCGCGCCCATGCCGCCGCGGAAGTACTCGCCCCAGCCGAACTGGCTGCCGAAGCGGTCCTTGAGCTCGCGGAACATGGCCTCGTCGGCGATCACGTCCTTGACCTTCATCTCCTGGAAGGTCTTCCAGGTCTCTTCCATGCGATCGATCGCATCGTCGATGTAGGCCTCGGTGTCGGCGATCTCGGCGTTGAGCTCCTTGCGGGTCTCACGGTCGAGCTTGCCCTTGTCGTCCTTGTTCAGCTTCTTGACGGAGCCGACGCTCTCGGCCCAGAGCTCGTCGTCGGGGGAGAACTTGGCCGGCGTCTCGCCGGACTGGATGTAGGAGACGCGGCGCTCGAGCGACTCGCTCAGCTCCTGGATCCGCTCCTCCTTCTCGCCCTTGTAGGCGTCGAGGACCTTGTTGACTTCCTTCTCGAGCTTCGTCATGTCCTTCGTACGAGCTTCCTCGTCGATGTGGGTGACGATCGAGGCAGCGAAGTAGAGGACCTTCTCGAGCTCCTTCGGAGCCATGTCGATCAGGTAGCCGATCCGCGAGGGAACGCCCTTGAAGAACCAGATGTGGGAGACCGGCGCGGCGAGGTCGATGTGCGCCATGCGCTCACGGCGGACCTTGCTGCGCGTCACCTCGACGCCGCAGCGCTCGCAGACGATGCCCTTGTAGCGGACCCGCTTGTACTTACCGCAGTAGCACTCCCAGTCCTTGGTCGGGCCGAAGATCTTCTCGCAGAAGAGACCCTCCTTCTCAGGCTTCAGGGTGCGGTAGTTGATCGTCTCCGGCTTGGTCACCTCACCCGAGGACCAGCTGCGGATCTTCTTCGGAGAGGTGAGTCCGATCTCGATGGCGTCGAAGTTGTTGATGTCCATGTGATGCGTCCTTTACTTGATCTGCGCCTGTGCGCTTGTGGCGGGGCTGATGAGGTCCGTCGGGACGGAGGCGTTACTTCGCCTCCGCCTCCTCCGGCTCGGCGTCGGCTTCCCCGGCCGGCTCCGCCCCGTTGCCATCGGACTCGCTCGTGGCCTCGTCGGCCGCCTCGCCGCCTTCGGCGCGGACTCCCGAGAGGTCGATGCCCAGCTCCTCCGCAGCGCGAAGCAGCTCGTCCTCCTCTTCCTCCATCCCGACGGCGCCTTCCTCGGTGACGAGGTTGGCGTCGAGCGACAGGGCCTGCATCTCCTTGAGCAGGACCTTGAACGACTCGGGGATCGAGGGCTCGGGGATGTTCTCGCCCTTGACGATGGCCTCGTAGGCCTTGACGCGCCCGACGGTGTCGTCGGACTTGACGGTGAGCATCTCCTGCAGCGTGTACGCGGCTCCGTACGCCTCCAGCGCCCAGACCTCCATCTCGCCGAAGCGCTGGCCGCCGAACTGCGCCTTACCGCCCAGCGGCTGCTGGGTGACGAGCGAGTAGGGGCCGGTGCTCCGCGCGTGGATCTTGTCGTCCACGAGGTGATGGAGCTTGAGGATGTACATGTAGCCGACGGTGACGTCGCCCTCGAAGGGCTCGCCGGTGCGGCCGGAGTAGAGCTTCGCGCGGCCGGCCGAACGGGCGCCCTCGCGTGCCTTCATGTCGAGCCCGAGGTTGATCCCCCGCTGCTCGAACGTGCGCTCCTGCCACTTGACCAGCGCCTCGTCGACGTCGTTGACGGTGGCGCCGTCGAAGACGGGCGTCGCCACGTTGACGCGGGCGTGCTCGCCGAGCTTGTCCCGCTCCTTGTAGGAGTCGGTGCCGTCGTCGTACCAGCCGTTGGCCGCGACCCAGCCGAGATGCGTCTCGAGGATCTGGCCGATGTTCATCCGGCTCGGCACGCCGAGCGGGTTGAGGATCACGTCGACGGCGGTGCCGTCTTCGAGATGCGGCATGTCCTCGACGGGCACGATCTTGGAGATCACGCCCTTGTTGCCGTGACGGCCGGCGAGCTTGTCGCCCTCCTGGATCTTGCGCTTGACGGCGACGAAGACGCGGACGAGGTCGTTGACCCCGGGCGGCAGGTCGTCGCCGTTGTCACGGTTGAAGGTGATCACGTCGATGACGACGCCCTCCTCGCCGTGCGGGACCTTGAGCGAGGTGTCGCGGACCTCGCGCGCCTTCTCCTTGAAGATCGCGCGGATCAGCTTCTCCTCGGCGGTCAGCTCGGTCTCGCCCTTCGGCGTCACCTTGCCGACCAGCAGGTCGCCCGCGTTGACCTCGGCGCCGACGCGGACGATGCCGCGCTCGTCGAGGTTGCGGAGCGAGTCCTCGGAGCGGTTCGGGATGTCCCGGGTGATCTCCTCGTCGCCGAGCTTGGTCGTGCGGGCGTCGATCTCGTACTCCTCGATGTGGATCGAGGTGAGCTCGTCGTCCTTGACCAGGCGCTCCGAGAGGATGATCGCGTCCTCGAAGTTGTAGCCCTCCCAGGACATGAAGGCGACCAGGCAGTTCTTGCCCAGCGCGATCTCGCCCTGAGCGGTCGAGGCGCCGTCGGCCAGCACGTCGCCGGCCTTGACGTCGTCGCCGACGTCGACGATCGGCCGCTGGTGCATCAGCGTGCCCTGGTTCGAGCGCATGAACTTCTCGAGCTCGTAGGTGTCCTTGTGGCTGCCGCGCGTGACGACGATCCGGGACGCGTCGAGCTCGGTCACCTTGCCGGACTCCTCGGCGACGATCACGTCGCCGGAGTCGATCGCGGCGCGGCGCTCCATGCCGGTTCCGATCAGCGGCGCCTCGCTCTTCAGGAGCGGGACGGCCTGACGCTGCATGTTCGCCCCCATCAGGGCGCGGTTGGCGTCGTCGTGCTCGAGGAACGGGATCAGCGCCGTGCCGACCGACCAGATCTGGGTCGGCGAGACGTCCATCAGGTCGATGTCCTTGGGCGGCACCGCCTGGACCTCGCCGTCGCGGGCGCGGCAGAGGACGATCGGGCCCTGGATCTTGTTCGTCTTCGGATCGACGTCGGCGTTCGCCTGCGCGATCACCTTCTCCTCTTCCTGGGTGGCGTCGAGGTGGACGATCTCGTCGGTGACGACGCCGTTCTTGACGACCCGGTACGGAGTCGTGACGAAGCCGAACTCGCTGATCTCCGCGTAGGAGGAGAGCGAGCCGATCAGGCCGATGTTCGGGCCCTCGGGGGTCTCGATCGGGCACATCCGGCCGTAGTGGGTCGGGTGCACGTCGCGGACCTCGATCGGGGCGCGCTCGCGGGTCAGGCCGCCGGCGCCGAGCGCCGAGAGGCGACGACGATGGGTCAGCGCGGCGAGCGAGTTCGTCTGGTCGAGGAACTGCGACAGCTGCGAGGAGCCGAAGAACTCCTTCAGCGCCGCGACGACCGGGCGGATGTTGATGATCGTCTGCGGCGTGATCGCGTCGGCGTCCTCGGTCGTGAGGCGCTCGCGGACGACGCGCTCCATCCGGTAGAGGCCGATCCGGAAGGCCTCCTGGATCAGCTCGCCGACCGTGCGGAGACGGCGGTTGCCGAAGTGCTCGTACTCGTCGAGGTGGTCCTCGACGGGATCGCGCGGGTAGGTCTGCGCCTCGGCGGCGTAGTCCTTGATCGGGTTCTCCTCGTCGATCTCCTCGGGGATGCCGAGCAGCTTCGGCAGCGAGACGAGCTCCTTGATCAGGGCGACGATGTCGTCCTTGGTCAGGGTCCGGTTGTCGATGTCGATGTCGAGGTCGAGGCGCGCGTTGAGCTTGTAGCGGCCGACCGTGGTCAGGTCGTAGCGCTTCGGATCGAAGAACAGCTGGTCGAGCAGCGCCGTGGCGGCGTCGACCGAAGGCGGCTCGCCCGGCCGCTGCTTCTTGAACAGCTCGATCAGGGCGCCTTCCTCGGTCTTCGTCTGCTCGGTGTCGGAGGCGATCGTGTGACGGATGTAGACCGAGTTGTCGAACAGGTCGAGGATCTGCTCGTCGGTGACGTAGCCCATCGCGCGCAGCAGGACGGTGACCGGCAGCTTGCGCTTGCGGTCGATGCGGGCGTAGACGCGGCCCTTCTTGTCGATCTCGAGCTCGAGCCAGGAGCCGCGGGCCGGCATCAGGTTGGCGATGAAGACCTGCTTCTCGCGGTCCTTCGGTGCCATCACGTAGGCGCCCGGGGAGCGGACGAGCTGGGTGACGACGACGCGCTCGGTGCCGTTGATGATGAACGTGCCGCGATCGGTCATCCACGGGAAGTCGCCCATGAACACGGTCTGCTCGCGGATCTCGCCGGTCTCCCGGTTCTGGAAGGCGACGTCGACGTTGAGCGGGCGCGAGTAGGTGACGTCCTTCTCGCGGCACTCGTGGATCGAGTTGACGGGATCGTCGAAGCGGAACTTGCCGAAGACGATGCCGAGGTTCCCCGTGTAGTCGGTGATCGGGGAAACGTCGTTGATCGTCTCGCGCAGCAGGCCCTTCTCAGTATCAGTCAGCGCCGCGAACGAGCGGCGCTGGATATCGATGAGATTTGGGAGATCGAGAGGGTTCTCGAGGCGGGAGAAAGAGCGGCGGGTCGGGGCAGCAACAGAACGAGGCAACAGGCAACTCCTGGGAGTGACTCGAAGGGTGGGCGAATCGGCGCGCTAGGAAGGCAGGCTGAAAGGCCGGTCCCGCGCGCGACCGCCAAAGATAGCACACGAGTTCGTGCGTGTTCAGGCACGCGATGAAAAGGGGGCTCTCCTCGCCCCGGGCCGGA
>CAVURI010000004.1:0-181154 GCA_963743845.1 uncultured Solirubrobacterales bacterium
CAGCGGTCGATCGGGTCGTAGCCGGCGGGCTCGCCGCCTTCGAGCAGGAGGTTGCGGGCGAGCGGCATCTGGTGCGAGCTCGACTCGAGGATGTGCATGAAGTAGCCGGCCGTGTTCGGAAAGGCGACGAGGTCGCCGACGGCGGCGCCCTCGGTGAAGCTCAGCCGCCGCCAGGTGAGCAGCTCGCGCTCGATGCAGTACGCGCCGACCAGGTAGCCGTCGAACGGCTCGGAGGGCGGTCCCGACGCCGGGCCGCGCACCAGCCACGGGTCGATCATCGAGTCCTCGGCCGCCGTCCTCGACTGGGTCCGGTTCATCGCCAGGCCGACAAGCCGGTCCCCGGCGGCGCCGCGCTTGCGGAACTCGACCCGCGCCAGGGTCATGCCGCAGCCGTCGAGCAGCGCCCGGCCCGGCTCGCAGCGCAGCTCGAGCCGGCGCTCGACGAGTGCCTCGGCATCGGTCGTCCTGCTCGCTCTTCTCCGACGCGGGCGTCCGAGTTCCCGCTGTAGCCAGGGGCCGCGGATCAGGTCCTGCGCAGCCGGATAGATGGCCGGCTCCCCGACCGCCGCCTCGCCCTTGAGGCGCAGTCCGAGCCCGTTGCCGAGGTAGGTGATCGGCGGCCCGCTGCCGGTGAGCCCGGCGCGCATCCGCTCCCAGAACGCCTCCCACTCCGCCGCGTCCTTGAGGTAGCGCATCGGGACGCCACCGCCGATGTCGATGAACTCGAGGCGCGCACCGGCGGCCGCGAACCGGTCGGCGATCGCGATCGCGACGCGCAGGCCCTCGGACTCTGTCGCCGGGGTCGTAGCCGTCGAGGTGGAAGTGAAGACCGCGCAGTCGCAGCGCCGGCTCGTCGCCGTGCCGGCCGCGAGGCCCGCTGACGTGAGCAGCTCGGGTACCTCTGCCGGGTCGATGCCGAAGCGGGTCGGGGGCCGCTCCGGCGCCGCGCCCGAGACGGCGAGGCGTATTGCGATTGGCATTCGCACCCCGGCCGCGGCCGCGACCTGCCGCGTCACCTCGAGCTCGTCCCGGTTGTCGACCACGACCAGGGCGCCCGACCGCGCACAGAGCTCGAGCAGGGCGCGCGGCTTGACGGCGGCGGTGACGACGACGCGCTCGCCGTCGATGCCGCGATCGAGCACCTGCTGCAGCTCCTGCTCGGAGGCGACGTCGATTCCCGCGCCGAGCTCGACGGCGCGGTCGACGAGGCCGAGCGCCTTGTTCGCCTTGCGGGCGAAGTAGACGCCGAGATCGACGCCGTGGGCGCGCGCGGCCCCGCGCAGCTCGGCGATGTTGCGGACCATCGCCCGCGGGTCGATCAGATTGAGGGGCGATCCGTGCTCGGCGACCAGCTCCTGCAGGAGCCCGGGTCGCTCGAGCAGCCGCAGCTGCCAGGGCTCGGCACGCGCGGTCAGCGGCGACACCCCACGCAGCGAGGTCGGAGCGGTGAGCCGCGCCTCGGCGACCCCGCTCATGCGGCCACCAGCCTGCGGGCCCAGCGGTCCGGGTGCGGGTGGAGCCTGCGGCTCAGCGTGTCGTTGCCGATCACCCAGTCCTCGGTCAGCCGGCCGACCGCCGAGAGCCCCTGCGAGGGGGAGCCATCGGCCGCGATGCAGCCCCCGTCGCGGTCGACCTCGATCCGCGCCTGCCCCCGGGCGCGGCGCGCACGGCGCCGCTGGCGCGAAGCTCGTCGACGAGGTCGTCGCAGCGCTCGAGCGCTCCGGGCGGGCTCAGCACGGCATCGATGCGGACCGTGGCCGGGGGCGCGTCACGGACATCGGCGAGCTCGCCGAACTCGACCTTGCCCGCATCGATCAGCGCCATCAGCTTGGCCCCGTTGACGGGCGGCGGCCCGAAGGCGATCCGCTCCATCTCGCGCGCGAGAGCCGCGAAACCGGGCCAGGCGTCTGCCTCGATGCCGCCGTGGCCGCCGCGCTCGACGATCGCCGGGTAGAGGGCGCGCCATGCCTCTCCGAGCGCCCAGCGGACGTCGGGACGGCGCTCGCCCGCAGCTACCCGCCAGGACCGCGAGAGCCGCCGCGCCGCGGTAGCCGGCTCGGCCGCGGTCGCACCGGCGATCAGATCCTCGAGCCAGCAAGCGAGGATCCGCGGCCCGGGCATCGGATCGCGGCGCCCGTCGGCGTCCGGCGTCAGCACCTCGCCGTGGAGTTCGGTCGCGGTCGCGCAGAGCTCGGGGAGGATGTCGTCCGCGGGATCGAACCGCTCCCGGGCCCGCAGGCGCGCGCGCCCCTCGGCGACGATGGCAGCCACGCCCGGATCCGCGGTCAAGCGGCGCCGGGTCCGGTTTGACGAGCACCGGCCGGCCGCTGCGCGAGAGGGCCGTGATCGTGCCCGCCTCGCCGGGCGCCGGAACATAGGTGAGCCGCGCCGAGCCATCGTCACGCGGCACGAAGCCTCCACCCCGGCCCTCGGTCAGCGCCAGCGCGACGTCGATCAGGGTGAGCGCCATCCCGCGGACGTAGACGGGCGCGCCTGCCGGCACCGTCTCTTTGGATAGGGCCTCGCCGAGCGGGTAGGCGATGCGGACGCCCCTCGAGCCCAGATCCCAGGGGGAGCCGGCCGGGCCGGGCCGGTGACCGATCGCGAGCATCACCTCGTCGCAGTCGAGCCGGACCGGTCCGGCGCCACTGGTGTGCAGCCGCCACTCCGCTCCGTCGGGCTCGACCCGCTCGACGCGGGCGCGATGCAGATGGGCATCGACGTTGTCCGGTAGCGAGGCCCAGATCGCGGCGAAGCAGTCACCCAGGTAGCGGCCGACCAGCGCCCGCGGCGAGTAGCCGTCGCTCGCGGCCGTCGTCTCGTCGCGTCCGAGCCATTCGGCGAAGCTCTCTCGCCGGTGCGGAGGAACCGCGGTCGCGGCGTCGTCGGGCCAGGCGTCGATCAGGCTGTCGGCGAAGTTCATCCGCAACCACGGCGGCTGCTGGGCGGAGTAGACGGCGCCGGCCCCGGGCTCGCCGCTCGGCTCGAACAGATCCACCCGGAACGATCGCCGGCTTTCGCGGGCGCGGGCTGCGAGGCGCTCGAAGCAGTAGAGGCCCTTCGGGCCGACGCCGACGATGGCGACCCGGAGGGGATCTGGGGCGGCCATCTCAGGCGGCTGCCGCGAGCCCGGTCGGAGGCGTCCCGGCCGAGGATCCGTTGCAGCTGCTCCGGTGCGACGCCGAGCTCGCGCTCGACCCAGCCGTCGTCGTAGACAGTCTCCAGATAGCCGCTGCCGCCGTCGGGCGCGATCACCGCGACACGGGCTGCCGTCGGGCAACTCGTCCGCGAGCCCGGTCAGCGCCGTCATCACCGCGCCGGTCGAGGCGCCGCCGAAGATCGCCTCGCGCTCGATCAGGCGACGACAGCCGACTACGCAGTCGAGGTCGTCGGCGCGGATCAGCCGGTCGGGATCGACGCCGCAGGAGATCGCGGTCTCCTCACCCGCCCCGAGGCCGGGCAGGCGGCGGGGGGCGCGGCTGCCGCCGAACAGGGCGCTGCCCTCGGCATCGACGGCAACGATCTCGGTCCGGGCGCCGATCTCGCCCAGGTACTGCTCACAGCCGGCGATCGTCCCCGTCGTGCTCGTGGCCACGAACAGCAGGTCGGGCTCGCCGCCGAGGAACTCGACGATCTCGCGCATCGTGCCGCGGGCATGCGATCCGGGGTTCGACGGGTTCTCGTACTGGTTCGGCCACCAGGCGCCGGGGATCTCGTCGCGGAGCCGGGCGACGGTCGCGATCCGGGTCGAGAGCAGGTCGCCGTCGGCTGGGTCGGGCTCGGTGATCACCTCGACCTCGGCGCCGTAGGCGCGCATCGTCGCGATCTTCTCGGGCGAGGAGCGGTGGTCGACCACGCAGATGAAGCGGAGACCGAGGAAGCGGCAGGCCTGGGCGAGGCCGACGCCCATGTTCCCCGACGAGGACTCGACCACGGTCCCGCCCTCGGCCAGCTCGCCGCGCGCGATCGCGTCGACGACCATCGCCGCGGCCGGGCGATCCTTGGCGCTGCCACCCGGGTTCGCCTGCTCGAGCTTGAGCCAGAGCTCGATGTCGGGACGCGACGCGAGATAGCGCTCGAGGCGGACCAGCGGGGTCGAGCCGATCGCGTCGAGGACGCCGGCGGAGCGCAGGCCGATGGACTCGGGGGTGGAGGCGAGAACGGGCACGAACCGGATTTACCCCTGGGTTGCGGGCGGCGAAACCGGTCGGGGTTGTCGGAGGCTTGGCCGGGTTTCGGTTGAAGGACCATGCCCGTCCGGGCGGGTCCTGTCGGGGGGTTTCCCGCGCCCACCCGAATCCGCTCGTTCACTTGGTTCGGTGGGCCCGGGAGCCCCTCCGCCCGCCACCCGCCCGAAGAGGAGTTGTCGCCGACGGTGCAGCGTCCGACGGGGCGGTGTTCGGGCGGGTGGCGGGGGAGGGGCTCCACGCCCACCCGAACCAAGTGAACCAAGCGGATTCGGGTGGGCATGGGAAACCCCCCGACAGGACCCGCCCGCAGAGCGGCCGATCCTTGAGCGGCGTAGCCCCGCGCCTAGCTGCTGGCTGCCGGCGGCGGGACCTGCTGGGCCGGGGCTGCCGGGGGCGGGAACTCTCGGGCGGTCTGGCGGCGTAGGAGCTACACCGAGCGCGGCCAGCGCCGCGAGTACGAGTATCGAGATGACCTGGCCGATCGTGTCGATGCCGGGCATGAACGCGAGCCAGAGCAGGAAGAGGACGGCGACGATCGAGTAGACGGCGACCGGGTGCTGGCGCAGGAACGGAGCGATGAACCGCCGCGCGGAGATCGCGTACCGGCCCGGGCCGGCGAAGACGCCGCCGGCGATGAACACGACCCCGACCACGAGGACGAAGCGGGCGCGGTCGCGGAGGCTGACCGAGATGATGTCCCAGACCGCCTGGACGGCGGGCTCGACGGTCTCGGAGCTCGCCAGCGAGGTGACCTCGTTGCCGGCCAGCCGCCGGACCACGAGCACGAACAGCGTCGCCGCGACGATTCCGCCGCCGGCCGCGATCAGGGCCTCGCGGCGCCATCCCTTCGCGAGGAAGAGCGCAGCGAGGTAGAGGAGCACGACCAGGATCGGCAGCACGATGCCGAGGTTGCGGAGCGTCCGAACGAGCGTCTGGACCCCGCTCAGCTCGCTCGAGTCCATGATCACGAGCTGGCCCGGGGTCTGCACGACCTGCCGGTCGAGCAGCGAGGTGATCTGCGTCTCGAGCGCGGCGAGCTCGGAGTCGAGCTCGCTCACCTTCGCCGAGTCCGGGTTCGCGAGCACCGCTGCGGTGTTCCGCTCGAGCCTGGCGAGCCGCTGCTCGAGGTCGGAGAGCAGCGCCGTCGAGGTCCTTGAGCTTGCCCTGGAGCTGGGAGGGGACCTTGTCCTCGATCCCGGCGATCTGCTTCTGGAGGTTGCCGATCTTCCGGGTCAGCTGCGGCGGCGAGCTGGTTGAGCTCGCGCAGGTTGGTCGCCGTCGTCGAGTCGAGCTGGCCCGACTGCAAGCCCGGCTGAGGTCGGCGCGTACCGACTCGATCTTGCTCTGCGCGGTGGTCAGGCTCTCCTGGAGCTGCTGCGAGAAGCTCTGCACGAAGTCCTGGATCTCGGTGATCGTCCCGGGATCGAGCCCGAGGCGGGCCGCGAGGTCGGCGATCACCTTGCCGTACTCGAGCGTGACCTCGCCGCCGGTGGTCGAGACGTAGGTGCCCTCGTCCTCGATCAGGGCGACGAAGCGTGAGTGGGCGGCGCTGATCGCGCCGGAGACGAGCGACTGGACCTGAGGCGAGGCGAGCGCCTTGTCGGCGACGTCGGTCGCCAGCTCCCTGGCCGCCGCCGCGAGCGGTCCGGCGAGCGGCTGCCGCGGGCGGAGGCAGGCGGTCGGCGATCGCGCCCTGCACGTCGACGTTGGCGTAGAGCTGGTCGACCGCGAAGATGCTGAGCTGCTCCTGGACGTCCTGGTTGGCGAGGATCTCGTCGGTCGTCTTCGTCACCTGATCCGGTGTCGAGGACCGCGCGCTGAACCCAGTTCGCGGTGATCGAGAAGACCAGCAGGATCGAGGCGAGCACCACCAGCGTCCAGACGATCGCGCGATGGCGCCTGTGCGGCGGATGCTGGTCGATCGTCGCGGTCGGTTCCTCGCTCAAGTCCGGTTCCTCCTCGTATCCCCGGGCCCCCATGGCCCCAGCTTGACCTCAATCAGACAACGGGGAGTGCCGCACCGCATCACCCTCAACGGGTGATTCGAGGCTGCGCGCGCCGCAGCCGCAAGTCTCCCAGTCGGGGCGGACCTAGGCGCGCAGCTTGTAGCCGCGCTTGAACAGGCGCAGGTTGACGGCGAAGAGCGCCGCCGTCGCCACCGCCAGCGCGCCGAGCGACAGCGCGATGTTGGCCTCGCGTGTAGCCGAGGAAGCCGTAGCGGACGAGGCTGATCATGTAGTAGACCGGGTTGAAGTGGGTCAGCGTCTGGAACGGCTCGGGCAGCAGCGCGGCCGAGTAGAAGACGCCGCCGAGGAAGATCAGCGGCTGCAGGACGAAGGTCTGGGCGAACGCGACGTCGTCGAACTGCTCGGCCCGGACGCCGATCAGCACGCCGAGCTGGGCGAAGAAGAAGCCGACCAGGAACAGCGCCGGGATCAGGACCAGGACGTGCTCGACCGGCAGGTCGACGAGCAGCGACGGCGGCGATGAAGGTGAGCATCGCGACGATCATCCCGCGCAGGAAGCCGCCGAGCGAGAAGGCGAGCAGCAGCTCGCAGCGGCGAGGCCGGCGAGGAGAGCTGGTCGTCGATCGCGCCGCTGGAACTTCTGCTGGAGGATCGAGGAGGAGTTGTTGGAGAAGGCGTTGATCGCCCAGGCCATCATGATCAGGCCGGGGATGACGAAGACGACGTAGTCGACGCCGTGCAGCTCGTCGATGCGCGAGCCGAGCGCGGCGCCGAAGACCGAGATGTAGAGGAAGGTCTCGAGCAGCGGCGCGCCGATCGTCTGGCGCTTGATCTTCATGAAGCGGTTGACCTCGCGCCGCAGCAGCGTCGAAGAAGCGGATCTGCGCGGCGCTCATCAGGCGACTCCTCGCTCGCCGCTCGACCTGCGCGCGCGAGAGCTCCTTGCGGCCGACCAGCGCGAGGTAGGCGTCCTCGAGGCTGGCGACGCCGAAGCGCTCGGCGAGCTCGCTCGCTGGTGCCCTGGGCGACGATCTGGCCGTCGTTGATGAAGGCGATCTGGTCGCAGAGCTGCTCGGCCTCTTCGAGGTAGTGCGTGGTCAGCAGGATCGTCGTGCCCTCGTCGTTGATCTGCTGGACGTAGTGCCAGAGCTCGAGCCGCAGCTCGACGTCGACGCCGGCGGTCGGCTCGTCGAGGATCAGCAGCGCGCGGCCGGTGCATCAGCGCGCGGGCGAGGATCAGGCGGCGCTTCATGCCGCCGGAGAGCGTGCGGGTGCGCTCGTCGCGCTTCTCGGTCAGCGAGAAGGTCTCGAGCAGCTCGGCGGTGCGCTCGTGGCGCTCCTTCTTCGGCATCCCGAAGTAGCCGCCGTGGTAGTCGAGCGTCTCCTCGACGGTCAGGAACCAGTCGAGGTTGAGCTCCTGCGGCGCCAGGCCGACGGCCTGGCGCGCCTCGCCGTAGTCGTCGATCGCGTCGTGGCCGAAGATCTGGATCGAGCCGGAGGTCGGCTGCGCGAGCCCGGTCGTGCAGTGGATCAGCGTCGACTTGCCGGCGCCGTTGGGGCCGAGCAGGCCGAAGAACTCGCCCGGCTCGATCTCGCAGCGAGACGCCGCGCAGCGCCTCGACGCCGGTCGGGTAGCGCTTGACGAGGTCGGAGATCTCGAGCGCGGAGGCCCCCGACGCATCGGCGCCGGGGCTCGTGGGAAGGGGTGTGGATCCGTTCACTTGCATCAGGAAGTTAGACAGGGGCCGCGGCCGGGACTCATCGGCCCCCGGCGCGGCGGCGCACGGTACAGGTTCAAGTCGACTTGAAGTCAAGCCCGCCGCGCGGAGCCGCTGCCGGGCCGCGGTCTCGCTCAGGCCGCCGCCGCCCGCCCGACCCCGATCGCCAGCGACATGATCGAGATCTGCGGGTTGACGGTCGGGCAGCTGGGGATGATCGAGGCGTCGCCGACCC
Source organism: uncultured Solirubrobacterales bacterium (assembly GCA_963743845.1). Classification (GTDB taxonomy): domain Bacteria; phylum Actinomycetota; class Thermoleophilia; order Solirubrobacterales; family 70-9; genus CAXMST01. Next base: position 8,111 of record CAVURI010000004.1, read on the forward strand.
AGACGCCCTCCACCCCGCGCAGCCGGCCGTCGGGGCCGGTCGGATGGCGGGCGGGGTCGGAGCCGGCCGCCGCGGTCCCGGTCGGGTGGAAGGCGGCGAGGTGCAGCTTGCGCAGATCGAGCGAGGCGAGCGCGGGTTCGACCTCGGCGGCGTCGCGCAGCGGCGCCTGCCCGCCGCCGAGCTCGACCTCGTAGGCGCCGGCGGCGAGCAGCACCCGGGCCGCGTGGCCGAGGCCCTCGACCAGCCTGGCGCTGTCGCTCCGCGGAGATCCGGTACGAGAGAACCGGGCGGCCGGCGCCGTGGACGGCGCCCGGAGGGCCCGTCGCCGATCATCACCCCGAGCGTCGCCATCCGGTCGGCGCGGCCGATCTCGCCGAGCAGCCCCTGCGCCGAAGCCGGGCAGCATCATCGAGCCCATCCCGGGCGGCGTCGAGGTCGCCTCGAGCAGGATCCCGCGCTCGGCGTGGAACTCCTCGACGCCGGCGCTCTGCAGGACCCCCTCCCACGGCGTGACGAGCTCCTCGAAGCGGCCGCCGATCCCCGAGCGCCGGGTGCACGGACATGCCGCGGCCGAGGCGCGGATGCGAGCCGAGGCCGCTGCGGCGCAGCAGCGGCGGCGTCTCGGTGGTCCCGGCGGCGACGATGACGCGCGGGGCCCGCAGCTCGAGCGTGGAGCCGTCGCGGCGGCGGACGCGGACGCCGGCGGCGCGGCCGTCCTCGATCAGCAGGCGCTCGACGCGGGCGCCGGTGACGATCCGGGCGCCGGCCTCGCAGGCCTGCGGCAGGGCGTTCAGGTGGACGCCGGACTTGGCGTTGTTGGGACAGCCGATCGCGCACTGGCAGGCGCCACGACAGCCGGGCGCGTTGCGGACGAGCGGGACCGGACTCGAGCCCGAGCCGCTCCGCGCCCTCGAGCACGAGCCTGCCGTTGCGGCCCATCACGTCGAGCGGCACCGGCCCGATCGAGATCGTCTCCTCGACGTCGGCGAGACGCTCATCGAGATCGTCGCCGGCGAGCTCGAGCCCGTGCTCGGAGCGCCACTCGTCGATCACCGGCTGCGGCGGCCGGTAACAGGTGCCGGAGTTGACGACCGTGGTGCCGCCGACCGCGCGGCCGATCGGCAGGGCGACGGCCGGGTGCCCGAGGGCGATCGTCGAGCCGCCGTCGCGGTAGAGGCCGGCGAAGCGGCGCAGCGGGTGGGTGGCCGCGGATCCGCTCGGAGTCCCACCTCTCCCCCTCCTCGACGATCAGCGTCTCGAGGCCGGCGCGGGCGAGCTCGCGGGCGCAGAAGGCGCCGCCGGCGCCGGAGCCGATCGACGATCGCGTCGACGGTCTCGGCGCCGAGCTCGAGCGCGTCGGCGAGCGCGAGCTCGGGGTCGGGGCGCGAGGGCGGGTTGGCGTTGCCGATCGCGGCGATCGCCTCGGCCTGCTCGCAGGCGCCGGCGGCCATCAGCACGACGGCCTTGAGGGCGTCGATCGCGGCGGCGCCGCCGGGGCCCAGCGACGCCAGCTCGCTCCAGCACCCGGGCGCGCTTGTCCGGCGGCAACGCCCCGAGGGTGCGCCCGTGACGAGCGAGCGCCGCGCCCTCGATCCCGACGAGCAGGGCGCCGATCGCCGCGCGGTTGGCGGCGGGCATCGCCGAGAGCAGGTGCCGCGAGGCGGAGGCGACGCGCTCGGGCGCAGGGCCGCCGTGCTCGGGCGGCAGCATCGCCGCCGCAACGTCGCCGAGCGCCGACACGATCAGCGCCTCGCCAGCGCCTGGCCGAGGCGGAACCAGAGCGGATAGAGCGCGAACAGCGACAGCGCGGCGACGTGCCGGGCGGGCGTGATCGACTGCTCGTCGACCTCGGCGAGGCCGGAGCCGATCATGAACTCGCGGCCGCTGCGGGCGCCGAGCATCGGCCAGCGACTCGAGACCGGGCCGTAGTTCGCGTAGAGCGCCGCCGAGACGGAGACGAACGAGCCGACCGCGACGGCCCGGGCGAGCCGCAGCCGGCGCTCGTCGCCGCCGAGCGCGCGCTCGGCGACCGCGCCGGAGGCGACGAGGAGCGGCGGGTCGAGCAGGAAGCTCACGACCCGGGATTCTGCCTCAGCCGCCCCGGCGCGGGCGCAGCTCCCGTGAGCTCAGCCGACCACGCGGAAATCCCACTTCGCCGGGCGTCTTCTCGCGGTTGCCGGCGCGGTCGGTCGCCCGCACCCGGAAGCTGTGGCTGCCGGGGTTGAGGTCGCGCTCGAGCCGGGCCGGCGGCGCGCACGGCTTCCAGGGCCCGCGATCGACCCGGCACTCGAAGGTCGCCGGCTCGTTCGCGCGGAACCTGAACAGGACGCCCTTGCGGCGCAGCTTGCGCGCGGACACCTTCTGGCCCTTGTCGGGGCCGCCGGTGTTCTTCGTCTGCGGCGGCTTGCGGTCGGCGCAGCAGCCAGCCGCGGAAGTCGCCCGTGTCGATCCGCCCGGGAATGAACGCCGCCGAGAGGAACCGTCGTGCTGAGGATGTCCGCGGTCGGCACGCCCTCGACCGTCTTCGCGAGCAGCTGCTTGACGGCCGACTGACGTCCGCCGATCCAGCGCCCGAGCCACGGGCGGGTGTAGTGGGAGAGCAGCCGGCGCTGCACCTCGTCGCCGCCGGCACGCCGAGATCGCCGGGCTTGAAGCCCTTCATCACGAGCTCCATCGCCGGCACCTTCGCGACCCGCCAGCTGACGAAGCCGGGCAGCTTCAGTCCGGCGGGGTCGACCTTCGGCTTGTCCTTGCAGGGCACGTCCGGGCGCGATGTCCGAGCGCCGGGACCGCGCGGCGTGACGGCCTGCCCGGGCTTGTCCTTGCAGCCCGACGAGCCGCCGCGGGTCGCCGTTCGTCACGCGCGAACAGGTTGTCGAGCGCGATGATCGCGTCGGCGCCGATCAGCGCGATCGCCCTGGATCGCGGCGGCAGCCTGGGCGCCGTAGCCGATGCCCGCCGAGCGCGAGCCGGTCGGGGTCGGTGATCGCGGTGAACGGGTTCGCGGTGCTGCGCGCGAAGCTGACCGACGAGCGCATCGCGTCGCGGATGTTCGCGAACGAGCGGCTCTCGTTCTTCTCCTGCGGCGCGGTCGTCGTCACGGTGATGTAGCCGTGGCCGGCGAGGTCGCGCGCGATCCAGCTCAGCTTGCAGCGATCGCCGCCGAGCCCGTGCCCGAGGACGACGATCGGCCGGCGGCCGCTGAACACCGAGAGGTTCGCGGGCCGGCGCACGTAGCCCGCGGTACTGCTCGACTCCGTTCGGTTTCTCGAGCGAGGGCACGGTGACCTCCTGGGTCACCCAGCTGCCCATCCAGGGGTAGGACGCCTGCCCCTGGCAGGGCTCGCCCGGAGGCGGCGCGGCGCTCGCGGTGCTCGGCGCGAGAGCGGCTAGAAGGACAAGGACGGGTAGGACCAATGCGGCCTTGACTATGTGACGCATACGACAAGCAAACCAGCTTCGGCGCGATCGATTCGCAGCAGAAATCGGACGCCGGAGAGGCCTCTCGGGTGTCCCGGATCGGGTCCGCTCAGCCGGTCGGGCCGAAGCGCTCGGTGAGGATCTGCTCGGGTCCCCAGCCGGCGTCCATGAGCAGCGCCGCCGCGGTCTCGACGAAGCCGTGCGAGCCGCAGACGTAGGCGCGCGCCATCCCCTCGGGAGCGATGCCCGCCTCGGCGATCATCGCCGGCGTCGATCCGGCCCTCGTGGCCGCTCCAGGCCGGCGGCGCCAGCCGCGAGTAGGTGAGCAGCGTCTCCTCGCCGTCCTCGAGCTCGCGCGCGTAGATCACGTCCTCGGGACCGCGGACCGAGTAGATCAGCCGCATCGGCACCTCCGGCAGCGCCTCGCGCCGCCAGCGCAGCATCGACATCAGCGGCACGACGCCGGAGCCGCCGCCGATCAGCAGCACCGGCGACTCGCCGCGCCAGACGAAGTAGGAGGCGAACGGGCCGCGCACCTCGACCTGGTCGCCGGGCTCGACGACGTCGTGGAAGTAGGGCGAGACCTCGCCGTCGTCGAGACGATCGATGGTCAGCTGGATCGTGCCGCGGTTGCGCTCGAGCGGCGCCGAGGCGATCGAGTAGGAGCGCTGCGCGGTGTAGCCGTCCGGCGCGGTGAGGCGCACGTCGTAGTGCTGGCCCGGGCAGTAGTCGAGCCAGGTCGGGACCTCGAGCGTGAAGCTCTTCGCCGAGCGGCTCTCGACCACGACCTCGCGCACGGTCGCGATCTGCCACCTGCCGGGCGCGCGCTGCTCGACCGGCGTCAGTCCGTCCAATACCGCTCTTCCTTCCAGGGATCGCCGCGGCGGTGGTAGCCGTTGGCCTCCCAGAAGCCGGGCTCGTCGTGGTCCATCACCCGCAGGCCCGCGACCCACTTGGCGCTCTTCCAGAAGTAGAGGTGCGGGACCAGCAGGCGGGCCGGGCCGCCGTGCTCGCGCGGCAGCGGCTCGCCCTCGTGCTCGGTCACGACCCAGGCCTTGCCGTCGCTGAGGTCCTCGATCTCGAGGTTCGTCGTGTAGCCGCCGAACGAGTGCGCCATCGCGTAGGCGCCGAGCGGCTCCGCGGCCTCGAGCAGCAGGTCGAGCGAGACGCCGCGGAAGCTGGTGCCGAGCTTCGACCACGAGGTGACGCAGTGGATGTCGCAGGGGACCTCCTCCTGCGGCAGCTCGTTGAACTCGCGCCAGCCCCACTCGACCTCGGCGCCGACGTCGCCGTCGATCTTGAAGCTCCACTCCCCCTTGTCGACGAGCGGCGTCGCGCCCGCCGTCAGGACCGGGAAGCCGTTCTCGATGTGCTGGCCGGGCGGGACGCGGGCGGCGAGCTCCTCCGGGACGCGGCGACGGCCGCCGAACCCGCGGGAGACGAAGCCCCCCTCCACCTCAGCCTCCGAGCGGCGAGGGCGGGATCCGGGTCTCGCCCTCGATCCCGTCGATCTCCATCGCGAGCTCGTCGGCGAAGCACCAGACCCAGTGCCTCGCCGGGCTGCAGCGAGCGGATCAGCTGGTGGCCGCTGGAGGCGGCGTGGGCGCTCGCGTGGCGCTCGGGCGAGGAGTCGCAGCAGCCGACGTGGCCGCAGGCGAGGCAGATGCGGAGATGGAACCACTTGCGTCCCCTCGCGCAGACAGTCCTCGCAGCCGTCGACCGAGTCCGGCAGCCGGGTGACCGTGATCTGATCGAGATGGGAGCAGGAGGCCAAGAGGACCAATCATTCCGCATCCGCGCCGGAGACGACCAGACGCGCCGGTAGATTGCCGCGCATGCCGTCGCGCCGACCGTCGAGCAGGGCCGCCGTCCTGCTCGCCGCCGCCCTCGCCGCCCTGCTGCTCGCGGCCTGCGGCGACGACGACTCGTCCGCCTTCGACCGCCGCCGAGGCGACGAGCACGACGCGGCCGCGACGACGACCACGGAGACCGGCGAGCTCGAGCGGCGAGGAGGGCTCCGCCGCCGAGGCCGGGACCGTGGTCCCCGACGCCCGAGGCCGATCCGGGCGAGGTCGAGCTCTACTTCACGTCCGGCGAGCAGTTCGAGGCCGTCAAGCGGCCGAAGCCGGCAGGCGGCGACGAGATCGAAGCCGTGACCGAGGAGCTGGTCGAGGGGCCGACGCGAGGCCGAGACCTCGCCGCAAGGTCGAGGTCCAGACCGCGATCCCCGAGGACACCGAGGTCCGCTCGGTCCGCCTCAGCGACGACGGCACCGCCGAGGTCGAGCTGACGTCGGCGTTCCTGCGCGGCGTCCCCGCCGATCCCGCCGCCCGCGACGAGGACGAGCAGGCCGAGCTCGACGCCCGCGTCGGCCAGGTCGCCCACACGCTCGATCAGTTCGACCAGGTGAAGCGGACCCGGGTCGTCGCCGGCGGCGTCGAGGCGCCCGGTGACCGAGCCGGACGAGTACGAGAAGCCCGGCTCCGGGCCCGAAGGACGGCGGCGGCGCGCAAGCGCAAGTCCGGCCGCGGCAAGGGCTCGGGCAGCGCCGGCGTCCGCCGGATCCAGGATCGGCTCGCCGACCTCCGCTACCTGCCGAGAAGCGCCGTCGACGGGGTCAACGGCTACCGGACCCAGCAGGCGGTGATCGCCTTCCAGTCCTGGGAGAAGCTCGACCGCGACGGCGTCGTCGGGCCGATCACGAAGGCGGCGCTCGCCGACGCCTCGCCCGCCGCGCCCGAAGCTCGGCGGCCCCTCGAAGCGGGTCGAGGTCTACCGCGACAAGGGCGTCGCCCTGCTCGTCAAGGACGACCGGACCAAGCGGGCGATCCACGTCTCGACCGGGGCGCCCGGGACCGAGACCCCACGCGGCCGCTTCGAGGTCTTCCGCAAGGAGCTCAACTCCTGGTCGGTCCCGTTCCAGACCTGGCTCCCGTTCGCCTCCTACTTCTTCCAGGGCATCGCCTTCCACGAGTACCCGGACGTGCCGCCCTACCCGGCCTCGCACGGCTGCGTCCGCGTCCCCGCCCCCGAAGCCGAGGTCGTCTACGACTTCGCCGGGATCGGGACTGCTGTCGCGGTGAGGTGAGGGGGGCGGCGTGCGCGGTTCGGGTGCCGTCCGAGGGGCGGCGACGAGGGTTCAGGCCGGGTATTTGCAGTGAGGGTGAGGTGGAGGAGGGTGCCGGCCGTCCCGAGGCGGGGCCGGGCCGTCCTTTGTCACGTGGGCCGCGCGGGCGTCACGGTCTCGTGGCTGTTTCTCAGGGCGCTTTCGCGAGAGGACGATTGACCGCGATATTGCGGTCAATCGTCCTCTCGTCCCGGCCTCACCGGGAATCCACCCCGAAACCGCAACGAGACACGCGCCCCGTGTGACCAACCACAGACCGCACCCCTTCCCTCACTGCAATCTCAGCCCCGATCTGAACCCTGCAGCCACAACCCGAAACAACACGCGCCCTGGACCACGCCCGAACCCTGGCGACCCGGCCCGCCCCCCAGCCCCCTCAGCCCTGGACCGTGTTCCACTCCATCCAGCCGAGGCCGGTGCGGCCGTCGCTTGCGTGCAGGCGGACCATCGCCCGGGGGAAGTGGGAGACGCGGCCGTCGGGGGCTTCGAGCAGCAGCGTCCCGAAGGCGAGGGGCTCGACCTCGAGGTCGACGTCGCCGGGGCTCATCGCCAGCTTCGCCGAGGTGACGAGGCCGTCGTCGGCGAACTCGGTCGCCAGCCTGACGCCGCCGATCTCCGTGATCTCGTCGCCGTTCTGGACGTAGCCGACGCCGAAGTCGGGGTGGGTCGGCACGGCGACGGCGTGGGTGTGGGTGCCGTCGTCGAGATGCAGGCCCGACCACATCCAGTCCGACGCCCACCAGTCGCGCGAGCCCCAGGAGTGGTCACGCTGGCCGGGCCCGGAGAAGGAGAACTCCTCGCTCGCCGATCCGGACGGTGCCGGTGACCCGGCAGGGGATCTCGTAGCGGGTCGCCAGCCGCCACTGGTAGGGAATCCCGTCCGTCTCCCAGGTCAGGTCGATCGCGACGTCGACCGGCTCGCCCTCCTCCTTGCGCAGCGGCGCCGAGTGGTCGGCATGGGCGGCGCCGGTGCCGGAGGCGGTGACGCGGAAGCGCTGCAGCGGCTCCTCGCAGTGCTGCTCGGCGCGGGTGCCCGTCGACCTCGACGAGCTGGGTCGTCGTCGTCCTGCGGCGGCAGCGGCGCCCGGTCCTCGACGAGCATGATCGCCGGCTCTCCGGGGCGGACGATGCAGGTGCTGAGCAGGCAGGCGTCGAGGTTCGGCAGCCGGCCGATCCGGTGGTAGACGCCGAGCGAGCCGTCGTCGCTGATCGCGTCGAAGTACCAGCTCTCGTTCCAGAGCTCCTCGGGACCGGGGTCGTGGCGGCCCTCGTCGGCGGGGTCGGGCGCCAGCACCGCCTGCGCCGCGCCGGGCTCGGGGAGCAGCGAGAGCGCATCGAGGTCGATCGCCATCTGCGCCGTGCGCGCGAGCACGGCCATGAACATGTCGTCGCCGCGGTCGGTGCGCTCGACGAGCATCGCCGCGGCGATGCTCATCACGATCGGCAGGAAGCAGGAGTAGCGGTAGCCCTCCCAGCACTCCTCCCAGCTGTAGTTGGTGACGCCGTTGGCGAGCAGCTCGTCGTAGTAGGCGCGGATCAGGTCCTGCTCGTGCTCGCGCCGGTCGTCGGGGGCGAGCGCGCCGGCGACGAAGTAGGAGGCGTCGGTCATCACCCCGCCCCAGGAGACGGTCTGCCAGTCGACCGCGACGCACTCGCCGTCGCGGAAGATCAGGTTGTCGAGCCGGTAGTCGCCGTGGACGAGGCCGAGCGGCGGCTTGCGATCGTCCATCCAGGCGTCGGCGACCTCGACGAAGCGCTCGCAGACCTCACGGTGCTCGGGCGCGACGCGGTCGCCGTAGCGCTCGAAGAAGCCGGGCATGACCGCCGTCAGCAGCGCCTGGTTGAGCGGGTTCGGCTGGTTGACCCAGTCGGCGGCAGCGAGCGCGAGGTCGTTCCAGACCGGCGCGTGGATCCGGGCCAGCGCGACGCAGCGCGATCCGCGCCTGCTCCGGGGTGCAGCCCGCGATCTGGTCGCCCTGGGTGCCGCCCTCGACGTAGTCGAGCACGAGCGTGAACCAGCCCTCGGCGGGGTCGTACTCGGCCAGATGACAGACGGCGAGCGGGCCGCCGATCCGGTCGCGCAGCCGCGGTAGAAGTTGATCTCGCGCAGGTAGGCGCCGAGCCCGACGCCGGTGTTGCGGCTCGTCTCGTCGTCGGAGGCGAGCTTGACGACGATCGCGCCGTCCTCGCCGCGCGGCGCGAGAAGCGGACCCGGTAGCTGGTGCTCATCTGCCCGGTGCCGATTGCCTCGACCGAGCCGAGCTCGAGGCCCGGCTTGCCGAGCACCTCACCGAGCCAGTCCGCGTCGAGCTCCTCGATCGTCCTGATCAGCTGCATCTCTCTCCCTCTCTTACCTGTGCGTCCCGCCGCCACACCCTTTCAACTTCGCCGCCGCGATGTCCCGCACAGAGCCGCTGAGGTCCCGCAACTTTTCGCGGAAAGCGTGTTCTGGTTAGCGGGAGCAAGCACCGCCCAATCAGGCAACACCGGCCCCCTGGGGGGCGCCTCACGAGTCGAGACACCGTGAGGCGGCAAGCCGGTGGCTTGCAGCCGCGGGGCGCGTCGGGTTCGGGGGCCCGGCGCGTCCGCGCGCGCCTTCTCCGGACACCTGATTCGCCAAGTGAACAGCTACGCTGATCGCTGGGGAGAGGGACCGTTCAACGCATATGAAAGGAACATCAATTGCCGATCGCTGAGTTCACCCTGGGGCAGCGCGCTCCTCACGGTGCTGTCGATCTTCGTCTTCGTGGCCTGGATCATGGTCCTGTTCACGATCATCTCGGACCTGTTCCGGGATCACGACATGTCCGGCTGGGGGAAGGCGATCTGGATTCTGTTCCTGGTCTTCCTGCCGTTCCTGACCGGGCTGATCTACCTGATCGCTCGCGGCGGTGGGATGCGCGATCGCGCGCTCGCCGAGCAGCAGGAGGCGCAGGCGCAGTTCGACGCATACGTCAAGAAGACCGCGGGCACGTCGCACGCCGACGAGCTCCACAAGCTCTCCGAGCTGAAGGCGAAGGGCGACCTGTCCGACGCCGAGTTCGAGAAGGCGAAGGCGAAGCTGCTCGACTGAGCACCGCCTCGCAAGAGAACGCTGATCGAGACGGCGGCCCGCAGGGGCCGCCGTTTCTCGTTTCGCGGCCGCGTCGGCGGCGGATCGTCGATCAGTCAATCTTCGAATCTCATAAGATTCTGATTTCCGAACGTTGATATGACCTGACGAGCCGACGAGGAGCGCGTGACCGAATGGGCCTGAAGAACGAGCCGAGCCGCTGACCGCCGACGGGCGACCCGCGGCCGATCCACGACGTCAAGGCCGAGTTCTTCCGAGTCCTCGGCCACCCCGTGCGGGTCCGGATCCTGGAGCTGCTGCGCGACGGCGAGCAGGCGGTCGGGTCGCTGCAGGCCGCACTCGGGATCGACTCGAGCGGAACCTCCCAGCATCTCGGCGCCCTGCGGCGCCTCGGCGTCCTCGAGAGCCGGCGCGACGGGACCAGCGTCTACTACCGCGTCAAGGACCCGCGCACCTTCCAGCTGCTCGAGGTCGCGCGGCAGATCCTGACCAGCCGCTACGAAGACGCCCAGGTCACTGCTCGGGGAGCTCGAGGCGTCGTCGGATACGGCTGCCGGCAAGCCGCGGCGAGACTCGCGGTGAGTCGCCCGGTTTCGAGCTCCGGATGAGCGCCGCCGGGGCGGCGGCGCTCGCCGGCGTCGCCCTGCTGGCTGTCGCCGTAGTCGTTGCGGCATGGCCAAGGCGGGTTGGCGCGAGCGCGCTGCTCAGCGCGGTCGGGCTGGTCATGACCGGGGTCGCCGGGTGCGATCGTCCTGATCGGCGGCGCCTCGGTCGGAGCCGGGTTCGGCGACGCCATCGACCCCGCGCTCGGAATCGACCGCCTCAGCGGCTTCTTCCTCGTCACGCTCGCGCTCGCCGGCGCGCCGGCGCTCGTCTTCGCTCGCGACTACCTGGACGACGATCCGCGCGGCGCCGCGATCGCGGCGCTCTCGGCGGCCTTCCTGCTCTGTCTGATCGGGCTGATCACGGCACGCGACCCCTCCACCCTGCTCGGATTCTGGGAGCTGATCACCCTGGTGCCGGCGGCGGCAATCCTCGTCCGCAGCAGCGACCTGCTCGTCCGCAACGCCGTCTACGTCTACCTCGCCGTCACCCACATCGGCGGGGTCGGCGTCTGGATCAGCGTGCTGGTCCTCGCCGATGCGGGTGCGCTCTCCGATCCGGGCTCGCTCACGGAGCAGGGCGCCTGGTTGCAGGCGCTCGTGATCTGCGCGGCGATCGTCGGCTTCGGGACCAAGGCGGGCCTGATGCCGATGCACGCGTGGCTCCCGCGAGCGCACCCGGTCGCCCCGGCCTTCCTCTCCGCACTGATGTCGGGGGTGATGATCAAGGTCGCCATCTACGGCCTGATCAGGGTCCTGTTCGAGTGGGCTGCCCCTGCCCCCGCATGGAGCGGCATGGTGCTGCTCGCGATCGGCTTGCTCTCCTGTCTCGCCGGCATCGTCTATGCCCTGCTGCAGCGCGAGCTCAAGCGACTGCTGGCCTTCTCCTCGATCGAGAACGTCGGCATCGTCGACCCTCGGGCTGGGCGCGTCGATCGTGCTCGCTTCCGAGGGCGAGGACGGGTGGGCGGCGATCGCATTCGCGGCGGCGCTGTTCCAGATCCTCAACCACGCCGTCTTCAAGTCGCTTCTGTTCCTCGGGGCCGGCGCGATCGAGCGAGCGACCGGCGGCCTCGACCTCGACCGCCTCGGGGGACTGCTGTCGCGCATGCCCTGGAGCGGAGGCGCGTTCCTGGTCGGAGCGATGGCGATCGCGGGTCTGCCGCCGCTGAACGGCTTCGCGTCCGAGTGGGTGACGCTGCAGGCCCTCCTCCATCTCGGGATCGAGCGCCCGGCCGGGTTCGGAGTCGCGGGAGCCTTGGCCACCGCGGGCCTGGCAGCCACCGCCGCTCTCGCCCTGTACTGCTTCGTCAAGGTCGCCGGCCTGGTGCTGCTCGGCGACCCGCGCCGGCCCGAAGTCGCGAGTGCAACCGAGCCTCCCGCTCGGAATCCGGTCCGCGCTCGTCTTCCTCGCCGGAGTCTGCCTGGCCTTGGGCTTGCTCTCCGGGCTGGTGGTTCCGCTGCTGGCGGAGCTGGCACCGACCCCGGTCTCACTCGACGCCCGGCGCGACGCTGGACCTGCCCGGCACCGGCGGGCTCTCGCCGGCGCTCGCGGCGGCCCTGTTGCTGCTCGTCCCGCTGCTCTGGTGGGCTCGCGGCGACCGGCGCGCGGCGCGCGCGCCCGCGTGGGCGTGCGGGCAGCAGCCGGCGCCGGAGACGCGCTGGGGGTCGGCCGGCTTCACGAAGCCGCCGCGGCTCGTGCTCGAAGCGGTCCTGCGCCCCCGACGGGATCTCACCGTCACCAGCCGCGGCGGGCTGGTCGAGTCGGTGTCGTACTCGGACGAGGTCCCGCACCTCTTCGACACCGCCGTTTACGCGCCCGTGCAGCGCCGTTTCGCTGCGGATCGCCAGGCTCGCGCGGCGGCTCCAGTCCGGCAGCGTCCGCACCTACGCCGCCTACCTGCTCGGGCTGCTGCTGGGCGCCCTGCTGCTGCTCTGCCTGGGGGTGTTGGGATGACCCTGATCGCGGGCATCGTCCAGATCGCCGGCGGGCTCCTCCTGGCTCCACTCCTCGTCGGCGCGGTCCAGGCCGCAAAGGCCTATCTACAGGGCCGCCGCGGGCCGTCACCCCTGCAGCCCTACCGCGACCTCCGCCGTCTCTGGGGCAAGAGCGGAGTCGACCCCGAGCCGAGCACGTTCGTGTACCTGCTCGCCCCGTGCGTCGTCGCCGCATCGGCCGTGCTGATCCTGCCGATGATCCCGATCGCGGGGCTCTCGCCCGGACTGGCCGTTCGGCAACGACGCGATCGTGCTCGTCGGGCTGCTCGCGCTGGCACGGTTCTCGCTCGCCCTCTCGAGCTGGGACACCGGCTCGGGCTTCGCGCTGATGGCCTCGGCGAGGGACCTGACGATCGCCGTCGTCGGAGAGGCGCTCCTGCTGCTCGCGCTGCTGCTCGTCGCCGCCACCGCGGCGAGCACCGACCTGGTCTCGATCAGCACTGCGACGGCCGGCTCCGCGGTCTGGTCGGAGCCCGGGCACTGGTGCGCCGCCGTCGCCTTCGGGCTGGCGCTGCTCGTCGAGACGGGCCGGCAGCCGATCGACAACCCGGACACCCACCTCGAGCTGACGATGATCCACGAGGGCCCCCTGCTCGAGTACGGCGGCCGGGACCTGGCGATGCTGCAGTGGACGGCCGCGGCGCGGCACTGGATCTTCCTCGTGCTCGGGGCCTCGATCTTCCTCCCCCATTCCGGCGGCTTCGCCGCCCAGCTCGGCTGGACCGTCTCTGTGGGTCGTCGTCCTGGTGGGCGCGCTCGCTCTGCTCGAGACCGCCCAGGCGAAGATGAGGATCCTGAGGGTGCCGGCGCTGCTCGGCGCCGGCTGCCTCCTGGCGCTGATCGGCCTCGTCAGCATCGCTGACCGGAGGACCGACGTGAGCGCCGCTGCCGTCGCGGCCCTCGTCGCCCTCGGGCTGGGCGTGATGGTCGTGCGACGCCGCAGCATCGCGACGACGCTCGTCGCAGCGCAGTCGCTGTTGCTCGGCATCGGCGCGATCTCGCTCTCGGAGGGTGGCTCGGAGCTGATCGTGGCCGGAGCCGTCCTGATCGTCCGGGCCGGGACCCTGCCGGCGCTGCTCGGCTACATGCGACGGCGCACGCCGGAGGCGCGGCTGATCGTGGCGGCGGCGCCGGCCGCGGCCCGAGCTCTGCTCGGGGTTGCGGTGGCGCTCGCGGCGGCGGCCTGGATTCCGCCGCTCGGCCTCGGCGATCCGGCGGCCGAGCACGGCGCGATCGCGCTCGTCGCGATCGGGATCGCGATCGTGGTCACACGGCGGCCGACGCTCTTCCAGGTGGTCGGGCTGCTCGTCGCCGAGAACGGCGTCTACCTGCTCGCGCTGTCGGTCGCGGGCGGGCTGCCGGCGATCATCGAGCTCGGAGTCCTGCTTCGACCTGGCGATGATCATCACGGTCACTGCCGCCTTCGGCTACCGCATCCATCGCGAGGTGGGAAGCGGGAACACGGACCTGCTGCGAGGGCTCCGTGACTGACCCGACGACAGCGCTGGTGATCGCGGTGATCGCGGTGCCGCTCGCCGCGGCGGCGCTCTCCCCGCTGATGCCCTCGGCCGGCGCCGTCGACCGGCTCAACGTCGTCGCCGCGATCCTGACGTCGGCGACCGCCCTGGCACTGGCGGCGGTCGCGCTGCTCGATGCCCCGGGCGTCGCCTCGGCCACGAGCTGGTATCTGCTCGACACCCAGGGCGGGCTGTTCCTGGCGCTGATCGGCATCGTCGGGCTCGGCAGCGCGATCACCTCCCGCGCCTACCTGCGGCACGCCGGTCGCGGCCTCTTCGGCGCCCGCCACTCGCGCGTTCTCTACTTCGTGGCCTTCAACGTCTTCTGGGCGGCCCTGCTCGCGCGTGCCGCTGACCGACAACCTCGGGATCGCCTGGGTTCTGTCGAGGGGACGACCGCGGCATCCGCCCTGCTCGTCGGCTTCAGCGGCAGGCGAAGCGCGCTCGAGGCGAGCTGGAAGTACCTGATCCTGACGACGCTCGGGCTCACCGTGACCCTGCTCGGGATCGTCGTGCTGTTCGCGCGAGCCGGAGAGCCGGCCGGGCTCGGCGACCTCGACTGGCAGGCGCTGGCCGCGGCCGTCGCCCCGGGCGTCGATCGGGACGTGACGCTCGCCGCGTTCCTGCTGATCGTCGTCGGCCTGGCCAGCAAGGTCGGCTGGGCGCCGGTCCACAACTGGCTGCCCGACGCCCACAGCGAGGCACCGCCGCCGATCAGCGCGATGCTCTCGGCCGCGCTGCTGCCGACGGTGCTGCTCGTCGTCTGGCGGACCGCGCAGGCACTCGAGGGATCGCTCGCCTCGGGCACGGCGCAGACCCTGCTGATCGGCTTCGGCCTCGCCTCGCTCGCGGTCGCGGTCCCGTTCCTGTGGACGCCGCTGCCGTTCAAGCGGCTGCTCGCCTACTCGAGCCTCGAGCACATGGGTGTGCTGGCGCTCGGGATCGGCTTCGGCACTCCGCTCGCGATCGCGGGTGTCGCGATCCACGTGATCGGCCACGGCCTCGCGAAGGCGGTCGGCTTCTACGCCGCAATCCCGCTTCTGCGCGAGGATCCCGCCGCCGGCGAGGCGACCGGCGCTCGGGATCGCCGGTCGAGCCCGGGCACCGCGTTCTCGTTCGGCGTTTCGCTCTCGACCCTCGCCGCGCTGCCGCCGCTGCCGCTGTTCGTCTCGGAGCTGATGATCCTGCTCGGCGGCATCGAGGCCGGACTGCTCTGGGTCTCGGCCGTGGCGGCGCTGCTGCTGGCGCTCGGCTTCCTCGGGCTCGCCCACGCGCTGATCGAGGGGCTGGTCGGGGATCGCCGCCGCGGGCGCGGGGCGCCGCTCGCGACTCGCCCGCGAGATCGGCTTCGTCGCCGGCGCCGCCCTCTTCGGCCTGCTCGCGCTCAGCCTCACCGCCTTCGGCCTTCCCGGCTCGGACATCGTCGAGGGACTGAGGGGCGCGGGGATATGAGCGCGCGACGCGCCGGGGCGCTGCGCCGACCGCCGAGCTCGAGACGGTCGTGCCCGGAGCCTGGCGGCAGAGCTGCGAGACGCTGCTCGCCGAGGGCGGCCGGTTCGTGCGGCGCCTACTCGACGCGCGCCGGTGAGGCGCTCGAGTGGACGGCGCTGTTCGCGAACGGGCTCGTCGGTCCGGGCGCTTCGCACCGATGCCCGCTGCGGCGGTCGACTCGATCGTCGACCTCGTGCCGGCGGCCGACTGGGACGAGCGCGAGGCACACGACCTGCACGGAATCGGATTCGCGGGGCGACACGTCGACCAGGGCGCTGCTCGACCACTCGGCCGAGCTCGGATCCTGGACGGTCCCGATCGCAGGGCGACGACGCCGGCCAGGTCGCGGTCGGCCCGATCCACGCCGGCGTGATCGAGTCCGGCCACTTCCGCTTCCACGTCGTCGGCGAGCGGATCCTGCTCGTCGACCTGCGGCTCTTCTACAAGCATCGCGGGCTCGAAGCCGACGCCTCAGGCCGCGAGCCTCGCCGAGGCACTCCGGCACGCGCAGCGCGCCTGCGCCGCCTGCGCGGTGACCAACTCCGTGGCGTACGCCAGGCGGCCGAGGCGATCGAGGGACTGGAGCCCTCGCGCGAGATGCGCCGTGACGCGCACGACCCTGCTCGAGCTCGAGCGGATCTACAACCACCTCCACGACATAGCCGCGATCTGCGCGGGCGTCGGCTTCGCCGCAGGCAACATGGCCTTCGCGGCGTTGAAGGAGCGGGTGCTGCGGCTCAACGCCCGCCTCGGCGGGCATCGCTTCCTGTTCGGTGCCGTCGACGATCGGGCGCAGCCGCATCGAGCTCGCCGGCGCAGAGCTCGAGTCGATCCGCGCCGAGCTCCGCTCGATCCACTCCGAAGCCGCGTCCTGCTGGCGCGAGCTGACGTTCGCCGCGTCGGTCCAGGCGCGGGCCGAGGGCGTCGGGCTACTCACGCGCGCCGACGCCGAGGTGCTCGGGACCGTCGGCCCGGCTGCCCGGGCCAGCGGGCTTGCGAGCCGATGCCCGGACAGGCTCGCCGGGGCTCTGGTACGGGCAGGGGTTCGCGCCTGCCGTCCTCGAGGATCCGTCCGGCGATGTAGCCGCCCGTCTCAGGATCCGAGCCGCCGAGCTCGAGCAGTCGCTCGACCTGGTCGACGAGCTCCTCTCCGAGCCGCTGGAGACCGGCGTCGCAAAGCCGGGCGGAGAGCCGGACCGGGCTGGCTGTCGCACGGGTGGAGAGCCCCCGCGGGGAGACGATCTGCGCCGTCGAGGCCGACTGCGGGCCGGGTCCGCCGCCTGCACCTGCGGACCGGCTCGTACGCGAACTGGCCGTCGCTGGCGCACGCGACGACCGGCGAACTGCTGCCCGACTTCCCCTTGATCAACAAGAGCTTCGAGCTCTGCTACGCCTGCGCGGATCGCTGAGCCGGGAATGTTCGTACTGCTGAGGCAACTGCATCGCGTTCGCCGCCGCGCGAACCTCCCGCGCCGCACCGGCGCTGGCTCGCTTGCCCTCCGGCACGTCGACGCCGGCTCCTGCAATGGGTGCGAACACGAGCTCACCGCGACGACGGCCCCCGACTACGACATGCAGCGCTTCGGGCTCGACGTCGTCGCCTCGCCGCGCCACGCGGATGCCCTGCTGGTCACGGGAGCCGTCACCACGCGGATGGCCGAGCCGCTCCGCAGCGCCTATGCAGCGATGCCAGAGCCGCAGGCTCGTCGTCGCCCTCGGCGACTGCGCGCTCGGCAGGGGCGTGCTCGCCGACCCCGCCGAGCTGGCGCCGCCCTCTCGACGAGCTACTCCCGGTCGATCTGCGGATCCCGGGCTGCCCGCCGACGCCGGAGACGATCGCCGCGGCGATCGTCTCCCTGCTCGAGGCGCCGGCGCCTAGCGGTGGTCCGTCGAAGTAGATGACCTGCTGGGTGCCGCTCGGGCGGTTCGCGTAGCGCATCGTCGTCAGCGGGACGCCTGCGAACGTGATCCGCTCGGCGTCCGCGTCGGAATGCCAGTTGGCCGGGTTGGCCGAGCCCTGGTCGGCCTCGAGCTCGGCGCCGGCCTCGGCGATCGCGTTCCAGACGTCGGTCTGGCACTGCTCGAGGTCGCCCCTGCCGCAGTAGGAGACCGTGAACGGATCCTTCACGTCCTGGCCGAGCAGCGCCTTGATGTCGCGGTCGAAGTACTGGTACCAGCCCGAGTACTGGCCGCTCGGCGGCTCGTCGAAGCGGCTCGCGAGCGTGTCGAGCTGATCGGCGAGGTCGGGGCCGATGCGGGCGCCGATGAAGGCGTTCGCGATCTTCGGCCAGGCCTCGTCCATCGAGGCCGCGCCGGGAGCGTCGATCTCACCGTCGAGGTCGAGGTCGAGGCGGCTGCCGCCCTCGGCTCGCCACTGCTTCATCGCGGCGAGCATGTTCTTGGCCTGGTTGTTCGGCGGCGTCGTGCCCTTGAGCAGCTTGTTCAGCAGCGGCACGGTGACGATCGCGCGGACGTCCTGGGTCGCGGCGGCGTTCATCGCCGAGGTCAGCCCGGCCAGGTCCCAGGTGCCGTCGGAGAGCTGCTCCTTCTTCATGTTGTGGTTGAGCAGGTTGATGCGGCCGACGCTGCCGGCCCGCATCCACTGATCGTCGGCGGTGCCGAAGCCCCGGGCGATGTTCTGGTTCCAGTTGGTGATCGTCCCGTCCTTGGGGTTCGACCCGTGCGGGTGGTCCTTGTTCTTGAGGAAGCCCTGCCACTCGTACTTGCCGGTGCCCTTCGTCGGCAGGCCCGGGTCGACGCCCTCGGGGCGCAGCGGCAGCAGGCCCGAGGTGTACTCGGCGTTGTCCTTGTCGTCGAGGTAGAACGAGTTGAACGTCTGCGGGGTCTTGGCGGCGGCCCGGTAGAAGCTCTCCGGATCGTCGACGCGGCCGACCGAGAGGCGCCGGAAGAAGAGCTGGTCGAGCACGTCCTTGCCGTAGCTCGAGCGCTTCGACGAGATCGCGACGCGACGGCCGTTGGTGGTCGCGTAGCCGGTCACCGGGCCGTGCACGGTCGTCTTGAAGACGACCGGCTCGCCGGCGAGGGTGCCGGCGTCGAAGGTCTCCATCTCGCGGCACTTGCCGTTGTACTTGTACTTCGTGTCGCTGCCGCCGCAGAGCGTCTCGGCGTACTGATCGATGATGTCGCCGCTGGCCGAGGTCAGCGTGTTGGCGAAGTCCTCGCCGCGCCCGATCAGCAGGTAGCCGGGGAACGGGGCCGAGGTGACGCCGCGCCAGTTCATCTTGCCGGCGTGCATGTCCATCTCGTAGGTGAAGCCCGGGTAGAAGTAGCCGATCTGCGGGCCGCCGACCATCAGCGGGTGGCCCGTGCTCGAGGCCTCGGAGTTGACCTGCAGCGTGTTCGAGGCCTGCGCCGGCCGGCGTGTCCATCCGCTCGGCCAGGCCGCGGTCGGCGACGGCGGGCGTGGTCTCGTAGCTGTCGTTGTCGAGGACGACGTTGCCCTTCGCGCTTGTCGGGGATGCTCCCGTAGGGGAAGTTGCCGTTGATCGAGGTCGGAGCGCCCTTGGTCTTGAACTGGCGCAGGTCGTCGAAGACGGCCTGGCCGGTGCGCACCGCCGAGCTCCTGCTGGAGCCCGTCGAGGAACTCCGAGCGCCGCGCCTCGTCGCCGCCGCCCTGGCCGAGGAACTGGCCCTTGAGCGCGTTCAGCGCGTAGACGTCGTTGCGGGTCCAGGGAGCGTTCGAGGAGCCGCTCTCCTCGAGGTAGGCGTTGATGCCCTCGATGAAGGTGTCGATGTCTTCGAGCACGCGCTTGCCGGGCTTGCCCTGCTTCTTCAGGGCCTTCGTCTGCTTGGCGATCTCGTTCTCGGTCTGCTCCGAGGGCTCGAAGTGCTCGAACGAGGTGAGGACGCCGAGCGCGGTCAGGCCGGGGGCGTCGATCGCGGCGACGCGGCCGGCGTAGCGGGCGAGCTCGATCAGCAGGCCGCGGTCCTCGGCGAGCAGCCAGCCGGAGGCCCAGACGCCGTCCGCCATCGTCTCGCCCTGGATGTGGGGGACGTAGAAGGAGTCGCGGGTGATCGTGACGCCGTCGCGCGGGACGGGCTCGTTGACGCCGGGCCCGTCCGGCCCGACGCCGAACTCCTCGGACTTGAAGTAGGTGTCGATGTCGGCGTCGGTGACGTCGTCGAAGAGCGGCGTCAGGCCGTCGTACATCTCGGCCTGGTCGGTCGCCTGAGGCGGCGGCGGGACGGCTCCGTACTGGCCGGAGGGCACGATCGCACGGGCGTAGCCCGAGTAGTCCTCGTAGTCGGCGGCGGACGCTGCCGAGGCCGTGATCAGCGCGAGCGCAGCGGCGCAGGCAAGGACGAGTGACGACACAAAACCCCAAGGACGCTTCACGCGCATATCTCCAATCCGGTCGCCCTGCTCGGCGACGGTTCATTACCCCGGAGCGAAACCATAGGGCACGATCCCCGCGGCCGCCCGGGCGATCGCCTCCGGCGTGCCCGCCTCGGCGATCGAGGCGAAGCGCTCGCGGCCGGGGCCGGTGAGCTCGTCGCGGCCGACGATCGCGTGGCAGGGCACGGCCGCGCGGGCGGCGCGGGAGGCGACCTCGCCGACGGCCTTGCCCGAGAGCGAGGTCCGGTCGATCGCGCCCTCGCCGGTGAGGACCAGCGTCGCGCGCCTCGAGGCGGCGGTCGAAGCCGACCGCGTCGAGCACGTAGCGGGCACCCGGCACGAGCCGGGCTCCGTGGGCCCAGAAGCCGCCCGCGAGACCGCCGGCGGCGCCGGTGAACGGGCAGCCGGCCGGGGTCGTGCGGCAGCTCGGTCCGCAGCCGCGCCAGCCGCGTCGCGAGCTGCTCGAGCTCGCCGTCGCCGGCGCCCTTCTGCGGCGCGTAGCGCAGCGCCCCCTCGAAGCCGTCGGCGACGTCGCAGAGGCAGACGATCTCCGCATCCGCCGGGCGAGAAGTGCTCGAGGGCGCCGAGCCCGGCATCGGTCGTGGCGCTGCCGCCGCAGGCGACCAGCACGCGCTCGGCGCCCGACCGGATGGCGGCGGCGATCAGCTCGCCGGTGCCGTCGGAGCCGGCGCCGAGCGGGTCGAGCGCGGCACCCTCGAGGCGCGCCAGGCCCGACGCCTCGGCGACCTCGACGACGGCGTCGCCGGTCGCGAGCCGGGCGAAGCGGCAGCTGATCGGGCGGCCGAGCGCGTCGTGGGCGAGCGCCTCGAGCCACTCGCCACCGATCGCATCGAGCAGCACCGCGGCGGTGCCGTCGCCGCCGTCGGCGATCGGGCAGCGGTCGCTGCCGGCGCCGGAGGAGGCGAGGCCGTCGGCCATCGCTGCGGCGACCTCGGCGGCGGTCAGGGTCCCCTTGAACTTGTCGGGCGCGAGCAGGATCGACATCGGTGTGCCAATGATCCACCCTCGATGGGCGAAGCGAGAGAGGCGACAGCGAGGACCGGCCCCGGCCGGGATGAACGAGCCGCGCCTGTTCGCGGGCGGCCTGGTGATGGTCGGGATCCTCTCCGTCCAGCTCGGCTCGGCGCTGGCGACGACGATCTTCGACGAGCTCGGCCCCGGCGGCGCCGTCTTCCTGCGGACGATCTTCGCGGCGGCGGTGCTGATCGCGATCTGGCGCCCGACGCGCAAGGCGCTCGCAGGCCGGGCGCTGCGCGAGGTCCTGCTGTTCGGGTTCGTGCTCGCCGCGATGAACCTCTGCTTCTTCACCGCGCTCGACCGGCTGCCGCTCGGGATCGCGGTCACGCTCGAGTTCGTCGGGCCGCTGGCCGTCGCCGTCGCCGGCTCGCGCAAGCGCTCCGACCTCGTCTTCGCGGCGCTCGCGGCCGCCGGGATCCTGCTGCTCGCGCCCTCGCTCGGCACCGGCGAGCTCGACGCCGTCGGGGTCGTCTTCGCGCTGCTCGCCGGCGGCTTCTGGGGCTGCTACATCCTGCTCAGCGCCCGCGTCGGCCGCGGGCCCACCGGCCGCGGCGGGCTCTCGGTGGCGATGGTCTTCGGCTCCGCGCTGCTGCTGCCGATCGGGCTCGCCGACGGCGGCGGTGAGCTGCTCGACCCGCATCTGCTGCTCGTCGCGCTTCGGCGTCGCGATGCTGAGCTCGGCGATCCCGTACACGACCGAGCTCGAGGCGCTGCGGCGGCTGCCGGCGAAGACCTTCGGCGTCCTGCTCAGCCTCGAGCCGGCGGCCGCGGCGGTGATCGGGCTGATCGCGCTCGGCCAGGAGCTGCCGGCCCGCGAGCTCGTCGCGATCGCGCTCGTCGTCGTCGCCAGCGGCGGCGCGCTCAGGGGCGCCGAGCCGGTCGCAACCCCCGAGGCCTGACCCTCAGTCGCCCCTCGGGTCCCGGGGCTCGCGGCGCTCGTAGCCGGGACAGGCGGCGACCGGGATCGGCGGGTAGCGCGGGTAGGCCGGATCGGTCTCCGAGCGGCGGCAGAGCGAGAAGCGGGAGCCGCGGGTGTTGGGAACGACGCGCTGGTGGCGGCAGCTGTCGCAGAGTCCGGCCGGAGGCGATGCCATCGGCGCGAGTGTAGCCGCGGAGCCTTACTTCACTTTGTATAGTATTGAGCCAAGCTTGAGCACCTTCCGACGCCTTCTCACCTTCCTCCGCCCTTACAAGCGCGGCCTGATCTGGTCGCTGATCCTGGCCTGGGCGGCAATGGGGATGACCGTCCTGATCCCGGCCCTGATCGGCGCCGCGATCGACGCGATCGACGCCGGCGAGAGGCCCGACCTGCTGCCGCTCGCCGCCGCGATCATCGGCGCCGGGATCCTCCGCCTCGGGCTCACCTACAGCCGCAGGATCATCGCCGGCCAGGTCTCGCTGTCGGTCGAGTTCGACCTGCGCTCGCGCGTCTACCGGCATCTGCAGGCGCTCGACCTCGGCTTCTTCGACAGCCAG
This sequence comes from uncultured Solirubrobacterales bacterium, assembly GCA_963743845.1. Taxonomy (GTDB): domain Bacteria; phylum Actinomycetota; class Thermoleophilia; order Solirubrobacterales; family 70-9; genus CAXMST01. Next base: position 30,210 of record CAVURI010000004.1, read on the forward strand.
CAGACCGGCCAGCTGATGTCGCGGGCGACCGTCGACCTGCAGTCGATCCGCTTCTTCCTCGGCTACGGCGTGATCTTCCTCACCCAGAACCTGCTCACGATCCTGCTCGCCGGCGTCGTCATGCTCGTGATCAAGCCCGACCTGGCGCTGCTGGCGCTGGCGCCGGTCCCGATCGTCGTCTGGACCGCCTCGCGCTACAACCGGACGTCGCGGCCGGCGCTGCAGGAGGTCCAGCAGCGGCTCGCCGAGCTGACCGCCGAGGCCGAGGAGTCGGTCTCGGGAGTGCGGGTCGTCAAGGCCTTCGCGAGGGAGCCGTACATGATGCAGCGCTTCCGCCGCAGCGTCATCCGCGTCTTCGACCAGAACCTCTACTCGACCAGGCTGCGCGCCTTCTACAACCCGCTGATCGGCTTCCTGCCCAGCCTCGGCGTCGCCGCCGTGCTGCTCGTCGGCGGCAACCAGGTGATCAACGGAACCCTGCTGCTGGGCGAGTTCACCGCCTTCTACATCTACGTGATCATGCTCTCGGGCCCGATGCGGACGCTCGGCATCGCCCTCGGCATGGGCCAGCGCGCGATCGCCTCGGGCAACCGGTTGTTCGAGATCCTCGACCGCGACCCGGCGATCGCCTCGAAGCCGGGCGCCGAGCCGCTGCCCGCTCTCCCCCACGGCAGCTCCGGCCACGTCCGGCTCGAGGGCGTCTCGCTCGCCTACGAGGGCGGCGGCGACGAGGCGCTGACCGGCATCGACCTCGACGTCGAGGCCGGCCGGGTCGTCGCCCTGGTCGGGCCGACCGGGTCGGGCAAGACGAGCCTCGTGGCGCTGCTGGCCCGGCTCTACGACCCGACCGACGGGGTCGTCCGGATCGACGGGCACGACCTTCGCGACGTCGATCTGCCGTCGCTGCGGACCGAGATCGCCTTCGTCGCCGACGACAGCTTCCTGTTCAGCGCCACCGTCGCCGAGAACATCTCCTACGCCCGGCCCGACGCCACACCCGAGGAGATCGAGCTCGCCGCCCGCCGGGCGCAGGCGCACGGCTTCATCGAGCGGCTGCCGCTCGGCTACGAGACGATCGTCGGCGAGCGCGGCCTGACCCTCTCGGGCGGCCAGCGCCAGCGGATCGCGATCGCCCGCGCGCTGCTCGCCGACCCGCGGATCCTGATCCTCGACGACGCGACCTCCTCGGTCGACGCCCGCACCGAGGCCGAGATCCGCCGCGGCCTGCAGGAGGCGCTCGCCGACCGGACCACCTTCATCGTCGCCCACCGGCTCTCGACGATCTCGCTCGCGGACGAGGTCGTGGTCATGGACGAGGGCCGGATCGTCGACCGCGGCAGCCACGAGGAGCTGCTCGAGCCGCTGCGACCTCTACCGGGAGATCGCCGATCACGGCCTCGCCGACCGCACCTTCCTGCAGCGGGACCTCGAGGAGCGCGAGGAGGTGGCGAGGCTTTGAGCTTCCGCCGGCGCAAGCGCAGCGACGAGACGGCGGCGCCCCGGGGCACCGACGAGGCGACCGGGCGTCGCGACGGGCCGGCGCCGGCCGAGCGTCGCGACGGGCCCGAGACGACCGACGGCATGCAGGGCGCCTGGTACCTGTTCCGCGACCTCTGGCGCCTGCTGCGCGGCGAGGATCAGCGCGGCCGCAAGGTGCGCTGGCTGCTCGGACTGCTCAAGCCCTATCGCGGCCGCGTCGCCGTGATGATGGTGGCGCTGCTGCTGGCGACGGCGGCCGGGCTCGCTCCCCCCTATCTCGCGGGCAAGGCCGTCGACGACGGGATCCAGGCCGGCGACTCGAGCACGCTGACCCTGGTGGTGCTCGCCTTCCTGCTCTCGGCGCTGATCCTCTGGCTCGCGACCTACGCGCAGACCTACCTCGTCGGCTGGATCGGCCAGCGCGTGCTCACCGACCTGCGCGAGCGCATCTACCGCCACCTGCAGGCGATGTCGATCGGCTTCTTCACCCGCAACCGCCCCGGCGTCCTGATCTCGCGGATGACCAACGACGTGCAGGCGCTCGACACGCTGGTCAGCGACGGGATCGTGACGCTCTTCTCGAGCACGCTGACCCTGATCGGCGTCGTCGTGATCCTGCTCGCGCTCGACGTGCAGCTGGCGCTGATCACGTTCATCACCTTCCCGCTGCTGGCGATCGCCAGCGTCATCTTCCGCGTCTCCTCGGCCGGGGCCTACAAGCTGACCCGGGAGAAGATCGCGAACGTGACCGCCTACCTGCAGGAGACGCTGAGCGGCATCCGCGTCGTCCGCAGCTTCGGGCAGGAGCCCCGCCACATCGGCGAGATGGAGCGGCTCAACGAGGAGAACCGCGAGGCGAACATGCGCACGGTCAAGCTCAACGCCAGCTACTTCCCGGCGGTCGAGCTGCTCAGCGCCGTCGGCACCGCGGCGATCCTGTTGTTCGGCGGCTACCAGGTGCTCGAGGGCAACGTCGAGATCGGCGTCCTGATCTCGTTCGTCGGCTACCTGGCCACCTTCTTCGACCCGATCCAGCAGATCAGCCAGCTCTACACGACCTACCAGCAGGGGATGGCGGCGCTCGACAAGATCTTCGACCTGCTCGACACCCGTCCCGACACGACCGACAAGCCGGACGCGATCGACCCGGGTGAGATCCGCGGCGAGATCCGGCTCGAGGGCGTCTGGTTCTCCTACGCCGAGGACGGCCGCCGGGCGCTCGCCTCCCAGCCCGAGGCGATCCCGCCCGACCCCGACGCCCCCGAGCCGGAGCCGGGCTGGGCGCTGGAGGACATCGACCTCGCGATCCTGCCCGGCCAGACCGTGGCGCTGGTCGGCGAGACCGGCGCCGGCAAGTCGACGCTGGCCAAGCTCGTCGCCCGCTTCTACGACCCGCAGCGGGGGCGGATCACGGTCGACGGACACGACGTCCGCGACCTCCAGGCCGACGCGCTCCGCAGCCGCCTCGGGATCGTCCCTCAGGAGGGCTTCCTGTTCAGCGGCACGGTCCGCGAGAACGTCGCCTTCGGCAAGCCGGACGCGAGCGAGGAGGAGATCGCCGCGGCGCTGAACACGGTCGGAGCCGAGGAGCTGATCGCGGGCCTCCCCGACGGGCTCGAGACCGAGGTCGGCGAGCGCGGCAGCCAGCTCTCGGCCGGCGAGCGGCAGATCATCGCCTTCGCGCGGGCGCTGCTCGCCGAGCCGGCGATCCTGATCCTCGACGAGGCGACCTCCAACGTCGACGTCCGCACCGAGCGCCGGATCGAGCAGGGGCTGCGACGGCTCCTGGCCGGCCGCACCGCGATCGTCATCGCCCACCGTCTCTCGACGATCCGCAACGCCGCCCGGATCGTCGTCCTCGACGGCGGCCGCATCGCCGAGAGCGGCACCCACGAGGAACTGCTCGCAGCCAACGGCGCCTACGCCCGCCTATACGGCTCCTGGGCCCAGAACTCAGCCGCCTAGCGCGGACGTCGCCGCTTAGCCCGGGCTGACGCCGCCGGACGGAGACCGCCACCGCTGCCGCCGGTGTCCGGGGCCGGAGCGGGGGCCGGGGCGGGTGCCGGTGCGGGGGCCGGGGCGGGAGCGGGTGCCGGCGCGGGGGCCGGAGTCGTGGTCGCGGGCGCCGGAGCCGTCGTGGTGCCCGTCGCGCTGTCGGTGGTTCCCGTGGTCGACTGGGTCGGCGTCGGAGCGGTCGCGTTGCCCTCCTGGCCGCACTCCTCGAACCCGTACTCGGCCGCGGCTGCAGCGCCCTCGCTGCGGGCGGTGTCGAGCTCGGTCTCGAGCGACGAGACGGTGGTCGTATCGCCGCTCGAGGCGGCGGTCTCCTGCTCTTCGAGGATCTTGACCTGGTCGGAGAGCGAGCTCAGGTAGGCGTCGAGCTGCCCGGTCGGGTCGTCGGGGGGACTGAGGCCTTCGAGCCCGTCGAGCGTGTCCTGGGTGATCTCGAGCTCCTGGCCGATCGCGAGCGACTCGCTCGTCTCGGCGCTCGCCTCGGCCGAGGCGATCGCGGTGTTGGCCTCGGCGCAGAGCGCATCGGCGGAATCGATGAAGTCCTGCTCGGAGAGCGCCTCGGTGGTCGTCGTCAGCTCGGTCGAGTCGCTGATCGGCTCGATCGGCGCGTCGTCTCCACCACATCCCGCGAAGAACGCGAGCGACGCCCCGGCGGCGAGTGTCGCAATCGTGCGCGTACTCATCAGCCACTCAGGTTAGCCGCGCCGCAGATGGATTCCCGCGTAGATCGCCGCGGACTGCAATTCCCCGCTCACAGCGCCGGTTTGCCCGACGCCGGGCGGGCGCCGGGAACTGGGGATCTAGGACTCGAACCTAGACTACGAACACCAGAAGCTCGCGTGCTGCCGATTACACCAATCCCCATCGGTGTCCGCGGGCGACGCCCGCGCGGCCGGAACCATAGCTAGCCGGCGCGGTTCCGCGGCGCCTGAGCCGGCGCCGATCAGGCGCCGGCGCCGAGCGACTCCAGCTCGACCGATTCGTCGCCGAGCGCCGAGGCGGGCTCGAGGCGCGATCCGGACTCGATCAGGCGCCGTGCGTCCTGGAGGTCCTCGCTGCGGCCGACCGCCAGCGCCGCCTCGACGACGCCGCCCTTGACGTAGAAAGCGGTGAACTCGCCCCGCTCGACCGAGCCGCGGATCACGACCTCGTCCCAGTCCTGCGAGTTGCCGACGTACTCGAGCGAGGCCCAGTCGCTGATGTCGCTGAAGAAGTAGGGGACGACCTCGTACGGCTGCTTGTCGCCGAGCATCCCGCGGGCCGCGTGCCGGCCCTGCTGGAAGGCGACGTCCCAGTGCTCGATCCGGATCCGGCGGCCGAGCGGGACGCTCTCGAAGCTGCAGCAGTCGCCGGCCGCGAAGATCCCGGGGGCCGAGGTCTCGAGGCCCGGGTCGCAGACGATGCCGTCGTCGACCTCGAGCCCGGCGCGCTGCGCGAGCATCGTGTCGGGCCGGACCCCGGCGCCGACGATGACGGCGTCGCAGGGGATCTCGAGCCCGGCCTCGGTGCGGACGGCGCTGACGCGCTCGTCGCCCTCGAACGAGGCCAGGGTCTGGCCCTCCTCGAGCACGACCCCGTGCTCGGTCAGGAGGTCGTGGAAGTAGCGACCGACTTCGGCGCCGAAGGTGTTCGAGAGAGCGACCTCCTCCATCATCACGATCGTGCAGCGCTTGCCGAGCTCGGTCAGCGAGGCGGCGACCTCGCAGCCGATGTAGCTGCCGCCGATCAGGACGACGTGCTCGGCCTCGGCGATGTCCTCGCGGATCGTGTCCGAGTTGCCGAAGGCGCGCAGGTAGTGGATGCCCTCGAGCTGGGCGCCGTCGACGCGGAGGATGTTGACCATCGCCCCGGTGGCGATCAGCGCCTTGTCGAAGCCGATCTCCTCCTTGCCCTGCAGCTTGGCGACCCGGCTCTCGACGTCCAGCCCCATGACGCTGCGGCCGGTGATCAGCTCGACGTCGTTGTCGGCGTACCAGTCGGCGGCGTGGACGTGAGCCTCGTGACGCTCGCTCTCGCCGCGCAGGTACTCCTTCGAGAGCGGCGGCCGGTCGTAGGGCGGGTCGGGCTCGCGGCCGACGATCAGGATCGAGCCGTCGGCGCCACGGCGGCGCAGCTCGGCGGCGCACTGGGCGGAGGCGATGCCGCCGCCGATCAAGAGGAAGTCGACGTCTCGGTCCGGCATGGCGATGGAACCTAGCGGAGCGGCCGATCGGCCATCTAGAGCTCGTCCTCGGGAACGCCGAAGTAGGTGGTCACGGCGGCCTCGACGCTCGCCTCGAGCACGGCGAGGACCTCGTCGCCGGCCTCGAGCACGGTGTCGCCGGTCGGGACGTGGCCGCGGCCCTCGCGCAGGACCGAGATCAGCAGGCTGCCCGGCGGCATGTCGAGGTCGGCGACGCGCTTGCCCGCGACCGGAGAGTCGTCGTCGATCAGCAACTCGATGATCTCGAGCTGCTCGTCGGGCAGGTCGAGCAGGTGGACGAGGCCGTAGCTCGGCACCTCGTGCTCGATCAGGCGCAGGATCAGGTCCGTCGCCGAGACGTAGGGGCGGATGTCGAGGAGCTCGAAGTGGGTGCGGTTACGGGGGTTGTTGCAGCGGGCGATGATCCGCTCGACGGCGAACTTCTCGCGCGCCATCTGGCAGATCAGGAGGTTGTCCTCGTCGTCGCCGGTGACCGCGATGACCATGTCCGCGTCCGCGATCCCGGCCCGCTCGAGCACCCAGAGCTCGGACGCGTCGCCGTAGTAGACGCGCTGCTCGAGCTCCTGCTCGATGACCAGGAAGCGATCGCGGTCCGACTCGACCAGGGTCACCTCGTAGCCCTTCTCGAGCAGCTCGCGGGTCAGGTTCCAGCCGACCTTGCCGGCGCCGATCACGAGGATGTTCATCGGGTCGATCGGGACCGCCGGAGCTCACGCTTCGTCCCCCCGCCCCGCTCTCGCGGACGTCGCCGCCCGCACCTGCGTCTCGAGCATCTCGATCGCCGAGCGGGTCGGGCAGATCGTCCGCACGCCCTGCTGCTCGTACCACTCGGCGCGACGCGGGTCGAGCACGCGGGCGATCACCGTCGGGACCTCGAACTGGAGCCGCGCGATCTGGGCGATCACGAGGTTCGTGTTGTCGCCGTCGGTGGAGGCGACGAAGGCGTCGGCGCTCTCGATCCCTGCGGCCGTGAGCGCATCGAGCTCGAGCCCCTGGCCGACGGTGAAGCTGCCCCCGGCCTCGACCCAGTCGCCGCCGAGCACCGCTTCGAGCAGGAGCAGCGCGTCCGGGTCCTCGTCGAGACAGGAGACCTCGTGCCCCTCCTCGAGCATCGTCCGGGCGAGCGAGGAGCCGACGCGGCCGATTCCGACGATCACGATGTTCATCGGACGATCGTATGGGAGGGCGCGCGTGACAGCAGCGGGAGCCGCGGCTCAGCGAGCGGCGAGCGCGTACTCGTCGAAGCCGTCAGCGCTGTTGATGCAGCCGTCGCCGAACGAGAAGCCGATGTTCCCGGTCATCTTGCTCGCCTTGCGGTTCGTGGTCCCGAAGATCGCAACCCCGACCTGACCGAACTCGTCGGTGCGAACCGTGTCGCGCTTGTTGAAGACGTTCCAGACGCGGTTGCCCTTCGCGTCGAGCGACCGCTCCACGTCGAAGGCGTTCTCGAGCTTGATCTGGAACTCGCCCGGCTCGTCGTCGCCGAAGCAGTCGAAGTCGAGCTCCTTGACCGTGAAGACCTTCACGGCGGAGGGCTCACCGCCGTTCCGCTGCACCTTCATCGTGATCCGGACGTCGGGCTCGCCCGGAACCGATCCGCTCAGCTTCGCCGGGCCACCGGCGAGCGCGGGCATCGCGGCTGCGAGGACGAGCGCCCCGAGCAGCCCGAGGAATCCGGCTGTTCCGAGGCGCCGGCCGGCGCGGCTCCGTGCAGGTCCCGATGCTCCCACCGGCGAGACACTACCGACGTCGCCGCCAAGCCACCTACTGATCGCCGGGCGGCCGCAGCCCAAGCCAGACGCGGCCGGCCCCGAGCAACACGAAGACGACGCAGATCACGAAGGCGCCGGAGGCGGCGCCGGGGCCGTCGACGAGCGTCTCGATCCCGCCCCAGAGCCCGAAGATCACGATCACGGCGCCGAAGACGATGCTGGCGCCCTCGTACGCCGTCCGCTCGCGCCGCGGCTTCGGCGCCGGCTCACCGGGCTCGACGGGCTCGCCCGCCTTGGGAATGTCCTGCGTCCACTTCGGCCCGAGACTCACCCACCGATGGTCGCAGGCGGCCGTCGTGGCCTCGCGGCCTCAGCCGGCGACGGCGCTCGATCCGCGCCGGCACGTGCTTGTGCCAGGGCGTGCCGGCGAACTCGTCGCGCCAGTCGGAGGAGGTGAGCGCGTTCGGCGCGATCCCGACCGTCGCCGGCTCGCCGTCCTCCCCCGTCGACCGCAGCCCGTAGCCGTTCGGGCAGCGAGGCGTGGCCCGCGCATGCATCGCCTCGGTCACCTCGACCGGTCGCCTCGGCGCTGCCGCGGGCGGTCGTGACCCGGGCGCGGTCGCCGTCGGCGAGCCCGAGCGCGCCGGCGTCCTCGGGGCTGATCCGCAGGGCGCCGTCGCTGTCGCGCTTGCGCCAGCCCGGCGTCGCGGAAGATGTCGTTGGCGGTGTAGGCGCGGCGCTCGCCGGCCGAGACGACGATCGGGAACTGCGTCGCTCGGTCCAGCCCGGGCTGCTGTCGCGCGAGCGCCCGCGAGCTCCTCGAGCATCTCCGGGATCGCGAGCGCGAAGCGGCCGTCGGCCGGCGATCATGTAGGCGAAGTCGTCGCTCGTACTCGTCCGCGGTGAAGACGAGCCCCGAGGGCGAGGCGAGGATCGCGTCGAAGAGCGCGTCGCCGTCGGCGTGGCCGGCGCGGCGGACCGCGTCCGGGTAGGTCATCGCGCAGCGCTGGGCAAGCCCCCAGAGCGCGGCGGCGCCGCGCAGCCCGTCCGGCAGCGTCTCGCCGAGCGTCTCGTACAGGACCCAGGCAGCCAGCCCGCCGAGCTGCGGGTTCGAGCCGACCGCGCGTCGCCGAAGGCCGCCGCGAACTCGCCGCGGCCCTCGCGCGCGGCCGCGCGCAGCGGCTCGAGCTCGCTCGTCGTCGACGACGTCCAGCTCGCGGATCAGCCGCGCGTAGATCTCCGGCTCCGGCAGCGTGCCCTCGAGCGGCTCCAGCAGCGGATGCGCGGAGCTGGAAGGTGTTGTGCGGGAACTCGAGGTTGAAGAACGTCGCCTCCGGCTTCTCGAACTGGCGAGGAGGCCGGCAGCACGTAGTCGGCGAGCCGCGCCGTCTCGGTCATCGCGACGTCGATCACGACCAGCAGCTCGAGCGCCTCGAGCGCCTCGCGCATCCGCGGCGAGTCGGCGAGCGAGTGGGCCGGGTTCGAGCTCTCGACCAGCATCGCCCGGAAGCGGTCCGGATGGTCGGTGAGGATCTCGTCGGGGATCACGTTGCACGGGCACGAGCCCGCCGATCACGGGCGCGCCGGTGACCGGCGTCTTGCCGACCCGGCCGGGCGCTGAACAGCGGCGCCATCCACGAGTGCAGGTGCTGGCCGCCCGGCTCGGCCGAAGTTGCCGGTCAGCATCCAGAGCATCTTGTTCAGGTAGGAGTTGAGGGTGCTGTTCGGCGCCTGCTGGATGCCGAGGTCCTCGAAGACGGCGACGCTGAGCGCGGACGCCGATCCGGCGCGCCGCGCCGCGGATCAGCGCCTCCTCGACCCCGCAGCGCTCGGCGTAGTCGGCGACCGGGACCGCAGCGAAGGCCTCGAGCACCGGCTCGGCGCCCTCGGTGTGATCGGCGAGGAACTCGTCGTCGACCAGCCCCTCCTGGACGAGCGACCGCGACCAGCGCCGCCAGGCACCAGGCGTCGGATCCCGGCCGCACCCGCAGGTGGAAGTCGGCCAGCTTGGCGGTGTCGGTGAGGACCGGGTCGATCACGATCATCGAGCGCTCCGGGTCCTTGGCGATCTCGCGCAGGACGACCCGGGCGCGCGGGAAGCTCTGCGACATCCACGGGTTCTTGCCGACGAAGACCGAGACCTCGGCGTGCTCGAACTCGCCGCGGGTGTGGCCGCCGTCCGAGCTGGGCGTCGACCCAGGCCTCGCCGGTCTTCTCCTGGGCGAGGGCGCTGGAGCGGTAGCGCGAGCCGAGCGCCCGCAGGAACGAGCCGCTGTAGGCGCCGCCGAGGTGGTTGCCCTGACCGCCGCCGCCGTAGAAGAAGATCGACTCGCCGCCGTGCTCGTCGCGGACGCCCGCGAAGCCGGCCGCGATCTCGGCGATCGCCGTGTCCCAGTCGATCTCCTCGTAGCTGCCGTCGGCGCGCCGGCGCAGCGGCGAGGTCAGGCGGTCGGGGCCGTTCTGGTACCGGTCGAGGCGCATCGCCTTGTTGCAGGTGTAGCCCGCCGACGCCGGGTGCGCCTTGTCGCCGCGGATCTTCGCCAGCGTCCGGCCCTCGGTCTGGACCTCGATCCCGCAGTTGCACTCGCAGAGGATGCAGGCGGTCGGCTGCCAGGCCCCGTTCGGAGTCGGCGTCGCGGTCGCGGTCGGCGGTTGCGTCGGTCATCGGTCGGCCTTCCGTTCGGGTTCTCGGCTCTCGGCTCTGCGCTCGCGCTCGAGCAGCTCCCGGATCTCGGCGCGGACTCGGTCGAAGGGCTCGATGCTGCGACGGGCGCGGCTGACGACGATCGCGCCCTCGGCCGCGGCGATCGCGACGTCGGCGAGCTCGGCGGCGCGGCCGCCCGGCGATGCCCGCCGCGACGAAGCTCGCCGGCGAGCTCGCTCGTCCAGCGATCGAAGACGGAGCCGCGCGACGCCGGTCAGCTCGTCGCCGTCCTCGCGGCTCTCGATCGCGACGGCGACGACCGGGCAGCCGACCCGGAAGTCGCTGGCCAGCAGCTCGGCCCGGTAGATCCCCATGAAGCCGTCGAAGGCAGCGAACGGATCCTCGCCGCCGACCCGCCACCGGCGTCTCGCATCCGCCCGGCGACGAACTCGCCCGCGAACTCGGTCGCCTCGCGCAGAAGCTGATCGCGCCCGCCGGGAAAGTGGTGATAGACGGAGCCCCGCGGCGCGCCGCTGTGGGCGAGCACGTCATCGATGCTCGTCGCCCGCGCCCCCCGCTCCCGAATCAGGATCGCGGCGCTCGCGACCATCCGCTCGCGCGCACCGGGCCGGCGCTTCGCCCGCGCGGCTCCACGTGTTCGGGTCCCCGTGGCAGCCATCGGTTATGGAGTATGTCATAGACTGCTGGCGAGGCGCGGCCGAGGGTTCGGGGAGGGCCCGGGCCTGGCTGCAGGCGGGCGTTGCAGTGAGGGGGTGTGGAAGCTGGTGGCGGCTGAGGGTTCGGGGCGGCGGTGCGAAGTGGGCCCCTATAGCGTCGAAAATCGACTCTCTAAGGGCCGAGTTCGCCCGGTCGAAGGCCTGATCGGGCGCCGAGACACCAGATGTGGGGTCCAGGCCGGCAGTAACCCGCGTCACCCTCGGGACCCGGGGACGTCACGAGTGTTTGTTCCGCTCAGGGCAACTTACGCGCGGGACATCCCCCTGCGCGGAGACCTCACGCGGGTTAGTGCCGCCTGCCCGGCCACGCCAAGGTCCAGCCGCCGCCGGCACCCTCAGCGCCACCCCATCTCCCCTCCCTCACTGCAAATCAGCGGCCTGAACCCTGGTCGCCGCCCCTCGGACGGCCACGCGCCCCGGACCCTCGTCGCCGCCGCTCGGACGGCAACCGGCCCTCGACTCACGATCCCCGCCCCTCGGACGGCCACGCGTCGCGACCCGCCCCGCCCCGCCCCTCCACCCCTTAACCACCCGGGGCGGCCTTGCGGCCGCCCCGGGGTCAGTCGATCTTCCGGTCTCGCCTAGAGGGCGATGATCGGGAGGATCAGCAGGGCGACGATGTTCGCCACCTTGATCATCGGGTTGATCGCGGGGCCGGCGGTGTCCTTGTAGGGATCGCCGACCGTGTCGCCGGTGACCGAGGCCGCGTGGGCCTCGGTGCCCTTGCCGCCGTAGGCGCCGTCCTCGATCAGCTTCTTGGCGTTGTCCCAGGCGCCGCCGCCTGCGGTCATCGAGACCGCGGCGAAGAAGCCGACGACGATCACGCCGATCAGCAGGCCGCCGAGCGCCTTGGCGCTGATCACGCCGACGATCAGCGGGATCAGGATCGGGATCAGCGACGGGAGGATCATCTCCCGCTGGGCCGAGGCCGTGACGATCGCGACGGTGTCGCCGTAGTCGGGCTTCTCGGTCCCTTCCATGATTCCGGGGTGCTCGCGGAACTGCTTGCGCACCTGCTCGACGACCTGACCGCCGGCACGGCCGACAGCCTCGATCGAGAGCGCGGAGAACAGGTAGACCATCATGCCGCCGATCAGCAGGCCGATCAGGACCGCCGGATCGCCGATGTCGAAGAAGCCGGCGAGCAGCTCCTTGCCGTCGGCGGCGGCTTCCTCGGCGAGCTCGATCTGGAACGCGGCGAACAGCACCAGCGCGGCGAGCGCGGCGGAGCCGATTGCGTAGCCCTTGGTGACGGCCTTCGTCGTGTTGCCGACCGCGTCGAGCGGATCGGTCACGTTGCGGACCGACTCCGGCATCTCCGCCATCTCGGCGATGCCGCCGGCGTTGTCGGTGATCGGGCCGAATGCGTCGAGAGCGACGATCAGTCCGGTCAGCGAGAGCTGCGCCATCACGGCGACGCCGATGCCGTAGATGCCGGCGAGCTCGTTCGCGCCGAGGATCGCGAGGGCGATGACGATCGCCGGAAGGGCGGTCGCCTGGAAGCCCTGCGCGAGGCCCTGGATGATGTTGGTCGCGTGGCCGGTCTGTGAGGCCTCCGCGATCGCCTTGACCGGGCGGAACCGGGTCGAGGTGTAGTAGTCGGTGATCACGAACAGGCCCGCCGTGACGGCGATGCCGATCAGGCCGCAGAGCCAGAGGTCCGTGACCGAGGCGCCGGCGAGGGCGCTGTTCGGGTCGAGGACGCCGAGCGAGAGCGGATCCGACATCAGCCAGTCGGTGATCGGGTAGAAGGCGATCGCGCTGAGCAGACCGGAGACGATCAGGCCCTTGTAGAGCGCGCCCTCGACGTTGTCGGTGCTCGTGCGGACGCTGAGCGCGCCGACGATCGAGGCGAGAATCGCGACGCCACCGATCACGAGCGGGAACAGCGCCACCTCGCGTGCTGCCTCGATGTTGAAGGTGAGCACGCCGAGCAGCATCACGGCGACTGCCGTCACCGCGTACGTCTCGAACAGGTCGGCCGCCATGCCGGCGCAGTCGCCGACGTTGTCGCCGACGTTGTCGGCGATCACGGCCGGGTTGCGCGGATCATCCTCGGGGATGCCCGCCTCGACCTTGCCGACCAGGTCGGCGCCGACGTCGGCGGCCTTCGTGAAGATGCCGCCGCCGAGACGCGCGAACACGCTGATCAGCGAGCCGCCGAAGCCGAGGCCGATCAACGCGTCGATCGCCTCCTTGTCGGTGGCGTCGGTGAGCAGCAGGATCCCGTAGTAGCCGGCGACGCCCAGCAGGGCGAGACCGACGACGAGAAGACCCGTCACCGAGCCGCCCTTGAAGGCTGCGTCGAGGCCCGGGGCGATGCCGCCGCGGGACGCCTCGGCGACGCGGGCGTTGGCGCGAACGGACACGTTCATGCCGATGAAGCCCGCCGCACCCGAGAGGATGCCGCCGATCACGAAGCCGATACCCGTCTCGACGTTCTGGATCAGCGCGATCGCGATCGCGAGTGGCACAGCCACGATCGCGATGATCGTGTACTGACGATTGAGATATGCCCGGGCGCCCTCCTGAACGGCGCCGGAGATCTCCTGCATTCGATCGTTCCCCGGGGACAACGCCAGCAACCGCTGCGTGACGAGGATCCCGTAGAGAACACCGGCACCGGCGCACACGAGTGCGATGAGGATGCCGTAATCGGTCAGGAACTCAGTCAAGTTCTCTTCCCTCCGTTGATGTGTTCAAAGCAAGGCCGCCCCGGACTCGGAACGAGGGGCGGCCGAAAACGGTGGCGGAGTCTAGCCGGAGACGGCGGCGGAATGCGACTCCACCCGCTCTGGCATGCGGAACGCCGCGCCTCAGGCGCGGCTGGTGCTCGCCGGGAGGGCGAGCAGGGGCCCGATCAGCCCCGGCCGGGGGTCCAGAGACCGGGGCCCTGCGGCCCCGGCGGCTGGTCCCCGGGGCCCGGAGCGCCGCCCTCGGGAGCCGGTGGGGCGCCCCGGCGGCTGCGGCCCGGGACCGCCCTCGCCGGTCTGCTCGGCGTACATCAGCTGCAGCTGCGAGAGCGCGTTGCGCACCTCGCGCTCGGCCTCCGCGTCGAGCAGCGGCAGCAGGGCGCGGACGGCCTCGATGCCGATCCTGCCCTGCTCGAGGTCGCGCTCGTCCTCCTTGGCGATTCGCCGGGCGGCGAGGTTGAGGATCGAGACGGTGCTCTGGGTGACCACGTCCTGGACCCGGACGCGGCGCATCTCCTCCTCCATCTGGCGCAGCATCTCCTGCTGCTCGGCGCTGAGCTCGGGCTCGCCGCCGGGGCCGGGAGCGCCGGGGCCTTGAGGGGGCCCGCCGGGCGGGCCCTGAGGTGGGGTTGCTTCCATGCCCGCCACCCTAGCGGGCGGCCGTCAGCGGCGAACCGGCTCGGGCGCGTAGGTGCGGGCGGTCTCGGCGACGATCTCGCGGTAGACGTCGGCGACCGAGCCGTCGGCCGCTGCGAGCGCGGCCCGCGCCCGCTGGGCGCCGTTCGGGCCCTGAGGCTCGGCATCGAGGCCGAGCGCGTCGCGGGCCGGGGCCGTCCACTCGAGCAGCTGCTCGACCGCCTCGGCCGTCTCGATCTCGCGTCCGGCACGGAAGTCGACCATGCGCCCGTCGAGCCCGAAGCGGATCGCCCGCCACAGGTTCTCCTCGATCTCACGGCCGCCGGCGGGCTCGGGCAGGCGACCGTCGTCGTAGTCGAGCGCCGACTGCGCCACGCAGGCCATCAGCAGCGCGCCGAGCCGGAACGACTCGGGACCGGTGCTCTGGGCGTCGCAGATCCGCACCTCGACGGTCCCGAACGAGTGATGCGGCCGCACGCTCCACCACAGCTGCGTCGACTCGGCGATCGAGTTGGTCCGCTCGAGCAGCGAGACGAAGCCCGCGTACTCGTCCCAGGTCCGGAACGGCTCGTGGATCCCGCAGCGCGGGAAGGTGCGGGTGAAGATCTGGCTGCGGATGCTGGCGAGGCCGGTGTCGATGCCGTCGAGGAAGGGCGAGTTGGCGCTGATCGCGAGCAGGATCGGCAGCCGCTCGCGCAGGTGGTCGCAGATCGCGATCGCCCGATCGGCGCCGCGGATGCCGACGTGGGCGTGCAGGCTCCAGGTCTGGTTGCGGCGCGCGACCCAGGCGAGCTCGCGCTCGAGCCGGTTGTAGTGCGGCGTGTCGATGATCTCCTGGTCGAGGTAGGCGGCCCACGGGTGCGTCCCCATCGCCGCCAGCGAGATGCCCATCCGGTCGGCGAGCGCGAACAGGCGCCGGCGCCGCTCCGACTGCAGCTCGATCGCCTCCGCATAGGACTCGGCGCGGCCCGAGCGGATCTCGATCTCGGTGTCGATCAGCTCGCCGCGGGCGGAGTCCGCGAGGACCTCGTCCTCCTGGCAGAGCGCGAGCATCTCGTCGAAGCGGTGCGCGAGCTCGAGCGAGCCCGGGTCGAGCAGCGCGAACTCCTCCTCGATCGCGACCGTGAAATCGGTCGACTGCTCGAATCGCTCCCGGGCTAGCCCGAGGTCGAGGCCATGGTCGCCGGCGGCCGTCACAACAGCTCCTCTGGGTCCCTCAGGTCAGATAGAAGTAGAGCGCGTAGAGGAGGTCGACCGCCGGGCTGGATGTGTGCACGGTCACCTCCGGGGGCATCTCGAGCAGGCGGTCGGAGTAGTTGAAGATGATCTTGACCCCCGCCTCGACGAGCAGGTCGGCGACGTCCTGCGCCGCCTCGGGCGGAACCGCGAGCACGCCGACGACGATCTCCTCCTTGTCGACGACCTTGTCGAGCTCGTCGATCGCGCGGACCGGGACGCCGCCGAACTCCTTGCCGATGAGCTTCGGCGAGCTGTCGAAGATCGCGACGATCCGGAAGCCGTGGTCGGCGAACATGTCGGAGGAGGCGATCGCCTGGCCGAGGTTGCCGGCGCCGAACAGGGCGATGTTGTGCTGACCGGAGGTGCGCAGGATCTTGCGGATCTCGGAGACCAGCGAGTCGATCTGGTAGCCGACGCCACGCTTGCCGAACTTGCCGAAGCCGGAGAGGTCGCGGCGGATCTGGGTCGAGTTGATGTGGGTCCAGGAGGCGAGCTCCTGCGAGGAGATCGTCTCCTTGCCCATCTTGCGGGCCTGGATCAGGACCTGCAGGTAGCGCGACAGCCGGGCGGCGACGCCGAGCGACAGACGGGATCCGTCGTTGCCGTTGGCCGCTTCCGTGAGGCCCGGAACCTTGACGCTTCCAGACTGCTCGGGGCTGGCCCCCGACCGCTCGCTCATGACTCAACCGTAGCGAGCCGGGAGCGCACGGCGTCGAGATCTGGCACGAGCTCGCTCGCGCGGACCCCGTTGACCTCGATCACGGGGATCAGTTCGAGCAGCTCGCGGTGCAGCCGCTCGTCCGACTCGATGTCGATCTCGACGAGCTCGAAGGCGATCCCCTCGGCGTGGATCCCGACCAGCCCGGCGAGCGCCTCCTCGCAGAGGTGACAGCCCGGGCGCCCGTAGAGGACCACCTGCGGCGGCTCCTCGGGAAGCTCGCTCATGCGCCGGCCGGCACCCGGGCGCGGGAGGCGGCGTCGAGGTCGAGGTAGCCGGGGTACGCGACCGGCTCGAGATGCGCGGCCGCGGCGCCGATCATCGCCGCGTTGTCGGTGCAGAGCGCCGGCTCGACGAGCTTGAGCCGGACGCCGCGGGCCTCGCAGAGCTCGGCGGCCCGCTCGCGCAGCAGCGAGTTGGCGGCGACGCCGCCGCCGAGCGCCAGCGCCGGCCACTCCCCCGCTTCCAGCGCGCGGCCCGCCTTCGCGATCAGCTGGCCGACGACGGCGGCCTGGAAGGAGGCGGCGAGATCCGGCGTCCGCGCCTCGACGGCGCCGGGGCCCTCGGCCGCCTCGAGGTCGCGGACCGCGTAGACGAGCGCGGTCTTGAGGCCGCTGAAGCTGAAGTCGAGACCCGGGTCGCGGGCCATCGCGACCGGGAAGCTGAACGCCTCCGGGTCTCCCGCCTCCGCCGCGCGCTGGATCGCGGGCCCGCCGGGGTAGCCGAGCCCGAGCGCCCGGGCCGCCTTGTCGAGGGCCTCGCCGGCGGCGTCGTCGAGGGTCGAGCCGAGCAGCTCGTAGGAGGTGTGATCGCGGACCGCGGCGAGCAGCGTGTGGCCGCCGCTGGCGACGAGCGCCAGGAACGGCGGCTCCAGCGGCTCGGGCTCGAGCCAGGCCGCGGCGACGTGGCCGAGCAGGTGGTCGACCGCGACGAGCGGCTTGCGGGTCGCCGCCGCGATCGCCTTCGCGGTGCTGACCCCGACCAGCAGCGCCCCGATCAGGCCGGGCCGCTCGGTCACGGCGATCGTCTCGATCTGCTCGAGCGTGACGCCGGCCTCGGCGAGCGCCGCGTCGACGACCGGGTTGATCAGCTCGACGTGATGGCGCGAGGCGACCTCGGGGACGATGCCGCCGAAGCGGCCGTGGGCGGCGGCCTGGGAGGAGACGATGTTGCTGAGCACCCGGGCGCCGTCGGTGACGGCGGCGCAGGTGTCGTCGCAGGAGGTCTCGATCGCGAGGATCACGGGGCGCTCCAGACCGCTCAGCCGTCGGGCTCGCCGTACCACATGATCAACGCGTCCTCGTTGTTGTCGTGGTAGTAGCGAAGCCTGCGCCCGGCGGGCCGGAAGCCGAGCGCCTCGTACATGCGGATCGCCCCCGTGTTCGAGATCCGGACCTCGAGCGTGAACCGCTCCTCGCGCCCGGCCTCGTCGAGCATCGACTCGACCATCCTCGTGCCGAGCCCGGCGCGGCGGGCACGCGAGTCGACGGCGACGTTCATCAGGTGGAAGATGTCCGCGTAGCGGGAGCAGACGAGGTAGCCGACGAGCCCGTTCTCGGTCCTCGGCCGCGAGGCAGACGCCGGACGGCTTCGAGAGCTCGAGCACGAACATCGCCAGCGACCAGGGCGCCCGGAACGAGCGCCGCTCGATCGACGAGCACCGAGGGCAGGTCCGCGTAGGTCAGCCGCCGCACCGCGATCGCGGCCGCCGCATCCCGGTCCAGGCCCTGGGCCGGGTTATCTGTCGCCGCGGCTTCGCTCACGCCAACGCTCCGCATCCGGTCGTCGCAGGTACAGGGGCTTCACGCCGGCGGCATCGCCCGGGCCGAAAGCGGGGGCGAGAGCCGCGACGAGGCGGGCCGAAAGCCTGTGAGCCGGGTCCTCGTCGGCGAGGACCTCGACCCCGGCGGCCTCCAGATCGCTCCGGAATCGTATCGCCCCGTCGCCCGCTGCAAGCGGGGAAACGGCCGATCCGAGGCCCTGGGCGAGCTCGCCCAGGGCGCCCGGGTCGAGCACCTGCGGCTCGCCCGCGAGCGCCTCGCCCGGAGCGAGCACGGCGGCGAACGCCTCGCCGCGGCGAGCGTCGATCACGGCCAGCCGGGGACGATCCGGGCCGCTCCGGGATGCCCGGCCGCGAGGCTGGCCGTGCTCGGCACGCCCGCGACCGGCAGCTCCCTCGCCTGTCCGAGCGCGCGGGCCGTCGCGACCCCGATCCGGATCCCCGTGAACGACCCGGGCCCGATCCCGACCGCGATCAGCCCGATCCGCTCCCAGCCGCCGGCCTCGCCGACGAGCTCCTCGACGAGCGCCGAGCAGGGCCGAGCCGTGCCGCGGCCGCCCGCCCGGCTCGGGGCCGACGGCGCGCTCGGCCAGGGCTCGCGGGCCGTCGCAGACCGCGACTGTGGTGTCGGCGGTGGCGGTGTCGAAGGCGAGGGTCAGGCTCACGGGGCGCTTCCTCCCGCCCCTCGCGCCCGTCGCCGGCCGCGATCGTGATCCGGCGCACGTCGCCGCCGCCGTGCTCGATCTCGACCCGGGCGACGACCCGCTCGAGCTCGCCGGCGGCGATCCCCGGCCACTCGACGAAGGCGATCGTGTCCGGGGCCAGGTACTCGTCGAGCAGGCCCGGCTCCTCCTCGTCGAGCGAGCCGAGCCGGTAGAGGTCGAGGTGGGCGACCGGGACCGGCGCCGGGTAGATCTGGCCGATCGTGAAGGTCGGCGAGGTGACCGGCGCCGTCGCCCCGAGCGCCCGGGCGGCGCCGCGGACGAAGGTGGTCTTGCCGGCGCCGAGCTCACCGGAGATCACGACCACGTCGCCGGGCTCGAGCCGGGCCGCCAGGCGCGCTGCCAGCGCCTCCGTCCCCGCGGCATCCGTGGTCGTCTCGACGGTCGGCTCCATCGCGGTGCGGACCGCTATCCGGTGCGGAAGATGTCGAGCTGGTCGGTCTCCGGCGCCTTCGACGGGGTCGAGGTCGGAGCCGGCGCGCCCGACGGCTCCGGCGCGCCGAGCGGATCCGGCTGCTCCCCGCGCGCCTCGGGCGCCGCCTCGGGCTCGGGCAGCGGCTCGGAGAGCAGCTGCGAGAGGCGCTCGAAGTCCGCGATCAGCGTCTCCTTCATCTTCGGCGTGCGCAGCGCCGCAGCCGGGTGCAGGAGCGGGAAGACGAAGACCGTGCGGCCGCCGAGCGTGTGCACCTGCGGCACGCCGCGGACCCTGGTGATCCCGGTCTGGTTGTTGGTCAGCAGCTTCGTCGCGAAGTTGCCGAGCGTCGCCACGACCCGCGGCTGGATCAGCTCGACCTGGCTGAACAGGTAGGGCCGGCAGGTCTCGATCTCGACCGGCTGCGGATCGCGGTTCCCGGGCGGGCGGCATTTGAGCACATTCGCGATGAACACTTCCTGTCTTGAGAGTCCTATACCTTCGAGCAGCTCGCCGAGCAGCCCGCCCGCCCTGCCGACGAACGGCAGGCCCTGGCGGTCCTCGTCGGCGCCCGGCGCCTCGCCGACGAACATCAGGTCCGCGTTCGCGTCGCCGGCGCCGAAGACGACCTTGGTCCGGGTCTCCGAGAGCGGGCACTTGAGGCAGCCGGACGCCTCGCGGTAGACCTCGACGAGGCGCTCGCGGCGCCCCTCGGCCGAGTCCGGCGCGGGCCGGCCGGCCCCTCCCCCGTCTTCGCTCACTTGCCCTTCCCCTTGCCGGTCGGCCGCGCCCTTGGCCCGGCCCCTGGCGAGGCTCTCCTTGAAGCGCGTGCGGGCGCCGTCGCGGTTGGTGCCGCGGGCGTCCTCGGCCCGGCGCCGCTGGGCCGGGGTCATCTGCCGCGTGGTCGGCGCGAACGAGGACATCCGGCGCTCGGCGCCGGCGCGGCCGCAGGCGGGGCACTCGGCCGTTTCGGTGCCGGCGGCGACGAGCGACTCGAACCGCTCCCCGCACCCGGCGCACTCGAACTCGTAGATCGGCACAGGACGATCGTAGTGAGGGCGGCGGCAGCCCACAGGCTCCGCGGCGCGGGGTCCGCTGCGACTGGTCAATACGCCGGCACGGACCTATACTTTCCGGCACGGCATGCGGCCGCGACCCACCCCGGACGACGGGGCAGGCGCGGACCGTGACGACGCCGTCTCTTCTCCGACCACACAGCCACCGACCGGTATCTCCCATGCGGGAACTGGAACGGATCCCCACCGACATCCCCGCGCCGACCGTGGCGCTGCCGCCGATCGTGGTGATCGGGCGCGGACGCGTAGGCGGATCGATCGCCTCGGCCGCGGCTGTCGCCGGCCTCGACGTGCGCCAGGCCGGCCGCGACGAGCTCGACGCCGGCTGCGCCGGAGGCCGAGATCGCCCTGATCTGCGTGCCCGACGGCGAGATCGCCGCGGTCGCCGAGCGGGTCGCCGCCCACGCCCCGCGCCTGCGCTTCGTCGGCCACACGAGCGGCGCCACCGGGCTCGACGCCCTCGCCGCCTGCACCGCCGCCGGCGCCGCCGCCTTCTCCCTGCACCCGCTGCAGACGGTCCCCGACGACCGCGCCCCGCTCGCAGGCGCGCCCGCCGCGATCGCCGGCGCCGACGCCGAGGCCGATGGCCATCGCCCGGGAGCTGGCGCTGGCGCTCGGCATGCGGCCGTTCGAGATCGACGAGGAGGCCCGCGCCGCCTACCACGCGGCCGCCTCGATCGCCTCGAACTTCCTCGATCGCGCTCGAGGAGAGCGCCGCGACCCTGCTCGCCCGCGCCGGCGTCGACGAGGACGAGGCCCGCGAGCTGCTCGGCGCCGCTCGTCCTGCGCAGCGCCGCCAACTGGGCCGAGCGCGGCGGCGAGGCCCTGACCGGCCCGATCGCCCGCGGCGACCACGCGACCGTCGCCAGGCACCTCGAGGCGCTGCGGGAGCGCGCCCCGGAGCTGCTGCCGCTGTACGAGGCGCTGGCGGCGCGGACGATGACGATCGCCGGGCACGACCGACGACGACGGAGCGAGCGGCGATGAGGATCGTCCGCACCAAGCAGGAGCTGCGCGCGGCGCTCGAGCCGCTGCGCCGCGAGGGCCGCACGATCGGCCTGGTGCCGACGATGGGCTACCTCCACGACGGCCACCGCTCGCTGCTCGAGGCGGCGAACGAGCGCTGCGACGTCGTCGTCATGAGCCTGTTCGTCAACCCGACCCAGTTCCGGCCCGGCGAGGACCTGGCGGCCTACCCGCGCGACGAGGAGCGCGACGCCGCCGTCGCCGAGGCGGCCGGCGTCGACTTCGTCTTCGCCCCCGCCGCCGTCGGAGGTCTACCCCGAGGGCTACGCGACCGCCGTGATCGTCGAGGGCCTCAGCGAGGTGCTCTGCGGGGACCCGGCCCGGCGCGGGATCGAGCACTTCCGCGGCGTCACGACCGTCGTCGCGAAGCTGCTCAACATCGTCGCCCCCGACGTCGCCTTCTTCGGCCAGAAGGACGCCCAGCAGGCGATCGTGATCCGCCGCATGGTCCGCGACCTCGACATGCCGGTGCGGATCGACGTGATGCCGACGATCCGCGAGCCGGACGGGCTCGCGATGTCCTCGCGCAACGTCTACCTCGACGAGGACGAGCGCGGCCGCGCCGTCGCTCTGAACCAGGCGCTCGAGCGGGTCCGCGAGATCGCCGAGAGCGACCGCGGCCCGGTCGAGCCGGCGCTCGGAGAGGCGCGGGCGATCCTCGCCGCGGCCCGGATCGAGCCCGAGTACCTCGAGGCCCGCGACGCGGAGACGCTCGAGCCGATCGAGAGCTTCAACGGGCGGCCGGTGCTGGTCGCCGTGGCCGCGCCGCTCGGCAGGGCGCGGCTGATCGACAACGTCCTGATCGACGGCCAGGAAGGCTTGAAACCTTGATCGAAACCCCGCACACAACGGCGGACTCGGCTGAGGCCGGCCACGCCACGTCAGGAGCCCTGAGATGAGCACCGCACCCCGCGTCCCGAACACCCCGCCGAACGACCGCGCGCCGATCACGCTGCCGCGCCTTCAGGAGATGAAGGAGAACGGCGAGCGGATCGTGATGGTCACCGCCTACGACTTCCCCTCGGCGACGGTCGCCGAGGCAGGCCGGCGTCGACATCGTCCTCGTCGGCGACTCCGGCGCGATGACGGTGCTCGGCCACGACTCGACCGTGCCGGTCGGGATGGACGAGATGCTGATGCTGTCGGCCGCCGTGCGCCGCGGGCTGAAGACGCCGCTGCTGGTCGGCGACATGCCGTTCGGCTCCTACGAGCAGTCGAACGAGCAGGCCGTCGCCAACGCGCAGCGGTTCATCAAGGAGGCCGGCTGCGCCGCGGTCAAGCTCGAGCGCGGCGGCGCCTCGGTCGACCGCGCCCGCGCGATCGTCCGCGCCGGCATCCCGGTGATGGGACACGTCGGCCTGACCCCGCAGACCGCGACCCAGCTCGGCGGCTACAAGGCCCAGGGCCGGACCGGCGAGACCGCCTCGAAGATCGCCGAGGACGCGTTCGCGCTGCAGGCGGTCGGCTGCTTCTCGGTCGTCTTCGAGGCGGTCCCCGACGCGGTCGCCGAGGAGATCATGCCGCGCATGGAGGTGCCGGTGATCGGGATCGGAGCCGGCGCCTCGACCGACGGCCAGGTGCTCGTCTTCCACGACCTGCTCGGGATCAACACCGGCCACGTCGCCCGCTTCGTCAAGCGCTACGCGCAGATCCACGACGCGATGGTCGCCGGCGTCGGCCAGTACGCGAACGAGGTCCGCTCGGGCCGCTTCCCCGACGACAGCCACACCTACTCGATCGACCCCGACGAGCTGACCGAGCTGCGCCGCTACCTCGAGCAGGAGTCGCTGGCGGGGAACTCCGCCTGGGATTGGTAGCGGCGACGCCTTTGCAGCCGGCGTAGGGGCAACCCTCCCGGGCCGCAAAGGGTGAAAATGGGAGCCGAGTGATCGGACCCATGATTGGCTGAGCGAAAACAGTTCCGACTCGAGCGCGTGCTCACCGACAACGCGCTGTTCTCGTCCGCCTACGGCAACGTCGGATCGTCGATCTACTACGCGCTCGGGCTCGTCGCCGCTCTGGCGCTCGGGCTGACGCCGCTGGTCTTCGTGATCGCGGGCATCCTCTTCGCGCTGACCGCGGCCACCTACACCGAGGCGACGACCATGTACCCGGAGGCCGGCGGCTCCTCGAGCTTCGCGCGCCACGCCTTCAACGAGACGATCTCGTTCGGGGCCGCCTGGGTCCAGGTGATGAACTTCATCATCACGGCGGCGATCTCGGCCCTGTTCGTGCCGCACTACCTGGGCTTCATCTGGCCGGCCCTGAAGGAGCCGCCCGGCGACATCATCGGCGGCGCCGTCGTGATCCTGCTGCTGGCGCTGCTCAACATCCGCGGCGTCCGCGAGGCGGCCCGGCTCAACCTGGTGATGGCGGTCACCGACCTGATGACGCAGCTGGCGCTGGTGCTGCTCGGCGTCTTCGTCGTCCTCAACTTCGAGACGCTGATCAACAACATCCACTGGGGCGTGGCGCCGACCTGGAACGACCTGCTGATCGCGGTGCCCGGTGGCGATGATCGCCTACACCGGGATCGAGACCGTCTCGAACATGTCGGAGGAGGCGATCGACGCCCCGAAGACCGTGCCGAGCGCGATGCGCAAGGTCGTGCTCGCGGTCGTGATCATCTATGCGGCGCTGCCCGCGATCGCGCTCTCGGCCCTGCCGGTCGAGCAGGAGTCGAACGGCGAGTACGTGACCCAGCTCGGCCAGCCCGAGGAGGAGGGCGGCTTCGCCGGCGACCCGGTGCTCGGCGTCGTCCGGGCGATGGACCTCGGCGCGCTCGAGGGCACCGGCCGAGGTCTACGTCGGCCTGCTCGCGGCGACGATCCTGATCCTGGCCGCCAATGCCGGCATGTTCGGCGTCTCCAGGCTCGTCTACTCGATGGGCCAGTACCAGCAGGTGCCGAGGGTCGTCAGCCGCCTGCACCCACGCTTCAGAACCCCCTACATAGGGATCGCCGGCTCGCTCGGTGGTCGCGGCGCTGCTGCTGCTCGGGCCCGCCGCCTTCCTCGGCAGCCTCTACGCGGCGTTCGCGATGCTCAGCTTCACCGTCGCCCACCTCGCGGTGATCGCGCTGCGACGCCGCTACCCGGACGCCGAGCGCCCCTACCGGGGGCCCGGCAACATCCGCCTGTCCGCGCGGCTGGACGCTGCCGCGTGTTCGCGACGATCGGCGCGCTCGGGACCGGGCTTGCATTCGTCGTCGTCGTCAGCCTCGATCCGGTCGTCGGGGCGATCGGAGTCGTATGGTTGGCGATCGGGATGGCCGCCTACTACGGCTACCGGAAGCGCAAGGGGCTGACGATGAGCGAGACAGCGAAGATCGCGGTGCCGGAACCGGTGATCGAGAACGAGAGCATCTACCACTCGGTGCTGGTCGTCTGCGACCCGGCCGAGGACCCCGTCGAGTCGCTCGAGATCTCGCGCCTGCTCTCCGACCACCCCAGCCACGTCCGCTTCATGTCGCTGATCCCGGTCTCGCGGGGCTACCCGATGGACTACCCGCTGCCCTCCGAGGAGGAGACCTCGAAGCGCAACATGAAGCTCGCCCGCCGGGTGCTCGGCTCGCGCGCCGAGATCCGCGAGATGCGCTGCCCCCGCGACGGCAAGGCGACGGCGATCATCCGCGAGGCACAGCTGGCGCGCGCCGAGGCGATCGTGATGCCGATGCCGCCGGTCCAGCGCCGGATCAGCCGCGACAACCTGTTCGGCGGCACCCGCCTGATGCTGCTCGAGGAGCGGCCCTGCCGGATCGTGCTGGTCGAGCCGGTGACGAAGCGGGCCAACTTCGAGATCGACCCCGAGACCCAGTACCGCGAGCGGCCGATCCCGGCGCTGACCGAAGTCCGCGGAGGGCAAGAAGACCCGCCGGCTCGTGCCCGCGGCGCCATCGAAACGAGCAGCCGACGAAGCTGATGGTCTGCGTGTTCGGCGACCGTCTCGACGACGACGTCGTCCAGGCCGCGGGGCGGATGTCGCGGAGCACGGATGCCGGGCCCGCCCAGATCCACGCCGTCGCGCGTCGTCCGCGTGCACGAGGAGGAGGGCGAGTCCTTCGACGACCCCGAACCCGGAGAGGCTCGAGGTGATGACCAACGCGCTGCGCCGGGCCGAGGCGATCGGCGAGGAGTACGAGAACGTCGAGGTGACGCCGCACCTGTACGTCGCCCGCAGCGCTCCGATCGCGGTGATCGGGATCGCCCGCAAGATCCAGCCGGAGACGATCCTGATCGCCGCCGACGACGCCGCCGCCGAGGAGCGCGACCCGGGCGCCGGCACCCGCGTCGGCAAGGTGACCCAGAACCTGATGCGCTACGCGGACTGCCGCGTGGTGCTCACCGCGGGCGCCCACAAGGAGTCGCTCGAGCGGCCGCGCCCAGCCCGACCAGCTGCCGCTGCAGCCGACGGGCGAGCCGAAGTCGCCCGCCGAGGCCGCGCGGGCCTACGCCGAGGGCGTCTAGCCCGAGCCCGGGCGGCCGCGGGCGCCGGCCTCAGGGACCGACGGGGATGTCGGCCTTGACCGCGTCGATCACGCCAGCGCTCACCCTCGAGGACGAGCGTGAAGTCGACGTCGCTGCCGTCGTAGAGCGCCGCCCTCGGGCACGGCCGTCCGCAGTCGCCTCGCCGCCGGTGACGTCGAGCCCGTCGATCTTGGCCGAGCTCGCCAGCGTCGGCTGGCGCCCGTCCCTCGAGACAGCCCTGGAGGTCGCCGTAGGCCGACCGCGAGCAGCTCCGCGGTGACCAGCTCGTCGCAGACCTCGTCGCTGTCGGGGGAGACGAGGAAGGCCTCGATCGCGGTCTCGATCTGCTCGCTGTCGCTCGGCCCGCGGTGCGGTCGAACCGCCGTCCCGCGCCGTCGTCTCGCCGAGCGCGGGTCGGCGGTCGCGGCGCTCGCGTCGCGTGCTCGTCGCGACGTCGCGGCCTCGTCCTCCCCCGCCCTCGCTCGTCCCCGCAGCCGCCGCGAGGTGACGGCGAGCGAGAGCAGGAGGACGGTGAGCGCGGCCGCGGAGGCCTTGCGGAAGCTGGGAGTCGCCATCGACCGCACGCTAGCGAGGGCCGGCGACGGGCGAGGCACCGCTCAGGGCCCCTCGGTCCGCTCGGCCTCCGGCTCGACGCCGTACTCGATCTGCCTGATCGCCCGGGCCGGCGCGCCGGCGGCGATCGTGCGCGGGGCGACGTCGCGGGTGACGACCGAGTTCGAGCCGATCACCGGCGCGCTCGCCGATCTCGACGCCGCCGGTGATCACGCAGCCCTTGCCGATCCAGACGTTGTCGCCGATCTTGACCGGGCCCTTCGGCGTGAACCCCTGCCAGGGGACCGGCAGATCGGGGTCGTCGAAGCGGTGGTCGGCGTCGCCGACGAAGCAGTGGTTGGCGAACATCACGTGATCGCCGATCTCGATGCTCTCCTGGGCGGCGAGCATCGTCTCCCGGTTCAGGTAGCAGCCGCGGCCGATCCTGATCCGGGCCCCGGGCGCCATCGTGATCCAGCAGCCGGGCTCGAGGTGCGAGCCCTCGCCGATCTCGAGGCGGCCGTCCCGCATCGCCTCGAGCACCTCGCCCTCGATCGGGTGACGGACGTAGAAGCCGCCCTGCGCCGCCCAGCGATCGATCCGCAGGCGGTTCAGGGGCCGGTGCGTGCGCTCGTACCAGCGCCGCTTGCGCAGCCACGGGCCGCCAGCCGCGCTGCGGGTAGACGTAGGGGTCGGGCGTCTCGGTCATCGCCGCGAAGGGTCGCAGCGTGGCGGCCTGCGCGCGTTGTCACCAGCGGTTGCGGAAGACTGCTTCCCATGAGTCCCTTCGGGCCGCTCGACAGCAAGGAACACGATCAGAGCGAGGCCGAGCGCCTCGAGGTCGCGCGGCGCTTCCGCGCCAAGAAGACCGAGGAGCCTGGCCGCGCTCGTGCGGCCGCTGATCGAGGCCGAGCCGCTCGCGGTCGGGGAGTTCTCGACCAGGCCGCTGGAGGCGCTCGCCGCGGTGCCGATCGTCGGCGCCTTCCTCGCGCTCGGCTCGCGGGCCGCCGGCTCGCGCAGCAAGCTCAGCGCCGACGTGCTCGTCGCGGTCGACGCCGAGCGGGTCCACCTGCTCTCGGTCCGCAACGAGGTCGCCGGTCCGAAGGCGGCGCTGATCTGGAGCCGGCCCCGCTCGCAGGCCCGCGTCGTCTCGGTCGCGCCGAAGTTCATGCGCGAGGAGGTGCGTGATCGAGCTCGACGGCGAGGAGAAGCCGCTGCGGCTGTTCGCCAACGCCTTGAAGACGAACCCCTGGGCGGCGGGCGTCGTCCGCGCCCTCGGCGGCGAGGCGCCGGAGCCGATGGACCTCAGCGCGCCTGCAGAGCCGCGCCGGCCGCGGAGGCCCCGCCGCCCGACTAGCCCCGGTCCAGCACCCGGCCGTCGGACCCGGTCAGGGTCACCTCGGCGTCGGGCGAGCTCGAGGCCTTGGCGGCCTTGCGCTGCTTCTTGGAGAGCTTGAAGCGGAGGTTGCCCTTGCCGCCGGCTGCGGCGCGAGAAGCTCTTGGAGCCGAGCGAGAAGCGGGCCTTGCCGAGCACCAGCACCGCCGATGCCTTGCCGGCGCAGGCCTTGGCCTTGCCGCAGGCGTAGGAGGCGGTGACGACGCGCTTGCCGACCTTGACGGTGCCGAGCGAGGCGCTCATCTGGGTGGTGACGGGCGGATCGTCGGTCTCGACCGGCGGGTCGCTCGGGGTCGACCGGCGGGTCGTCGGGGTCGACGGCGGTCCGGGGTCCGGTCGGGTCGCCGGGGTCGACGGGCGGATCCTCGGGATCGACCGGGGGGTCCTCCGGGTCGACGGGCGGATCGGTCGGGTCGTCGGGAGCCGGGTCGAGGTCGCCGGGCGGCGGGTCGGCGAGCCAGTGCTGGAAGACGCGGGCCGCGGGCAGCGCCGTCTCGTAGTAGGCGACCTCGTCGATCGCGCCGTGGAACCAGGGGGCCATCTCGCCGTAGCCGACGTAGAAGGTGTTGACCGAGCTGGGCCGCTTGGTCTGCTCGACCTTGCCGGTCTCGACGCCGTCGACGTAGATGCGGATGTCGACGCCGTCCCAGGTGCCGACGACCTGCTGCCAGTGACCGGGGTTGACCGGGACCGAGGAGACGACCTCGGTGTCCATGTGGCGGAAGCGGAAGTAGCCGTCCTTGATGTAGATCTCGCCGGCGTCGCTGTCGCCGCCGTGGCCGACGATCGAGGCGTCGTGGGCGTCGCCGGCGTTGACCCAGGCCTCGAGCGTCGATCTGGAAGGGCGGTGCGGCGATCCCGTTGACGTAGCCGTAGCCGCCGGCGCCGAAGAAGTCGCGGGCGCGGTCACCGTCGCCGGAGATGCCGACCGGGCCGGAGTCCTGATCGTTCTTGTATTCGCCGTCGCGGTGGTTGCCGGAGGAGTCGACCATCGAGCGCGCCGGAGGGATCGCCGAGGCGGTAGTAGGCGATCGGGTTGTCGTGGCGGAACAGGTCGGCGAAGGACTTGACCGTGTAGGTGTGGGGGTGGTTGTAGATGTTGCCACCCTTGTCGACGGCGGTGACGACGAAGGTGTGGGTGCCGAGCGAGTCGGGCAGCGGATCGCCGTTGGCGAGATCGGGTTGCCGTCGACGGTCGCGGTGCAGGAGGCGATGTCGGAGTCGCCGGGCAGGTCGTCGGGGTCGGAGCAGCTCGAAGTCGGCGATCGGGGACCTTGGTCGGCGCGTAGAGGCCGTTGTTCTTCGGCGCGGCCGGATCGGTGAACGGGCCCTCGGTGTTGAAGGGCGAGTTGCCGCGACTCGAGCGAGGGGTGGTCGTTGGCGGTGCCGATCTTGTGGCGGTCGTCGAAGTCGTGCGCGGTGAGCGCGTGGTCGTAGTAGGCGGCCTCGTCCATGTCGCCGTGGAACCAGGGCGCCATCTCGCCGTAGCCGACGTAGAAGGTCGAGGTGCCCGAGGGGGGCTTGTTGGCGTAGGTCGAGTGGGCGACCTGGTGGCCGTTGACGTAGAGGCGGGTGTTGTGGCCGTCCCAGGTGGCGCCGACGTGGGACCAGACGCCGGGCGGGACGGCGGCGTTCGAGTGGATCGTGTCCTGGACCTGGCGGAAGGCGAGCTTGCCGCCGGAGATGAACAGCTGACCGCCGCCGCCGTGGCCCATCACCATCATGTCGGCGCCGTCGCGGGGCTTGACCCAGGCCTCCATCGTGTAGGCGGTGGTCGGGGCGGTGATCCCGTTGACGTAGCCGTGGCCGTCACGGGCGGCCGAAGAAGGCGGCCTTGTTCTCGGCCGGGTGGGCGAGCTCGCAGGCGCGCGGCGGGTGCGGGCGGCGCTCGCAGGCGGTGGCGCCGTTGCGGCCGCAGCGCGACCCCGTTTTGGTAGATGCCGTCGTGGTGGTTGGCGGAGCTGTCGAGCATGTCGGAGGAGCCGACCGCCTCGTCGAGGCGGTAGTAGGCGAGCGGGTCGTCGTCGTCGATCAGGTCGCCGTAGTCGGGCGGGTCGATCGTGTAGGCGACCTTCTTGGTCGAGACGTTGCCGGCGCGGTCGGTGGCGGTGACCTCGAAGAAGTGGGGGCCGAGGTCCTCGTCGTTGATCGGGGTGGCGGTGCAGGACTGCGACCGCCGGAGGCGTAGGGCGTGGCGGGCGGATCGCCGTTCAGCGGGTCGGTGCAGCTGAAGTTCGGGGTCGGGCCGTCGTGGAGCAGGTAGCGGTCCTTGTTCTGGGGCTTCGTGATCGTGATGTCAGGCGGGGTCTTGTCGACCACCCAGAAGTAGGTGGCCGGACTCGGGTCCTCGTTGCTCGGCCTTGTCGAGCGCTCGAACCTCGAGGGTGTGACCGCCCTCGCTGAGGCCGCTGACGTCGTAGGTGTAGGGCGCCGAGCCGCCGGGGTCGGTGCAGTGGTCCCAGCCGGATGGCTGGCCGTCGATCCGGCAGTCGAAGTAGTCGATCCCCGACGCGTGCCCATTGGGCGGGTCGGGATCGGTGCCCGAGAAGACGAAGTGGGCGCTGCTCGAACTTCCCGGCGAAGTCGGTCCGGACACGATCGTGGTGCTGGGAGCGAGCGAATCGACCGTGTAGTTGACGGGCGGGCCGTACTTGGTGCCGCCGTCCGAGTCCTGGGTGGAGATGATGCGGTATTGGCCGTCGGCAGTCGGGATCGGATCGTGGAGATAGAACACGTACAGACCGAGCCCGTCGTATATCGTCCTCGTCGGACCAGGCCCAGTAGCCACCGTCGAGTGATTCGGCAAGCGCGCCGCCGAGGGTCGCCTGCTTGAAGAGGCGAGCGAGATAGCTAAGGCCCTGCGTACCGTCCTGGTTCACCCGGTAGATGTAGATCGCGACGCTGCCGATCCTCGAGGAAGTTGTTGCCGTTGGTGCCGTAGATATCGGGCGGCGGACCCTTGAAGACTGCGCCGATCAGCGGGGAATGTCGTCCCGAGGCTCGTGGCCTGGGCGGCAGCGGGCGCGATGGCCGCAAACGCCGCAACTGCTGCGACGAGCGCAACCAGACGGCCAGCGGCTCCGGGCAAGCAGCGCGCGCCGGCTACCGATGCGGCTCCTAGGTCCCTCAGTGGACGGTCGTGTGGATCCTTCCGTGGTCCCCCCAGCGGGCACCATCGCCGGAGAAGCTATCACCGAGGCCGTACTTAGTCCGGACTCGGGTGTCAATAGTCGTCCAGCCTGCATCTGGACGCTCTTTGGACAGAGCTGAAGTCGGCCCCGGGCACCGCTGCGATGGTCAAACCGCGACGGGCTCGCGCTTGCGTTTTCCGGGCTTGCGCGTGACTACGGGCTCGACCAGCTCCTCGAGGAAACGGCCGGTGTGCGAAGACCTCGAGCAGGCGCGCGACGTCGGCGAAGTGCAGTCCCGTCGTCGGCTCGTCGAGGATGTAGAGGGTCTAGCCCCGGTCCAGGACCCGGCCGTCGGACCCGGTCAGGGTCACCTCGGCGTCGGGCTGAGCTGGCGGCCTTGGCGGCCTGGCGCTGCTTCTTGGAGAGCTTGAAGCGGAGGTTGCCCTTGCCGCCGGCGGCGGCGCTGAAGCTCTTGGAGCCGAGCGAGAAGCGGGCCTTGCCGAGCACCAGCACCGCCGAGGCCTTGCCGGCGCAGGCCTTGGCCTTGCCGCAGGAGTAGGAGGCGGTGACGACGCGCTTGCCGACCTTGACGGTGCCGAGGCAGGCGCTCATCTGAGTGGTGACGGGCGGCGTCGCCGGGATCGGTCGGATCGGCCGGGATCGCTCGGGGTCGGCCGGGGTCGTGGGATCGGTCGGATCGGTCGGATCCGTCGGGATCGGTCGGATCGGTGGGATCGGTCGGAGTCCGTGGGATCGGTCGGGTCGGTCGGGTCGACGGGGTCGGCCGGAGCCGGGGCCGTTGATCTGCGAGTCGCCGGGCGAGCCCTGATCGCCCTTGGCGTCGGGCGGCGGATCGGCGAGGAAGTGCTGGAAGACGCGGGCGGTCGGCAGCGCCGTGCCGTAGTAGGCGACCTCGTCGATCGAGCCGTTGAACCAGGGCGCCATCTCGCCGTAGCCGACGTAGAAGGTGTTGATCGAGGAGGGCCGCTTGGTCTGCTCGACCGGTTGCCGGCGAGGACGCCGTCGACGTAGATGCGGATGTCGACGCCGTCCCAGGTGCCGACGACCTGCTGCCACTCACCGAACTTGACCGGGATCGAGGAGACGACCTCGGTGTCCATGTGGCGGAAGCGGAAGTAGCCGTCCTTGATGTAGATCTCGCCGGCGTCGCTGTCGCCGCCGTGGCCGACGATCGACTGATCGCGGCGGTGTGCGGGCTCATCCGCAGCCAGTCGAGGCTGAGGTTGCCGCCGCCGGTGTTGAAGTCGGAGACGAGCGGCCGCATCTGCGTCGGGCCGAAGCTGATCGCGTGGGTGGCGGCGACGTTGCCGTCGACGTAGTAGACGACCTTGGTCGCGGTCCACTCGATCCGGTAGCGGTGATCGGCGCCGAAGTAGCCGGTGCCGAGGTCGGTCTCGAGGTTGTCGCGAGCGCCGTTGTTGGTGCGGGCGTAGAGGCGGCCGTCGCCCTTGACCGAGAACATCGCCCAGGGCGGGTTGTTGTAGTCGGTGCCGAAGCCGGCGTGGGCGAACGGGGTCGCGTTGAAGGTCGCCTTGAAGTCGAGCGTGCGGCCCGAGCCGTAGGTGGCGTTGGTGCCGGCGCTGGCGCCGTCGACGGTGAGCCGGCCGCCGGAGACGGTGGCGGCGCCACCGGGTTCCAGACGTTCTGCGGCGACCAGCCGGGGGGCATCGACGAGTCGGAGAACTCGGTGCTGGTCGAGTCGGGGTTGCCGAGCGGCTTGACCCAGGCCTCGAGCGTCGCCTGGAAGGTCGGTGCGGCGATCCCGTTGGCGTAGCCGTAGCCGCCGGCGCCGAAGAAGTCGCGGGCCTTGTCGCCGTCGCCGGAGATCCCGGTCGGGCCCGAGTCCTGATCGTTCTTGTATTCGCCGTCGTGGTGGTTGCCGGACCAGTCGACCATCGGCTGCCGGAGCCGTCGCCGAGGCGGTAGTAGGCGATCGGGTTGTCGTGGCGGAACAGGTCGGCGAACGGCTTGACCGTGTAGGTGTGCGGTGTGGACGTAGACGTTGCCGCCCTTGTCGGTGGCGGTGACGATCGAACTCGTGAGTCGCCGAGCGGCCTGCGGCAGCGGGTCGCCGCTTGCGACCGGATCGGGCGTCGGATCGCCGACCAGCCCGACGGTCGCCGTGCAGGAGGCGATGTCGGAGTAGGCGGGGACGTCGGTGTCGTCGGGATCGTGGCAGTCGAAGTCGGCGTCGGGGACCTTGCCGGGCGCGTAGACGCCGGTGTTCTTCGGCGCGACTCGGGGTCGGTGGACGGGCCCTCGGTGTTGAAGGGGCTGTTGCCGGACACCAGCGAGGGATGTCGTAGGCGGAGCCGACCTTGTAGCGGTCGTCGAAGTCGTGGCCGGTCAGCGCGTGGTCGTAGTAGGCGGCCTCGTCGATGTCGCCGTGGAACCAGGGCGCCATCTCGCCGTAGCCGACGTAGAAGGTCGAGGTGCCCGAGGGGGGCTTGTTGGCGTGGGTGAGTGGGCGACCTGGTGGCCGTTGACGTAGAGGCGGGTGTTGTGGCCGTCCCAGGTGGCGCCGACGTGGGACCACTCGCCGGGCGGGACGGCGGCGTTCGAGTGTGATCGTGTCCTGGACCTGGCGGAAGGCGAGCTTGCCGCCGGAGATGAACAGCTGACCGCCGCCGCCGTGGCCCATCACCATCATGTCGGCGCCGTCGCGGGGCTTGACCCAGGCCTCCATCGTGTAGGCGGCTGGTCGGGGCGGTGATCCCGTTGACGTAGCCGTGGTCGTCACGGGGGCCGAAGAAGGCGGCCTTGTTCTCGGGCCGGGTGGGCGAGCTCGCAGGCGCGCGGCGGGTGCGGGCGGCGCTCGCAGGAGGTGGCGCCGTCGCGGCGCAGGGCGACACCGTTTTGGTAGATCGCCGTCGTGGTGGTTGCCGGAGGAGTCGAGCATCTCGGAGGAGCCGAGCCGCCTCGTTGAAGCGGTAGTAGGCGAGCGGGCCGTCGCTCGTCGATCAGGTCGCCGTAGGCGGGCGGGTCGATCGTGTAGGCGACCTTCTTGGTCGAGACGTTGCCGGCCACGGTCGGTGGCGGTGACCTCGAAGAAGTGGGGACCGAGGTCCTCGTCGTTGATCGGGTGTCGCGATGCACGAGGCGACGCCGGAGGGATCGGGGAGCGGGTCGGTGCAGTTGAAGATGGGGGTCGGGCCCTGGTGCAGCAGGAAGCGATCCTTGTTGTCGGGCTCGTGATCGTGATGTCGGGGGGCGCAGTGTCCGCAGCTGCGGCCGACGACGGAATGGCGAGGACAGCGAAGCAGGCCAGGAACGCGATCAGCAGCGCAGGCAAGCGCCGCGGGTGCAGCGACTCGCTCCGTCGGCACGACTTTCTCGTCGCGCCTAGTCCGTCAGTGGACAAAGTTGTGGATCCATCCGTAGTCCCCCCAGCGGGCACCATCGCTGCAGACCGTAGCACTTAGTGAGTGGGAAATCCGGATTCTGATGTCCAACGTTGTCCAGCCTGTATCCGGACGTTCGTCCGACCCCGGGCACCGCCGCGACGTCAGGCCGCGACGGGCTCGCGCTTGCGCTTCCCGGCTTGCGGGTGACTACCGGCTCGACCAGCTCCTCGAGGAAGCGGCCGGTGTGCGAGTCGGGGTTGGCCGCGACCTCCTCGGGCGTGCCGGTGGCGACGATCGTCCCGCCCCCGTCGCCGCCCTCCGGGCCGAGGTCGATCAGGTGGTCGGCGGTCTTGATCACGTCGAGGTTGTGCTCGATCACGAGCACCGAGTTGCCCTGGTCGACGAGCCGGCCCGAGCACCTCGAGCAGGCGCTCGACGTCGGCGAAGTGCAGG
Source organism: uncultured Solirubrobacterales bacterium (assembly GCA_963743845.1). GTDB lineage: Bacteria > Actinomycetota > Thermoleophilia > Solirubrobacterales > 70-9 > CAXMST01. The sequence continues at coordinate 64,661 of CAVURI010000004.1, forward strand.
CCGGTCGTCGGCTCGTCGAGGATGTAGAGGGTCTCCCCCGTCGCCACCTTGCTGAGCTCGGTCGCCAGCTTGACGCGCTGGGCCTCGCCGCCGGAGAGCGTCGTCGCCGGCTGGCCGAGGCGGATGTAGTCGAGGCCGACGTCGGCGAGCGTCTTGATCCGGCGGTGGATCTTGGGGATGTTCGAGAAGAAGTCGACCGCCTCGTCGACCGGCATCTCGAGCACGTCGGCGATCGACTTGCCCTTGAAGCGGACCTCGAGCGTCTCGCGGTTGTAGCGCTTGCCGTGGCACTGCTCGCAGGGCACGTAGACGTCGGGCAGGAAGTGCATCTCGATCTTGATCTGGCCGTCGCCCTTGCAGACCTCGCAGCGGCCGCCCTTGACGTTGAAGCTGAACCGGCCCGGCTTGTAGCCGCGGGCGCGGGCCTCGCGCGTCTTCGTGAACAGCTCGCGGATGTGGTCGAAGACGCCGGTGTAGGTGGCCGGGTTCGAGCGCGGCGTGCGGCCGATCGGCGACTGGTCGATGTCGATCACCTTGTCGATCTGGTCGAGGCCGGTGATCCGGTCGTGCGCGCCGGGCCGCAGCCGCGCCTTGTGCAGGCGGTTGGCGACGGCGCGGTAGAGGATCTCGTTGACCAGCGTCGACTTGCCGGAGCCGGAGACGCCGGTCACGCAGGTGAAGACCCCGAGCGGGAACTCGGCGTCGACGCTCTTGAGGTTGTGCTGGCGGGCGCCGGTGACGACCAGCTCGCCGTTCGGCACGCGCCGCTCGGCCGGGATCGGGATCGAGCGCTTGCCGCTCAGGTACTGACCGGTCGCCGACTTCTTGACCCGCGTCACCTGCGCCGGCGTGCCGGCGGCGACGATCTCTCCCCCGTGCTCGCCGGCGCCCGGCCCGAGGTCGATCAGGTAGTCGGCGGCGCGCATCGTGCCCTCGTCGTGCTCGACGACGATCACGGTGTTGCCGAGGTCGCGAAGCCGCTCCAGGGTCCCGATCAGCTTCGTGTTGTCGCGCTGGTGCAGGCCGATCGAGGGCTCGTCGAGGATGTAGAGGACGCCGACCAGGCTCGAGCCGATCTGCGTCGCCAGCCGGATCCGCTGCGCCTCGCCGCCCGACAGCGTCGCCGCCGAGCGCTCCAGCGTCAGGTAGCCGATCCCGACCGACTCGAGGAACTGCAGGCGCTCCTCGACCTCGCGCACGATCAGCTTCGCGATCGCCTGCTCGGTCTCGGTCAGCTCGAGCTCGCGGATCCAGACCAGCGACGCCCGCGCCGACATCACGGTGAAGTCGTGGATCGAGAGGTCCGCGATCCGGATCGAGAGGCTCTCGGGCCGCAGCCGGGCGCCGTCGCAGGCCGGGCAGGGCTGCAGGGCCATCAGCTCCTCGATCTTCTCCCGCGTCCCCTCCGAGTCGGTGTTCGCGTAGCGGCGCTCGAGGCCGGCGGTGATCCCGTCGAACTTGGCCCGGTAGCTGCGCTGGCGGCCGTAGCGGTTCTTGTAGGAGATCGTGTGGCGCTCGTCGCCGGTGCCGTCGAGCAGCAGCTGCTTGTCCTTGGCCGGCAGGTCCTGGAAGGGGACGCCGGCGTCGATCCCATAGGCCTCGCAGACCGTCTCCAGCAGGCGCCGGTAGTAGCGCGAGGCGGCTCCCATCCAGGAGGCGAGGGCGCCGTCGGAGATCGAGAGCGTCGGATCGGGGACGACGAGGTCGGGATCGACGACGCGCTGGAAGCCGAGGCCGTGGCAACGCTCGCAGGCGCCGTGCGGCGAGTTGAAGGAGAAGATCCGCGGCTCGATCTCGGGCATCGAGGCGCCGCAGTTGAGGCAGGCGAACTTCTCGCTGAAGACGAGCACCTCGCCGCGCTTGCCGGCCGAGGGCCCGGAGAGCACCGCGGCGCGCAGCGCGTCGCCGTCCTCGTCGGCGCTCTCGGCGCCGGGCGCGTGGGCCTCGCCGCTGCCGCGCTCGATCAGCTCGACCTCGACGAGCCCGTCGGCGAGCGAGGTCGCCGCCTCGATCGACTCGGCCAGTCGCTTGCGGACGCCGTCCTTCATCACGAGCCGGTCGATCACGATCGAGATGTCGTGCTTGAACTTCTTGTCGAGGACGATCTCCTCGTCGAGCCGGCGCAGCTCGCCGTCGACGACGGCGCGGGCGTAGCCCTGCTGGCGCATCTCCTCGAGCATCCGCCCGTACTCGCCCTTGCGCTCGCGAACGACCGGCGCGAGGACCATGAACCGGCTCGCCTCGGGCAGGGTCAGGACGCGGTCGGTGATCTGCTCGATCGACTGGCCCTGGATCGGCTCGCCGCAGTTGTGGCAGAAGGGCTTGCCGATCCGCGCCCAGAGCAGGCGCAGGTAGTCGTAGATCTCGGTCACGGTGCCGACGGTCGAGCGCGGGTTCTTCGAGGTCGTCTTCTGGTCGATCGAGATCGCCGGGCTCAGGCCCTCGATCGAGTCGACGTCGGGCTTGTCCATCTGGCCGAGGAACTGGCGCGCGTAGGCGCTCAGCGACTCGACGTAGCGGCGCTGGCCCTCGGCGTAGATCGTGTCGAAGGCGAGGCTCGACTTGCCCGAGCCGGAGAGGCCCGTCATCACCACGAGCGCGTCCCGCGGCATCGAGACATCGACGTTCTTGAGGTTGTGTTCCCGGGCTCCGGAAACGACTATCTGGCTGCTGGACGCCATCGGCGGCCTAGTCTAGGGATCGAACAGGCGTTCCCTCGGGCCTCGATCGCCGGCTAATTCTCTTTCCGGACTGTCGCTTCGCTGGTAGCCTCGACGGGCCTTGAGCAGAGACGCCGGAGCACGGGGGTCGATCGCACGCGGACGCCTCCTGGCGCCCGCCCTCGCCGTCCTGCTCGCGCTCGCTGTTCGCCGGATCGGCCGACGCCCGCTCGGCGCAGCCGCGGATCGTCGGCGGCCAGGCGACGACGATCGCCGCCTGGCCCTGGCAGGTGGCGATCACGCATGCCGGCGGCGGCAGCGCCTTCGACCGCCAGTTCTGCGGCGGCTCGCTGGTCGCTCCGACGATCGTGATCACCGCCGCCCACTGCGTCTACGAGGACGGCGGCACCTTCACGCCCGCGAGCCAGCTCTCGGTCGTCACCGGCCGCACCAACCTCTCCGCCTCGGGCACCGGACAGGAGATCCCGGTCGCCCAGGTGCACGTGCTCCGCGGCGCCGGCGGCCAGGTCCTCTACAACCCGAACGCGAGCAGCTACGACGTCGAGATCCTCGAGCTCGCGTCCCCCTCGACCGCGGGCACGATCAAGCTCGCCGGCGCCGCCGAGGCGGCCTTGTGGGCCGGGGGCAGGACGGCCTTCGTGACCGGCTGGGGCTCGACCGTGCCGAGCGGCGGCGGCTACCCGGACGGGCTCCGCGTCGCCCAGGTGCGGATGTTCTCCGACGCCGAGTGCGGGAACGCGCTCGGCAGCCTCTTCCAGGCCGCGACGATGGTCTGCGCCGGCGCACCGCCGAGCCGCGACACCTGCGACGGCGACAGCGGCGGGCCGCTCGTCGTGCCGATGACCGGCGGCGGCTACCGGCTCGTCGGCGACACCAGCTTCGGCCTGAACGAGAACTGCGGCCTCAGCCCGAGCGCCTACGGGCAGGCTCGCCGCCGATCCGCTCCGGACCCTGATCCGGAACAAGGTCCTGCAGGTCGCCGGCGTCGACGTGGTCGGCCCCGGCGGCGGTGGCGGTGGCGGCTCGACGCTGACCGCGCGCCCAGGCCCTGGCGGCCGCCTGGACCTACTCGAAGAACGCCTGCACGACCGACCGCCACTGCCGTCGCTACTGGGCCGGCAGCTGCGTCGCCCAGACTTCGGGCTTCGGCTGTCAGGCCGCAACTACGAGCGCTACAGAGGCCGCAAGCTGACCTGCATCCGCAACCTCTCGATCACCGGGACCCCGGCCGCGCCGACGACGGCGGCGCTCGGCAAGTGGACCTGCCGGCGCGGCTGGCACCGCAGCGCCGCTCAGCGCTCGATCTGACCCGGGATCAGGAACGGGTAGGTGCGGCCCGCGCAGCCGGTGCCAGCGGCGGTCGCCGCGGCGGACGCGCTGGACCCACTCCCACATGCGCGCGTCCGAGCGGTAGTCACGGCGGATCTCCTCGGGGTCGAGCGGCTCGCTCCAGATACGGCGCCGAGGCGGCGATCAGCGGGCTCGATCCACGGCTCGAGCCGCTCCTTGATCAGGTTGGCGGCGACGTCGCGGAGCACCGATCGGCGGTCGTGGTAGCGGGCGATCACGGTCGGGACGACGAACCGGCGCAGCGCCGGCCTGCTGACCCACGGGTAGGCGGCGAGCAGCAGCTCCGAGTCGAGCCGGGTGCGCCCCGCGTCGTCGCTGAGCAGCGGCGTCGTCACGTCGAAGTAGCGCGCCGCCCCGTCGATCCAGGCCCAGTTCGAGAGCTGGGCGTCGAGCCCGACGCGGTCGGAGACGGTCGCGGCGACGTGGGCGCAGATCGCGTCGACCAGGGGGTGACCCTCCGCCGGCCGTCGCGGCCGCGAGCACGGGCGGACCGAGGCTCTCGGCCGGGAGGATCGGCTGGACGCCGTAGCCGACCACCGTGCCGCCGGCCTCGTCGACGCCGCGCAGCTCGGTCTCGACGACGTCGATCCCACGCTCGCGGAGCACCTCGACGTAGCGCTCGATCAGCTCCCGGTAGCGCTCGAAGGCGGCCCGGTCGGGAAACCTCGGCAGGCGCTTGGCGACCACCTCGCGGCTGCTCCCCCGGCCAGCCGACGCCGAGCGAGATCTCGCCCCAGCCGATCACGGTCAGCGCTCCCTCGTCCCCCCGCTCGAGCGCCGCCTCGACCGCCGCGTGCAGGTCGGCGAGCTCGGCGGCCGCGATCATCCCGAGCGCCCGCCTGACCGCGGCGACGATCCGCTCCGCCTCCGCGTCGGAGGTGATCAGGGGCGGCTTGAACTGGAGCACGGCGGGATCGTTGTTGGCGACGACCGCGAACACGCCCTCGCCGATCAAAGCCCGCATCGCCTCGAAGCCGCCGCCCGGCTCGCCGAAGGCGAAGCCCATCGTCAGCCCGCGCCGCCGCAGCTCGAACGGGAGGTCGGCGAGCTCCCGCTCGAACCAGTCGCCGAGCTCGGTCGACCCGCTCGAGGAACCCGGGCTCCTCGACGATGTCGAGCACCTCGAGCGCCGCGACGCAACCGAGCTCGGCGCCGCCGAAGGTCGAGATGTGGATGAACGGGTTGGCGCGGAAGAACTCGAGCAGCTCGGCCGTGACGAGCGTCGCGGCGATCGGGTAGATGCCGCCGCCGAGGCCCTTGGCGGTGACGACCATGTCGGGGGAGATCCCCTCGCGCTCGTAGTACCAGACGGATCCGGTCCTCCCGAGCCCGGTCTGGACCTCGTCGACGACGAGCAGCGCCCCGACCTGCCGGCAGCGGGTCTCGATCGCCTCGAGGTAGCCGGGGTCCGGCATCGGGAATCCGAGCGTCGCCGGGATCGACTCGATCAGGACCGCCGCGGTGCGCTCGTCGACGGCCTCCTCGACCGCGCCGAGATCGTTGAAGGGGATCTGGGTGAAGCCCGGCAGGTTCGGGCCGAAGGCCTCCCGGTAGGGCGCATCTCCGGTCGCAAGCGCGAGGCCGGTGTGGCCGTGGTAGCCGCCGCGGTAGGAGACGATCTCGCGCCGGCCGGTGTGGCCGCGGGCGAGCTTGATCGCGAGGTCGATCGCCTCGCCGCCGGCGACGCCGAAGACCGCGCCCTGCATGAGCCCGCCGGTCGAGGCCGCGAGCCGCTCGGCCAGCTTCGCCCGCCAGCCGGAGATCAGGTGGTGGTTGCCGATGTCGAGGTCGGTCGAGAGCCGCCGTCGACGGCCGCGATCACGCGCGGGTTGCGGTGGCCGAGGTTGAAGACGCCGCCGTTGCAGTGGCAGTTCAGGTACTCGCGGCCGTCGAAGGCGTCGCGGAAGCTGACGCCGGAGCGCTCGCCCATGACGAGCTCGAGGCCGGCCTCGCTGAAGAAGGCAGCCTTGCCGGGGTTGACGGTTGCGCCGAAGGCCGCGACGGTCTCGGCGAGCGATCCGTAGGGGTTGCTCGCCGGGTCGGTCATCGGCTGCCGACTACTTGCCGGCCCGGTCCACGACTTCGTCGATCACGGCGTCCGGCCCCGGCAACGGCGCCGAACTCGGCCTCGACGCGCGATGCGATCGCGTCGCGATCGAGGCCCTCGAGAGCGAGGTTGAGCGCCACGAGCCGGATCCCGGCAAGGTCGGTCTCGGCGTCATCGGCGTCCGCGACGGGACCGTCGGCAGCGGCGGGCTCGGAGGTGGCCGCAGGCTCCTCCGCCGCTTCGCCCTTGAGCTGGGCGAGCAGATCCTCGGTGCTGACCGCATCGGCGGCCGGCTCGGGCGGTCGGCCGGGCGGGCTCGGGCACGGGCTCCGGGTCGATCTCGGGCTCAGCGACGAGCTCGGGACCGGGGACGGCGGCGGCGGGGGTCGGCTGCGCCTTCGCCGGCTCGACCTCGATCTCCGGCTCGGCGACGAGCTCGGGGCCGGGGACGGCGGCAGCGGGGCTCGCGGGGACCGGCGTCCCCGCCGGCGCTGCGGCCTGCGGCGCCGGCTCCGGGTCGGCCGCGGACGTCGCAGCGCCCGAGTCGCTCGTCAGCCGCTCGCCCAGCGACCCGACGCGGCTGCGCAGGTCCTCGGCGCCGGCGATCAGGCCCTCGACCGCGCTCTGGGCCCGGTCGAGGCGTTCGCGCGCCTCCTGGCGCGCCCGCTCGACGATCCCGTCGGCCTCCTCGCGGGCGGACTCGACGATCGCGTCGGCACGCTTCTCCGCCTCCTGCTCGAGGCCGCTGGCGACGGCCTCGGCGGCGCCGACGATCTCGCTGACCCGCTGCGCGGCTGCATCGGCGAGCGAGACGTCGCTGCTCGGCAGGCGGTCGGCGAGCGACTCGAGGTGCGCGCGGACCGCGGCGGGGTCCCATCCCTTGCGGGTCGTCGGGAAATCGTCTCGGACTATCTGCTCTCTCTCCATCCGCGGCCACACTAGCGAAGCACCGCCGCCCGCCCTCCGCCTGCAAACCGGCGTGCGCGGGTATCTAGGCTGTGCCGATGCTGACCTCCCCGCCCTCGCTTCGCGGAGCCCTGACACGGCGACGGCGATCGCCGTCGCGCTCGCCGCTGCGCCTGCTCGCCGGGCCCGCCTCGGCCGCGGTCGAGATCGGCCCCGATCGGATCGAGGTGACCGGCCCGGGCGCCGGCGCCGTGATCGACCGCGAGCCGCTGCGGATCACCTACACCGACGGCGACGGCCGACCCGTGCTCAGCGGGCCTGCGCGGCGAGGACGGCGCGAAGACGACCGTGCCGGGCGCTGCCCCGCACCCAGTTCGGCGTCGCCGGGCCCGGTCGCCGCCGACGCTGTACCGGCCGTTCGCCTTCCTGGTCGGCACGCCACTCGATCACCCAGATCCCCGCGCAGCAGTGGCAGGGCAACCTGAGCACGGTCACCGAGGGCGGCACGGAGTACGCCGCCGTCGCGGTCGAGTCGGCCCGCCGCGCCGGCAAGGGGGTGCGGCTCCGGCTCAGCACCAGCGACCCGTCCGGCCGCGAGCTCGTCGTGACGATCGAGCCGGGCCCGAAGTCCGGCGCGATCTCGACCTCGGCGGTCCCCGACCCGGCGAGCGGCGTCGCCGCGATCTCGGATTCGTTCGCGACGAAGCCCGGCGAGTCGTTCCGCGGCTTCGGCGGTCGCCACAACGCGATCGACCAGCGCGGGACCGAGTTCTACAACCACCTCCAGCAGGAGAACCTGAGCTCGGGCAAGGCCGGCGCGCTGACCGCGATCGACCTCGGGCGAGCGACTACCTGTTCCCGAACGGCGCCCACGCCGCCTACTACGTGCAGTCCTCGTTCCTCTCCCCCGGCCGCTACGGCTTCCTGCTCGACCGCGACGAGCTCTCGCACTGGCGCATGGCCTCCGACCGCGACGACGCCTGGCAGGTCCAGGCCGCCTCGCGCCGGCTCGACTACACGGTCGCGCCCGGCAAGGCCCGGCGCAGCATCGAGACCCTGACCTCGATCACCGGGCCGGCAGATGGTGCCGCCGCGGTGGGCGCTCGGCTCGATCCTCGACCGCGCGGTGATCTTCAACGACGACCCGCCCGACAAGTACGAGGCCGAGGTGCGCCAGGACCTCGTCGACATGGACCGCTACGGGATCCGCCCGAAGGCCTACCGGATCGAGGGCTGGCAGTTCCTCGACGACGAGCGTGCTCGCCGAGCTGATCGGGGAGCTGAAGCAGCGCGGGATCAGGCCGATGCTCTACTTCCGCGCCTTCGTCGGCGAGGACACGATCGGCACCGACGACCCGGCCGCCTACGACGAGGCGATCGCGAAGGGCTACGTGGCGACGCACGCGAACGGCGACCCCTACACCTGGATCTCGAACTTCAGCGCGCTCGGCGCTCAGATCGACTTCACCAACCCCGACGCGGTCGCCTGGTGGCAGCGCCGGATCAAGGCGGGCGCTGCGGCTCGGCGCCGACGGCTTCATGCAGGACTTCGGCGAGCAGGTGATGGACGACATGCACTTCGCCGACGGCTCGACCGGCAAGACGATGCACAACCGCCTCGTCGTCCTCTTCCACAAGGCGACGCGGGACGCGGTCAGGGAGTTCGAGCGCAACCACCCCGGCCGCAAGATCTTCTACTTCACCCGCGCCGGCTACTCGGGCTCGCCCGGATCGGCGAAGTACGAGTTCGCCAACTTCCCGGGCGACGAGACGACCGACTGGACGCCGCTCGGCCGGGCTCGCCTCGCTGACCCCGGACATGCTCAACCGCGGCGTCGGCGGCGCCTACGGGTTCACGACCGACATCGGCGGCTTCTTCGACGTCGGGCCGTACGAGCCGACGACGAAGGAGCTGTTCATCCGCTGGACGCAGTGGGCGGCGCTGTCGCCGATGTTCAGGCTGCACGGTTCGGTCGGCGCCGGCCCGCACATGCCCTGGACCTACGACGACGCGACCGTGCGCCGCTACAAGCGCCTCGTCGGAGCTGCACGATCGCGCCGTGCCGCTGATCCACGAGCTCTGGAAGCAGGCGCACGAGACCGGGATGCCGATCGCGCGCCCGATGTGGCTGCAGTTCCCCGGCGATGCCGAGGCTGCCGAAGCAGGACCAGCAGTGGATGCTCGGCCCCGACCTGCTCGTCGCGCCCGTCGTCGACCGAGGGCGCGAGCGAGCGCCGCGTCTACTTCCCGAAGGGCTGCTGGCGGGACCGCGGCGGCGAGCAGTTCCGGGGCGCCGGGATACGAGACCGTGCCGGCGCCGCTCGAGACGCTGCCGTTCTTCAAGCGCTGCGGGACGCAAGCCGCTGGCGCCGCCGAAGGGCAAGGGCGGCGCGGACGATCGCGCGGCGGCGGACTCCGGGCAGCGCCTCGGGCGCGGCCACGCGCGGCACGCCCTTCCGCGGCACCGTCGAGCCGGCTCAGCCCGAAGGCGCGCAAGCGGATGACCGGCGTCTCCTGGCACCGGGGCTGCCCGGTCGGGCTCGGCAAGCTGCGGATGCTCGGCCTCTCCTACATCGGCTTCGACGGCGACCCGCCACCACGGCCGGCTGGTCGTCCATCGCGGACTACGCGGGCGAGATCGTCAAGGTCTTCGAGCAGCTCTACGAGAAGCGCTTTCCGATCCGCCGGATCGAGCCGATCGACCGCTACCGCGGCGACGACCACCGCTCGATGGCGGCCGACAACACCTCGGCCTTCAACTGCCGCGTCGTCAACGGGACCGACCGCTGGTCGCGCCACGCCTACGGCAAGGCGATCGACATCAACCCGCGCGAGAACCCGTACGTGACCCCGTCCGGCTTCGTCTCACCGCCCGAGGGCGCGCGCCTACGCGGACCGCGACGACGTCCGCAAGGGGATGATCACCGCCAAGGGCCCGGTCGTCCGCTCGATGCGCCGGATCGCCGGCTGGAAGTGGGGCGGCAAGTGGGACGGGACCAAGGACTTCCAGCACTTCTCGAGCGACGGCCGCTGAGCCCGGCGCGTCGCAGCCGCCGGCTGGGGTCAGCGCTTGCCGCCCCTGCAGCGGGTGACCGGGCCGACCAGGGCGCGCCGCGCCACCTTCGTGACGGTGTCGGTTCCGTAGCCCTTGACTCGGCTGACCGGCGCTGAGCACCGCGACGGCGAGCTCCTCGCCGCGCGGGCCGCGCAGCAGCGCGATCTGGTGCACGCGCCAGCTGTCGGGCGAGTCGTCGTGCCAGCCGCCCTTGAACAACGGCGTCCAGGCGCGGCCGATCGCCTCGGGATCCCCCAGCGCTGCTTGCGGACGATCCGCTTCAGCAGGGTCAGGGCGAAGCCGCGGTAGCGGCTCGGCAGCAGCCGCTCGATCTCCTTCATGAACAGCGCCATGTCGCGGGCGCAGATCTGCGTCGAGCCCCAGCTCGCCGCGCTCGTCGCGAAGCAGTGGAAGCCGGCCTTGTCGGCGAGCCGCTCGAGCGCGCCGTTGCCGACGATGTCGCGGACCTCGGTCGCGGCATCGTTGTCGGAGCGCTTGATCATGATCCGCAGCCGCTCGCGCTCGGCGTCGGAGAGCCTGCGGTCGGAGTACTTGCGCAGGTAGGCGACGAGCAGCATCGCCTTGACGACGCTCGCCGAGGCGAAGCGGTCGCCACCCTCGGAACGCGCGCTCGACGCCACCGCCGCGGAGGGCGAAGGCGACGTGGCCGGCGCGGCCCTTCGCGACCCGCTTGGCCGCCTTGACGCGCTTCGTCCAGTGGACGCCGGCGAGCGCCCCTCCCTGCGCCTCGCTAGCCGCCGGCGGTCGGCGGGCCTGCGGACCGCCGAGCAGAGCCCGCGAGCGAGCCCGTGCCGCGGCGAGCGACGCCGCGGCGATCCCGCGCCAGCCGCCCAGCGTGGCCTCGTCCTGCACGGCTCCGTTATACCCGGGCGATCGCGCGCAGCGCTCGAGCCGGTGATGCGGCGGCAGCCCGAGCTTGCCCCGGTAGAGGTCGACCTTGTAGTCGATCTTCTCCAGGTTGTCGCTCGAGCTCGGCGATCCGGTCGATCACGTCGCGCCGGTGCGCCTCGAGGATCGCGAGGCGCTCGTGCTCGTTGCCCTCGCCGGCCCGGACCAGGTCGGCGTACTCACGGATCCGCCGGATCGGCATCCCGGTCGACCGCAGCCGCGTGCACAGCGTGATCCACTCGATGTCGCCGTCGCTGTAGCGGCGGTGGCCGGAGGAGGCGTCGCGATCGACCTCGAGCAGGAGCCCGGCTCGCTCGTAGTAGCGCAGCGTGTGCGCGGTGAGCCCGGTCCGCTCGGCGACCTCTGCGATCGTCATCCCGTGCGGCGCGGTCAGGGTGCTCGCTTCCATGGATCAGAAAGATAGATCTTCGAGCGCACTCGAAGTCAAGGATTGCTGATACGAGGCGAGGAATCCGGCTTCCCGGCCTTGACTTAGAGCGCACTCCAACTCCTACGGTGGGTAAGGCATCGACGGAAGCGACGAAAGGAACCCGATGAAGAAGCGAACACTTGGAAGCGGCGAGGCAGCGCTGGAGGTATCGGCGCTCGGGCTCGGCTGCATGGGCATGTCCGCCTTCTACGGCGAGACCGACGAGGACGAGTCGACGGCGACGATCCACCGGGCGCTCGAGCTCGGGGTCGACTTCCTCGACACCGCCGAGATGTACGGGGACGGCGCCAACGAGGAGCTGGTCGGCAGGGCGATCGCCGGCAGGCGCGAGGAGTTCGTGATCGCGACGAAGTTCGGCGTCATCTACGACGACGCAGATGAACCGGAGACGGACGGCAGCGCCGAGAACGTGCGGCGCTCGATCGACGCCTCGCTCGGGCGGCTCGGTACTCGACTCACATCGACCTCTACTACCAGCACCGCATCGACCCGGACACCCCGATCGAGGAGACGGTCGGCGCCCTCGCCGAGCAGGTGCGAGGCGGGCAAGATCCGCCACATCGGGCTCAGCGAGGCGGGGCCGGAGACGATCCGCCGCGCCCATGCCGTGCACCCGATCACCGCGGTGCAGACGGAGTACTCGCTGTGGAGCCGGGACCTCGAGGCGGAGATCCTGCCGACCCTGCGCGAGCTCGGGATCGGGCTCGTCGCCTACTCGCCGCTCGGCCGTGGCTTCCTCTCCGGGCGCTTCAAGGACCCGGAGCAGGACCTGGACGAGGACGACTTCCGCCGCCACGGCCCGCGCTTCACAGGGCGAGAACCTGGAGCAGAACCAGCGCCTCGCCGCGAAGGTCGCGGAGCTGGCCGAGGAGAAGGGCGTGACGCCGGCGCAGCTGGCGCTCGCCTGGGTGCTGGCGCAGGGCGACGAGATCGTCCCGATCCCGGGGACCAAGCGCCGCAAGCTACCTCGAGGACAACGCCGGCGCCGCCGACGATCGAGCTCAGCGCCGACGAGCTCGCGCGGATCGAGGCCGAGCTGCCCGCGGTCGCCGGCGAGCGCTACGACCCGGCCGGGATGGCGTCGCTCAACCTCTAGACGGGCGAGCGCGAGCGCGAGAGGCGGATCAGCTCCTCGACGAGCTTGTCGCAGGAGGTCTGCAGCTGGTCGATCGTCGCGTCCTCGACGCGGCGGATGCCGACCTTGCCGTTGATCCACTGATTCGCCTCGCGGTGCTGCCAGCGCCGCTTGCGCGCGAGCTCGGAGATCAGCCGGTGGCGCTCGGCCCGCAGGTCCTTGCGCCGCTGGTAGGCCGGGACCTGGCGCGGCTCCGGCTCGGGCTCCGGGTCGGCGCTCGGCGACCGGCGCCGCCATCGGCTGCACCGACTCGTCGCCGGCCTCGCCGAACAGGTTCATCTGCGGGGCGACGTCGGCGGCGACGGCGACGAACTCGGGCGCCTCGGAGGGCTCGGTCTCGCGCCGCTCCGGCGGCTCGTCCCACTCGCCGTCGCCGTCGTCGGGCCGGACGACCCGCTGGATCTCCTCCTCGATCCGGTCGGCGTGCGAGCGCAGGATCCCCTCGCCCGGCAGGAACAGCCAGCTCTTGCCCCCGGTCGCCCTGGCCGACGCGGACGAAGCGGCCGACGATCTGGCGGAAGATCATCGGCGTCTTCGCGGTCGTCGCGTAGACGCCGACCCGCAGGCGCGGGATGTCGACGCCCTCGGAGACCATGTTGACGGCGACGATCCAGCGGCTGCGCCCGCCCGCGAACTTGCGCAGCCGGTCGTGGGCGCCGCGCTCGGCGTGCAGGACCAGGGTCGGCTTCTCGCCCGCGATCTCGGCCAGCGCCGCGGCGACGACCCGCGCGTGCTCGCTGTCGGCGGTGACGACGAGGCCGGCCGCGTCCTTGTGGCCGTCGGCGCGGACCCGGGTCAGCTGCCGGTCGGCCTGGCGCAGGATCCGCGGCAGGCCCTCGGCGAACTCGGTCGAGATCGCGGTCCGGTAGCGGCGACCGCGCTCCTTGGCGCTGAGGTGCTCGCCGAACGAGCTCTCGATCACGTCGTCGCCGCTCTGCCAGACCAGGGTGCCGTCGAAGGGCACGAACAGGACCTCGCGGCAGGCGCCGTCGCGGATCGCCTCGGCGTAGGAGTAGGCGACGTCGGGGACGGCGAAGCCGGACGCGTCGTAGGAGATCCCGGGGATCGGGGCGTCGTCGGAGCGGAACGGCGTGCCCGAGAGCAGCAGCTGGCGGCCGCAGGCGGAGAACGCCTTCGTGAAGCCGGTCCCCCAGGCGAGCTCGTCGCCGAGGTGGTGGACCTCGTCGGCGATCACCAGCGTCCGCGAGGTGCACTCCTTCGCGTAGGTCTTCGCCGAGGCCGCCGCCCGCGCGTAGGTGACGGCGATGCCCTCGAAGTCCGAGGTCGTGCGCAGATGGGTGGCGTCCGGCTGCAGGTTGAGCCCGAGCGCGCCGGCGGCGGCCGCCCACTGCTGGGTCAGCGGCGCCGTCGGGCAGACGATCGCGACCCGGTCGATCTGGCGCTGCCGCAGCAGCTCGCGGGCGAGGATCAGCGCCGGCCGCGTCTTGCCGGCGCCGGGAGCCGCGGCGATCAGGAACGGGCCGCCGTTCCAGTCGTTCGCCGCCGCCAGCGCCCGCCGCTGCCAGGCGCGCAGCGAGGGGTCGGAGAAGGCGCGCGGCAGCGCCTTCGCCTCAGGCTTCGGGGCCGGCTCGGCGAGGCCCGGGGTGTTCGCTCCACTGATCAGAGCGCGGCATCCTGAGCATCGGACCGGACGGACCCCGAAAGCCCTGCAAGCAAGCGGCGCCGTCGCGCCGGCCCGCTCAGTCGCCGTCGGCCGAGCCGCGCTACGCCTGTCGCGCGGCTGTAGCGGTGGTGGAGCATCAGGTCGTTGCCGTCGGGATCCTTGAACAGCGCCATGTGGCAGACGCCGGTGTCGAAGACGTCGCCGAAGAACTCGACGCCCTTCGCCTCGAGCTCCTTCTTCGCCGCCTCGACGTCGTCGACGTGCAGGGCCGGGTGCGCGTTCCTGGAGGGAGCGAACTCCATCCCCTGCTTCTCCGGCTCCCAGATCCCGAAGCAGGTGTCGCCGACCCAGAACTCGTAGTCGGACTTCGGATCGGGCTTCAGCCCGAGCGTCTCCACGTAGAACTTCCGCGAGCGATCGGCGTCCTGCGACGGGAACGCCGACGAAGTCGAGCTTGCTGATCATGTGGAGCCTCCCTGGGGTCGTTTCGAGGGTTCGGCTCCACCCTACCCCGGCGGGCCGGCTCCAACTCGCGCCGCGCGAGAGCCTTCGCGCGCGGAACCGTAGGATCGCCCCGTGCCCTTCACGCGCCGGAACCTCAAGGAGGATCTGGAGGACGTCGGCTCCAACTTCGACGGCGCCCCGGACCTCGAGTTCCGGCTCGCGACCCAGGCGCTCGAGCTCGAGCAATCGGGCCTCGGCTACCAGCGCATCCCGCCCGACACTCGCTTCCCCTACGGCCACACGCACAAGCGGCAGGAAGAGGTCTACGTCGTCATCCGCGGCGGCGGCCGGATGAAGCTCGACGACGAGATCATCGAGCTCACCGAATGGGACGCCATCCGCGTCGCACCCGGAACCTGGCGAGGCTACGAGGCCGGCCCCGAAGGCCTCGAGATCCTCGTCATCGGCGCCCCCAACCTCGGCGGATCTCCCCGCGAAGACGTCGAAGGCCAACGCGACTGGTGGAGCGACTAGCCGCGAAAAGCCGGTTCACGACGACGAACGTCCCTCAACTGCCCCTATAGGTAGGTCTCAGGGACGTTCGCGGTGATCGGAGGCCGGCCCGACCAGCCGCGACCACGCCCCAGAGCCCTAGGCCCGCATCCCCTCGAGGTCCCGCCGCAGCTCCTTGAGCTCGTCGCGCAGCCGCGCCGCCTCCTCGAACCGGAGGTCCTCGGCCGCCGCCAGCATCTCCTCCTCGATCCCGACGATCACCTTCTCGAGCTCCTCGGGGCTCTCGATCGGCTTGCCGTCGACCGTCGCCCGGCTCTTGCGGCGCTTGGCCGGCGCCCGCGACTCCATCGCGAGGAAGTCGGACATGTCGCTGATCCCCTTGACGATCGTCTCCGGCGTGATCCCGTGCTCGCGGTTGTAGGCGAGCTGGATCTCGCGGCGGCGGTCGGTCTCGCCGATCGCGGCCTCCATCGCGGCGCTGAAGCGGTCGGCGTACATGAGCACGCGGCCGTTGATGTTGCGGGCGGCGCGGCCGATCGTCTGGATCAGGCTGGTCTCGCCGCGGAGGAAGCCCTCCTTGTCGGCGTCGAGGATCGCGACCAGGCCGACCTCGGGGATGTCGAGGCCCTCGCGCAGCAGGTTGACGCCGACGAGCACGTCGTACTCGCCGAGCCGCAGGTCGCGGATGATCTGGATCCGCTCGATCGTGTCGACCTCGGAGTGCAGGTAGCGGACCCGGAAGCCGTGCTCGAGCAGGTACTCGGTCAGGTCCTCGGACATCTTCTTGGTCAGCGTCGTGACCAGCGCGCGCTCGCCGCGCTCGGCGACGATCCGGACCTCGTTCATCAGGTCGTCGATCTGGTTCTTCGACTCGCGCACCTCGACCGGCGGGTCGACGATCCCGGTCGGCCGCACGATCTGCTCGACGATCCGCTTGCTCTGGGTGCGCTCGAAGTCGCCCGGCGTCGCCGAGACCATCACGACCTGGCCGACCCGCTTGAGGAACTCCTCGAACTTGAGCGGCCGGTTGTCGATCGCGCTCGGGAGCCGGAAGCCGTGGTCGATCAGGGTCAGCTTGCGCGAGCGGTCGCCCTCGTACATGCCGCCGATCTGGGGCATCGTCTGGTGCGACTCGTCGACGAAGGTGACGAAGTCGGAGGGGAAGTAGTCGATCAGCGTGTGCGGGGGCGAGCCCGGCGGGCGCCCGTCGAGGATCCGCGAGTAGTTCTCGATCCCGTTGCAGAAGCCGAGCTCCTTCAGCATCTCCATGTCGTACTGGGTCCGCTGCCGCAGCCGGTGCGCCTCGAGCTCCTTGCCCTGCTCCTCGAAGCGGGCGACGGTCTCCTCGAGCTCGGCCTTGATGTCGGTGACGGCCTGCTCGATCGTCTCCTCCTTGGTCACGTAGTGCGACGCCGGCCAGACCGAGACGTGGTCGACCTCGTCGAGCACCTCGCCGGTGAGCGGGTCGAAGTGGATGATCGACTCGACCTCGTCGCCGAACAGCTGCATCCGGTAGGCGGACTCGGCGTAGGCGGGGAAGATCTCCAGCACCTCGCCCTTGACCCGGAAGGTGCCGCGGGTCAGCGCCGTGTCGTTGCGCTGGTACTGCATCGCGACGAGCTGGCGGAACAGCGACTCGCGCTCGATCCACTCCCCCACCTTGAACAGCACCATCTGCTCCTTGTAGAGCTCGCGGCGAGCCGATCCCGTAGATGCAGGAGACGGAGGCGACGATGATCACGTCGCGCCGCGCGAACAGCGCCGCGGTCGCCGCGTGGCGGAGGCGGTCGATCTCGTCGTTGATCGTCGCGTCCTTCTCGATGTAGAGGTCCTGGGCCGGGACGTAGGCCTCGGGCTGGTAGTAGTCGTAGTAGGAGACGAAGTACTCGACGGCGGCGTCGGGGAAGAACTCGCGGAACTCGTTGCAGAGCTGCGCGGCGAGCGTCTTGTTGTGGGCGATGACCAGGGCCGGGCGCTGCATGCGCTCGATCGCCGAGGCCATCGTGAAGGTCTTGCCGGTGCCCGGTCGCGCCGAGCAGCGTGATGAAGCTCTCGCCGCGCCTCGACGCCCTCGGCGATCCCCTCGATCGCCTTCGGCTGATCGGCGGTCGCCTTGTAGGCGGAGTTGAGCTCGAACTCGGGCACCGGCCGAGGTTAGCTCAGGCCTCCGGCGGCCCCGGCGCGGCGGAGTCGGGCGCTCAGGCCCCTTCGACCGGCTTCGCCGCGAGCCACTCGGCGAACTCGCGCCCGAAGCGCGTCGACGGCGGCCCAGTCGGTGTAGTCGTAGTCCTGGCTGACGTCGGTCGGGTGGCCGCCGCGCTTCATCATCAGCCGCACCAGGTGCCGGGTGAAGAAGTCGTACTTCGTGTACTGGAGCGCGCCCGCGATCGACTCCGAGCGGTCCGGCTGCCAGCCGGTCGCATCGGCGAAGTCGGCCAGGTACTGCCGCGACGCCTCGCGCGCCTCCTCGTCCTCTCCGCCTCGGCCGCGGTCAGGCAGACGGAGAAGAAGACCGACGGGCGATCCTCGAGCCAGCCCGCGTGCAGGCGGGCCCAGTCGACCAGCTCGCGCTGGTGGCGGCCGCCGTGGATCGAGGCGCCGACGACGACTCCGTCGAAGCGCGCGAGGTCGTCCTCGGAGAGGCTGCCGACCTCGATCGCCTCGGCCTGCAGGCCGGTGTCGCGGATCGCGCGCCCGATCTCGTCGGCGATCTTCGCCGTGTGGCCGTGGGTCGATCCGTAGACGATCAGGACTCTGGAGCTCATCGGCGCGACGGTAGAGGCGTCGCGGGCGCCCGGCATGCGTAGTTTGCTCGGGCCTCGGTCGGTGACCTCGCGCAGCGCCGGCGATCTGCGAGGATCCGGCCGATGGCGATCGCCGAGCATGCAGCCCCGCTCGCCGCCGCCCGCAGCCGCCTCGAAGAGCTCCGTCGCGACGGGCTGCAGCCGCTGCGCGGCCTTCCTCCCGGCTTCGCCGAGGCCGTCGAGGTCCTGCACGGGGTCGCCGAGGAGACGTTGCAGTCGAAGCGTCGCGCCGAGACCGGCTCCGGCTGGCTCAGCCCGTTCACCCCCGGCGGCGTCGGCACTCCGCCCTGGGAGAAGGGAGCCGAGAGCGGCAAGCCCGGGTCGGCACGGATCCTCGGCGCCGAGATCGTGATCGCCGACGGCGAGGACGAGCGTCGCACCCCACTGCAGATCGACCCCGCGGCGACCGCCGCGCTGAGCGACTTCCAGGCGCTGACGACGGCCGCCCTCGGGGAGCTGATCGAGGGCGCCGGCGCCGGCGCCGACCCGGAGCCGATCCGCCTCTGGCCCGAGCACTTCGACGTCGCGACCGTGCTCGGCGACGAGTCGGCGGGCAGCCGCGCCAACTTCGGCGGCTCACCCGGAGACGCCGACCACGACCAGCCCTACCTCTACGTGGGGCCGTGGGGCGACCCGCCGGACCCCTCCGACCCGTTCTGGAACGCGAATGGGTTCCGCGGTGCCGAGCTTCTCTACTCGGACCTGCTGGGAGCGCCCGACCAGCTCGCCGCCGCCGTCGGTTTCCTGACCCGCGGCGCGGGACTGCTCATCCGGGGCTGACCGCAGCCGCCGCCGAGCCGTCCCGTCTGAGCAGCGAGAGCGCGGTCGCCGGGAAGACGATCACCGAGACGAGGCCGGCGGCGATGAAGGCGGCGGCCGTACCGGGCCTGACGGCGCCGAGATCGACGCCGATCGCGGTCGCGGCGACGATGAAGGGCAGCGAGGTCGCCTGCAGGAGCGCCGCGACGACGCAGCTCCCGCGAGCTCAGGGAGCGGCGATAGAGCAGGGCCGGGAGCCCGCGTGAGGCGAGCAGCGCCGCGAGGAAGACGGGGACCATCGCGAGCGTGCCGAGGTCGCCGAGCGCGCCGAGGTCGTAGCCGATCCCGACCGAGACGAAGAAGACCGGGATGAAGACGCCGTAGCCGACGGCATCGAGCTTGTCGCGCAGCTCCGGGTGGGTGATCATCACGTCGCGGTCGACGAGCTTGAGGATCGCGCCGGCGATGAAGGCCCCGAGGATCACCTCGAGCCCGAGGCTGGTCGCGAGCGTGGTCAGGCCGACGAGCAGCAGGAAGGCGCCGCGGACGCGGATCTGCGCGGTCGTGTCCTGGAGCCGCTCGAGCGCCGCCCGCAGCCGCTTCAGGTGCTCGAGCTCGGCCATCGCCAGCCCGATCAGCACCGCCAGCGCGACGAGGGCGCCGACCAGCAGCAGCGTCGTGGTCGGCGCTCGAGGACTCGCCCGAGAAGAAGATCGAGAGCAGGATGATCGTCGCGAAGTCGGCGATCGAGGCGGCCGCGACGACGAGCTGGCCGAACGGCGACTCGATCCGGCCCGAGTCCTTGAGCACCGGCACGACGACTCCGAGCGAGGTCGCCGAGAGCACGATCGCGATGAACAGGGCGCTGTTGACCTGGTCCGTGGCCTGCAGGATGCCGCCGGCGACGAGCGCGATCGCGAACGAGACGAAGAAGCCGGTCAGCGCCGATCCCGCGACCCGGCCGCGGAGCTTGTCGTACTCGATCTCGAGGCCGGCGAGGAAGAGCAGGAAGGCGAGGCCGAGGATGCCGAGCACCCGCACGGGCTCGTCGATCTCGACCCAGCCGAGCACGGCGGGGCCGATCACGATGCCGGCGAGGATCTCGAGCACGACCGCCGGGAAGCGCAGCGCCGGGGCGAGCCCGAGCAGCAGCGGCGCGCAGAAGGCGACGGCCGCGACGATCAGCAGATTCGTGAATTCCAGCTCCATGACCCCCCGCCAGCCTAGGCCGAGATCCGCCGCGCCGATCTGCGACGATCGCGGCCGATGCCGGAATCGCATCCCGATCTGCACCCGCTGAGCCGCGCGCAGGTCGACGAGCTCGTCGACTGGGCTGCGGCCGAGGGCTGGAACCCGGGCCTCGGCGACGCCGAGGCCTTCGCGCGCGCCGATCCCGACGGGTTCGCCGGCGTCAGCCGCGACGGCGAGCTGATCGGCGGCGGCTCGATCGTCTCCTACGGCGGCCGCTTCGGGTTCCTCGGGCTCTACATCGTGCGCCCGGACATGCGCGGTCGCGGCATCGGGCGGCAGCTGTGGGCCGACCTCTGCGACGCGCTGGCGGCGCGCCTCGACCCGGGCGCCGCGATCGGGATCGACGGCGTCTTCGCGATGCAGGACGCCTACGCGTCGACCGGCTTCCGCTTCTCCCATCGCGACCTGCGGATGCAGGGCGTCGGCCGCCCCTCGGACCCGGACCCGGGGCTCGTGCCGCTGAGCTCGCTGCCGCTCGAGGAGATCGCCGCCTTCGACGCGCCCAGGTTCGGGGCCGACCGGACCGCGTTCCTGCGGGGCTGGGTCGAGCCGGCCGGCGGGCTCGGGGTCGGGCTGCGCGAGGACGGCGAGCTGCGCGCGATCGGCGTCGTCCGCCCCTGCCGCGAGGGCTTCAAGATCGGGCCGCTGTTCGCCGGCGACGACGAGGCGGCGGAGCGGGTCTTCGCGGCGCTCTCCGCGCATGCCGCGGGCGAGGCGCTGTTCCTCGACGTGCCCGAGCCCAACCCCGGCGCCGTCGCGCTCGCCGCCCGGCACGAGATGGCCGAGGTCTTCGGCTGCGCCCGGATGTACCGGGGCGAAGCGCCGGCCACCCGCTGGCAGGAGGTCTACGGCGTGACCACGTTCGAGCTCGGCTGAGCCCGGCGCTCGCGGCCTATGCCGCCAGCGCCGCCCGCGCCGCCGAGAGCAGGCCCTCGACGTCGTCGGGCGTCGTGTCCCACGAGCACATCAGCCTGATCACGTCGCGCTCCTCGTCCCAGACGTAGAAGGGGTGCTCGCCGGGCAGCGCCTCCTGGAGCGCGTCGATCGCCGGCCGCGGCAGCTGCGCGAAGACGCCGTTCGCCTCGACCGGATGGACGACCTCGGCGCCGTCGAGGCGCTCGAGCCCGTCGGCGAGCAGCGCCGCCATCTCGTTCGCGTGCGAGGCGCTGTGGAGCCAGAGCTCGCCGCCGAGCAGGACCTCGAACTGGGCGCTGATGAAGCGCATCTTCGAGGCGAGCTGCATCAGCTGCTTGCGGTTGAACGGCATCAGCGAGTCGTCGACATCGCCGCAGAAGATCGCCAGCTCGCCGAACACCAGCCCGTTCTTGGTGCCGCCGAAGGAGATCGCGTCGACCCCGAGATCGGCGGTCAGCGCGCCGAGGCCGAGGCCGAGCGAGGCGGCGGCGTTGGCGAGGCGGGCGCCGTCGACGTGGACGAGCATCCCGCGCTCGTGCGCGGCGGCGGTGATCGCCTCGATCTCCTCGGGCCGGTAGACCGTGCCGAGCTCGCTGCTCTGGGTGATCGAGACGACCCGCGGCTGGACGTGGTGCTCGTCGCCGCGGCGCGAGTCCCAGCGGCCGACGTCGTCGGCGGCGATCTTGCCGTGCTCGGTCTCGATCGTGAGCAGCTTCAGGCCGGCGACGCGCTCCGGCGCTCCGCACTCGTCGACGTTGATGTGGGCGTCGGCGCTGCAGAGCACCGCCTCGTGCGGACGGGCCAGGGTCGAGAGGCAGACGACGTTGGCCCCGGTGCCGTTGAAGACGGGCCAGGCGCGGGCGCCCTCGCCGAAGTGGGAGCGGACGGTCGCCTCGAGCTTCGCGGTCCACGGATCGGCGCCGTAGGAGGCGGCGTGGCCGATGTTGGCGGCGGCGAGCGCCGCGAGCACGTCGGGATGGGCGCCGGCGTGGTTGTCGGAGGCGAACTCGCGCACGGGCCCCGGCTCGGGCGGGCTCAAGAGCCGCGCCTCACGGGTACAGGGGCAGCCGCTTGCCGTTCATCCGCGAGGCCGAGTCGGAGCAGATGAAGACGCAGGCCTCGGCGATGTCCTCGGCCGGGGTCAGCGTCTTGTAGGCCTTGTCGGGGTTCTCCTCGCGCATCTGCGGCGTCACGATCGCGTTGATGACGACGATGTTGGCCGTCGCCCCGTTGCCGTCCTCCTTGAACGAGTCGGCGAGCGCCAGGGTCCAGCTCTCGGCCGCGGCCTTGGTCGCCGCGTAGGAGGCGTTGCCCTGCTGCGGCGCCTGCGCCTGGGACGAGCTGACGAGCACGAAGCGGCCCTTGCCGCTGCGCGTCAGCGGGCCGTGGAAGGCGCGGCTGGTGCGCTGCACGGTGCGGACGAGGAGATCGTGCAGGAAGTCGTAGTCGTCGAGCGAGGCGGTCTCGATCGGCTCTCCCCCGCGCCAGCCGCCGACCAGGTGCAGGAGGCCGTCGACGTGGCCGAAGCGCTCCTCCAGGCCGGTGGCCCAGGCCCGCGCCGCATCCTCGTCGAGCAGGTCGACGACCTGGGCGTCGATCCGCTCCTCCGGGAGCCCGAGCCGCTCGCCGAGCTCGTCGAGCACGTCCTCGCGGCGATCGGTCAGCGCCACGGTCGCGCCCTCGCGCGCGAGCGCCTCGGCGACGAGCGGCCCGAGGCCGCCGCCGGCGCCGGCGACGGCGATCACCCTGTCTTCGAGCTTCGGCATCCCCGCCAACCTAACTCAAAGCCAGCGCCGGCTCGAGCTTCGGCTGCAGCTGCGTGTAGAAGAGGCTGAGCGGGAACTCGTCGTCGCGGACCAGGTCGACCAGCTGCTTCGGCTCGTCGACCTCGGGCAGATCGCGCCGCGTCCTTGGCCCAGACCGAGGTCTCGGCCGGCGGCACGTAGGCGGCGACGAGGTCGTGGGCGGCGATCCACTGGCCGAGCTTCGAGCGGTCGATCCCGGTCCGGTAGAGCTCGGCGACCGCGACGCGCAGCCGCTCGACCCCGTCGGCGAGCGTCGACCAGTCGATCCGCAGCTCGTTGTCGGTCCAGTGCACGTAGCCCTCGCGGTGGAGGAAGGCGAACAGCAGCTGGCCGCCGAGCCCGTCGTAGTTGCGGACCCGCGAGCCGGTCACCGGGAAGCGGAAGAGGCGGTCGAAGAGGATCGCGTACTGGACGTGGCGCCCGAGCGCGAAGCCCTCGGCCTCGAGCTTGACGGCCTCGCCGAAGGTCGTCAGGTCGCAGCGCAGCTCCTCCAGCGAGTACATCCAGTACGGGCTGCGCTGGCGGATCATGAACGGGTCGAAGGGCAGATCGCCGCGCATGTGGGTGCGGTCGTGGATCAGGTCCCAGGCCATGTAGGCCTCCTGCGAGAGGGTCGGCGAGCGCAGCAGCCCGGCCGCGTCCGGGGGCAGGTTCAGCTTCAGGATCCGCGCCGCCTCGCCGCAGACGCGGCGGAAGCGCTCGGCCTCGCGGTCGCAGAAGATGCCGCCGAAGTAGCTCGGCGGGCGCTCGGCGGTCGCGAAGGTCTCCGGGAACAGCACCGCGCACTCGGACTCGTAGCCCTCGGTGTAGGCGACGAGCTCGACCGGCAGGTACTTCGCGTTGTCGTAGGTGCGCTCGAGCTCGGCGATCCACTCCGGCCACGGGACGCGGACGATCAGCGCCTCCAGGCAGGTGTCGGTGGAGGCGTTCTGCTTGTACATCGGGAACAGGACCAGGTGCTCGATCCCGTCGCGGCGATCGCGCTCGGGGTGGAACGCCTCGACCGAGCGGATGAAGTCGGGCTTGCCGAAGTCGTGGTCGGCCCAGCGCCGCAGGTCGACGTAGAGCGCCTCGAAGTACTCGGCCTGGTGCGGGAAGTGATGGGCGAGCCCCTGGACCGCGGCGATCATGTCGGCGATCGCCTGGTTGAGGCGGCCGTGGTCGCGGCCGGCGAGGTCGATCGAGCCGTCCGGCTCCTGCTGGACCCGGACCTCGGAGACGAGCGCCGCGAGCCGCTCCCAGCCCGGGTCCTCGGCCGCGGCCGATCGCGGCGGCGCCGGCTCGTCCGCGAACGAGGGCTCGGCCGCCCAGTAGACGAGGTTGACCCAGAGCGCCTCGTGATCGAGGGCGCCGATGCAGTCGTCGCCGAACAGGTCCGAGTCGGCGAGCACGACGACCCGCCCGGCACCGTGCTCGGCGACCGCCGCCAGCGGCGCTCCGGCGGGCGCCGCGGTCGGGCTGGTGACCGCGATCGGCATCGCGCCGTCGGTGAGCGCGAGCGTGCCGGTCCGGTAGAAGCAGGCCTCGCCGACCCTGACCAGCGGGTCGGAGCCGGCCCGGGAGCCGGGCACGAGATCGGCGAGCACCCATGAGGGCGCGTCGCCGCGGTGGCGCTCGTAGTCCTGCACGGTCGCGTTCTCGACCTGCACGTCGAAGCGCTCGAGCAGCTCGTTCAGATTGCTGCCGTACTTGTCCTGCTCGGTCTCGCCGAGCACGACGAGGCCGCCGCCGGCCGAGACGAAGGACTCGATCGCATCGATCTCGGCGGCCGTGAAGCGCGGCTCGCCGCGACCGGTCGTCGCCTCCCACTTCGGGTCCGACGGATGGGCGATGACGAGCACCGAGGCCTCGCCGAGCTGGTCGGCGAGCGGCGCGTCGGAGCTGGCGGCCACCTCGAAGTCGCGACGGGAGAGCAGCTCGGCGGCGCGGGCCAGCGACGAGTCCTCCGGGTGCGAAGGCTGCATCTCGCGCCGCCCGGGCGGCATCGATCGTCCACGCCTCCGAGTGCCCCTCGTCGAAGAGCACGCGTGCGGTCTTTGTCGTCTCGATCATCGCCCTAAGGTAGCGCGGCCGATCGCCTTGCCCGGTCCGGGCGCCGCGGTTGTGCCGGGCGGGCGAACCGAACCCGATACGTTGCGCCTCGATGACTACCTCGCAGCGGCTGCTCGCCGCCTTCTGGATCGTTGCCGGCGTCAACCACTTCGTCAATCCGAAGTTCTACGAAGCGATCATGCCCGACTACCTGCCCGCGCACCGCGAGCTCGTGCAGTGGAGCGGCGTCGCCGAGGTGATCGGCGGCCTCGCCGTGCTCTCGCGCCGGACCCGTAACCCGTTCGCCCGCTGGTGGATCCTCGGCGTGCTCGCCGCCGTCTACCCCGCCAACGTGCACATGGCGCTCAACCCCGAGCGCTACAAGCAGGTCCCGCAGCCGGCCCTGTGGGCGCGCCTGCCGCTGCAGTTCGTCGCCGCCTGGTGGGCCTGGAAGGCGACACGCCGAGGCGAGTCAATCGGCGACTGAGAGGTCGCTGATCAAGGACGCACAAGGCGAAGCGTGCGCCAGCACGTGAGCCGCGGAGGACGCCGAGCAGCGGCGCCTCAGCCGGCGATCCCAGGCGCGTCGCCGTGCTTGTCGCGATACATCTCGCGCTTCTCGAGGACCTCGTCGACGTAGCTGCGGGTCTCGGGGAACTCGATGTCGTCGCGCTCGAGCTCGGCGCCTCCCCATGAGTCGACGTTGCCGCTGCCGGCGTTGTAGGCGGCAAGCGCCGCGACCTCGTTGCCCCCGTAGACGTCGAGCAGGTGGCGCAGGTAGAAGGTGCCGTAGCGGATGTTGAGGTCGGGGTCGGAGAGGTCCTCGTAGACGAAGGTCTCGCCGCCCGAGAGGTTCTCGATCGTGTCGCCGGTGTCGGGGGTGATCTGCATCAGCCCGCGGGCGCCGGCGTGCGAGGTCTGGTCCGAGAAGCGTGACTCGGCGTAGATCACGGCTGCGATCAGGGCCGCGTCGACGTCCTTCTCCTCGGCCTGCTGGCGGATGATGTCCTCGTAGCGGAGCGGCAGCGTGATCTCGGCGATCGTGTCGCCGAAGTCGATCTTCGAGATCCCGTATCCGGCCGCGATGCACGACGCCGAGGATCAGCAGCATCACCCCGCGCGAGGCGCCCCTGGCCTGCGCGGCGGCCGCGGCGACCCCGGGCGCGCCGCGGCGGCGGACGGCGGGCTCCTCGCGGCGGCGGGCGACGCCCGCTGCGGCCGCTGCCGCCCCGGGGCGAGGAACTGCGTCGTTTCGTGGTCGAGCCGGCCACCGGCCCAAGATAGCGAGGGCCCTCCCCTGCAAATGAAGCGGCGTGGCAAGCCGAGCGGCCCGCTCAGCGCCTGGCGCGCGGCCGCGAGCTGTGGATAGAGCCTCCGCAGCTCCTCCTCGAGCTCGTCGATGTGACCGTTGTTGTGGACGACGAAGGTCGCGAGCGCGGCCTTCTCGTGCTGGGGCAGCTGGCGCGAGTGGCGGCCCTCGAGCTGCACCGTCCCGCGCGCCGAGGCGCGGTCGGTGCGGACCTCGTCGTCGGCGATCACGGCGATCGTCGCGTCGAAGATCTCGTGCATCCGCCCCTCGAACAGGAGCGGCACCTCGACCACGGCGACCTCGAGCCCGGGCTCGAGCGCCGTCCCGCCACTCGCGCGACGCGGGCGCCGACGCGCGGGTGCAGGACCGACTCGAGCCAGGTCAGCTCGTCGGGGTCCTCGAAGACGATGCCGGCGATCCGGCCCCGGTCGAGGTGGCCGTCGGCGTGGGTGACGCGCTCGCCCCAGCGCTCGACCAGCAGCGCCGCGACCTCATCGGAGGCGAGCAGCTCGTGGACGACGGCGTCGGTCGAGAGGGTCTCGGCGCCGAGCTCGCCGAGCAGCCTCAGCGTCTCGGACTTGCCCGCAGCGATGCCGCCGGTCAGCCCGATCAGTGCCGGGCCTGATCCGCGTCGGCGGAGGCGCTCACGGCGACCCCGCGGGTCAGGCGTTCTCGGAGTCGTCCTCGGCCGGGGTCTCCGAGAAGACCTCGTCCGAGAGCCCGAGCTCGGGTACTTCCGGCTCGGGAGCGGGCTCCTCGGCGGGAGCCTCGGTTGCCTCGGGCGCGGGCGGGAGCCTCCTCGGCGGGAGCCTCCTCGACCGGAGCCTCGGGCGCGGCGGCCTCGGGGGCCGGCTCGGCCGGCTCCTCGTAGGCGGGGGCCTCGACGGCCTCCTCGACCTGCGGGGCGGCCGCGGCCTGGGCGCGAGCGAACGCGTCCTGGAGCGGCATGCCGCCCTCGCCGACGCGCTTGATCGAAAGGCTGATGCGGCGGCGCTCCTCGTCGATCTCGAGGATCTTGACGCGGACCTCTTCGCCCGGGGTGACGACCTCGGCCGGGGTCTCGACGTGATGCTCGGCGAGCTCGGAGATGTGGACGAGGCCCTCGACGCCGGGGACGATCTCGACGAAGGCGCCGAAGGCGACGACCTTGGTGACCTTGCCCGAGAGCGAGGAGCCGGGGCCGTAGGAGTTGAGCACCGTCTGCCACGGGTCCTCCTGCGTCTGCTTGAGGCCGAGCGAGATGCGCTGGCGGTCGCGGTCGATGTCGAGGACCTTGACCTTGACCGTCTCGCCGATCGAGAGGACCTCGGAAGGATGGTTGACGTGGCTCCAGCTGATCTCGGAGATGTGGATCAGGCCGTCGATGCCCTCGAGGTCGACGAAGGCGCCGAAGTCGACGATGTTGGAGATCTGGCCCTCGACGACCTGGCCGGGCTGCAGGCGGCCGAGGATCTGCTCGCGCTGCTCCTTGCGCTCGTCCTCGAGGATCGCGCGGCGGGAGAGGACGACGTTGTTGCGGGACCGGTTGAGCTCGATCACCTTGCACTCGAGCGGCTGGCCCATGAACTCGTCGAGGTTGTGGACGCGGCGGATGTCGACGAGCGAGGCGGGCAGGAAGCCGCGGATCCCGAGGTCGAGGATGAGGCCGCCCTTGACGACCTCGATCACGGTGCCCTCGACGACCTCGCCGGACTCGGCGGCGGCCTCGATCTTGCGCCAGGCCTTCTCGAAGCGGGCGCGCTTCTTGGAGAGGATCAGGCGACCCTCGGCGTCCTCCTTGGTGAGGACGAGGGCGTCGACCTGCTCGCCGAGGCTGACCTCGTCGGCGGGATCGACGGAGCGGCGGATCGAAAGCTCGTGCGAGGGAATGACGCCCTCGGACTTCCAGCCGATGTCGACGAGGACCTCGTCCTTGTCGATCCGGACGACCTCGCCGGTGACGACCTGGCCCTCTTCGAAGTGGGTGATCGTCGCGTCGTAGTTGGGGAAGATCTCGCCGTTCAGCTCCAGCAACAGACCATCGGACCCCTCGACGGGGGTCGCACCTTCGGGCGCCAGCACGGCGCCGCCTGCTGTCTCGACGGCAGACAAGGGCGGGAATGATAGGGAAAGCCGCAAACGGGGGAGCCCCGACGTGCGAACGGCCTCCAAGGGCGCCGTTCCGCCACTAGACTGCCGACCCCGAATGCCCGTCAGGAAGACCAAGCGAGGCGCCGAGCGGACCCCTCTGGAGGGCGACTGGGACGTCCTCGTCTGCGGCGCCAGCTTCGCCGGCCTGACGATCGCGCGCGAGCTCGCCGGCTCCGGCGCCCGGGTCCTCGTGCTCGACCGCTACGAGATCGGCGAGCGCCAGACCTCGGCCTGCGGCGCCCCGACCGAGTGGCTCGAGAACCTCGGTCTCGCCGGCTCGATCCGCCAGACCTTCAACGAGCTCGACTTCCACACTCCATATACGGACACGGTGATGCGCCTGCCGTGGTCGTTCTCGGTCTTCGACTACCCCGAGCTCTGCCGCCTGCTCTGGGAGCAGTCGGGCGAGGCCGAGTTCGAGACGGCGAAGATCGTCGGCCTCGCCGGCGAGCGCCCGGCGCCCGGCGCCGCGATCGACCCGGGTCACGTCTTCGAGGTCGAGACCGACCGCGGCATCGTCAAGGCTCCGCTCGTCGTCGACTGCCTCGGCTGGCGCCGGGTGCTCGGAGCCGAGGGCTACCAGCCGCCCGACGGGCCGCTCTCGCGCGGGCTCGAGGTCCACCCCGGCGGCAGCAACGACCGCATGGAGCTATGGATCGAGCGCGGCGTCGTCCCGGCCGGCTACGGCTGGAGCTTCCCCGCCGGCGACGAGCTGCGGGTCGGCGTCGGCTCGTTCGACCCCGAAGTTCCACGTCAAGCAGCCGACCGTCGAGCTGACCGAGCGCCTCGGCCTGCCGCCGGAGGGCTACCAGGGCAACTGGATCCCGCACCGGCTCCGGGAGGCGACCGAGGGCGGCATCTTCTTCTGCGGCGACTCCGCCGGCCACTGCCTGCCGCTGACGGCCGAGGGAATCCGCACGGCGTTCTACTTCTCGCTCGCCGCCGGGCCGCGAGATCCGCGCCGTCGTCGAGGGCCGCTCCGACCGCGAGGCGGCGCTCCGCTCCTACGCCGCCTTCAACGCCCGCCATCGCTGGCACTTCGAGTGGATGCTGCGGGTCCAGAAGCTGATCCCGCGGGTGCCGCCGCGGCTGCTCGCCCCGGCGCTGCGCGGGCTCAGCACCGACGCCTTCGTCAGGTGGTCGTTCAACCACTACCTGAACATCGCGCCGCCCTCGTTCGCGCTCGGCCAGGAGGCTCCGCGCCGGGCCCGCGCGCAGCCGGTCGCAGCCTGACCGGCGCCACGGGCGCCTAGCGGATGATCAGCCAGGCGCCGGCCCAGAGCAGGACGACGCCGGCGACCGCGCGCGGGGTGATCGGCGCCTGTTCGAGGCCGAGGAAGCCGACCCGGTCGAGCAGGACGGCGGTGCTGAGCTGGCCGGCGATCGTCGCGGCGGCGACGCCCCCGGCGCCGATCTCGCGGACGGCGAAGATCGCCATCGTCACGTAGGCGGCGCCGAGCAGGCCGCCGAGCAGATAGACCGGCCCCGCGTCGAAGGTGGCGCGCAGCCCGTCCGCCTGACCGGCGACGAGCACGATCCCGGTCAGGACCAGGGTCCCGACCGCGAACGAGACCAGCGCCGCGGCGAGCGAGCCGGTCTCGCGGCCGAGCCCGGAGTTGACGACGGGCTGCATCGCGATCAGGCCGCCGACGGCGGCCGTCAGGAGCACTGCGAGGCTCCGGTCCATCGGCGTGATCGTAGAGACGCGGTCCCGCCCCTATCGCAGTTCCCGCGGCGGCCCAGGCCAAGGCCCGCGTTCCGGATCCTGCGTGATCTTTCGATCCGGCCCGGGTTGAGGATCCGAGGGTCTCAGGCCTTCAGGGGTTTTCACGCTCACGGGCGCCGCCCCGCCGTTCGATAATTGGAGAGGTGAAGGAATTGCCGACGATGCCGAGGGTCCGGCCGGTCGCGCGCCGCGCGCTTGCCGCGCAGAGCGACGAGCGGCTGGTGAAGCTGCTCCGCGAGGGCCACGACGCCGCCTTCGACGAGATCGTCGGCCGCTACCAGGGTCCCCTGATCGCGTTCGCCGCCGCCTTCATCCCCTACCACCGGGCCGAGGACGTGGTCCAGGCCGCCCTGCTCAAGGCACACAAGGCGCTGCTCGCCGACGACCGCGAGGTCGCCCTCCGCGCCTGGCTGTTCACGATCGTCCGCAACGGCTCGCTCAACGCGATCCGCGACGAGCCCGAGTGGCAGGAGCTCGACCCCGCCTATGACGGGGTTCCCCAGCCGCCGGCGATCGCCGAGCAGAACGAGGAATTGCAGCGGCTCGTGGTCGCGATCTGCGCTCTGCCCGACGCCCAGCGGCGGGCACTCGTCGGCCGCGAGCTCGAGGGCGAGGGACACGCCGAGCTGGCGACCGAGCTCGGCACCACCTCGACGGCCGTGCGCGGCCTGATCTTCCGGGCCCGGACAGCGCTGCGCGACTCGCTCGGCGCGCTGATCCCGCTGCCGGTGATTCGCATGCTTCTCAGCCAGGGGTCCGCCGCGGGAGCGGGTGCCGGTGCCGGCGCAGGGGCTGGAGCGGGTCTCGGGCTGGGCGCCGTCGGCCTCGGCGGCGGCGCCAAGCTTGCCGCGACGGTCTCGGCGGCCGCGCTGCTCGTCGGCGGCGGCATCGCGCTGGAAAAGAAGAACAGGGATCGCGACGGCGGCGGCACCCCGGTCGCGGAGGCGGCCGTCAACGAGCCGGGGACCGGGACCGGAACGGTCGGCGAACGCCGGCGACCCCGGCGCAGCGACCCTGACGGGCTCGGGCGACGGCGCGGAAGCGCGGCGACGACTCCGACAGCCCTCTCGACGAGGGATCGCGTGGGTCCGGCGACGACTCCGGCCCCGGCGGCAACTCGGGCTCGGATGACTCCTCCGGATTCGGGGGCAGCTCCGGCCCCGGCGGCTCCTCGGACTCCGACGACGACAGCAGCGGCCACGGATCGGGGCACGAGCCCGCCGACGACGACCCCTCCGGCCCCGGCCCAGGCCCCGCCCCGGCCGAGCCCGGCGACGGCGGCGGCCACTCCGGCCCGGGCGGCGGCGCCGACGACGGCTACGACGACGACCATTCCGGCTCCGGCTCGGGATCCGGCTCCGGCGAGGTCCCCCCGCCCCCCGACGACGACTCCGCCTCGGGCAGCTTGGGATCAGGCGACGGCGGCAGCTCCGGCTCGGGATCCGGCGGCGAGGTGCCCGAGCCCGACGACTCCTTCGACGACGGCGATCACTCAGGGCCCGGAGGCGGCGATCCGGACGACGACTGAGCCCGCCGCCGCGGGCTCACGAAGATCGCGCAGAACCGCGTGATCTTCCTGCGGGCCGCGGGTTGAGGACACAGCAAGCCAAACGCGCCGCGTCCACTCTTCTCTTGGGGGGCAGCCGGCGCAGACAGAGGAGAAGACGATGAGGAAGATCACGACGTTCGCGGCCCTGGCGGTGGTGGCGCTGCTGGCGCTCGCCGTTGCCGGCCCTGCGGCCGCAAAGGACCGCAACCACGACAAGATTCCCGACAAGTGGGAGAAGAAGCACAACCTCTCGCTGAAGAAGAACCAGGCCCGCAAGGACCAGGACCGGGACGGCTCACAGAACAAGGCCGAATTCAATGCCCGGACCGACCCGCGTGATGCCGACACCGACGACGACGGCGTCGAGGACGGCGACGAGAACTCCGGCACGATCGAGAGCTTCGATCCGGCGACCGGTCTGCTCGTGATCAACCTGGCAGGCGGCGACACCGTCTCCGGGACGGTCGACGAGAACACCGAGATCGAGTGCGGATGCCGCGGCGACAGCGGCGAGGACGTCGATCAGGGTGAGGACATCGACGACGACTCGACCGGCACGCTCAACCGCGACGACCCCGAGGACGTCGACGATCCCGAGGACATCGACGACGAGGACAACTCCGGTCCCGGCGGCGGCGACGACTCCGGTCCGGGTGGCGACGACGAGGACCACTCGGGCCCCGGGCACGACGGCAGCGAGGGCAGCCCCTGCACCGCCGCCGACCTGATCGCCGGAACCGCGATCCACGAGGCCGAGCTGAAGACGACTCCGGACGGGCTCGTCTTCACCGAGATCGAGCTGGTCTCGGACAACCCGACCGACGACGGTGACGACGACAGCACCGACGACGACGGCACCCCGGACCAGGGACCCGGCGACAACTGATCCATCCCCCCACGGATCGGACCGGAACGGGCGCCCCATGGGGCGCCCGTTCTCGTTGAGGGGCGGCCGACGCGGCCCCGGGCGCGACCAGGGACGGTTTGCAGTGGGGGCAGTGAGGGGAGGTGGATGGAGGGGCCGGCCGCGGTGTGGCGAGGCCGGGCGTCGGGGCTTCGTCACGGAAGTGGTGCGGGCGTGGCAGTTCCGTGACAGCTCAGAAGGGCTCGGAGACGAGGTGCATGATTACTCCCCTATAGGGATACAAATCATGCAGTCCGTCCCGGGAGCCCTCGGAAACCAGGGTCAAACCGTCACAGAACCCGCACCGCGTGTGGCTGAATGAACCTTCGGCGACCTAAGGCGTTCTCTGACCAAGCATGGCGCCGCACGGGAGCGGCGCTGTGTGGCGGAGCCACATGAGCCGCGCCCGGGTGGTGCCAGGCGCCGCGTCAGAGGACGCCGCCCGACGCCGCCAGCGGCGTTATTTGGCGGAAAGCCAATCTGGGCCTATTCCCGCCTCCACCGCCAAGGGCGGGTCGAGGTCGTAGGCGGCGACCATCTCGCGGCAGGCGAGCTCGCCGACCGCTTCGGCCTCGGCCTCGGGGCCTTCGAAGAGCAGCTCGTCGTGGATCTGCAGGACGAGCCGGGTCTCGCAGGCCGGCTTCCGCGAGCGCCGCGTGGGCAGCGATCATCGCCATCTTGATGATGTCGGCCGCGGTGCCCTGGATCACGGTGTTGACGGCCAGGCGCTCGCCCAGCAGCCGGGTCTGGACGATTGCGGGAGCGCAGCTCGGGGATCAGGCGGCGGCGGCCGATCAGCGTCGTCACGTACCCGTCGCTCGGTCGCCGCTCGATCGTCTCGTCGATGAACTGCTTGACGCCCGGGAAGCGCTCGAGGTAGCGGTCGATGAACTCGGCCGCCTCGTCTTGCGGGATCTTGAGGCGGTCGGCGAGCCCGAAGGCGCTGAGGCCGTAGACGATCCCGAAGTTGACCATCTTGGCCTTCGAGCGCGTCGCCGGGCCGAGATCTGCTGTCGGGATCAGCGCCGAGGATGCCGCGCCGCGGTGGCCGGAGTGCACGTCCTCGCCGCGGCGGAAGATCTCGCGCAGCGTCTCGTCGCCGGCGACGTGCGCGAGCACCCGCAGCTCGACCTGCGAGTAGTCGGCGGAGATCAGCGACTTGCCCGGCTCGGCGACGAAGCAGCCGCGGATCGCGCGCCCGAGCTCGGTGCGGATCGGGATGTTCTGCAGGTTCGGGTTGGTGCTCGAGAGGCGGCCGGTCGCGGCGCGGATCTGGTTGAACGTGGTGTGGAGCCGACCGTCTGCGGGTCGATCAGGGTCGGCAGCGCGTCGAGGTAGGTGCTCTTGAGCTTCGTACAGCTCGCGCCAGCGCTCGATCTTGGCGACGATCTCGTGCTCGTCGCGGATCGATCGCAGCACGCGGGCGTCGGTGGAGAAGCCGGTCTTGCCGCGGCGCTTGCGGGTCAGCCCGAGCTTGTCGAACAGGATCGCGCGCCAGCTGCTGGGGCGAGCCGATCGTGAACTCCTCGCCGGCGAGCTCGTAGATGTCGTGCTCGAGCTGCGTCGATCTGGTCGGCGACGCCGGTCGCCGACTCGCCCGAGCCTGTCGACGTCGAGCTTCACGCCCTCGCGCTCGATCTCGGCACAGCACGTCGACCAGCGGCAGCTCGACCTCGTCGAGCAGCGCTGCAGGCCGCGACTCGATCCTCGGCCGCGCTCGCAGCGCGCTCGCGCGGCGACCCGGGCCAGCTCGACGGATCGGCGCGTCGAGCGCAGCGGCCGGTCGGCCCCGGTCGCATCGCCGGCGGCGCCGAGATGCCCGCCTCGGTCGGCAGCTCGTGCGAGCGCGTACTTGCGGCCGCGCCGGGTCGATCAGGTAGGCGGCGACCATCGTGTCGTGCTCGAGCGTCCGCGAGCGACGCCTGCTCGGCGCGACGGCTTCCAGCCGTGCCCGCACCTCCGCCGCCGATCGGTTTCCGTCGTGGGCGCGATCAGGGCGCGCGCCGCCAGGCGGAGGCCAGCTCGAGCGGGTCGGCGTCGTCGCCCGGACCAGGCGCCTCGCCGGCCCAGCCGGCCCAGTGCGGCCGCTCGACCGCGGCGACCGCAACGAGTCGCCGTCGGTCAGCCCGGCGAGCTCGGCCGGCGTGCCCGGCTCGCGACCGTACGACCTCGACGACCGGTGTCGCGGCGCGGTCCGGGACGTCCTCGTGCCCAGCGCCTCCTCGAGCGCGCCGGACACGGGTCGCGGAGCTCGAACTCGCGGCGAAGATCTCGCGCAGGCGCGAGCGATCGGGCTCGCCGTCCGTCGACCTCGGCGAGGTCGAGCCGGTCTCGATCGTCGCGGTGCAGCGTCGCCAGCTGCTTCGAGATCCGCGCGTCAGCTCGGCGTTGCTCGTGCAGGTTCTCCTTGCGCTTGGCGCCGGAGATCTTGTCGATGTTGGTCAGCACCGCCCTCGAGCGACGCCGAACTCCTGCAAGCAGCTGCGCGGCGGTCTTGTCGCCGATGCCCGGGACGCCGGGGATGTTGTCGGAGGTGTCGCCCTTGAGCCCGATGAAGTCGGGCACGAGCTCGGGCGGGATGCCGTAGCGCTCGATCACCGCCTCGCGGTCGTAGATCTTCGTGTCGGTGACGCCGCGCGCCGGTGGTCATCACCCGGACCGCCGTCGTCGACCAGCTGGAAGGCGTCGCGGTCGCCGGTCACGACCATCACCTGGATCGCCCGCCGCGCTTGGCCTGCCGGGCGAGCGTGGCGATCACGTCGTCGGCCTCGTAGCCCTCGACCCGCACGTTCTCGAAGCCGAACGCCTCGACCAGCGGCGCCAGGTGCGGCCACTGCTCGCGCAGCAGGTCGGGCCGCGACTCGCGCTGCGCCTTGTACGGCTCGTAGATCTTCTCGCGGCCCGACATGCCCGCGTCCCAGACGACGACGATCGCGCTTGCGGCCGTACTCGGTCAGCGATCTTCACGAGCATCTGCGCGAACCCGAAGATCGCGTTGGTCGGCTCGCCCGTCGAGGTCGCGATCGTCTCGGGCAGCGCGAAGAACGCGCGGTAGGCGAGGCTGTTGCCGTCGATCAGGAAGAGCTCGTCGCTGCCTCGGGCCCTCGCCGACCGTCGCGCTCTGCTTCGCATCCGCCATCGGCGCCGCATCATAGGCGCGGCTACCGCGGGCACCCAGACGCCCAGTCGGGCGAGCCGGGCCTGCGGCACCTTCTCCGCCGACTCGACTGATCGGCGGCGCCCCTGACGGCGCGGCACGCCACCGGGGCCGGACTATGATCCCGCCCGCTTCATGGCATCGGTCAGCGCCAGTCCTTCGGTCACCTCCGCGTCGAGCTCGACGCGCGCAGCGGGCCGCTCGGCCGCTGACCGCGGCGATCACCGAGGCCGGCGGCGCGCTCGGGCGTCGACCTCGTTCACGGCGCCGGCGCCGAGGGCAAGCGGGTGCGCGAGATCACGTCGACGCCCGCGACCAGCGAGCACTGGGAGCAGATCCTGCGGGCGATCGGCGTCGACCCGCGGGGCCGAGCTGGTCGACTACCGACCGCACCTTCGCACATGCACCACGGCGGCAAGATCGAGCAGCACAACAAGCACCCGCTGAAGACCCGCGACGACCTCTCGATGGCCTACACCCCGGGCGTCGCCCGCGTCTGCATGGCGATCCACGAGAACGGCGAGAAGGCCTACAAGTACACGATCAAGGCCAACACCGTCGCCGTCGTCACCGACGGCACCGCCGTGCTCGGCCTCGGCGACATCGGCCCCGAGGCCGCGATGCCGGTGATGGAGGGCAAGGCGATGCTCTTCAAGGAGTTCGCCGACGTCGACGCCTTCCCGATCTGCCTGGACACCAAGGACCCCGACGAGATCGTCGCGACCGTCGAAGCTGATCGCCCCGACCTTCGGCGGCATCAACCTCGAGGACATCTCCTCCCCGCGCTGCTTCGAGATCGAGGACGCGCCTGAAGGAGTCGCTCGACATCCCGGTCTTCCACGACGACCAGCACGGCACCGCCGTCGTGGTGATCGCGGCGCTGCTCAACGCGCTGCAAGGTCGACCGGCAAGAAGATCTCCGACCTGCGCGTGGTGATGCTCGGCGCTCGGCGCCGCCGGCATCGCCGTGACCGAAGATGCTGCTAGGCGCCGGCGTCGCCGACATCATCGGCTGCGACCGCAAGGGCGCGCTGCACACCGAGCGCGACGACTGCGAGCGCGCATGACCCGGTCAAGCAGCGGTTCGCCGAGCACACCAACAAGGACAAGCGCGGCGGCGGCCCGAACGACGTGATCGAGGGCACCGACCTGTTCATCGGCCTCTCCGGCCCGGGCGTGATCGAGGCCGAAGATCGCTGGCGAAGATGAACCACGGACCCGATCGTCTTCGCGATGGCCAACCCGACGCCCGAGGTGATGCCCGAGGAGGCCGCGCCCTACGTGCGGATCATGGCCACCGGCCGCTCGCGACTACCCGAACCAGATCAACAACGTGCTCTGCTTCCCCGGCATCTTCCGCGGCGCGCTGGACGCCGCGCGCCGAAGATCACCGACGAGATGAAGATGGCCGCCGCCCACGGGATCGCCGCCGTCGTGCCCGAGGACGAGATCTCACGAGGACTACATCATCCCCACCGTCTTCAACCGCGACGTCGCGCCCGCGGTCGCCGCGGCCGTGGCCGAGGAGGCCAAGCGCGCCGGCGTCGCCCGCGTCTCCGACGAGACCGGCACCTTCCAGACCGTCGCCTAGCGCCTACGGCTCGCAGGCGCTGCGGTTCGGGGCCCATCGCTAGGGTTCCGCGCCGAGGGGGCATCTCGAACTTCAAGGAGAGGCATGCGCGTTCTGGTCACCGGGGCAAGCGGAACGATCGGCCAGGCGCTGTGCGACGCGCTGCTCGCGCGCGGCGACGAGGTCCACGGCCTCTCGCGCTCGCCCGAGAAGCGCGTCCCCACAACCCGAAGGTGACCTGGTTCCCCTGGAACCCGGCGCTCCGAGCGGCCGCCGTCCGAGGCGCTCGACGGCGTCGACGGGGTCGATCAACCTCGTCGGCGAGCCGATCAACCAGCGCTGGACCGACGAGGCCAAGACGCGGATCCTCGTCTCGCGCGAGACCGCGACCCACAACCTGGTCGCGGCGATGCTCGCCGCCGAGCCCGCGGCCGAAGGTGCTCGTCGCCCAGTCGGCCGTCGGCTACTACGGCGACCGCGGCGAGGCGATCGTCGACGAGGAGACCGGCCCCGGCGACAGCTTCGACGCCAAGGTCGTGATCGCCTGGGAGGCGGCCTCCCGCGAGATCGAGGGCCACGGCGTGCGGCTCGCGATCATGCGCACCGGCCTCGTCCTCGACAAGGACTCGGGCCTGCTCGAGGAGATGCTGCTGCCGTTCCGGCTCGGCGTCGGCGGCCCGGTCGCCGGCGGCCGCAACTACATGCCGTGGATCAGCCTCGACGACGAGGTCGGCCTGCTGCTCTGGGCGCTCGACAACGCCGGCGGCGAGCGGCGTCTACAACGCGACCGCGCCGGAGCCGGTGACGAACAAGGAGTTCTCGAAGGCGCTCGGCAAGGCGCTGCAACGCCCGGCGATCATGCCGGTCCCGAAGTTCGCGGTGAAGCTGCGACTCGACGGCGAGATCGGCGAGGTCGCGACCGGCGGCCAGCGGGCGCTGCCGCGCCGGGCGCTGGACGGCGGCTACGTCTTCCAGCATCCGGACATCGAGTCCGGGCTCGCCGCGGCGCTCGCCTAGCCCGCCTCGGCGAAATCGGCGGCGCCGTCGGGGCCGATCGAATAGGTGCCGAGCTCCGAGTCGCGGTCCTGCGTGGCGAGGAAGGCGGCGAGCACGTCGGAGCGGCTGAGCGGATCCTCGGCCCGGTCGATCGCGTCGAGCACCGCCGCCATCGCCTCGTACCCGTAGGCGTAGAGGCCGCCGCGCCGGGGTTCGCCCTCGACGCGCAGTGCCGTAAGCGTGCGATCGCCGGTCGCCTGCACATCGGTGGGAACGTCGTTGCCCCCGGGCACGGCAAGCAGCTCACGGCTGACCGGCCCGGGTGCGACCTGCAAGAGGCCGGCCTCGTTGGTGATCGGGGCCGAGAACAGGGTCGCCTCGCCGGGCTCGCCGATGTAGGCGATCGAGGCCGCGTCCTGGGTCGCGGCCCTGGCTCCGGCGGCGACGTCGGCCTGAAGCCAGCCGTGCGGACCCTCCTCGGGCGACCCCGCCCCCGCCGCGTCCCCGCCGAGCCCGGGCACGGCGACGATCTCGATCGGAGCGCCGCCGGCCTCGCCGTCGCCGTCCTCGAGCGCCTGCCGAGTGCCTTCGAGCAAGGCGGGAGCGGTCGAGGCGGTGCCGACGTAGACCGTCAGCTCGGACCCCTCCTGCACGGTCGACCCGCAGGCCGTGAGGCCGAGGGCTGCGAGGGCGAGCAGGACGAGAGGGAGAAACCGGGGGCGGCGACATCGCTCCATCGATTATCACCGGTGCCCGGCTCCCTCTCGCTAGTGTGCGGCGCGTGCGGATCGGAGTGCTCACAGCCGGCGGAGACTGCCCCGGGCTGAACGCGGTCATGCGGGCGGTCGCCCGCTCCTCGATCATGAACGGCGACGAGGCGGTCGGGATCATGCGCGGCTTCAAGGGCCTGGCCGAGCGCGACTACATCAGCCTCGACCTGCACGCCGTGGCCGGCCTCCTCCCGCTCGGCGGCACGATCCTGCGGACCTCGAGCTTCGAGCCGGTCCGCGAGGGGGCGATCGGCAAGCTGCAGACGGCGATCGCCGAGGATGGCCTCGAGGCGGTGATCGCGGTCGGCGGCGAGCACACGATGTGGATGGCGAGGGAACTGCACGAGCAGCACGGAATGCCGATCATCGGGGTCCCGAAGACGATCGACAACGACGTCGTCGGCACCGACTACACGTTCGGTTTCGACACCGCCCTACATGTGGTCAGCGAGGCGCTCGACCGCCTCCACACCACGGCCCAGTCCCACTACCGGGTGATGGTCGTCGAGGTGATGGGCCGCAACGTCGGCTGGATCGCCCTGCACGGCGGCATCGCCGGCGGCGCCGACGGGATCGTCATCCCCGAGGTCGAACGACGAGCGAGGAGATCGCCGACGGGATCAAGCGCCGCTACGAGCGCGGCAAGGACTTCTCGCTGATCGTCGTCGCCGAGGGAGCCCGGATCGCCTTCGAGGGTGCCGAGAGCGCGCAGGTCACCGCTTCGGCGAGGACCGATAGGTACGGCTACGCGCGGCTCGGTGGGGTCGGCCCGGCACTGGCCGAGGAGCTCGAGCGCCTGACCGGCTACGAGGCCCGCGCGGTCGTGCTCGGACACATCCAGCGCGGCGGCACCCCGACCGCCCGCGACCGCGTCCTTGCGACCCGTTACGGCGCCAAGGCCTACGACATGGCCAAGGCGGGCGAGTTCGGCCGAATGGCGGCGCTGCGGGGCACCGAGGTGCTCTCGGTCCCGCTCTCCGACGTTCGCGGCATCAAGACCGTCGACCTCGAGCTGCTCGAGGTCGCGACGCGCTTCTTCTACTGAGCCGGAGGTCTAGACCTTGGCTGCGGGCCCGCGAGCCCACTCGACCAGCGGCGCCCAGGCGCGCAGCAGGCCGCCGATCAGGACGATCAGCAGGAAGACGAGAGCGCCGAGGGTGCCGCCGATGTCGAGGCCGATCATGACCAGCAGGGCGACCAGGGCGACGGTGACGATTACGAGAAGCTGCATCGCCGGGAAATCTAACAGCGCAGCCCCCCGGCAGGCGCGGCGGTTACGTGCGACGTACTACCGAGACGCGGTGCCGGCGGCGCGTCCGTGTAAGACTCCGAGTGTGCCGATAAGGACTGGGGAGACGAACCGGCGATCACGCTTCGCCACTGCGTTGGGCGCGATTCTCGGAGCCGCCGCGCTGTGCGCGGCAGCGCCCCCCCAGGCCGGCGCCAACCACGACCACCTCAAGGTCTACGCGTTCGTGCTCGACGGGCTCGATGGCGACGCGCTCTCGGAGGGCAGCGCTCCGTTCATCTCGAGCCTGATCCGGGGCGAGCACGGCGCCCGGACGACCTACTACCCGGACTCGCGATCGGTGATGGTCGCCGAGACGAACCCGAACCACACGGCGATGATCACCGGCGCCTACCCGAACAGCAGCGGCATCACCGGCAACGAGTTCGCCGTCTACGGCGCAGCCCGCGGATCGAGGACAGCTGCCCCGAGGGGACCGCTCGACCCGGCCGGCGAGCCGTTCGCGACGAGCGGCGAGAACGTCAACTGCGTGCAGGTCCCGAACCTGTTCGAGACGGTCGAGCGCCGCAAGCAGTCCCAGCACATCACGACCGCGCTGATCATGGGCAAGCCGAAGCTGGCCCGGCTGTTCGCGACGCGCAACGCGGGCGACGGCTACGACGCCGACTACGTCTGGGCGCCCTGCGACGACGACGAGCCCTACTGCGAGGACGTGCCGACCAACCCGGCCACCGGCTACGCGCTGACCGACGAGATCGTCATGGACGAGGTGATCCGGACCGTCAACGCAGGGCGTTCCCGACCACGGGCGCCCGCGGACCCCGGACTTCACCTTCGCCAACTTCCCGCCGATCGACTCCGCCGGCCACGCCGGCGGCCGGACCGGCGCCGCTCTACGACGAGGCGATCGCGCTCGCCGACGCCCAGATCGAGCGCTTCGTCGACAACCAGAAGCAGCACGGGCCTCTGGGAGAGCACGGTGCTGATGATCGTCTCCGACCACTCGATGGACGACACGCCGCAGCTCAACAAGGTCTCGCTCGCCGGCGCGCTGACGGCCGGCGGCGTCCCCGCCGAGCGACTTCGAGGTCGTCGGCAACGGCAACGCCGCCCACATCTACCTGACGCGCCGCAAGGCGCCCGGACGCGGCGCAGACGGTGAAGAAGATGCGGGAGACGCTGCTCGGCGTGCCGGGCGTCGTCAACGCGCTCTACCGGCGCCCGAACCCGGTCGACGGCGGCAAGGCGCACACGCTCGCGAAGGTCCATCCCGGCTGGGGCCTCGGCGGCCCGAGGACCGGCGATCTCGTCGTCACCACCTCGCCCGGCGTCGGCGTGCTCGACAGCTCGGAGGCGAGCAGCCTGCCGTTCAACCCGCTGCCCGGCAACCACGGCGCGCCGCTACACGCGCGACAACACCTTCCTGATCACCGGCGGCAGCCCGGCGCTCCGTCAGGGCGAGAGCGACGCTCCGGCGATCAACGTCGACGTCAACCCGACCGCGATGCGGCTCCTGAACCGCAAGCCGGCGAAGACCGTCGAAGGCCAGTTCCGCCGCGACGCGTTCAAGGTCAAGGCGCTGCCGAAGCGCGGCGGCAACAAGCGCTAGCCGGGACGTTCAGGCAGCGGGGGCCGGCGGCGAGCCGCTCGCGCGTCTCGGCCAGGAACGCCGAGACGGCCGCTGCGGCAGCCTCCGGACCCGGGCCCGCGTCGGCGACGGCGCGCACGAGCCGGCTGCCGATGATCACCCCGTCGGAGATCGCGCCGATCTCGGCGGCGCGCTCGGGCGTCCCGATCCCGAAGCCGACGGCGGCGGGCGCCCCGGCCTCGTCGCGGACGGCCTCGACCAGCTCGGTGAGATCCGCGGGCAGCGCCTCGCGCTCCCCGGTGACGCCGGTCAGCG
This sequence comes from uncultured Solirubrobacterales bacterium, assembly GCA_963743845.1. Lineage (GTDB taxonomy): Bacteria > Actinomycetota > Thermoleophilia > Solirubrobacterales > 70-9 > CAXMST01. The sequence goes on from CAVURI010000004.1 coordinate 106,605, forward strand.
AGACGACGTAGACGAATCCCTGCGCGCCCTCGACAAGCCGCCGGCGCCGGGCCGGCGGCGTCGTCGGCGCCACGAACGGGATCAGCGCCAGGCCTCGCTCGGCGAACGCCTCGGGCAGCGTCGCGGTCCTCGCCCGGCGGCAGGTCGGGGACGATCGCGCCGGCGGCGCCCGCCTCCAGCAGCAGCTCGGCGAAGCGCGCGGCGCCGGGGGCGAGCGCCATGTTCGCGTAGACCATCGGCAGCACCGGGAGCCGGTGTCCGAGCTCGGAGCAGATCGTCAGCACGTCCTCGAGCGTCGTCCCGGCTCGCAGGGCCTCGGTCGCCGCCGCGTGGATCACGGGCCCGTCGGCGAGCGGGTCGGAGTAGGGAACGCCGAGCTCGATCAGGTCGGCGCCGGAGTCCGCGTAGGCGCGGGCGACGGCCATCGACGTCTCGAGGTCGGGGAAGCCGCCGACCAGGTACGGCATCAGCGCCGCCCGGCCCTCGGCGCGAGCGGCCGCGAAGGCGGCGGCGATCCGCTCGATTCCGGTCTCGCCGCCGGTCTCCGTGGCCTCAGTCATCGGAGGGGGATCCCGGCACGCCGGTGCGGCGGCCGAGCTTGGTCAGCGCCTCGTCGAGGTCCTTGTCGCCGCGACCGGAGAGGGTCAGCACGTCGACGCCGTCGGTCTCGGGCCGGGGCGAGTCGAGCAGCCAGGCGATCGCGTGCGAGGACTCGAGCGCCGGCACGATCCCCTCGAGCCGCGACAGCAGTCTCGAAGGCGACGAGGGCCTGGTCGTCGGTGACCGAGACGTAGCGGGCGCGGCCGCTGTCGCGCAGGTAGGCGTGCTCGGGGCCGACGCCGGGGTAGTCGAGCCCGGCCGAGATCGAGTGCGCTTCGAGGATCTGCCCCTCGCTCGTCGGCGATCACCGACGAGAGCGCGCCGTGGAGGACGCCGGTGCGGCCGGCGCCGAGCGAGGCGCCGTGCCGGCCGCTCGAGCCCCTCCCCCGCCGCCTCGACGCCGATCAGCTCGACGCCCTCGTCCTCGACGAAGCCGGCGAAGGTGCCGATCGCGTTCGAGCCGCCGCCGACGCAGGCGATCACGCGCTCCGGCAGGCGCGCCGTGCATCTCGAGGATCTGGGCGCGGGCCTCGTCGCCGATCACGCGCTGCAGATCGCGGACGAGCGCCGGGTACGGAGCCGGGCCGACCGCCGATCCGATGATGTAGTGGGTGTCGCCGACGTTGCTGACCCAGTCGCGGATCGCGGCGCTGACCGCCTCCTTGAGCGTGCGGGCGCCGGCCTCGACCGGTTCCACGCTCGCGCCCATCAGCTCCATCCGCTCGACGTTCGGCGCGCTGGCGGCGCATGTCCTCGGTGCCCATGTAGACGATGCACTCGAGGCCCATCAGCGCGCACGCGGTCGCGGTCGCGACGCCGTGCTGGCCGGCGCCGGTCTCGGCGATGATCCGCGTCTTGCCCATCCGCTTCGCGAGCAGCGCCTGGCCGACGGCGTTGTTGATCTTGTGCGCGCCGGTGTGGGCGAGGTCCTCGCGCTTCAGGTAGACGGGCCGCCGACCCGCTCGGAGAGCCGGCGGGCGAGGTAGAGCGGCGTCGGGCGGCCGACGAAGTCGCGCAGCAGGCCGTCGAGCTCGGCCCGGAAGCCGGCGTCGGCGCGGGCCTCGGCGAACGCCTCGGTCAGCTCGTCGAGCGCCGGGATCAGCGACCTCGGGCACGTAGCGGCCGCCGTAGGGACCGAACCGTCCCTCGATCCCGGCCGCCGGAGCGACCGGGGGCTGCGGCTGCTCGGCGCTCATGCCGGCCTCGCGTCGGCCGGCGTGGCGCGTGCACCGGCGGGCCGGGCCGGCCGGTCTTCGTCCTCGTCGGGCGGCGTGATCTGCCGCTCGGTCCGCTCGGCCTCCTCGGTGTCCTCGGCGCTGTTGGCGTTGTCGATGAAGCGGCGGATCAGGTCGTGGTCCTTGACCCCGGGGCGGCCCTCGACCTCGACCCCGCCGGCGACGTCGACCGCCCACGGGTTCGAGGCCTCGATCGCCTCGGCGACGTTCTCGGGCGTCAGCCCGCCGGCGACGATCGCCGGGATCCCGCCACGCCGCGGCGAGCGGCGGCGGCGCACGAGCTCCCAGTCGAAGCTCTCGCCGGTGCCGCCCGGGGTCCCCGGGCGGTAGGCGTCGAAGAGGTGGAAGTCGGTGCGGTAGGCCTCGGCGCCGCGCACCTCGGCGGCGGAGCGGACCCGGAACGCCTTGATCACCTTGGCGCCGGTCCGCCGCGCGACCTCGGAGCAGAACGAGGGGCCCTCGTCGCCGTGCAGCTGCACGTAGCCGAGCTGGCCGCGCTCGACCGCCGCGGCGATCCGGCCCAGGCTCTGGTTGACGAAGACGCCGACGACCTCGATCTTGCGGCGGACCAGCACCGCGATCTCCTCGGCCGTGTCGGCCTCGACGTAGCGGCTGCTCTCGGGCCAGTGGTTGAGCCCGATCGCCCAGGCGCCGGCCGCGATCGCCGCCTCGGCGTCGTCGAGCCTGGTGATGCCACAGATCTTGGTGCGCACCCGCCAAAGATCGCAGATTCGCCGCCCGGGGCCGCACGCTGCGCGGCCCCGGGCGGCGTGATGCGGAAGCTCCGGCGGCGATCGTCGCAGTCCGCCGGGGCAGCGGTCCGCTAGTTGCCGGCATCCTCCGGTCGCTCGGCGAGGTCGATCGTGACGCTGCTGCGTCTCGCCGTCGCGATCGACCGTGAGCTCGATCGCGTCGCCGGGCTGCTTGGTGTTGACGAGCGCGACGAGGTCGTCCATGCCGCTGATCTTCTCGCCGTCGACCGCGGTGATCACGTCGCCGTCGGCCTTGATCGGCTGACCGTCGATCGTGACCTTCTGATCGCCCGCCTCGCAGGCCGGCCTCGTCGGCGGGGCTGCCCTGCGTGCACGTCCTGGACGATCGCGCCTTCCTCGACGTCGAGGTTGAGCGTGTCGGCGATCTCGGGCGTCAGGTCGCCGCCCTGGATGCCGATGTAGGCGTGCGAGGCGTCGCCGTCCTCGAGGATCTGCTCGGCGACGGTCTTGACGGTGTTGATCGGCACCGCGAAGCCGACGCCGACGTTGCCCTCGCTGCTGCCGCCGGTCGCGATCTGCGAGTTGATCCCGATCACGTCGCCGTTGGCGTCGATCAGCGGGCCGCCCGAGTTGCCGGGGTTGATCGCCGCGTCGGTCTGGATCACGTCGGAGATCGTGAAGCCGTCGGGAGCGCTGATCTGGCGCTGCAGGGCGGAGACGATCCCGGAGGTGACGGTGCGGTCGAGCCCGAACGGGTTGCCGATCGCGATCACCGCGTCGCCGACCTCGGCCTCGGAGGAGTCGCCGAAGGCGAGCGGCTCGGCATCGATCTGCGAGGGGTCGACCTCGAGCACGGCGACGTCGGTCGAGGCGTCCTCGCCGAGGACCTTGGCGTCGAGCGTGGCGCCGTCGTCGCCCATCTGCACGGTGACCTGGCTGCTGCCGTCGACGACGTGCGCGTTGGTGAGGATGTGGCCCTCGTCGTCGATCAGGAAGCCGGAGCCGGTCGCGGTGCCGCCCTGCTGGGGCAGCGGCTCGAACGGCGAGGCCGAGGCGGTCTGCTTCTGCTCCGCCTCGATGTAGGCGACGGCGCCGCCGTCACGGTCGTAGATGTCGCCGGCGGAGAGGGCGCCGTCGGCGGCCGGCACGGTGCGCGCCGGGGCGGCGTCGGTGGCACCGGTCGCCGCGACCGTCGTCGTCGAAGTGGAATCCGCCTTGATCCAGCCCGCGGTGATCGCGAGCAGACCGAGGAGGCCGACTACGAGGCCGCCGGCGAGCCCGGCCACGAAGGGCCGCGAGAAGAACGTTCTGAGTGTTGCTCATGCAGGCGATCTTCGGCACGGTCGCTAAGCCGTCCCAAAACGCGCGATGAATGTCCCCTAAAAAAGGACGAGGCTCGGCCGGAGGCGTCTGAGTCAGCGCTCGTCGAGCAGGTGCTCGCGCGTCAGCTCTTCGTTGCGAGCGAGCTCGCGGACCGCGGCCTCGGGGTCGGCGGCGCGCATCAGCGCCTCGCCGATCAGGACGGCGTCGACGCCGATCCGGTCGAGCTCGTCGAGCTGGGCGCGGGTGCCGTAGCCGGACTCGGAGACGATCGTCTTGCCGGCCGGGATGTCGGAGCAGAGCTCGTGAGTGGTCTCGAGGTCGACCTCGAAGGTCTTCAGGTTGCGGTTGTTGATCCCGATCACCTCGGCGCCGAGCTCGAGCGCCCGCTCGAGGTCCTCCTCGTCGTGGACCTCGACGACGCAGTCGAGGTCGAGCGCGTGCGTCTCGTCGTAGAGCTGCCTCAGATCCTCGTCGGCCAGGGCCGCGACGATCAGCAGGATCGCGTCGGCGCCGGCCAGCGCCGACTCCCAGAGCTGGTACGGATCGACGATGAAGTCCTTGCGCAGGATCGGCAGGCCGGCTGGAGCGGCGCGCCTCCTGCAGGTCATCGAGCGAGCCGAGGAAGCGGTGCGGCTCGGTCAGGACCGAGAGCGCCGCCGCGCCGCCCTCCTCGTAGGAGGTGACGACCTCCGCCACCGAGGCTCCCGGGCGGATCTCGCCGACCGAGGGCGAGCCGCGCTTGAACTCGGCGATCAGCGAGAGGCCGGGCCGGACGAGGGCCTCCTTGAAGGGGCGCGAGCCACCGCGCGTTCCGAGCCTGGCCCGGAGCACGTCGCCCGGCGACCTCGGCCCGGCGCCGCTCCACGTCTTCCCGCGTCGTGGTGAGGAGCTGATCGAGTCTGCTCATCCGGTCTTCAGGGTAACGCCCGCGGCGGTCCCGGCGAGAGCGGGCCGCTCAGGCCGCAAGCTCGGAGGTCAGGGCGACGAGCCGCTCGAGCGCCTCGGCGGCCGCTCCCGAGTCGACGGCGGCGGCGGCGCGCTCGACACCCGGCGGCGACGTCGCCCGCCTCGCCGGCGACGTAGATCGCCGCGCCGGCGTTGAGCAGCGAGACGTCGCGCTGCGGGCCCGGCTCGCCGGCGAGCACCGCCCGGGTGACGGCCGCGTTGTCGGCCGGCTCGCCGCCGCGCAGCGACTCCAGCGGCGCCTCGGCGAGGCCGACCTCGTCGGCGCCGAGGTGCCACTCCTCGGTGTGACCGTCGCGGACCTCGATCACGCGGCTGACGCCCGAGATCGAGAGCTCGTCGAGGCCGTCCTCGGCGCTGACGACGAGCGCGTGGTCGCAGCCGAGCCCGGCGAGCGCCTCGGCGATCGTCTCCTGGTAGCGGCGGTCGGAGACGCCGAGCAGCTGGCGGGTCGCGCCGGCCGGGTTGGTCAGCGGCCCGAGGAAGTTGAAGATCGTCCGCACCGCGAGCTCCTTGCGGACCGGGACGACGTGCTTCATCGCGGCGTGATGGCGGGGAGCGAACATGAAGCCGAAGCCGGTCTCCTCGATGCAGCGCCCGACCTGCTCGGGCGTCAGCTCGATCGTGACGCCGAGCGCCTCGAGCAGATCGGCGGAGCCGGACTTCGAGGTGCTCGAGCGGTTGCCGTGCTTGGCCACCGCGCAGCCGGCGCCTGCGGCGATCAGGGCGGCGGTGGTCGAGATGTTGAAGGTCGAGGGCCCGCCGCCGGTGCCGGCCGTGTCGACGAGCCCGAGCGCATCGATCTCGACCGGAGTCGCGAGGCTCCGCATCGTCCGGGCGAGGCCGACCAGCTCGGGCACGGTCTCGCCCTTCGCCCGCAGCGCGACGAGGAAGGCGCCGGTCTGGACCGGGTCGCCGCGCCCCTCCATGATCTCCGAGAGGACCGCTGCCGCGTGATCGGTGGTCAGGTGCTCGCCGTCGCAGACCGCGTCGATCGCCCGGGTGATGATGTCGTTCGGCATGGCGCGGCAGCCTAGACGGAAGCGGGCGGCTCGGGGCGCTCCCGCTCGGCCAGATCGAGGGCGAAGCGCCCGGCCGGGCGGTCCCGTAGGCGCACCACGGTCTCGGCGACCGCCGGCGGCAGATCCTCGGGCTGCGGCAGGCGGACCCCGTAGCGCCGCGGCATCAGGACGGCGGCCGAGAGCGCCGCGAAGGCGAGATCGGCGGCGCTGAAGCGGTCGCCGACCAGGTACCGGCGCCCGTCGGCGATCCGCTCCTCGACGGCGTCGAAGCTGCGCCTCGACCGCGGCCAGCGCCGCGGCGGCCTCGGCCGGGGCGGCGTCGAGGTAGCGGGCCGCGTAGAGGCGGAAGACGGGGCGGCCGAGCGGCAGCAGGCGGCGCTCCCAGCCGGGCAGGGTCTCGTTCCCGAACCGGAACGGGACCTCGGTGTCGAGCAGCGACGAGTACATCCAGCGCCGCGCCTCGACGCCGAGCACCTCGTCGAAGCCGCGCTCGAGCTCGGTGATCTCGGCCTCGGCCTCGGGCCAGACCAGACGCCGCTCGCTCGGGCAGGCGGGCGTCGGCCCAGCGCACGATCGCCGCCGACTCGGCCAGGGCTCCCTCGCGCGGTGATCAGGACCGGGACCTTGCGGCCGGTGCCGGTGCGCATCGCTGCGAGCCGGTGGACGAGCTGCACGTGCGGCTCCTCGACGTAGTCGATCTCGCGCCCGCTCGAGCGCCCAGCGGGCCTTCTCGCAGTAGTGGCTGATCGGGATCGTCAGCAGGCGCGGCGGCTCGCCCGCAGCCGGCTTCATCGCCTCATCGCCGCAGGAAGTTCGCCAGCAGCTGCTTGCCGTCGGGGGTGAGGACCGACTCGGGGTGGAACTGGACGCCCTCGGCCGGCAGCTCGCGGTGGCGGACGGCCATCACGACGCCGCGGTAGGAGGCGCTCTGCTCGAGCGCCGGCGGCAGCTCCGGCGCCGCGATCAGCGAGTGGTAGCGACCGACCAGCAGCGGCTCGGGCAGGCCCTCGAAGATCGTGCGGCCGTCGTGGGTGATCTCGGCGTCCTTGCCGTGGATCGGGTCGCCGACGATGACCGTGCCGCCGAACGCCTCGACCATCGCCTGGTGGCCGAGACAGACGCCGAGCGTCGGGATCCCGGCCTCGGGGAAGCGCCGCGCGGCCTCGACCGAGATCCCGGCCTCGGCGGGCGTGCAGGGCCCGGGCGAGATCACGAGCCGGTCGGGCTTGCGCTCGAGCAGCTCGCCGACGCGTCGCCTTGTCGTTGCGGACGACCTCGATCTCGGCCCCGAGCTCGCCCAGGTACTGGACGAGGTTGTAGGTGAACGAGTCGTAGTTGTCGATCACGAGGACGCTGCTCATCCGCTCCGCCCTCCTCAGTCCCAGTCCGGGTTGGCGACGGCGAGCTCGATCGCGCTGAACACGGCGCGCGCCTTCTGCAGCGACTCGCGGTACTCGTAGTCGGGCTTGGCGTCGGCGACGGTGCCGCCGCCGGCCTGCACGTGCGCCTGCCCGTCCTTGACGACGACGGTGCGGATGTGGATCGCGGTGTCGAGGTCGCCGGTGAAGCTGAGGTAGCCGATCGCGCCGCCGTAGGAGCAGCGCTTGACGGTCTCGAGCTCGTCGATGATCTGCATCGCCCGGACCTTGGGGGCGCCGGAGAGCGTCCCGGCCGGCAGCGCCGAGCGCAGCACGTCGAGCGCGGTCAGCCCCTCGCGCAGGCGGCCGGAGACCTGGCTGACGATGTGGAGCACGTGCGAGTAGGTCTCGACGACCATCAGCTCGTCGACGTTGACCGTCCCGTACTCGCTGACGCGGCCGAGGTCGTTGCGGCCGAGGTCGACGAGCATCACGTGCTCGGCCCGCTCCTTCGGGTCGGCGAGCAGGCCCTCGGCGTTGCGGCGGTCCTCCTCCTCGTCCTCCCCGCGCGGGTAGGTGCCGGCGATCGGCCGCGTCTCGACCCGGTCGCCGATCACGCGGACCAGCGGCTCCGGCGAGGCGCCGGCGATCTGGAAGTCGACGAAGTCGAGGAAGTACATGTAGGGCGAGGGGTTGACCGCGCGCAGGCCCCGGTAGATCGAGAACGGCTCGACCGGGCAGGGGGCCGAGAAGCGCTGCGAGGGAACGACCTGGAAGGCGTCGCCGGCGTGCACGTACTCGACGATCCGGGCGACGTTGGCCTCGAACTGCTCGCGGGTCAGGTTCGACTCGAAGCCGAGCGGCAGATCGCCGCCGTCGTCGGCGCGGGGGCGCCGGCCGTCGCTCGCCGGCGAGCGCGGCGCTGCGCTCCGGGACCGGGTGACGGAGCCGCTCGCGCACCTCGGCCGCGGTCGCGGCCGCCCTCGCGTAGGCGGCGTCGAGGCCGCCGTCGTCGGTGAAGGCGTTGGCGATGATCGAGACGGTGCGCGTGTGGTGGTCGAAGACGACCATCGCCTCGGCGACCAGCAGCGCCAGGTCGGGCAGGCCGAGCGGGTCGGGGTTCGGCTCGCCGAGCGGCTCGACCGTGCGGACGAGGTCGTAGGCGAAGAGGCCGACGGCGCCGCCGGGGAACGGCGGCAGCTCGCCGACCTCGGCGAGCCGGAAGCGGCCGATGCGCTCGGCGACGGCGGCGTAGGGGTCGGGCGCGGGCGCGACCTCGGTCGGCTCGGAGGCGGGATCGCTGGCGGCCTCCCCCCTCCACTCGCGGATCTCGCCGTCCTCCCAGCGCAGGGCGGTGTGCGGGCGGACGCCGATGAACGACCAGCGGCCCATGCGCCCGCCCTGCTCGGCCGACTCGAGCAGGAAGCAGGGGCCGTCGCCGCGCAGCTTGAGGAAGGCGGAGACGGGCGTCTCGGTGTCCTCGACCCAGGTGTGGACGAGCGGGATCACGTTCGCCTCGCCGGCGAGCGCGCGCGCCTCGTCCAGGGTCGGGGTCAGGGGCACCGGTGCCGGCATCGGGACGCTCAGCGCCGCCTGGCGTTGAGGACGTCGAGGGCGCGGGCGAGCGGGATCTCGCGGGAGACGAGGCCGACCTCGAGGTGGTAGAGGACGTCGGCCGCCTCCTCGGCGACGCGCTCGTCGCTCTCGCCGGCGATCGCGCGGGCGACCTCGTCGGCCTCCTCGCGGATCTTGGCGCCGATCAGCTCCGGATCGTCGAGCAGCTCGACCGTGTAGGAGCCCTCGGGGCGCTCGCTGCGGCGCGCGCGCAGGGTGCGCTCGAGCTCCGGCAGCGCCTCCCCGGTCACCGGCGCGGCTCGCCGGCGGCGGCGGCAGCGTCGGGCGCGGGATCGGCGGAGCCCTCCGCGTCCCGGTAGAAGCAGCTGCGCTCGCCGGTGTGACAGGCGGGACCGGCGGGCTCGACCAGCGCGACGAGCGCGTCGCCGTCGCAGTCGTAGCGGAGCTGGACGAGGCGCTGGACGTTGCCGGAGCTCTCGCCCTTGTGCCAGAGCTCGGCCCGCGAGCGGCTCCAGAAGTGGATCTCGCGCGTCTCGAGCGTCAGCCGCAGCGCCTCCTCGTTCATGTAGGCGAGGGTCAGGACCTCGCCGGTGAGCGCGTCCTGCATCACGCAGGGACGAGCCCGTTCTCGTCCCAGCGCAGTTGTGGTGCCGTCGCCGTCATCGCGAGGCAGTTTACGTCCGGCTCGCCGAGGCCCGGTCCGGCGTCGCCTAATCGATCCCGAGGCGGTCGAGCAGTCCCTCGTCCCGGCGCCAGCGCGAGCGCACCTTGACCTGGAGGTCGAGGTAGACGCGGGCGCCGAGGTCGCGCTCGATCTCCTTGCGGGCGGCGGTGCCGACGGCCTGCACCATCTGGCCGCGCTTGCCGATCAGGATCGCCTTCTGGGAGTCGGACTCGGCCCAGATGTCGGCCTTGATCTCGACCAGCCCGTCCTCGCGCTCCTCCATCTCGCGGACGTCGACCTCGACGGCGTGCGGGATCTCCTCGCGGGTGCGGCGCAGGACCTGCTCGCGGATCAGCTCGGCGATGTGGACGTCGCTGGGCTGGTCGCTGTGGTCGGCGGCGTCATACATCAGCGGTCCCGCGGGCATCAGCTCGGCGAGGCGCTCGAGCAGGGCATCGACGCCGGTGCCGCGGCGGGCGCTGATCGGGAAGACCTCGTCGACGACCTCGAGCTCGCCGGCCGCGGCGAGGACCTCGACGGTCTGCGGCTTGTTGAGGCGGTCGATCTTGTTGACGGCGCAGATCACCGGCATCCCCGTCGCGCCGCCTGCGCCGAGCAGCGTCTCGGCGATGAAGCGGTCGCCGGGCCCGACGCCCTGCTCGCCGTTGAGGACGAGCAGCACGACGTCGGCGTCGCCGAGCTCGTGCTCGACCCGCTTCTGCATCCGCTCGGTGAGCACGTCGCGCGGCTTCTGCACGCCGGGCAGGTCGATCAGCACCGTCTGCCAGGAGCTGTCGGGGGCGGTCGCGACGGCGCGGATCGCGCGGCGCGTGGTCTGCGGGCGGTCGGAGACGATCGCGACCTTGCTGCCGACGATCGCGTTGGCGAGCGTCGACTTGCCGACGTTCGGGCGACCGGCGAGGCCGACGAACCCCGAGCGGGTCGGCAGGTCGGGCTGCTCGGGAGCCTTGCCGCTCACCGCCCTCCCCCATCGGCACCTCGACGTCGTGGCCGAGCCCGGCGAGGACGCGGCGCTGGAGCGCGAGCATCTCGCCGGCGTCGGTCTCGTGGTCGTAGCCGCAGAGGTGGAGGACGCCGTGGACGACGGCCTCGGTCATGTCGGTCGTGTGCTCGGGGCAGATGACGACGTCGCCGAGCTCGCGCGGGCCGGCGCCGGCGCCCTCCGGGCCGGCGCCGTCGATCGGGAAGGAGAGGACGTCGGTCGGCGCGTCGCGGCCGCGGTGGCTCGCGGTTGAGCTCGCGGATCCGGTCGGCGTCGACGATCTCGACCGCGAGGTGGCCGTCGGCGACGCCGCAGGCGGCGAGAGCGGCCGCGACCGCGGGGCGGTGCGCGGCCGGCACGTCTTCGAGGTCGACGCTCACTCGGACGGTTCCGGGCGTGCGGCGCCGGTCGGGTTGCGGCGCGAGCCGCGCTCCGACCAGGCGCCGTAGGCGGCGACGATCCGCTGGACGAGCTCGTGGCGGACGACGTCGGCGCCGCCGAAGCGGATGAAGCTGACGCCCTCGACGCCGTCGAGGATGTCGGAGACGACGATCAGGCCGGAGCGCTGGTTGGCGGGCAGGTCGATCTGGGTGATGTCGCCGGTGACGACCATCTGCGAGCCGAAGCCGAGCCGGGTCAGGAACATCTTCATCTGCTCGGGGCTCGTGTTCTGGGCCTCGTCGAGGATCACGAACGAGTCATTCAGAGTTCTGCCGCGCATGAACGCCAGCGGTGCGACCTCGATCACGCCGCGCTCGAAGTAGTCGTTGACGCGCTCGGGGTCGAGCATGTCGTAGAGCGCGTCGAACAGCGGCCGCAGGTAGGGGTCGACCTTCGCCTGCAGGTCGCCGGGCAGGAAGCCGAGCCGCTCGCCGGCCTCGACCGCGGGCCGGGTGAGGATGATCCGGCTCACCTCGCGGGCCTCGAGCGCGGCGACCGCCATCGCCACCGCGAGGAAGGTCTTGCCGGTGCCGGCCGGGCCGACGCCGAAGGTGATCGTCTGCTTGCGGACGGCGTCGACGTAGCGCTTCTGGTTCGGCGTCCGCGGGGCGATCCGCGTGCCGCGGTGCCGCCAGACGGCGTCGCCGAGCATCTCGGCCGGCTCGATCCCGTCGTCGATCGCGCCGCTGACGGCGGTCACCGTCGAGGGCTCGAGCGCCTCGCCGCGCTCGATCAGGCCGACCAGCTCCTCGACCATCGACTGGCCCTCGTCGAGCGACTCGTCGTCGCCGTCGAGGGTGATCACGTTGCCGCGCAGGAAGACGTCGCAGTCGAGCCGGTCCTCGAGCTTGCGCAAGACCGAGTCGCCGGAGCCGGCCAGCTCGGCGGCGATCTCGTTGTCGATCGTCAGCGTCCTACGAGCCAACGCTCTGAAGCTTCTCCCGGACGGCTGCGCTGACCCGGTTGCCGTCGGCACGGCCCTTGACCTTCGGCATCACCGCGCCCATCACCCTGCCCATGTCCTGCATCGAGGAGGCGCCGCTCGACGCGACCGCCTCGTCGACGATCGCCGGCGAGCTCGTCGTCGGAGATCTGCGCCGGCAGGTAGGCGGCGATCAGCTCGGCCTCGGCCCGCTCGGCCTCGGCCTGCTCGGCGCGGCCGGCCTCGGCGTAGGCGTCGGCGGCCTCGATCCGCTTCTTGCGCTCGCGGGCGAGCACCGCGAGCTCGTCGCCGTCGCCCTCCTTGAGGTCGAGCTGGACGGCGCTGGTGAGCATCCGCAGCGTCGTGACGCGGTCCTTGTCGCCGCCCTTCATCGCCTCGCGGGTGTCCGCCTGGATCTGTTCGAGCACTTCGGCCATCACGGGGGAATGTAGCGCCCGGGCAGGCCGCGGCCCCGGCGCGGCCAGCTCAGACGGTGAGGTCGAGGCCGAGCCAGACGACCGCGAGCGTCAGCAGGAAGATCAGGCCCTGCAGCCAGTGCGCCCGCGGCAGCCGCAGGTGCACCAGGGTGAGCACGATCAGCGCCGCGACCAGCCCGAGCTTGAGCTGCAGGGTCTCCGAGGACCAGAGGCTGAGGTGATCGGCCATCGCGAAGCCGGTCACGAGCAGGACGGCGAGGGCGACGACCGAGCCGACGCCGAACCGGCGCGCGGTCGCCCGCAGGCGCTCGGGATCGGGGTTGGTGCGCTCGACCGGGACCAGCGCCGCCGCGATCACGAGCTGGCCGCCGACGAAGTAGGCCATCGCGATCAGTGCAGGTAGAGGACCACCTGCCAGCCGCCGGTCACGGGACCTCGACCTTCTCGATCTCGCCGAGCGGCATCTGCAGGAAGCGGGTGCCGAGCTCGCGGAAGCTCTCGACGTCGCCCGTGCAGAGGAAGCGGTAGGTGCCCTCGCCGGCGTCCGGGCTCTCGAGCCCCTCGCGCTCGAGGATCCGCTGGGCCTCGGCCGCGATCGCGTGGCCGGCGGTGACCAGGCGGACGTCGCGGCCGAGCATCCGCTGCAGCATCGGCGCGACGAGCGGGTAGTGGGTGCAGCCGAGGATCAGCGTGTCGACCTCGGCCTGCTTGAGCGGCACGCAGTAGGAGCGGACGGTCTCGACGACGCTCTCGTCGAACGGGAAGCCGCTCTGGATGATCGGCGCCAGGTCCGGGCGCCGAGACCTCGGTGACGTCGAGGCCGCGGCCCTGGGCGGTCAGCGCCCGGCGGTAGGCGCCGCCCTCGACCGTCGCCGGCGTCGCCATCACGCCGACCCGGCCCTCCTCGCTGATCGCGGCGGCGATCTCGGCCTCGGGGCCGATCACGGTGATCACCTCGACCCCGTGCTCGGCGGCGATCGCCTTCGCCTCGGCGGCGCCGGCGGAGGTCGCCGAGTTGCAGGCGATGACCAGGAGCTTGGCGCCGCGGTCGAGCAGGAACTCGGTGTTGCGCTCGACCAGGCCGCGCAGGTCGGCGGCGGTGCGGGTGCCGTAGGGGAAGTTGGCCGAGTCGCCGAGGTAGACGAAGCTCTCCGACGGCAGCGAGACCAGGCACTCGTGCAGGACCGTGAGGCCGCCGACGCCGGAGTCGAAGACCGCGATCGGGAGCTCTGCCGAGGGCTGCATCGGCGGGATTGTGGCGCGCCCGGCCCGGCGGCGCCTCCGCTGCGCCCGCCTGCCGGACTACTGGAACGGCTTCGCCGTCATCACGTAGATCGTCAGGATCGTGAACAGCCCGACCGCCGTGCCCGACCTGCGCGACCGCCTTGTTGAGCGCCTGGAACTCGTCCGAGAGCTGCACGGGACCGTCGCCGGCGGCGGCGATGTCGCGCTCGACGATCTCGATCAGCTTCTTCGTCTTCGGCGTGAAGTAGCCGCCCGAGAGCGGCGCCGATCACGATCACCGCGACGAAGCCCCAGCTGACGAAGAAGTCGCTGAACTCCCAGGCGGCGCCGAGGCCGCTCTCGGTGGCGACCAGGTAGATGCCGGCGATCAGGATCCCGAGCAGCATGATCTGCGCGATCCGGTCCCAGGCGATGATCGCGCGCCCGACGCCGGGCAGGCCGCGGGGATCGGTCCGCTCCGCCGTGGCGAGGAACAGCGGGTAGGCGAACGTGGGCCCGAAGGCCAGCACGACCAGGAGGATGTGGAAGAAGAGGACGACGTCGTAGAACTGCACCGCGGTGATCATGGGGCGATCGTAACCGCGGCCCGGCGGGACCCCGATATCAGGCGGCGAGCCGCAGCGCGCCCCAGTCGCCGCGCTCGCGGAAGTCGAGCGGCCGGTAGCCGCGCGCCGCCGAACGCCTCCTCGACCTCGGCCCGCTCGCGCACGAGCAGCCCGCTGACGATCAGATCGCGGGGGCCGCCCGCGCCCGGGGCCGGCATCAGCCCGGCGACGGCGCCGAGCAGCGGCGCGGTCAGGTTCGCGAGCCAGAGGTCGGCCGCCGGCCCGGGCTGCTCGCGCAGGTTGAGCCGACCGACCTCGACGCTGGCGCCGTTCAGCTCGGCGTTCGCGGCCGCTGCCTCGATCGAGGGCAGCTCGTGGTCGCAGGCGACGACGGGGGCGAAGCCGAGCAGCGAGGCGGCGATCGCGAGCACGCCCGAGCCGGTGCCGAGATCGGCGGCCGAGCCGCGCTCCGGCGGTCCCGGCGGCGAGCTCGCCGAGCAGCTCGAGGCTGAGCGAGGTCGTCGCGTGGGCGCCGGTGCCGAAGGCGCGGCCGGGGTCGATGACGACCTCGATCAGGCCCTCGCGCGGCGCCGTCCCCCTCCTCCCAGGAGGGCCGGACGACGAGCCAGTCGCCGACCAGCACGGGCTCGTGGAAGTCGCGCCAGCGGTCGGCCCAGTCGTCGGGGATCTCGGTCGTCTCGATCGAGACGAGCCCGTCGCCGGCGGCGGCCTCGATGTCGGGCAGCTCGGGGATCTCGCCCGGCGGCCCGTAGATCGCGTACTCGACGTAGGTCTCGCCGCGCTCCTCCTCGACCCCGCCGGGGACGATCTCGACCAGCTCGGCGAGCACGCGCTCGGCCAGCGAGGGATCGCAGCGGACCGCGAGCCGGATCAGCGGAACGCCTTGCGGATGCGCTCGAACAGGCCCTTCTGCGCGGCGCTGCGGCTCGTTCTCGGGCCCGAGCGAGCCGTCGAGCCGCTCGACCAGGTCGCGCTGCTCGTCGTCGAGCGCTGACCGGCGTGATCAGCTTCAGGATCACGTGCAGGTCGCCGCGGCCGGAGCGGCGCAGACCCGGCAGGCCGTGCCCCTTGAGCCTGATCGTGTCGCCGTGCTGGGCGCCGGCCTCGACCTCGACCTCCTCGTCGCCGTCGAGCGTGCGGACCGGGATCCGGGCGCCGAGCATCGCCGTCGTCACCGGGACCTCGACGACCGAGATCAGGTCGCGGCCCTCGCGCTGGAAGTCGGGGTCCTCGGCGACGATCACCTGCACGTAGAGGTCGCCGGCGCGGCCGCCGGGCTCGCCCTGATGGCCGGCGCCGCCGATCCGGATCCGCTGGCCGGCCTCGATCCCCGCCGGGATCTCGACCTCGTAGGTCTTCTCGGCGATCTGGCGGCCGGCCCCGTCGCAGACCTCGCAGGGCGTCTCGGCGATCTTGCCGGAGCCGCGAGCAGGTCGGGCAGGCGCCGGTCCGCATCATCTGCCCGAACGGCGTCCGCGTCACCTGGCGGACCTGGCCGGCGCCGCCGCAGGTCTCGCAGGTGACGATCGGGGTGCCCGGCTCGGCGCCGTTGCCGTTGCAGTGCTCGCAGGCGACGACCGCCTCGAAGGCGACCTCGCGGCTGACCCCCGTGAGCACGTCGGCGAGCTCGATCTCGGCGCCGACGACGATGTCGCCGCCGGGTGCCGGGCCGCGCGAGCCGCCGCCGCCGAAGATGTCGCCGAAGCCGCCCTCGCCGCCGAAGAAGGCGTCGAAGATGTCCTGGACGTTGCCGAAGCCCTGGGTGGCTGGACTGGTAGCCGCCGGAGCGCAGGCCGTCGTGGCCGAAGGCGTCGTAGGTGCGGCGGCGCTCGGGGTCGGAGAGGATCTCGTACGCCTCCGCGGCCTCCTTGAAGCGCTCCTCGGCGTCGGGATCGTCGCTGTTGACGTCCGGGTGGAGCTCGCGGGCAAGCTGGCGGAAGGCCTTCTTGATCTCGGCCTCGTCGGCGCCCCGGTCGACTCCGAGCACCTCGTATGGATCGCGCTTGTCGGCCATCTGACGTCTGGTCCTAGCCCTCGTAGACCGTGGCGAAGAAGCGGCTCAGCTCGGCGGAGGCGACGCGGACGGAGTCGATCGCCTTCGCGTAGTCCATCCGCAGCGGGCCGATCACGCCGACCGCGCCCAGCGGCCGGTAGCCGAGCCCGTAGGGGGCGCTGACCATGCTGACCGAGCGCAGCGCCGGCTCCGGGTTCTCGGCGCCGATGCAGAGGAAGACGGACTGCTCGCGGAGCGCCGAGCGGAGCACGCTGAGGACGCTGACCCGGCCCTCGAGCGCGCGGACGACGCCGTCCGGCTCGGGGATGTCGGCGGCGTGGCGACTCGGAGAGCAGGCGCGCCGTGCCCTCCATGTAGAGCTCGCCGTCCTCGGCCGTGCCGAGGTCGGTGAGCGCGTCGCCGATCGCGGCCAGGAACTCGAGCTCGGCCGGGCCGAGGCCCGGGTCGGCGAGGCGCGAGCGCAGCGAGCGCGAGCCGATCGCGGCGCCGGCGAGCCGCTCCTGCAGGAAGGACGAGGCCCAGTCGACGAGGCCGGGGTCGACCGGCTCGGCGAAGGTGAAGACGCGCTTGGTGACCTCGCCGTTGGAGGCGATCGCGACGACGGCGACGACCCGCGGCTGCAGGTGCAGGACCTCGACCCGGTGGACGTCGCCATCGAGACCGGCGGCGCCGTGACGAGCGCCAGCAGGTCGTTGGCCTGGGCGAGCGCGGCGGTCGTCTCGCGCAGCGCGTCCTCGACCTCGCTGCGGACCCGGGAGATCTCGAGCTCGGGGGCCGGCACCGGCTCGCTGCGGCCCTCGCCGGTGAGCAGCGCGTCGGCGTAGCGGCGGTAGCCGGCGTCGGTCGGGATCCGGCCGGCGGAGGTGTGCGGATGGGTCAGGTAGCCCTCGCGCTCGAGCGCGGAGAGCTCGTTGCGCACCGTCGAGGCGCCCCAGACGACGTCGTCGCGCTCGGCGATCGCCCGCGATCCGACCGGCAGCCCCGTCTCCAGGTAGCCCTCGACCGCGAGCCGCAGGATCCGCTCTTGCCGCTCACTCAGCATCCAGGGATTCTAGGCGGGGCCGAGCGGCGCCCTCGCGCTGCTAAACGCGGCCGGCGAGGGCGTAGAGGATGCCGAGGCCGATCGCTACGGCGACCATCAGGCCGAAGGGGCGCAGCCACTTGCGGCGGAAGGCGTAGGCGAAGCCCGGGCACGATCGCCATCACGCCGACCGCGCCGGCGGCGATGCAGAGCAGCACCTGCAGCGACCTGACGCGAGTCGGAGCCGTCGTAGCACTCGCCGTCGACCGGCAGCTCGATCCCGGCGTTGACGTCCTTGCAGGTCGGCAGGTCGGCGATCTCGATGCCGGCGACGATGAAGATCACGCCGGCGAGGGCGATGACGACCGCGCCGACCCCGACGCCGATCCGGGCCAGCCATCGGGGGCACTAGCCCTCCCTCTTGATCTGGGAGCCGCCGGTGATCGTCTCGGTGCCGTCGTCGTCGAAGCGGACCAGCGCCTTGTTGCCGCCGTCGTAGTCGGGCGCCCAGAGCAGCAGCGTCGCCGCGCGGCGCTCACTGGCTTCGGCGTCGGCCGGGCCGACCGAGACCGGGTCGGAGGTCGGCTCGTCGAGGCCGCGCCAGAGGCGGATGAACGGGTTCTTCTCCCACTCGTCGCCGATCGTCGAGGGCTGCCGGTGGCCGGGATGGATGCGGACGTCGTGATCGAGCGCCATCAGCTTGTCCATGACCGACTCCTTGAGGTCGTCGAGGCCGGTCGCCCCGGGCGCGCCGGTGCCGCCGCAGGTTCCCCGGAAGAGGACGTCGGCGGTGAAGCAGTCGGAGTCGTTGGCGAGCAGCGCGAGGTGGTCGGCGCAGTGGCCCGGCGTGTGGATCGCCCGGATGCTGAGCCCGCCGGACTCGATCACGTCGCCGTCGCCGTAGATCTCGGTCACCGCCGGGACCTCCTCCTTGGTCAGCTCGTGCCCCCAGATGCCGACGCCGAAGCGCTCCGCCAGCGCCTCGACCCCGACGACGTGGTCGTAGTGGTGGTGGGTGAGCAGGACGTGGGTGATCTCGATCCCCTCGCGCTCGGCGAACTCGGCGAGCGGGTCGGTGACGCCGTTGGAGTCGATCAGCACCCCCTTGCCGCTGTCGCGGTCGGCGAGCAGGTACGCGTTCGAGAGGAAGTTGCCCTCCTCGGCTCGGAAGATCAGCGGCTCTGTCATCTCTGCTCCTGCTCCTTTGGTCGATCCTGCGGCGGCCGCTGCTGCGGCGGCCCTCATGCGAACTCGATCACGCTGCGGATCCCGTCCTGGGCCTCCATCAGCTCGAAGCCGCGGTTGACTTCGTCGAGGGTGATCTTGTGCGAGATGAACGGATCGACGTCGATCTTGCCCTCCATCCAGAGGTCGACGAGCTTCGGCACGCCGTCGCGGCCCTTGACGCCGCCGAACGACGAGCCGGCGATCCGGCGCCCGGTGATCAGGAAGCGCGGGACGACGTCGAGCGTCTCCCCCTTGCCGGCGACGCCGGCGACGGTGCACAGGCCCCAGCCCATGCGGGCGGACTCGACCGCCTGGCGCATCACCTTGACGTTGCCGGTCGCCTCGAAGGTGTAGTCGGCGCCGAAGCCGTCGGTCTCCTCGAGGATCCGCTCGACGATGTCGGGCCCGCCCTCGAACAGGTCGGTGGCGCCCTGGCCGCGGGCCAGCTCGAGCCGCTCCGGCGAGAGGTCGACGCAGATGATCCGCTCGGCGCCCTGCAGGCGGGCGCCGGCGACGGCGCCGAGGCCGACCATGCCGGCGCCGAAGACGACGCAGGTCGAGCCCTCGCGGACCTTGGCGGTGTTCATCGCGGCGCCGAGGCCGGTCGAGAGGCCGCAGGCGAACAGGCAGGCGCCCTCGAGCGGCGCCTCGGGGTCGACCTTGGCGAGCGCGATCTCGGGCATCACCGTGTACTCGGCGAAGGTCGAGGTGCCCATGAAGTGGCGGATGTCCTCGCCGTCGCGGGCGAGCCGGGTGGTGCCGTCGGGCAGGTAGCCCTTGCCCTGCTGCTCGCGGATCGCCAGGCAGAGGTTGGTGCGCTCGTCGCGGCAGTGGATGCACTCGCGGCACTGCGGCGAGAAGAGCGTGACGACGTGGTCGCCCTCGGCGAGCGAGTCGACCCCCTCGCCGACGCGCTCGACGACGCCGGCGCCCTCGTGGCCGAGGACGGTCGGCGCGTAGCCGGACGGGTCGACGCCGGAGGCCGTGTAGAGGTCGGTGTGGCAGACGCCGCAGGCGACGAGCCGGACCAGCACCTCGCCCGGAGCCGGGTCGCGCAGCTCGACCTCCTGGACGACGAGCGGCTCGCCGAACTCCTCGAGGACTGCAGCCCTCATCTTCATCGCATCAACCTCCTCCTCGGGATCCCTCGGCCGATCCTATGCAAGGCGGCCACGAGACGGCGGCCGGGGGCGAGCGGCGGCGGCTCAGCGGCGCCTGGCGGCCTTGAGGTCCTTCTTGGTGACGTCGAGCGAGAGCACGTAGCTGCGCTTGCCGGTGCGCTCGGCGAGGCCCTTGCGCTCGAGCTTCTTCATCGCGGCCGGGCAGCGCTTGCAGCGCGGGCCGGACTTGCAGCACTTCTTCTTCGTCTTGACGAGTTGCTTCGAGGGCACCGCGCGGCAAGGTAGCAGCCCCGCGTTAGGGCGTCCTAACTTGCCGGGAGCCGCCGACGGCGCGAGCGGCGTCGTCCGCTCAGGCGGGCGCCGGGGCGTCGGCGGCCGCCTGGCCCGGTGCGGGCGCGCGGCCGAGGTCGGCGAGGTTCTCGCTGACCCAGTCGTCCATCTTCTGCCAGTTCTCGTAGAGCCACTCGGTCCGGCCCTGCTCGTCGCCCGGGATCTCCGCCGCGGGCACGCGCCAGAGCTTCATCCGGATCGTCGCGTGGTTGAGGCCGCCGGCCCAGATGTCGCTGACCTTCTCGAAGCCGTCGAAGCCGACGTGGCCGAAGAAGAGGACGTCCATCCCCTCGCCCGTCTCGAGCAGCGCCAGCGGGCCGCCGAGCCGCGGCGGCAGCAGGTTGACGAGCGGCTCGGCGAGGTGCGAGACGTGGGGCTGCTTCTCGCGGATGATCTCCTTGGCGCGGGCGATCTTCTTCGTCGTCGCCCTCGTCCCCTCCGGATAGATCAGGACGGCCTCGGCCGGCGCCGACCTCCTCGGTCATCCGCCGCATCGTCGCCAGCTCGCGCCTCGGGATCCTTGGAGACCCGCTCGAGGAACTGGGTCGTGAGCCAGCGGCCGCCGATGTCGATCAGCGGCAGCATCTCGAGCTCGCGCTTGACCACGTAGCGGATGCCGAGGCCCATCGGCTTCGCGATCCGGGTGTCCGGCAGCAGGTTGTCGACGATGCTGGCGTGGCGGATCATCAGGATGTAGCCGCCCGGGAGCGCGTGCTCGGCGCCCTCGATCTCGTAGCGGAGCCCGAACAGCCGGCTGATGCCGCCGATGTGGGCGCCCGCCCAGCGCGGCCGCAGCCAGTAGACGCCGCGGCGCCGGCGCATCGAGCCCTTGCCCCACGGGCCCGCCGGTGCTGATCCAGATCGCGGCGAGGACGACCATCGACCACATCTCGGTGAACAGGAACCACCAGAGGATCGGGACCAGGCGGACCGCGACGAAGGGCTTGCCGCTGCGCAGCTTGTGGATCAGGTCGGCGACGATCGCGGCGACGAAGAGGAGCGGGAACAGGGCCGTGACGAGGACGAAGGCGAGCGATCTCGAGCGACGACGCCGCGAACGCGGCGCACGATCCGCTTGCCGCGGCGTCCCCGCCGGCGGGAACAGCGGGCCGGCTCCGATCTGACCGAGGCGCATTGGTCGAGCCTAGCGCCAGTCGCCCGGCCGCGAGCGGGTCTGGCCGGATGTGCGGATCGGGGATACTGCGCCGTGGAGGCACGTGGAGGAGACGACCGGGACCAGCCCCAGCGCCGGATCGCCGATCGCCTGGCGCGCGATCGGAACGGGCGAGCCGCTGCTGCTGATCAACGGCTACGCCGGCGCCAAGGCCGACTGGGACCCGACCTTCCTCGAGCGGCTCGGCGCCCACAGCCGCGTGATCTGTCCCGACAACCGCGGCATCGGCGACTCGCCGGCCGGCTCGGCCCCGGCCACGGTCGAGCAGCTCGCCGCCGACGCGATCGCGGTGATGGACGACCTCGGGATCGAGCGCGCGGCGGTCGCCGGCTGGTCGATGGGCGGCTTCGTCGCCCAGACGCTCGGGGCCCGAGCACGGCGACCGCGTCTCGGCCCTGGTCCTGCTCGGCACCGATCCCGGCGGCGAGCTCTCGATCAGCTGCGAGCGCGAGGTCTTCATGCGCCTGATCGACACGAGCGGCACGCCCGCGCGAGCGCGCGAGCCGGCTCATCCACCTGCTCTTCCCCGACCCGCCCGCGACGGCGATCGACGAGCAGTTCGGGGAGCTCGTCGCCGCCGCACAGGCGGCGCTCGACCCCGAGGCGCTCGCCGCCCAGCAGGCGCTGATGGCGAGCTGGCACCGCGAGCCGTGCGCCGAGCGCCTGGCCGCGATCTCGGCGCCGGTGCTGTGCGCACACGGCGGCGCCGACATCGTCATCCCGGCCGCCAACACCGAGACGCTCGCCGCGCACCTGCCCGGCGCCTGGCGCGCGGTCTTCCCCGGCGCCGGCCACGCCGTCATGGCGATGGAGCCGGCGCGGCTGGCGGCGCTGATCGGCATCTTCCTCGGCCGCTGAACGACGCCGCGTGAGCGAGTCGCGCGGCGACGAGCGGATAGGTTCCTGGCCTCGGGGTATCCCGAGGCCGAGGAGGAGAGAGATGGATCCTGAGATGACCTACGAGCGCGCCTGCGAGGAGCACTCGTGGAACGTGCCCGAGCGCTACAACATCGCCGCCGACGTCTGCGACAAGCACCCGCCCGAGAAGCTGGCGATGGTCTGGGAGCGCTTCGACGGCGAGCGGCGCGAGGTCGAGTGGGGCGAGCTGCAGGAGCTCTCCGACCGGGCCGCGAACATGCTCGCCGAGCGCGGCGTCGGCAAGGGCGACCGGGTCGCCGTCGTCCTCCCTCCCACGCCCGAGACCGCGGCGATCTTCTTCGGCACCTGGAAGCTCGGCGCGATCCTGCTCTCGATGTCGGTGCTCTACGGCGACGACGGCATCCGCCACCGGCTCGACCGACTCGGAGGCGAAGGTGCTGGTCACCGACGCCGACAACGTCGACCGCTTCGACCCGGCCTCGTCGAGGAGGTGATCGTGCTCAGCCCCGAGCTGCTCGCCGCCGCCTCGTCCGAGCACGTCGAGGCCGACACCGCCGCCGACGATCCGGCCCAGCTCTATTACACGTCCGGCACGACCGGGATGGCGAAGGGCATCGTCCACGCCCACCGCTACATCCTCGCCCACGAGGAGTTCGTCTACTGCCACGACGTGCACGGACGGCGAGCGCTTCCACGGCATGGGCGAGTGGGCCTGGGCGGCGGGGATCTCGCCGCTGCTCGGCCCGTGGCGGCTCGGCGCCGTGCAGTGCGTGTTCCAGCGCAAGGGCGGCTTCGACCCGGCCGAGCAGCTCGGCTTCCTCGCCCGCAACGACGTCGCCAACGTGTTCACGACGCCGACGGCGATGCGGGCGATGATGGCGACCGGCAACGCCGGCGAGGCCTATCCGATGCCGGAGCTGCGGATCGTCTGCTCGGCCGGCGAGCCGCTCAACCCCGAGGCGATCAAGTGGTTCCGCGAGCAGTACGGGATCACGGTGCTCGACTACTACGGGCTGACCGAGTCCTATCCGCTCTGCGCCAACTTCCCGTTCATGGAGGTGCGCGAGGGCTCGATGGGCCGGCGTGATGCCGGGCTGGGACGTGCAGATCCTCGACGAGGACGAGAACCCGGTCGCCCAGGGCGAGCGCGGCGAGATCTGCCTGCGCGCCCGCTCCAACCCGCACTACCCGCTCGGCTACTGGCGGATGCCGGAGGCGAGCGAGGAGACCTTCGGCGGCGAGTGGTTCCACTCCAAGGACGCGGCGACGATGGACGAGGACGGATACGTCTGGTACGCGGGCCGCGCCGACGACGTGATCATCGCCGCCGGCTACCGGATCGGCCCCTTCGAGGTCGAGTCCGCCTGCATCGAGCACGAAGCAGTCCGCGAAGCCGCCGCCGTAGCCAGCCCCGACGAAGTCAAAGGCAACGTGGTCAAGGCCTTCATAGTCCTGGCCGACGGCCAAGACCCGAGCGACGAGCTGGCCAAGGACATCCAGCAATTCGTCCGAGCCCGCCTAAGCGCCTACGCCTACCCAAGGAAGATCGAGTTCGTCGAAGAACTCCCCAAAACCCTCACCGGCAAGATCCGCCGCATCGAGCTCCGCGAAGCAGAGCGGGAGAAGGCCGAACCGGCAGGCTGATCAACCGGCGGCCGACAGGGCGGGGCACCCGTACCGCCGGTGCTGGCCGTTGCCGGTGGTGCGGGTGCCCCGCCCCCACCAACCACCCACCGCAACCCGCCTCAGTCGTCGTCCCCGATCTTCAGCACCGCCAGGAAAGCCTCCTGCGGAACTTCCACGGACCCGACCTGCTTCATCCGCTTCTTGCCCTTCTTCTGCTTGTCGAGCAGCTTGTTCTTGCGGGTCACGTCGCCGCCGTAGAGCTTCGCGGTGACGTCCTTGCGGACCGCCTTGACCGTCTCGCGGGCGAGCACGCGTGAGCCGACCGCGGCCTGGACCGGGACGTCGAACTGCTGGCGCGGGATCGTCTTGCGGAGGCGGCTGACGAGGTTCTTGCCGGCCTCGTAGGCGCTGTCGCGGTGGACGATCATCGAGAGCGCGTCGACGGTGTCGCCGGCGAGCAGCACGTCGAGCTTGACCAGGTCCGAGGGCCGGCGCTCGATCGGCTCGTAGTCGAGCGAGGCGTAGCCGCGGGTCGAGGACTTGAGCTGGTCGAAGAAGTCGAGCACGATCTCGCCGAGCGGCAGGTCGTAGCGGAGCTGGACGCGCTCGGGGCTCAGGTAGTGCATGTCGACGTGGGTGCCGCGGCGGCCCTGGCAGAGCTCCATCACCTGGCCGACGTACTCGGTCGGGCGTGATCACCGAGGCGCGGATGTAGGGCTCGTCGATCGAGTCGATCAGGCCGGGATCGGGCATGTCGGTCGGGCTGTGGACCTCGCTGGTGGCGCCGTCGGTGGTGTGCACCCAGTAGCGCACGTTCGGCGTCGTCGCCAGCAGGTCGAGGTCGTACTCGCGCTCGAGCCGCTCGCGGACGATGTCCATGTGCAGCAGGCCGAGGAAGCCGCAGCGGAAGCCGAAGCCGAGCGCGTCGGAGGTCTCCGGCTCCCAGGAGAGCGCGGCGTCGTTGAGCGAGAGCTTCTCGAGCGCCTCGCGCAGGTCGTCGTAGCGGTCGGTCTCGATCGGGAACAGGCCGCAGAAGACGACCGGCTGCACCTCGCGGTAGCCGGGAAGCGCCTCGGAGGCCTGGTTGTCGCGCGCCGTCAGCGTGTCGCCGACGCGCAGCAGCGAGACGTCCTTGAGTCCGGTGATCACGTAGCCGACCTCGCCCGCGTCCATCCGCGGCGCCGCGACCATCTGCGGCCGGAAGAAGCCGATCTCGTCGAGGCTCGCCTCGGTCCCGGTCTGCATCGCCCGGATCGACTCGTTCTTGCGGAAGGAGCCGTCGATCATCCGCACGTAGGCGACGACGCCGCGGTACTGGTCGAACTCGGAGTCGAAGATCAGCGCCCGCGGCGGCGCCTCGGGGTCGCCCTCGGGCGCCGGGATCCGGGCGACGATCGCCTCCAGCACCTCGTCGACGCCGAGGCCGGTCTTGGCGGAGATGTGGATCGCGTCCTCGGGGTCGGTGCCGAGCAGGTCGGCGATCTCGCCGGCGACGCGCTCGGGCTCGGCGCCGGGCAGGTCGACCTTGTTGAGGACCGGGATCAGCTCGAGGCCCGGCCTCGATCGCGGCGTAGGTGTTGGCGACGGTCTGCGCCTCGACCCCCTGGGCGGCGTCGACGACGAGCAGCGCGCCCTCGCAGGCGGCGAGCGAGCGCGAGACCTCGTAGGAGAAGTCGACGTGGCCGGGGGTGTCGATCAGGTGCAGGTGGTAGGTCTCGCCGTTGCGGGCCTTGTACTCGACCCGGACCGCCTGGGCCTTGATCGTGATCCCGCGCTCGCGCTCGAGGTCCATCGAGTCGAGCACCTGGGCCCGCATCTCGCGCTCGGTGATCGCCCCGGTCATCTCGAGGATCCGGTCGGCAAGCGTCGACTTGCCGTGGTCGATGTGCGCGATGATTGAGAAGTTGCGGATGTTCTGCATGGGAAATCGGTCCCGGCCGGAAGGGGAGCCATGGACAGGGTCGTGAAGGTTACGAGGGCGTCGGTCCCGCTGCTGATCGTGGTCGCGGCGGCGATCGCCGCGGACGGCTAGCGCGGCTGGCGGACCAGGTTCAGCAGCTGCTGGGCCTCGGGCACGCGCAGCGCGAGGATGACGCCGAGGTAGGCGAGGCCGCCGAGCCCGAGCGAGATCCCGACGGAGATGATCTGGCCGATGATCCCGTCGCCGAAGACGCTGTCGAGGCCCTTCCAGCTCAGGTAGGTGACCGCCGCGAGCACGAGCGAGCCGAGCGTGACGCGGATCGCGCTGTCGAGCAGCCGCCCGAGCTCGAGGCTGCCGAGCTGATCGCGGAGGACGACCCCCTGGGCGACGACGCTCGCCGCCGTGGCGATCCCGGTCGCGGCGACGATGCCGCCGACTCCGAAGGGGCCGTAGAAGGCGGCGGAGAAGCCGGCCGTGAGGACGAGGTTGAGGCCCGAGATCGCGGTCGGCACCCACGGCCGCTGGAGGCTGAAGAAGGTGCGGGTCATGAGCAGGAAGAGGCCGTTGAACGGCAGCGAGAAGGCGAACCAGAAGAGCGCCTCGCCGACCAGGTCGGTGTCGGCGGCGCTGAAGTCACCGCGCTGGTAGACGAGCTCGGTCATCTGGTCGGCGAGCACGAGCGTCGCGGCGGCGGCCGGCACGAGCACCAGCAGGATCATCCGCATCCCGTTCGCCATCGTCGAGCGGAGGTCGTCGTAGGCGCGGTTCGCGGCGAACCGCGAGAGCGTCGGGAAGATCACCGTCGCGACGGCGACGCTGAAGACGCCCTGGGGCAGCATGTAGATCCGGAACGCCTTGTCGATCGCGGCCGGCGCCTCGTTCGAGACGAGCGAGCCGAAGATGCTGTTGACGGCGAGGTTGAAGTTGATCAGGCCGAGGCTCAGGGTCACCGGCAGCATCAGCAGCAGGACCCGCTTGATCAGCGGGCTCTTCCAGTCGAAGACCCACCAGATCTTGAACGGGGTGTTGCGCAGGTCGTAGGCGACCATCCCGAGCTGCAGCGCGGTGCCGACGACGACGCCGATCGCGTAGGCGTAGATCTCGTCGCCCTCGGGCATCGCCGGCGCCAGGCCGACGAGCACGACGATGATCGCCACGTTCCAGAACAACGGCGCGATCGCGAAGACGCTGAAGCGGTTGTAGGAGTTGAGGATCCCGACGACGACGCCGGAGACGCCGAGCATCACGAGGATCGGGAACAGCACCTGCGAGAGGCCGACCGAGAGCTCCTCCGCGCGCGGGCCGAGGCCGGGGCCGAACAGCGGCATGATCACCGGCGCCAGCAGGATGAAGAGGCCGGTGATCAGGCCGAGGATCAGGATCGCGCCGAAGATCAGGGTCGAGGCGAGCCGGAAGGCCTCGGCCCGGTTGCCCTTCTCGAGCTGCTCGGTGAAGATCGGGACGAAGGCGCCCTGCAGGGCCGCGTCCGCGAACAGCGAGCGGACGAGGTTCGGGACCATGAAGGCGATCGTGAACGCGGACATCGCGGCGCTGACGCCGAAGTAGCTGGCGGCGAAGATCTCGCGGATCAGGCCGGCGATCCGGGAGAGGCCGGTGGCGATCGAGAAGAACGCGGTCGAGCGGCCGAGCCGGCCCGCCTCGGCGTCGCCCTCGGGGCCCATCTCCTGGGCCGTCTCGAAGGCGATGTCGGTGTCCGGCTCAGGGCCGGAAAAGGTTGGATCTCGATCTTGGGAATGCATCGGGCCCGTGAATGTCTAAAGTACGCGCCCGCAAATGGCCAACATCGCATCACAGAAGAAGCGAATCCTTCGCACCGAGCGTGAGCGGCTCGAAAACCGCCGTCTCACGACCGTCGTCAAGACCCGTTTCCGCAACCTCGAGGCAGCCGTCGAAGCCGGCGATGCCGACGCGGTCGCGGAGGCCCAGAGGCAGCTCGTCTCGCAGATCGACAAGTCGGTCCAGAAGGGCGCCATGCACGCCAACACCGGCGCCCGCAAGAAGCAGAGAGCCGCGCGGCTCGCCGCTTCCGTCTCCGCCTGAGCCCGCTCAGGCACCCGCGGCCCTGCGGACCGCGAGCGTGAGCGCGACCCGCTCGGCGTAGTCGGAGCCGCCGCGGGTCCACCACTCGAGGTCGGCGACCGCGCCGATCGCCTCCGAGAGCTCGGCCGGGGCGACGCCAGCGACGGCGCGGACGAGAAGCTTCGACGGGATACGGGGCCATCGGCAGCGAGGCTTCGATGTCGCGGGCCGGCCGGCCGGCCTCGAGCCCGGCCGCGGCCATGTGGGCGTTGCGAAGCCGCGACGCCATCCCGTAGATCATCGGCGTCACGGCCTCGCCCTGATCGACGAGCGCGTCGGCGGCCTCGACCGCGGCGCGGACGTCGCGGGCGACGATCGCGTCGCCGAGCGTCCAGCCCGCGCGCTCGGAGGTGTCGGCGGTCATCTCCTCGACCTCCTCGACGCCGATCTCGGCGCCGGGCTCGGCCCAGGTCGCGAGCCGGTCGAGCTGGGTGCCGAGCCGCACGGTGCTGTCGCCGATCCGCGTCGCGAACAGGCGCGCCGCCCGCGGGTGCATCCGCAGTCCGCGCTTGCGGGCCGCTTCGACGACCCACCCCGGCAGGTCCTTCTTGCTCGGGGCGGCGAAGACGAGGACGTCTCCGCGCGCCTTGCGGACGGCCTCGGGCAGGCCCTTCGGAGCGTCGCCGCGGGCGACGAGGACGACGGTCGTCTCCTCGGGGAGGTGCTCGAGCGCCTCGGCGAGCCGCTTGACCTGGGTCGGCCGCCAGCGCTCGACGCCGTCGGCGAGCAGGTAGCGGCGGCCGCCCATCAGCGAGATCGCGGGCAGGGCGCCGATCAGCGCGTCGACGTCGGGTGAGCCGGAGCCGGGAGCGTCGAAGACCTCGAGCGCTCCGACCCCTCCCTCCCGCTCGGCCCGGCCGCGCAGGCGCGAGAGGGTCGCGTCGAGCTTCGAGGCGTCGTCGCCGGCGATCAGGTAGGCAGGCTTCATCTCGGCGGCGCCGGCGCCCTGCTGTTGCTGCTCGTCTGCCAAGGCGGACGAGTCTAGATGCGGGACCGGGCCGAACCGGTGCGAGCTCAGAACCCGGGCTCGCAGCCCGGGCGGGCCTGATCGAGCCCGTGCTCGGCGAACGCCTCGAGGCCCGCCGGGCCGAGCTCGACGCCGACGTCGCCGTCGATGTCGGTGCGCAGCGCGCAGACGCCGCGCTCGGCCAGGGTCGCCATCGTCGTCTCGTCCGGGTGCCCGTAGCTGTTGTCGGCGCCGACCCCGATCAGGGCGATTCGCGGCGCCGAGGTCTCGAGCAGCGCCTTCGAGGCCGGCGTCGGCGCTGCCGTGATGGGCGAGCTTGAGGACGTCGAAGGGGCCCGGGGAGAGCGGCGTCGCCTCGGCCTCGGCATCGGCGGTGAGCAGCGCGCTCCAGGGTCCCCAGCGGGCGATCAGGACGAGCGAGCGCGCGTTGTCGTCCTCGGAGGAGGCGATCGCGCCGGGGTCCTCGGGCGGCGGCGAGAGCACGAGCAGGGTGAGCCGGCCGATCCGCAGCTCGCTGCCCTCGGCGACCCGGGCGACGGGGACGTGCGCGAGGCGCGCCGCCGCCGTCGCCTCCGGAACCGGGTCGCCGACCACGAGCCGGTCGACGCGGACGCTCTCGAGGACCTCGCGGACGCCGCCGCTGTGGTCGAGGTCGTCGTGGGTCACGAACAGCGCCCCGACCCGCTCGACCCCCAGCCCCCGGAGCGAGTCGCCGATCCCTTCCCCTGGAGGCCCGGCGTCGACCAGCGCCGCCGGCCGGCCCGCCTGCTCGAGCAGCACCGCGTCGCCCTGGCCGACGTCGATCGCGGTGATCCGAAGGGTCCCGGGTGGTGGGCCGGCGCCGGGTCCGGGGGCGCGGCCGAGGGCGGCGACGGCGAGGAGCGCCAGCAGCGTCGCGGCGGTGAGGCCGAGCCGCAGGCGCAGCGAGAGCCCGGCGCCGCGCCGGCGCTCGAGGGCGCCGAGCAGCGCCGGCATCAGCGCCAGCAGCGCCGCGTAGATCGCCGCGACCGCGGCCGGCCCCGGCTCCGGCAGCGCGACGCTTGCCCACGAAGGCCGACCGAACGTCGCCGCGACCGCGGCGACGTAGCCGAGCAGCGGGCCGAGGATCGCGTCGGTCGGCAGCGTCCGGGAGCACCGGGACCTGGCCGAGCCCGGCGCCGACCATGCCGACCCACATGACCGGGGCGACCGCGGGGACGACGGCGAGGTTGGCCGGCAGCGAGGCGAGCGAGACGGTGCCGAAGTGATGGGCGATCAGGGGCGCCGTCGCCAGCGTCGCGGCCAGGGTCAGGGCGAGCGCCTCGGCAAGCGGGCGCGAGAGCCGAGCGCGCAGGCGCGACGGCTCGGCGCCCGCCAGCCTGCCGCTCGACGAGGCGCGCGATGCGCCCGGCCCACAGGGCGATCCCGATCACGGCCGCGAACGAGAGCTGCCAGCCGACGTCGCCGGCGTTGAGCGGGTCGAGCAGCAGCGTCAGCGCGACCGCGACCAGCACGATCCAGGCGCGGTCGGGGGCGCGGCCGGCGAGCCCGGCGAGGATCCCGGCGGCGCCCATCACCCCGGCCCGCTCGATCGAGGGCCCGGCGCCGGCGATCGGCACGTAGGCGGCGATCACGAGCGACGATGACCACGAGCCGGAGCCGCGGCTCGACCCCGATCGCGGCGAGCAGGACGCCGGTCAGGATCGCCAGCAGCATCACGTTCTGGCCGCTGACGGCAAGTAGGTGCGCGAGGCCGGAGCGGCGGAACTCGTCGCGGACGCGGGGGTCGATCGCCTCGTCCTGGCCGAGCACGAAGCCGCGGGCGAGCGCCGCGTCGGCCGGATCGAGGCCGGCGGTCAGCCCGGCCTCGGCGCGGCGCCGGGCCCGGTCGAGGTACCCGGCGAGCCCGCCGCGGGCGCCGGGCAGCAGCTCGACCCGGTCGGCCTGGAGCTCGAGCGCCCAGCCTTCGCGCCCGGCGAATCGCTCGAGCCAGTCCTCCGGCGGCTCGGCCCGGCCCGCGACCTCGACGCCGCTTCCGAGCCCGAGGCCGGGTACCGGTCGCCCCACCGCGACGCCGATCCGGCCCGTCGGCGTCCCGACCACGAACCGCGTCTGCCCGCCGAGGACCCGGGGCGTCGTCACGACGAAACCGGTGACACGGGCCGACGCGCCGGCGGTCAGCCCTGCCTCGCCGGGCTCGAGAGCTCCTGAGCGGGCGCCTGCGAGCCGCGCGTCGCCGATCCCTGCCCCGGCCAGCAACGCGAGGGCGCAGAGCGCGAGGCGGGCGGGGAGCGAGATCCCGGCGGCGCCGGCCCGGCGGCGCACGCTCTCGATCGCGGCGATCGCGGCGACGAGCGCCCCCGCGACGATCGGCCATCCCGGCGGGCGCCGCGACGATCGGCGAGAGCAGCAGGCCGAGGGCGAGGCAGCCGAGCCCGAGGTGGCGCCACGGCAGCGCGCCGCCCACGGCCGGGCTCACCGTCCGTTCACGGCCGGCTCACGGCTGCAGGCGCTCGCTCAGCGACTCGATCGTCGCCGGCCCGATGCCCGGGATCTCGTCGAGCTGCTCGATCGAGCCGACGCCGCCGTTGCCGTCGCGGTACTCGATGATGTCGGCCGCGGTGACCGGGCCGATCCCGTCGATCGTCTCGAGGTCGGCGGCCGTCGCCGTGCCGAGGCTGATCGGCCCCTCCTCGGCGGTCGCGCCGGCCGCGCTCGCGGTCCCGCCGGGGGACTTCGAGGGCACCACGACCTGCTGGCCGTCGGCGAGCATCGCGGCGAGGTTGATCGCGTCGACGTCGCCGGAGGATTCCGCCCCGCCGGCGCGCTCGATCGCGTCGGCGACGCGGGCGCCGGCCGCGAGCCGGTAGACGCCGGGCTCGTCGACGGCGCCGGCGACGTGGACGACGACGTCACCGGAGGAGGCGCCCGGCCCGCCGGCCCCGACCGGCTCGGCCGCGAGGCTGACCCCGTCTCCCCCGCTCGCACCGTCGCCGCTTCCGGACGCCGCCTCGTCGGCCGGCGCCGAGAGCGCCTGCATCCCGAGCAGGACGAGGACGAGGCCGAGGCCGGCGTAGACGGCGATCTGCAGCTTTCCGATCCTTCCGGGGTGCACGCGCGCCAGCGTCGCGCCGGGCGGCGCGCGGTTGGGAGACCGCGGTGCGCCTATTCCGCGGGCGGAGAGGCGCGCGCCTCAGAGACGACCGCCCGGAAGTGCCTCAGTGCCGGACCCGGAAGCCCATGATCCCCTGCGGCTCCTCCTCGATCACGTCGAGCCGGGTGACGGTCGCGGCCTCGGGTCCCTCGGCGCACCAGCCGACGACCTCCTCGACCTGGATCGAGGGGCCCTCGAGCGCCGCCTCCATCGAGCCGTCGGCGCGGTTGCGGGCCCAGCCGGTGACGCCGACGCGCTGCGCCTTCTCGCGCAGCGACTCGCGGAACGAGACTCCCTGGACGCGGCCGTGGGCGATCACGCGGCGGCGAACACGGTCCCCGCCCTTGAGCCCGGGTGGGCTCAGTACTCGTCCTCGTCGTCGTAGCCGGCGACCTCGGCGAGCTGGCGGCCGAAGGTCTCCTCGACCGAGACGGCGGGCGACTGCACCGAGACGAGGGCGAGCGTCTCCTCGGCCTCGTTGGCGATCGTGTGGTCGGTCGCGGGCGGGATCAGGGCGAGGTCGCCGGGCTCGAGCGTCTGCGTGTCGCCGGCCGCGGTCAGCGTTCCGGCGCCGCGCACGATCACGTAGACCTGCTCGGCCTCCTCGTGCGAGTGGAGCTGCTGGGAGACGCCGCTGGGGACGTCGATCCAGGTCACCGTCATGTGCCGCGAGCCGAGCTCGCCCGCGTCCATGAGGATGTGGGAACTGAGCCGGTGCCAGTCCTTGACCGCTGCGTCGGAGATCCGCCTGACGAGCATGCTTCGCGGATTAGTACCAGAGTCGGTGGCCTCCGGCAGGGACTCCTCAGCGCACGACGAGGTTGACGAGCCGGCCCGGGACGACGATCTCCTTGACCAGCTGCTTGCCGTCGAGCTGCCCGGCGACGTGCTCGTCGGCCCTCGCGAGCTCGAGCAGCTCCGCCTCCTCGGCCCCGCTCGGAGCCTCGATCTTGGCCCGGACCTTGCCGTTGACCTGGACGACGAGGGTGAAGGTGTCCTGGCTGAGCAGGGCCGGATCGGCCTCGGGCCAGGGCACCTCCCAGACGCGGCCGCCCTCGATCATCTCCCAGACCTCGGAGCCGAGGTGCGGCGCGAACGGGAAGATCAGCGAGGCCGCGGTCGCGGTCGCGAAGCGGAGGGCGGCGTCGCCGTCGGGATCGCCGAGCAGGCCGTCCTTGAGCCGGTAGGCCTCGTTGACGAGCTCCATCACCGCGGCGATCACGGTGTTGAACTGGAAGCCGCGCTCGAAGTCCCGGGTCGCCTTGTCGATCGCCCAGTGGGCCTTGGCGAGCAGCGTGCGGGCGTCGCCCTCGGCGCTCGCCGGCGCCGGGGCCGGCTCGGTCCGCTCGGCGACCTCGGCGCCGAGGCGCCAGAGGCGGGAGAGGAAGCGGTGCACGCCCTCGGCGCCCTCGTCGACCCAGTCGCCGCCGCGGTCGGGCGGGCCCATGAAGCAGACGTAGGTGCGGGCGGTGTCGGCGCCGAGGCGCTCGACGTACTCGCGCGGGCTGACCGTGTTGCCGCGCGTCTTCGACATCTTGGCGCCGTCGCGGGTGATCATCCCCTGGGTGAAGAGGTTGGTGAACGGCTCCTGCACGCCGAGGTAGCCGCCGTCCGCGAGCGCCTTGACGAAGAAGCGCGCGTACATCAGGTGCAGGATCGCGTGCTCGACGCCGCCGATGTACTGGTCGACGCCCATCCAGTAGTCGGCGATCCCGCGGTCGAAGGGGCGCTCGTCGTTGTGCGGGTCGAGGTAGCGGAGGAAGTACCAGGAGGAGTCGACGAAGGTGTCCATCGTGTCGGTCTCGCGGCGCGCCTCGCCGCCGCACTTCGGGCAGGTCGTGTTGACCCAGTCGGTCGCGGTCTCGAGCGGGCTCTGGCCCTTCGGCTTGTAGTCCTCGACGTCGGGCAGCTCGACCGGGAGCTGATCGTCGGGCACGGGGACGATCCCGCAGGCGCCGCAGTGGACGACGGGGATCGGGCAGCCCCAGTAGCGCTGGCGCGAGAGCAGCCAGTCGCGGAGGCGGTAGTTGACGGCCTCCTCGCCGGCGTCGCGCTCGGCGAGCCAGGCGATGATCTTCTGCTTGGCGTCGGCGGGGGTCATGCCGTCGAACTCGCCCGAGTTGACCATCACGTCGTCGGGGCCCTGGTCGACGTAGGCCTCCTCCATCTCGTCGCCGGGCGGCAGCTCGGAGGGGTCGGCGTCGGCGGGGGCGACGACGCGGCGCACGTCGAGCCCGTACTTGCGGGCGAAGTCGAAGTCGCGCTCGTCGTGGCCGGGGACGGCCATGATCGCGCCGGTGCCGTACTCCATCAGCACGTAGTCGGCGACGAAGACGGGGATCTGCTCGCCGTTGACGGGGTTGGTGACGGTGCGCTCGATGCGGACGCCGGTCTTCTCGCGCGCCTCGTCGCCGCGCTCGGTCGCGGAGGCGCGCATCGCCGCGTTGACGTACTCGCGGACCTCGGCCTCGTTGGCGGTGCCCTCGAATCAGGCTGTCGATCTCGGGGTGCTCGGGGGCGAGCACGAAGAAGGTGGCGCCGAACAGGGTGTCGGGGCGGGTCGTGAAGACGGTGAAGTCGAGCTCGAGCTCCTCGCAGCGGAAGACGGCCTCGGCGCCCTCGGAGCGGCCGATCCAGTTGCGCTGCATCGTGATCACGTTCTCGGGCCAGGACTCGAGCAGGTCGAAGTCCTCGAGCAGGCGGTCGGCGTAGGCGGTGATCCGGAACATCCACTGCTCGAGCCGGCGCGGCTCGACCAGGGTCCCGCAGCGCTCGCAGCGGCCGTCGATCACCTGCTCGTTGGCGAGCACGGTCGCGTCCTTCGGGCACCAGTGGACGGCGGCCTCCTCGCGGTAGGCGAGGTCCTGCTCGAACAGGCGCAGGAAGAGCCACTGGGTCCAGCGGTAGTACTCGGGGGTGTGGCTGGAGATCTCGCGGCTCCAGTCGATCGAGATGCCCCACTCGCGGAACTGCTCCGAGAAGGAGGCGATCGAGCGCTCGGTCGAGACGCGCGGGTGGACGCCGGTCTTGATCGCGTTGTTCTCGGCCGGCAGGCCGAAGGCGTCGTAGCCCATCGGGTGCACGACCTGCATGCCGTGGCGGCGGCGGAAGTGGGCGATCGCGTCGCCGATCGAGTAGTTCTTGAGATGGCCGACGTGGGGCTCGCCGGAGGGGTAGGGCAGCATCTCGAGCACGTAGGCCTTCGGCTTGGCGTCGTCGAAGCCGGGCTGGCCGGGGTTCGGGACCTCCCAGGTGCGCTCGTCGGCCCAGACGGCCTGCCACTTGCGCTCGATCGGATGCGGCTCGTATCGCTGTTCGGCGGGGTCCACGGGGCGGGAAGTCTAGGCGGCGAGCGGGATCGTCCGGGGCTCGCGGAACGACACCGCTACCCGGGCGCCGGTCGCGGGTTCTTACGAGGGAGCGACGGTCCTCCCGGCCGAAGCCGAACTCCCCCGTATACGACAATGTCCCCTGTGCCCGAACCGCGTCCCGCAATCGCCACCGCTGCTGCCCTGCTCGCGGTCTGCCTGAGCTGCTTGCTGCTGCCCGCCTCCGCCGGGGCGAAGGCGCAGCTGAAGGAGAAGATCGGCTGGGGCCCGCTGACGAGCCGCGAGGCGGCGCAGAAGGTGACGCGCACCGACTGGGAGCCGCGGCGGCAGAACACGAAGCAGAACAACACGGTGGCGACGGCCAAGCAGCTGCGCTACTTCCGGGCCCACAGCGACATGCCCTACGCGCGCTACGTGAACGGGCAGTACACGGGCACGACCGACGACATCATCGAGTGGGCCGCCTACAAGTGGGGCCTGCCCGAGGACCTGCTGCGGGCCGTCGCCGTGCACGAGTCGTTCTGGGAGCAGGACCACATCAACGTCGCCGACCGCTTCAGCTACGGGCTCTTCCAGGTGCGAACGCCCTACCACTGCTGCCTGCCCGATGATCCAGAAGTCGACCGCCTTCAACGCCGACTACTACGCCGGCATCATCCGCGCCTACTTCGACGGCAAGCAGGACTGGCTCAACAACCCCGACGTCGCCCCCGACAACGGCCGCCCCTACCGCGCCGGCGACCTCTGGGGCTCGGTCGGCGCCTGGTACTCGGGCCGCTGGCACACCGAGGGGAACGAGCAGTACGTCGCCCCGATCAAGCAGCACATGCGCAACAAGACCTGGCGCACGGATCCCTACTTCGACGACAAGTGGCTGCCGCCCGACCGGCAGCGGCCGGCCGGCTAGGCCGCGTCGGAGAGGTCAGCCTCCGCCGCGGCGGGTCGGCGCAACTCGACGTGCGGCTTGCCGTGGCGGGTGACGCGGATCGTCTCGCCGGCCGCGGCGCGCTCCAGGTACCAGCCGAAGCGATTGCGGAACTCGTGCGCGCCGACGGTGGCCGAAGGGGCTTCCGGGGCGCTACGAGATTCCGATGAAATGGAGCTGAGGGGGCTCGAACCCCTGACCTTCGCGCTGCCAGCGCGACGCTCTCCCAGCTGAGCTACAGCCCCAGGGAACTCGTAGTCGGCGGCGAATCTTAGCGATGCGCGCTGTCCGTTTCGCGCCGGCTCCGAGCCGGAGGTGAACAGTCCCGTATCCGTGCGTATCTGCGAACGGGATCAGGTAGCAGCGATCGACCTCTGCGCAGTAGACGCCGAACGCATCGACCTCATCGGCTGAGTAGGTGCCGGCGACGTATCCGCTCCGTGCCGTGTGGCGCGACCGCCGCAGGCGCGCGACGACCACGGCTCCGTCGCGGCTGAGCGAGGCCGACTTGACCTGCACCCGGATCATCACCCCATCGACGTCGAGGACGACGTCGTACGGCGCATGCTCGACTGCGGGTACGAGCACTCGCGCGCCCGCCTCGACGGCGTGAAACTGAAAGGCCGCCTCGGCGAGGTTGCCAGCGTCATTCGGGTTCGCCGACACGAACACATGTTCGCATCCGGCCGGACGG
Source organism: uncultured Solirubrobacterales bacterium (assembly GCA_963743845.1). Taxonomy (GTDB): domain Bacteria; phylum Actinomycetota; class Thermoleophilia; order Solirubrobacterales; family 70-9; genus CAXMST01. The sequence goes on from CAVURI010000004.1 coordinate 143,133, forward strand.
AAACGGCACCGACAAGCCGCCGTCGGGACGGCGGCAGCGACTTCGTCGGGGACCTCGCCTACTCGGCGAGGTCGAGGGTGATGCGGTCTTCCTCGCTGGTGCGGACGTCGAAGGTGATGTCGCAGCGGTGGCCGAGCTCGCGGATCAGGTCGACGGGGCCGTGCAGGTCGACGTCGATCTCGGCGCGGCCGCCGGAGAAGCGGCGGATCGAGATCTCCCCCGTCGCGCCGATCGCATTCGCGGCGTCCTCGAAGGAGACGAGCTGGGAGAAGTCGCGGAACGGGCCGACGTCGATGCGGACGCGGCGGCCGGTGGCGGCGCTGACGGCGGAGTCGGGGCCGGCCGCCGGCGAGGCGCCGTTGCCGTTGCTCGCGGCGGGCGTCGGCTCGGCGCGGTCGACCCGGCCGGCGCCTCGTGCCGCTCGTCCTCCTCGGCCCGGGGCGTCCGGTCTTCGTGATCACGATCTCGCCCTCGGGCTCGGGAACCGCCATCCGCACGAGCTCCTCGGTGTCCTCGAGCCTCGCCTCCTCGTCCGCCCAGTCGTCGCCGATCCGGTCGAGAGCGCGCTCGAGCGCGAGCATCAGCGACTCGGTCGCCTCTTCCGGCCGCGGGCCGAGGTCGCGGATCCGGGCGCTGACGGCGCCGGCCTCGCGCAGGGCCTGCGAGCCGGATCCGGGTCGCGTTGCCGCGCGAGCTGACCCGCAGCGCCTCGAGCTCGGCGCCCAGCGCCGCAAGGCCGCGCAGGCGGCTCTCGGCCTCGGAGCGGGAGAGGTCGAGCGCCGACTCGAGCTGGGCGATCCGGCGATCGCGGTCGAAGCAGGCCTGGCGCGTCTGCTGCAGCGCCGCCTCGAGCTGGTCGCTGCGGGCCGCGTGCGCGCGAGCGAGCTCCGCGCCCCGGCCGGCCTCGGCCTCGAGCTCGGCGATCGCTTCCTCCACATCCGCCCGGCGGTAGCCGAACAGCGCTCTTCTCAGACTGCGCTCGATTCCCCGACGTTAAGCCGGGCGTCGGACGGCATCGGGCTCGGCGCCGCCGGCCGCCGCGGGCGTCTCGGGAAGCTCGAGATCGAGCGCCGCCGCCTCGCCCCAGAGCTGGTCGAGCCGGTAGCGGTCGCGCATCTCGGGGATGAAGATGTGGACGATGCAGTCGAGGTAGTCGAGCAGGATCCAGCTGTTCTCGCCGACGCCCTCGCTGCGGCTCGGCAGCAGACCGTCCTCGTGCTTGAGCCGCTCGTGGATCTCGTCGTGGATCGCCTTCGCGAGGCGCTCGTTGCGGGCCGTGCAGATCAGCATCACGTCCGTGTAGCCGACCAGCGGGCCGACGTCGAGCGCGACGATCTCGGTCGCCTGCTTGGAGTCCGCGATCGCGGCGATCCGCGCCGCCAGCTCGGCCGGGCGTCATCTGCTTCGGCTGCGGCTTCGCCGGCGGGGTCATGCCGTCACCCGGCCCGCGTAGAGGCCCTGGGCGGCGATCATCGCCGCGACCCGGTCGGGAACGAGCCAGCGGATCGGCTTGCCGGCCGCGACCCGCTCGCGGACGATCGTCGAGGAGATCTCGAGCTCCGGCATCTCCAGCGTCACCGCCGGCCGCGGCGAATGGAGGCGCTCGAGGGTCGCATCGACGACCGAGCGATCGACGCCGGGACGGGCGGCGACGGCGACGCGCGCCAGCTCCAGCACCCTCTCGGGACGTCGCCAGCTCTCGAGGCCCGCTGCGACATCCGCGCCCATCACGAAAGTCAGTTCGCTCCCTGGAATCTCATCCGCAATCAGCTCAAGCGTACGGTAGGCGTAGGACGGGCCCTCGCGGCCGACCTCGGCGTCGCTGACGCGGACGCCCTCGACGCCCTCGACCGCGGCCGCGGCCATCGCCAGCCGCACCTCGGGCCCGGGCTCGGGCTCGATCGTCTTGTGCGGCGCCTCGCCGGTCGGGACGAGGATCAGCTCGTCGAGGCCGAGCGCCCAGATCGCCTCCTGGGCGAGCACCAGATGCCCGACGTGCGGCGGGTTGAAGGCCCCGCCGAGGACGCCGACCGAGCGGCTCACGGCGCTCACCTGACTCACCTAGGGGCGGATCTGGCCGGAGCCGTGCAGGACGTACTTGGTCGAGGTCAGCTCGCGCAGGCCGATCGGGCCGCGGGCATGGAGCTTCTGAGTCGAGTTGCCGATCTCCGCGCCCATCCCGAAGACGAACCCGTCGGTGAAGCGGATCGAGGCGTTGACGTAGACGCAGGCCGCGTCGACGCCGCCGGTGAAGACCCGCCCGACCTCGTCGGAGCCGGTGACGATCGCCTCCGAGTGACCCGTCCCCCACGTGTTGACGTGGTCGACGGCCTCCTCGACCGAGCCGATCACCTTGACCGCAAGCTTCATCGCGTGGTACTCGGTCGCCCAGTCGAGGTCGGTCGCCGCGCCGACCGGCACCTCCGGCACGATCCCGGCCGCGATCCCGCGGCTCGCCTGGTCGCCGACCAGCTCGACGCCGGCCTCGTGCATCTCGGCCAGCGCCGCCGGCAGGAACTCGGCGGCGATCGCCTCGTGCACCAGCAGCGTCTCCAGCGAGTTGCAGACGCCGGGGCGCTGGACCTTGGCGTTGATCGCGATCCGCCGTGCCATCTCGGGGTCGGCGTCGGCGTGCACGTAGACGTGGCAGTTGCCGCCGGCCGCGTAGAGCACGGGGACCTCGGCGACCTCCTTCAGGGCGTTCTTCAGGCCCTCGCCGCCGCGCGGGATGATCAGGTCCACGTAGGCGCTCTGCCGCGCGAGCTCGCCGAGCTCCTCGCGGCCGCCGCCGGCGACCAGCTCCAGCGACCCGTGCGGCAGCCCGGCCGCCTCGATCGCGTCGGAGAAGATCCCGGCGAGGACGGCGTTCGAGGCCGCGGCCGAGCTCGACCCGCGCAGCACCGCCGCGTTGCCGCTCTTCAGACAGAGGGCGGCGGCGTCGATCGTCACGTTCGGGCGCGCCTCGTAGACGATCGCGATGACGCCGATCGGGACGCGCACCTGCTCGAGCTCGACGCCCTCCTGGATCACGCGCTCGTCGACGAGCTCGCCGATCGGATCGGGCAGCTCGATGATCGCCTCGAGCCCGACGGCCATCGCCTCGACCCGCTCGGGATCGAGCGCGAGGCGGTCGAGCAGCGCCTCGTCGAGCCCGGCGGCGCGGCCGTTCTCGACGTCGGTGCGGTTGACCTCGAGGATCTCGTCGGTGCGCTCGCGCAGCAGCGCCGCCGCGCGGCGCAGGGCCTCGTCCTTCGACTCGCGTCGAGCAGGTGGCGAGCCGCAGCGAGGCGGCTTTCGCCCGCCGGCAGATCTCGGTGATGGAATCGGTGGTCACGGCCATGACTTCAGAAAGGTTAGCGTCCGCTTCCAGCGCTTCCGTACGGCTGACCTAGAGCAGTACGAAGCGATCCCGGTGGACCGCCTCCTCGGCCCCGTCGCCGATCACCTCGCCGACCTCGGCGCTCTTGAGGCCGCGCAGCCGCCCGATCACCGCCGCCGAGTGCTCGGCGACGCCCTTGCCGACGACCTCGCCGTCGTGGACGACCTCGACCGGGTCGCCGGCCGCGAACTCGCCGTCGACGCCGATCACGCCGACCGGCAGCAGCGAGGCGCCGCCCTCGCGCAGCATCCGCGCCGCGCCCTCGTCGACCTCGATCCGGCCCGCGAGCGGGCGCCGCGTGGCGGAGCCAGAGCTTGAAGCTGGGCGCGCGCCGCGTGTGCGGGACGAAGCGCGTCCCGATCTCGCTCGCCGGCGGCTGCCCGGCGCAGGCTGCCGGCGCTGGTGCCGTCGCAGATCGTGACCGGGATCCCGGCGCCGCTCGCCATCTCGGCCGCGACGACCTTGCTGCGCATCCCGCCGGAGCCGAACTTCGAGGTGTGCATGCCGATCTCGTAGCCGCTCGAGCGCGTCGAAGTCGGTCACCTCGGCGATCAGCTCGGCGCTCTCGTCCCGGCCGGGTCGGCCGTGTAGAGGCCCGCCGGTGTTGGTCAGCAGCACCAGCCGCCGCGCCTCGATCATGATCGCGACCTGGGCCGAGAGGAAGTCGTTGTCGCCGAAGGTGATCTCGTCGGTCGCGGTCGTGTCGTTCTCGTTGATGACCGGGACGACGTGCCAGGCGAGCAGCCGCTGCAGGGTCTGGCGAGCGTTCAGGTAGTGCATCCGCTCGGACATGTCGAAGGCGGTGAGCAGGACCTGGGCGGCGCGCACGTCGCGGGCGGCGAGGCGCTCCTCGTAGGCGCGGAACAGCGAGCCCTGGCCGACCGCCGAGGCCGCCTGCAGCTCGTCGATCGCGCCGGGGCGCGCGCCGAGGCCCATCAGGCGGATCCCGCGCGCGATCGCGCCGGAGGTGACCATCACGACCTCCTCCCCGCCCTCGTGCAGCTCGGCGACCTGCGCGCAGACGTCGTCGAGCACGTCGCCGCGCAGGGCGCCGTCGTCGCCGGCGACGATCGATGATCCGAGCTTGACGACCAGGGTCATGGTCGGGGCAGTGTAGATAGGGCCGCGCGACGCTCAGCGCGGCCCGGGGCGCTCCGGGACGGCGCCCTCAGTCGCTCGGGTGCAGCTCGAACTCGTGGCCGCCGATCCGGACCTCGTCGCCGTCCTCGAAGCCGGCCTTGCGCAGCGCCTTGATCACGCCGATCTCGATCAGCCGCCGCTCGAGGTAGGCGACGCGCCTCGAAGTTGCCGAGGTCGTGGCGGTCGATCAGCATCTCGACGCCGCGGCCGGTGATCTCGAAGACGCCGCGGCTCGACCTCGACGACGTCGTAGCCGCCCTGCGAGGCCGGCCTGTAGACGCGGTACTCGGACTCGAAGCCGTCGCGACTCGCCGCCGCGCACGCTCCTCGCTCCGGCTCGCGGTCGGCGATCGCGAACAGGTCGGCGACGAGGCCGTCGAGGCCGATGCTCGCCGCCGAGGAGATCGCCCGGACCGCGACCGCCCCCGGCACCCGCTCGCGCCATTCGGCGACCAGCGGCCTCGACCTCGTCGGCGGGCTGCAGGTCCGCCTTCGAGAGCGCGATCAGCTCCGGCAGCCGGTCGAGCCCGTGACCGTGCGCGGCGAGCTCGCCCCTGACCACCGCGTAGGCGGCCTCGGGGTCGGCCTCGGGGCCGACCTCGAGCAGGTGGACGAGGACCCGGCAGCGCTCGACGTGGGCGAGGAACTCGTGCCCGAGCCCGGCGCCGTCGGCGGCGCCCTCGATCAGGCCCGGGATGTCGGCGAGCACGAGCTGGCGCTCGCCGTCGTCGATCGTGCCGAGCACCGGCTCGATCGTCGTGAACGGATAGTCGGCGACCTTCGGGGCCGCGCGGGTGAGCCGGGCGAGCAGCGAGGACTTGCCGGCGTTCGGCAGGCCGACGAGGCCGGCGTCGGCGAGCAGCTTCAGGTGCAGGTCGATCCAGCCCGAGGCGCCGGGCAGGCCGCGCTCGGCGAACCGCGGCGCCTGCTGGGTCGCGGAGGTGAAGCGCTTGTTGCCGTGGCCGCCGAGGCCGCCGGCGGCGATGATCGCCCGCTGTCCGTCCTCGATCAGGTCGTAGCGCTCGCCGTCGAGGCCCTCGACCGTCGTCCCCGGCGGGACGAGGACGATCAGGTCCTCGCCGCGCGGGCCGTGCTTGTTGCGCGCCCTGGCCGTGGCCGCCGCGCTTGGCGCGGTAGTGGCGCGAGATCCGCATCGAGGCCAGGTCCCGCCGCGAGCGATCGGCGACCAGCACGACGTCTCCCCCGCGGCCGCCGTCGCCGCCGTCGGGCCCGCCGCGCGGCACGTGCGCCTCACGCCGGAAGGAGACGACACCGTTACCGCCGGCGCCCGCCCTCGACGAATACCTTTGCCCGATCCTGGAACATCGAAAGAGGATCGCAGGCGATGCGCCACGGCCGGAGCCGCAGCGCGGATCACGAGCCGGAGAGCGCTACTCGGCCGTCGGCGACGACGAGATGATCGCGGCCCTTGCGGCCGGTCTTGAACTCGACCACGCCGGGGCGGGTCGCGAAGATCGTGTGGTCGCGGCCGAGGCCGACGCCGTCACCGGGGTGGAAGCGGGTGCCGCGCTGGCGGACGATGATCTCGCCGCCGGTCACCTTCTGGCCGGCGAAGACCTTGACCCCGAGGTACTTGGGGTTCGAGTCGCGACCGTTTCGGCTGGAGCCGAGTCCCTTCTTGTGAGCCATCTCTCTACTCCTCCTCGCCGGTCTTGTCGGTCTGCTTGAACGAAAGTCCTTCGGCCTCGAGCGCTTCGGCGAGAGTCTCGGCTGCCTTCGGGCCGATGCCCTTGAGCTCGAGGATCTCGTCCTCGGTCTTCTCCGCAACCTTCGCGAGCGTCGTCAGCCCGGCGTCCTCGAGGGCCTGGGTCGGCGGGCTTGCCGATCCCCTCGGGGAGCTCGCCGGCGCCTGAGCGGTCGGCTCGGGGTCGCCGCCTTCGGCTTCTCGGCCTTGGGCTTCTCTTCCTTCGGCTCCTCGTCCTTCGACGTCCCGGCCTTCTTCGCGGTGGACTTGCGGGTCAGCTGCTTGATCTCGCTGACCTCGAGCCTGGTCAGCTCGGAGCGGTGGCCCTGGCGCTTGCGGTAGCCGTTCTTGGCCTTGTACTTGAAGACCTTGATCTTCTCGCCGCGCTCGTGGTCGACGACCTTGGCCTCGACCTTGACCTTCTCGAGGCGCGCTCGAGTCGAGGACGACGTCGTCGTCGGTGCGCAGCATCACGGCGCGCAGCGCGACCTTGGCGCCCTCGTCATCGGGGAGCTTGTCGACGAGCAGGGTCTGGCCCTCCTCGACGCGGTATTGCTTGCCGCCGGTCTCGATGATCGCGTAGGTAGGCATGTCGGTTTCTCAGTCTCTCAGCAGTCTGTCGGTCTCGGGGGGTGCCGGTTCAGGCGTCTTCGCCGGGCGCAGAACCGCTGCCGGCGCGGGAACGGCGCCTGCCGCCCCTACGGCCGCGGCGCCGTCGAGCGCCGGATTCTAGACCCTCTTCGTCGCCTTCATCGTCAGGGGCCGCCTCGGGCACCCCGTCGACCAGGCTCGCGACCGCCGCGGAGCGCTCGATCTGCTCGATCTTGACCAGCTTGCGCTCGCCCACCAGGGGCGCGGCGCCGGTCACCGTGATCACGAACGAGTCGAGCCTCGCGACCGCGTCGCCGGCGTTGTACATGTGCGGCTCCTCGATCGAGACGAGCACCTCGTCGCCGGGCTGGAACGGCAGCGCCTGACGCTCGATCTGCTCCTTGGTGCCCGAGTCGGCGACCTCGAAGGTCGCGATCGGCAGCGCCTCGCCGCCCTCGAACAGGAAGTGCTTGCCGGTCTCCTGCTCGAACTCGTGCAGGCCGCTGTCGAGCTTGAGCAGCTCCTGGGCGACCTTCGGGTTGACGCGGATCAGGTGCGCCTCGGGGTCCGGCTTGGTGGTGATCAGGTCGCGGAGGCGCCGCAGCGTCTCGATCGCGACCGTCTCGGCCGACTCGACGACGCCCTCGCCGTGACAGGTCGGGCAGGTCGTGGTGAGGATCTCGCGGACCCCCTCGGTCACGTTCTGACGCGTCATCTCGACGAGCCCGAGCGGCGAGACCTCGACCACGTAGGTCTTGGTCCGGTCCTGGTCGAGCGCCGTGCGCAGCGTCTTCAGCACCTGGTCGCGGTTCTTCGCCTTCGCCATGTCGATGAAGTCGATGACGATGATGCCGCCGATGTCGCGCAGCCGCAGCTGGCGCACGGTCTCCTCGGCCGCCTCGACGTTGACCTTGGTGATCGTGTCCTCGAGCCGGCCCTTGCCCTTGCCGGTGAACGAGCCGGTGTTGATGTCGATCACGGTCAGGGCCTCGGCGTAGTCGATCATCAGGTAGCCGCCGGAGGGCAGGTCGACCCGGCGCGAGAGCGTCGAGCGGAACGCCTGCTCGGCGCCGTAGCGCTCGAACACGTGCTCCTTGCGCTGATGCAGCTCGACCGAGTCGACGAGCTCGGGCGCGGTGCGCTCGAAGAACTTCGTCACCCGCTCGTGCTGCTGGGGGTCGTCGATCTCGCAGCCGTCGAACTCGGAGCCGAGCACGTCGCGCAGGACGCGGATCGAGAGGTCGGCCTCCTGGAAGATCAGCGACGGCGCCTCGGCGTCGTCGGAGCGGCGCTCGAGCACCTCGTGCAGCTTGTGCAGGTACTTGATCTCGCGCGCGAAGTCCTCCTTCTGCGCGCCCTGGGCCGCGGTGCGGACGATGTAGCCGCCCTTGTCCTTCTTCGGGTCGTGGAGCTTCTCGAGCGCCTTGCGCATCTTCGTGCGCTCGCCGTCGGGCATCCGGCGCGAGACGCCGATGCCGCCGCCCTGGGGCATGTAGACCAGGTAGCGGCCGGCGATCGAGAGCTGCATCGTCAGCCGCGCGCCCTTCGTCTTCAGCGGGTCCTTGACCGCCTGGACGGTGATCTCCTGGCCGCGCTGGATCAGCTCGTCGATGCGCCGGCCCTGGCCGCGGCCGCGCTTGGGCACGGCCTTGCCGTCGGGGGTGACGATCTCGTCGACGTGCAGGAAGCCGTTGCGCTCCAGCCCGATGTCGACGAACGCCGCCTCCATCCCGGGCAGCACGTTGTCGACGACGCCCTTGTAGATGTTGCCGACGATCGACTTCGAGCCCTTGCGCTCGACGTACAGCTCGCCGACCTTCCAGTCGCCCGGCTTCTCGGACGACTTCTTGGCCACCCCGTCCTTGGTACGGACGGGGTTTCCCTTTGCTTCGAGAACGGCGACGCGGGTCTCCCCGGCGTCAACCGATACGAGAATCTTCTTCTTCAAGTGAGCTCACCTCACAGAGCAGGTCGGACCCTGCTCGGCGAGGCAAGCTGCGATTGAACGTAAACACTCTGGACGATCCCGATCGCCATGAAGGTGGCGATGACGGAAGATCCGCCGTAGCTCATCAATGGGAGGGGAATTCCCGCGACGGGCAAGATGCCCAGGTTCATCCCCACGTTGACGAAGACCTGGAAGAGCAACATCGCGGCGATACCGCCGGCGACGAGGCTTCCGTACAAGTTCTTCGAGAGTGTTGCGATCCGCAGCGCCCGCCATATGAGCAGGGCGTAGAGGGACAGGACAAGCGCAGCGCCCAGGAAACCCCATCGCTCCGAGTGACGGAGAAGATGAAGTCGGTCTGGGCCTCCGGCAGGAAGCCGGCCTGCGCCTGAGAGGCGTCTTCGCCGAGTCCGGCCTTTCCACCGGACCCGATGGCGATCAACGCCTGATTGGTTTGGTAACTGGCATCGCTCGGGTCGTCGCTCGGATTGAGGAACGCCGTCACTCGCTCTGCCTGGTAGCCCTTGAGGACCGGGACCCCGAGCGCCGGAGCGACCACGAGTGCCACGAGGATCGCGTTACCAGCGCGAGACCGCCGAGGACAGCGAAGTGCCTCCAGTCGATCCCGGCCAGGAACATCACCGTGAGCGTGATCACGCCGTAGACGAGCGCGGTGTCCAGGTCGGGCTGTAACAAGATCAAGGCCATCGGGAAGCCGCCGAGCAGGAGCAGCCGCACCGTGCGGCGCCATTCGCTCTCGTAGCGGCGGACCCTGTCGATCGCGAAGCCGGCCAGTGCGAGCACCAACAGCAGCTTTCCGATCTCCGATGGCTGGAACGTGAAGAAGGGGAGCTCGATCCAGCGCTGCGCGCCGCGGGTGGCGGTGGCGAGGATCAGGACCGAGCCGACGAGCACGATCAGGGTGCGCGTAGATGCCGACGCGGAGCTCGCGGAAGCGCGAGTAGTCGACGCGCGCGAGCGCGAACATCGCGGCGACGCCGACGATCCCGTAGATGCTCTGGCGGATGACGAGGAAGTAGGGGTTGTCGGCGTCGAAGTCCTGGAACGAGAGGCCGAGCAGGACGATGCTGATCGCGATCAGCGCCATCGACGCGAGCGCCATGACCGGGTCGATGCGGAGGAAGCCGGTCCGCTGGAGCAGGCCGACGTCGTGCTCGTCCGCGAAGGATCGCGACCGGCCGCGGGTGACTGTTGCCGTCTCCATCCGAGTGAACCTTAGCCCGCGGGAACCACAGTCTCGGTCGACTCGGTCGGCGGCGCAATCTCGGTCGCTCGGTCGTCGTCGTCTCGGTCGCGCTGACGCCGAAGTAGGCCGCGTAGATCGACTCGCGCGATCGGCGCCGCGGTCTCGGCGCCGAAGCCGCCGTTCTCGACCGTCGACGACGACGACGATCTCGGGGTCGGGCTAGGGGGCGACCGACGCGTACCAGGACTGGTGCCCGTTCGGCGGCCGCTCGGCGGTGCCGGTCTTGCCCGCGACCTCGACCGGGAAGCCGCCGAAGACCTCGACCGAGGTGCCGCCGGCGCCGGTCGCCGCGTCATGCATGCCGGCGAGGATCGCCTCGCGCGGACGTCCTCGGGGATGTCGAGCTGGCGCCGCGCGGCGGGCTCGAACTCGGTGACCGGCGCGCCCGCCGGGTCCTCGACCGACTCGGCGAGGTGCGGGCGCACGACCGTGCCGCCGTTGGCGATCGCCGCGTAGGCGACGGCCATCTGCAGCGGGTCGGCCTGCAGGTCGCCCTGGCCGAGCGCGAGGTTGATGTTGTCGCCGACCGACCACGCGCGATCGGTCAGGCCCTCGTCGTAGAGCTCGTTGCGCCACTCCGGCGTCGGCAGCAGGCCCTCGCGCCTCGCCGGGCAGGTCGATCGCCGGTCGGCGAGCCGATCCCGAGATCGGCGGCCCACTTCTGCAGGCCCTCGTCGGTCTCGTTCTCGAGCCGGTCGCCGACCGTGGCGAAGAAGACGTTCGAGGAGAACTGCAGCGCCTGCTGGACGGTGATCGAGCCGTAGGCCGCCGCCGCCGGAGTTGGTCACCTCGAGGCCGCCGCCGAGGTCGTAGGAGCCGTCGTCGACGATCGATCTCGTCGATCCCGAGCACGCCCTCGTTGAGCGCCGCCGTCGCGGTGATCGGCTTGAAGGTCGAGCCGGTCGGATAGAGGCCGGAGGTGGCGCGGTTGTAGAGCGGCTCGGCGGGGTCCTTCGGAGAGCGCCTCGTACTGGTCGGTCTCGACCGGAGGCGTGAAGACGCCGGGATCGAAGGTCGGGTAGGAGCCCATCGCGACGATCGCGCCGTCGCTGATGCGCATCGCGACGAAGCCGCCGGGCAGGCCGGTGGCTCGCGAGCGCGTCCTCGCCGGCCTTCTGGACCTTCGAGTCGAGCGAGAGCACGAGGTTGTTGCCGGTCACCGGCGGGATCTCGGCGAGCTGGTTCTCCTGCGGCGTGCCCATCGCGTCGACCTGGACCCGGTAGGAGCCGTTCTTGCCGCGCAGGACGTCGTCGTACTGGAGCTCGAGCCCGTCGGTGCCGACCCGGTCGCCCGGATCGAGGTCCTGGTACTGCGGCTCCTTGAGCTGCTCCTCGCTGACCTCGCTGACGTAGCCGAACAGGTGCGCGGCCAGTCGTCCCCTGCGGGTAGCGGCGGACCGAGACCTCGCCGGCGGTGACACCGGGGAACTGGTCCTTGCGCTCCTCGAGGTAGAAGACGAGCTCGCGGTCGACGTCCGACTTCGAGCGTCACCGGGTTCGCGGGCAGGATCTTGGTCTGCTCGCGGATCTGCTTCTTGATCTTCTCGTAGGGCATGTCCGCGACCTTGCCGAGCTCCTTGCAGCACCTCGTTGCGCGGCCTGCGTGCTCTTCGGGCAGCTGGTCGGGGCGGACCTGGAGCGAGACCGCGGTCCGGTTCGCGACCAGCATCCTGCCCTTGCTGTCGAGGATCTCGCCGCGCGGCGCCTGGATCGGGATCGTCGCGGACCTGGTTGTCCTTCGACTGCGCCAGGTACTCGTCGCCCGAGAGCACCTGCAGGTACCAGAGGCGGAAGAAGACCGCCGCGAAGACGACGAGCGCGATCCCGCTCAGCACGGCGACCCGGACAGCGAACTGCGCGTTGTTCGGGCGCTGTTCCTCGGATCTGAACATCAGCGGCTCACCCCCAGCATGCCACGCGCGCCCGACCGGCGTGGAACGCCGCGGTCATCGACGAGGGCGGGCCGCAGGATCCGCTTGATCAGCGGGAACAGCGGGATCGCGATCAGCACGGCGAGCAGCGCCTGGACGAAGATCTCCCGGAGGAACAGAGGGCTGACCGGATCATCGACTCCGAGCATCAGCTGCAGGGCGGCGTAGACCGCTGCGTAGACACCGGTCAATGCTCCCGTGACGAGCGGCGGCACGAACCACGGCACGATGTCGTAGCCCTCGCGCCAGCGGCCGGCCAGGTAGCCGGCGGAGAGCAGCGCCAGGCTGGCGACGCCGAGGGTCGAGTCGAGCGTCGAGTCGAGCAGCAGGCCGACGCTGAAGCCGGCGACGGCGCCGGGGACGGCGCCGCCGAGCAGGCCGATCGCGATCACGGCGACCGGGATGATGTTGATCGTCGAGCCGAGGATCGGCGTCAGCGAGAAGAACGAGAGCTGCAGCAGGACCGCGGCGAAGAGGATCGCGGCGACGGTGGCGACGATGCGGGGGGTGAAGATCACGAGCCGCCCCCGGTGAGGACGGTCACGTCGTCGAGCTCGGCGAGGTTCGCGAACGGGCTGACGTGGACCTCCTGGCGGCGCTCGAGCTCGTCCGGCTCGTCCTCGTCGATCTCGCCGATCGGGATGTCGGGCGGGAAGCGCGAGCTGAGGTCGTTCTCGCTGAAGCCGGCGGTGACGAGGCGTGTCGCCGCTGCGCAGCTCCTTGTCGGAGTCGATCAGCCCGAAGCAGCAGCGAGGAGGGGTTGCCGAGCTCGGGGGTGACGAGGCCGACGGCGCCGTTGTCGGTGACGCGGGCGGTGACGGCGCTGTCCTGGTTGGTGATCAGGGTCACCCGGGCGCTGCCGCCGTCGACCTCGGAGACGCGCCCGACCAGGCCCTCGCCGGTGATCACGGCGTCGTCGACCTCGATCCCGTCGCCCGAGCCCTTGTCGATCATCATCGTCTCGTTCCACTGGGTCGAGGAGCGGACCGCGACCGAGGCCTCGACGCGCTCGTAGCCGGCCAGGGTCGGCCGCGCTCGTCACCTTCGCGACCTTGTTCTCCTCGATGCCCTTCTCGAGATCGTTGCGGGTCTGCGCGAGCTCGGACTGGAGCTCCGCGACCTGCTCCTTCAGCTCCTCGTTCTCGCCGCGCGCCTCGAAGGTCTCGTCGAACCAGTTGACGAGGTCGCGGAACGGCTTCAGGGCGCGGCTGGCGCCCTCCTCGAGCGGCGCCAGCACCGAGCCGACCCCGCTCTGGGCGACGTGCAGGGGCCCGTCCTCGCTCTCGCTGAAGTGCGAGCTGATCAGGACCAGGCAGGCGACCACGAGCAGGACGAGGATCGCGCGGCGCCGTCGTACCTGTCTGCGGTACATCGCGTCCTCCTCCTAACGACGCCGTCGTCCGCCGTTGCGCGAGGAGACCTGATGGATGACTTCGAGGTCCTCGAGCGAGCGGCCGGAGCCGACGGCGACGCAGGTAAGGGGCGAGTCGGCAAGCTGGGCCGGCATCTGGCACTCGTTGCGGAGGCGCTCGTCGAAGCCCTGCAGCAGCGAGCCGCCGCCGGCGAGCGTGATGCCGCGGTCCATGATGTCGCCGGCAAGCTCGGGCGGGGTCCGGTCGAGCGTCTCGCGGACGGCGCCGACGATCGCGTTGACCGGCTCCTTGAGGGCCTCGCGGACCTCCTCGGAGCTCAGCATCACCGTCTTCGGCAGGCCGCTGACGATGTCGCGGCCGCGGATCTCGGTGTGGATCTCCTCGGGCAGCTCGGTCGCCGAGCCGGCCTCGAGCTTGACCTCCTCGGCGGTCTGCTGGCCGATCATCAGCTTGTGCACGGTCTTGCAGTGGTTGACGATCGCGTCGTCCATCTCGTCGCCGCCGACGCGGATCGACTGGCTGACGACGATGCCGCCGAGCGAGATCACGGCGACCTCGCTGGTGCCGCCGCCGATGTCGACGACCATCGAGCCGGTCGGCTCGCCGACCGGGAGGCCGGCGCCGATCGCGGCCGCCATCGGCTCCTCGATCAGGTACGCCTGGCGAGCGCCCGCCGCCAGGCAGGCCTCCTCGACGGCGCGCTTCTCGACTCCGGTCACACCGGAGGGAACACAGACGACGACGCGCGGATGCGCGAAGCGGTTCTGATGCACCTGCTGGATGAAGTAGCGCAGCATCTCCTCGGTCACGTCGAAGTCGGCGATGACGCCGTCCTTGAGCGGGCGGATCGCCTGGATCGTGCCGGGCGTGCGGCCCAGCATCCGCTTCGCCTCCATGCCGACGGCGTGCACCTCGCCGGTGCGCGAGTCGACGGCGACGACGCTCGGCTCGCTGAGCACGATGCCGCGGCCGCGGACGTAGACGAGGGTGTTGGCGGTGCCGAGGTCGACGGCCATGTCGCGGCCGCCGAATCCCGTCATGTAGCTGAAAAGTCCCATAGAGATATCGAGGTGAAGTCGTCCTGAAGGTAAGCGAAGTCGGGGGCCCCGGGGCGGCGGCGGAGCGTGGGTTGAGCCGGCCCGATCGATGCTCTGGATGAGGCTGCGAGGCCCCCTCGCTGCCGGCCGGCCGCGCGGTGGCGCAGTCTAGCGGAGAGCAGGAGGAAAGACCATTTTGTGAGCAAACGCACACCGCCTGCACATCGTCTCGTCAACCGTCCTGCAAGCGCTCTATCAGGCGGGCGGTGAGCGGCAGCGGCAGGCCGATCACGTTCGAGAGGTCGCCCTCGATCGCGGCGATCAGGCTCGAGCCGAAGCCCTGCACCGCGTAGCCGCCGGCCCGGCCCTGCCACTCGCCGGTCGCGACGTAGGCCTCGATCTCGGCCGGGCTGAGCTCGCGAAAGGTGACCGCGGTCGTCTCGACGCCGCCCTCGCCGTCGTCCGCGCCGGCCGCCCGGCCGGAGGCAGGACCCAGACGCCGCTGTGGACGAGGTGGGTGCGGCCGGCGAGCAGCTCGATCCGGGCCCGCGCCTGTTCGGCGTCGTCCGGCTTGCCGAGCACGACGCCGTCGATGACGACGTCGGTGTCGGAGCCGAGCACCGTCGCGCCGGGCCCGGCGAGCGCGGCCCCGGCCCTCGCCTTGAGCTCGGCGTTGTGGAGCACGAGCTCGCGCGGGTCGCCCTCGGTCAGCTCCTCGACGTCCGGCTCGACGACCTCGAACGGGATCCCGAGCAGCGGCAGCAGCTCGCGCCGCCGCGGCGACGCCGAGGCGAGGACGAGCCGCATCAGCCGGCGCGGTGGGCTCGAGGCCGCGTCCGGCTCACCGGGCGCTCAGAGCTCGGGGAACCAGATCCCGGTCTCGCGGGCGGCCGACTCGTCGGAGTCGGATCCGTGCACGAGGTTGAAGGTGACCTCGGTGCCGAAGTCGCCGCGGATCGAGCCGGTCTCGGCCTCGACGGGGTTGGTCGAGCCGATCAGCTGGCGGGCGGCCTTGACGGCCTCGACACCCTCGAGCACGATCGCGACGAGCGGGCCGCCGGTGATGAACTCGACCAGCTCGCCGAAGAACGGCTTCTCCTTGTGCTCGGCGTAGTGCTCGTTGGCGGTCGCCTCGTCGGCGGTCATCAGCTTCATCGCGACCGGGGTCAGGCCCTTGCGCTCGAAGCGGGCGAGGGCCTCGCCGGTCAGGCCGCGCTCGAAGGCGTCGGGCTTGATCAGGATCAGGGTGCGGGTCTTCTCTGCCATGGCGGGTCCTCCTGGACGTCTGTCTTCGGGTTTGGGTGGGTGGTCTTCGGAGGCGGGTCAGCGGCTGTGGCCGACCCGGCCTCTCAGCTCTTCGGGGTGGTCCTGCGGCGGGTGCCCGGGAGTCCGGGCGCTCGCCCTCCGGCGTCTCGGCGACCCGCTCCGCCGGCGACTTCCTGCGCGGCGCCGGAGCGTCGGACGGATGCGTTACCGGAGCTCGAGGAGCTCGAGGAGGCGGACCCGCTGGACGCGGCGCTGCTGCTGCGCCGCTTCGGCGCAGCCTTGGAAGGGGGTCGGCGCTCGGAGCTCGCCGGTCGCTCCGACGCCGCGGCGCGCTTGCGAGCTCGAGCGCGAGCCGGCGGCGCGCCCTCTCCGGCGGTCGGGCGGGACGGCGGCGCGCTCCCTCGCGGGGCGCGCCGACGACGACGAAGACGAGGAGGACTTGCGGCGGGCGACGGGCGCCTCGCAGCGCGGGCAGACCGCCCAGCGCGGGTCGACCGGGCGACCGCAGGAGCGGCACGGGTCCTTGAGCCGGTGCTGGCACTCGGGGCAGCGCAGCCAGGAGAGCTCGATCGGATGCTCGCAGCGGGGGCACGAGGTCTCGCTGAGGCGGCGCAGGCGCAGCTCGGAGGCCTTGATCTCGAGCTCGCGCTCGCGCGCGTCCTCGAGGAACTCCGGCGGCCGCAGGATCGTGTAGACGATCGTGCCGATGAACGGGAACAGCGACGCCGCGGTCGCAGCGGCGACCAGGACCGCGTCGTTGATCCGCCGCTTGGCGTCCGTGTAGGTCCAGTAGATGAGTGATATCCAGACGACCAGCAGAACCAGGATCAACAGGTTGACCGCGAGGTTCAGCGAGCCGTCCTTGATTCCGAACAGCGCTGTAAGCATCTCTAGAGGCGCGTCAGTCTAGCCGCGATGGCGGCCGCCACGCCCGTCGAGCCGGTTCTGGGTGAAAGCGACCATCCGCATCGCTCAGAGGAACATGCGCCCGAACAGGTAGCCGAGGCCGAAGAAGACGAGGATCACCCCGGCGACCACGACGGCCACCAGGCCCATCATCGATAGGAGCTCTGATCTCGCTTCTCGATCCATGCGTGCCTCAAAAGGTAGTGCGAACCGGCGAAGACCGCCACTCCCCCGGCCTCGCCCGCAAGCTCGAGCGCCCTCCGGCAGGCCGCGCCGGCATCGGCGACCGCCTCCGCCTCCGCCCCGGCCGCGCGGAAACGGCGCGGCCAGCTCGGCCGGGTCGAGCGCGACGGCTCCGGGGCGCCCCATCGCCGGCCCCGGGTCGGCGGCCGTGCAGATCACGTGGGCGGCGAGCGGCCCGAGCTCGGCGGCGATCCCGGCGGCGTCCTTGTCGGCGAGGACCGAGGCGCAGAGCGTCAGCGGGCCGCGGCCCGCGTCGAGCAGGCCGCGCAGCGACTCCGCCAGCGCCGCCGCGCCCTCGCGGTTGTGGGCGGCGTCGAAGATCGCCGGCGGGTCGCCCTCGACGAGCTCGAAGCGGCCGCTGAGCGGGAGCGGATCGAGGGCGCTCCGGGACTCGGCCGGCCGTCGGCGCCTCGCCGAGGATCACCGCGGCGAGCTCGAGCGCGACGCCGGCGTTGCGCCGCAGGTAGGGCCCGAAGCGCTCGGGGACGGCGTCCGCCGGCGCCTCCGGCGCCTCGACGACGCGCGCTCCGAGCGCCGCGGCATGCTCGCGCGCGAGCGCCTCGACCGGCGGCGGGCAGCGCGCCGAGGATCAGCGTCGTCGCCGGCTCCAGCACGGCGAGCTTCTCGGCCGCGATCGCCTCGACCGTGTCGCCGAGCCAGTCGGTGTGGTCGAGGGCGACGGAGGTCAGCGCCGTCGCCTCGGCGGCGATCACGTTGGTCGCGTCGAGCCTGCCGCCGAGCCCGGCCTCGACGACCGCGACCTCGACGCCGGCGTCGCGGAAGGCGACGAAGGAGACCGCGATCGCCGCCTCGAACTGGGTGATCCGGGCGCCGTCGGCGAAGCCCGGCTCGATCTCGGCGATCGCCGCGGCGACCTCCGCCGCGGCCCGCTCGAAGGCGGCCTCGCCGAGCTCGGCGCCGCCGATCCGGGTCCGCTCGCGCCAGCGCGGTCGTGTGCGGCGAGATGCAGGCGCCGGTGCGGACGCCCGCGCGCCTCGAGCAGCGCCGCGCTCATCAGCGTCACCGAGGACTTGCCGTTGGTGCCGACCACGTGCAGCGAGCGGTAGGTCCGCTCCGGATGGCCGAGCGCCGCGCAGAGCGCGCCGCATGCGGTCGAGGCCGAGCCTCCAGCCGACCGGCTCGAGCCCGGCGAGATACCGCTCGGGGTCTATCCGCCGAGCTCCTCGAGCTCGGCGCGGTAAGCGGCCAGCTTGCCGCGCTCCTCCTCGACGACCTCGGGCGGGGCCTTGGCGACGAAGCCCTCGTTGCCGAGCTTGCGCTCGCCGCGCTCGACCTCGGAGCGCAGCTTCGCGCGGCGCTCTTCGAGCCGCGAGGCGACCGCGGCCGCGTCGAGCTCCTCGCTCGGCAGCACCTCGACCGTGCCGACGGTCGCGATCGCCTCTCCCCCGCCGTCGACGACGCGGCGGCCGCGAAGTCGAAGCGGGCCAGCCGGGCGACCATCGCCGGCGGCTCGCCGGCGGTCGAGCGGCCCGACGAGGACCGCGCCGGGGGCGACGTCGGCGAGCTCGCGCCAGCGCCGCAGGTTGCGGGTCAGCTCGATCGCCGCCTCGACCTCGGCCTCGGCCGCCTCGTCGATCCGCGACGCGTCCGCCTCCGGGAAGGGCGAGACGACGAGCTGCGCGGAGCGGTCCGGCAGGTACGACCAGATCTCCTCGGTCACGAACGGCATGATCGGGTGCGCCAGCGCCAGCGTGCGCTCGAGCACGTGCAGCAGGTTCGAGGCCGCGGCCTCGTCGCCGTCGTAGAGGCGCGGCTTGACGATCTCCAGGTACCAGTCGCAGAGCTCCGACCAGAAGAACTGGTAGAGCTCGAGCGCCGCGTGGGCGAAGTCGTAGGAGTCGAGGTCGGAGCCGATCTCGGCGATCGCGCGCTCCAGCCGCGAGAGGATCCAGCGGTCCTCGGGCGTCTCGGGCCGCGGCTCGGGCCTGGCGCCGGGCGCCTCGGCGGCGTTGAGCAGGATCAGCCGCGAGGCGTTCCACATCTTGTTGGCGAGGTCGCGGCCCTGCTGGACCTTGGCCTCGCTGAAGCGGACGTCCTGGCTCGAGGACATCGCCAGCAGGCCGAAGCGGAGCGCGTCGGCGCCGTGCTTGTCGATCTCGTCGAGCGGGTCGATGCCGGTGCCGAGGCTCTTCGACATGCGGCGGCCGTCGGGCGCCTGGATCACCGAGTGGATGTAGACGTCGCTGGAACGGGATCTCGCCGGTGAACTCGAGCCCGCTCATGATCATCCGCGCGACCCAGAGGTAGATGATGTCCCGGGCCGTCGAGAGCAGGTCGGTCGGGTAGAAGGCGCGCAGCTCGGGCGTGTCCTCGGGCCAGCCGAGCGTCGCGAACGGCCACAGCGCCGAGCTGAACCAGGTGTCGAGCACGTCGGGGTCGCGCCGCAGCGCGCCGCCGCAGTCGGGCAGGACTCCGGCTCGGTCTCCTCGACGATCGTCTTCTCGCAGGCGTCGCAGTACCAGACCGGCAGCTGGTGGCCCCACCAGAGCTGGCGCGAGACGCACCAGGGCCGGATCCCCTCCATCCAGTCGAGGTAGACGCGCTTCCAGCGCTCGGGCGTGATCCGCACCTCGTCGCTCTCGACGACCGCGATCGCGGGCTTGGCGAGCTCGTCCATCGCGCAGAACCACTGCAGCGAGATCAGCGGCTCGATCCGCTCGCCGGAGCGGTGCGAGAACGGGACCGAGTGGGTGTAGGGCTCCTCGGCCGAGATGCTGCCCGCCTCGCGCAGCTCGGCGACGACGGCGTCGAGCGCCTCGGCGGCGGACATGCCGACGAAGCGCTCCGGCGCCGGCTCGATCGATGCGGCCGTCCTCGCCGATCACCGAGATCTCCTCGAGCCCGTGGGCGCGGCCGATCTCGAAGTCGTTGGGGTCGTGGCCCGGGGTGATCTTCAGGGCGCCGGTCCCGAACTCGATGTCGACGTAGGGGTCGGCGATGATCGGCAGGCGCCGGCCGACGATCGGCAGGATGCAGTGGCCGCCGACGAGGTCCTTGTAGCGCTCGTCGTCGGGATTGACGGCGACCGCGGCGTCGGCGAGCATCGTCTCCGGGCCGCACCGTGGCGACGGTGAGCACGCGGTCGGAGCCCTCGACCGGGTAGTCGATCGAGTAGAGCGTGTCGGTCACCTCGCGGTTCTCGACCTCGAGGTCGGAGATCGCCGAGCGCGAGCCCGGGTCCCAGTTGACCATGTAGTTGTCGCGGTAGATGTAGCCCTTGTCGAAGAGCTGCTTGAAGACGCGGTAGACGGCCTTCACGTAGCCGTCGTCGAGGGTGAAGCGCTCGTCCTCGTAGTCGCAGGAGGCGCCGAGCCGCTCGAACTGGCCGATGATCCGCTTGCCGTACTCGGCGCGCCACTCCCAGACCTTCTCGACGAACGCCTCGCGGCCGAGGTCGTGGCGGGAGATGCCCCTGCGAGCGCAGCTCCTTCTCGACGACCGACTGGGTCGCGATGCCGGCGTGGTCGGTGCCGAGGATCCACTTGACCCGGCGGCCCTCCATCCGGCGCTTGCGCGCCATCGCGTCCTGGATCGTGCCGTTGAGCGCGTGGCCCATGTGCAGCGACGCCGGTCACGTTCGGCGGCGGGATCGCGATCGAGTAGTTCTCCTCGGGCGTCCCCACGGGCTCCGGGTGGAAGTAGCCGGCCTCGAGCCAGGAGGCGAAGATCCGCCCCTCGATCTCAGCCGCGTCGTAGCGCGTCCGCTGTTCGAGCTGGCTGAGGCGGTCGGCGTCCATCGGACGCGCGAGTTTACGCGGGGGAAAGGCCTGCGAGGGAGCCGAGGTCAGCCGAGCCGCAGCAGGCGAGGCCGCGGCCCGGATCGCCGTCGTAGAGGCGCGGCTTGACGATCTCCAGGTACCAGTCGCAGAGCTCCGACCAGAAGAACCCGTAGAGCTCGAGCGCCGCGTGGGCGAAGTCGTAGCGGTCGAGGTCGGAGTCGATCTCGGCGATCGCGCGCTCCAGCCGCGAGAGGATCCAGCGGTCCTCGGGCGTCACGCGGACGCGGCTCGGGCCTGGCCGGGCGCCTCGGCGGCGTTGAGCAGGATCAGCCGCGAGGCGTTCCACATCTTGTTCGCGAGGTCGCGGCCCTGCTGGACCTTGGCCTCGCTGAAGCGCACGTCCTGGCGTCGACGACATCGCCAGCAGGCCGAAGCGGAGCGCGTCGGCGCCGTGCCGTCGATCTCGTCGAGCGGGTCGATGCCCGGTGCCGAGGCGACTTCGACATGCGGCGGCCGTCGGGCGCCTGGATCACCGAGTGGATGTACACGTCGCTGAACGGGATCTCGCCGGTGAACTCGACCCCGCATCATCACCATCCGCGCGACCCACAGGAAGATGATGTCGCGCGCGGTCGAGAGCAGGTCGGTCGGATAGAAGGCGCGGAGCTCGGGCGTGTCCTCGGGCCAGCCGAGCGTCGCGAACGGCCACAGGGCCGAGCTGAACCAGGTGTCGAGCACGTCCGGGTCGCGCCGCAGCGCGCCGTCGCAATCCGCGCAGCGACTCCGGATCGGTCTCCTCGACGATCGTCTTCTCGCAGGCACGCCAGTACCAGACCGGAAGCTGGTGGCCCCACCAGAGCTGGCGCGAGACGCACCACGGCCGGATGCTCTCGCATCCAGTCCAGATAGACGCGCTTCCAGCAGCTCGGGCGTGATCCGGACCTCGTCGCCTCGACGACCGCGATGCCGGCGAGGCGAGCTCGTGCATGCGCGCAGAACCACTGCAGCGAGATCAGCGGCTCGATCCGCTCGCCGGAGCGGTGCGAGAACGGGACCGTAGTGCGTGTACGGCTCCTCGGCCGTGATGCTGCCCGCGTCGCGCAGCGCGGCGACGACGGCGTCGAGTGCCTCGGCGACGGGCATGCCCGACGAAGCGCTCACGGCGCCGGCGTCGATCGATCCGGCCGTCCTCGCCGATCACCGAGATCTCCTCGAGCCCGTGGGCGCGGCCGATCTCGAAGTCGTTCGGGTCGTGGCCCGGGGTGATCTTCAGGGCGCCGGTCCCGAACTCGATGTCGACGTAGGGCGTCGGCGATGATCGGCAGCCGCCGGCCGACGAGCGGCAGGATGCAGTGGCCGCCGACGAGGTGCTGTAGCGCTCGTCGTCGGGATTGACGGCGACCGCGGTGTCGGCGAGCATCGTCTCCGGCCGCACCGTGGCGACGGTGAGCACGCGGTCCGGAGCCCTCGAGCGGGTAGTCGATCGAGTAGAGCGTGTCGGTCACCTCGCGGTTGCTCGACCTCGAGGTCGGAGATCGCCGAGCGCGAGCCCGGGTCCCAGTTGACGATGTAGTTGTCGCGGTAGATGTAGCCCTTGTCGAAGAGCTGACTTGAAGACGCGGTAGACGGCCTTCGCGTAGCCGTCGTCGAGGGTGAAGCGCTCGTCCTCGTAGTCGCAGGAGGCGCCGAGCCGCTCGAACTGGCTCGATGATCCGCTAGCCGTACTCCTCGCCGCCACTCCCAGACCTGCTCGACGAACGCCTCGCGGCCGAGGTCGTGGCGGGAGATCCCCTGCGAGCGCAGCTCCTTCTCGACGACCGACTGGGTCGCGATGCCGGCGTGGTCGGTGCCGAGGATCCACTTGACGCGGCGGCCCTCCATGCGGCGCTTGCGCGACCATCGCGTCCTGGATCGTGCCGTTGAGCGCGTGGCCCATGTGCAGCGACCCGGTCACGTTCGGCGGCGGGATCGCGATCGAGTAGTTCTCCTCGGGCGTCCCGACGGGCTCCGGGTGGAAGTAGCCGGCCTCGAGCCAGGAGGCGAAGATCCGCCCCTCGATCTCAGCCGCGTCGTAGCGCGTCCGCTGTTCGAGCTCGGCGAAGCGGTCGTCAAGCGCGACGCGCGAGCGCCCAGCGGCGCCGACGCCCGGCAGCCGACCAGCGGAGTCCGTGACAGCCACATCGGCGTCGAATACCGACGCTGATGCAGCAACGCCAACGCATCCCGCCTCAACCGCCTCGAACCTCACCCCCTCAATGCTGGACCCGGCCGGCCCAGGGATGACTCACCGAGAGTCACGCCGCCGTGGGTCAACGGAGACCGAATCCGCGCCTTCGGCGCGGCCGCAGCCGATCCCGCGGCCCTAGGCCGACTCTTCGATGTCGTCGCGGAGGCCCTGGGGCAGGGTCTCGGGGGCGGCCTGGGTGACGAGGGTCGGGGCGAGGCCCTTCTCGATCGTCTCCCTGGTGACGACGCACTTGCTGACGTCGCGGCGCGACGGCAGCTCGAACTGGACGTCCTGGAGCGTGTCCTCGATGATCGAGCGCAGGCCGCGGGCGCCGGTCTCGCGCTCGATCGCCTTGTCGGCGATCGCCTCGAGCGAGTCGGGTGCGAAGACGAGCTCGATGTCGTCGAAGTGGAAGAGGCGCTGGTACTGCTTGGTCAGCGCGTTGCGGGGCTCGGTCAGGATCGTGATCAGGTCCTCGCGCTGGAGCTGGCTGATCGAGGCGACGACCGGCATCCGGCCGATGAACTCCGGGATCAGGCCGTACTCCATCAGGTCCTCGGGCAGCACCTGAGCGAACAGCTCGGTCACCGACTGGGCCTCGCGGGACTCCATCGAGGCTCCGAAGCCGATCCCCTGCTGGCCGACGCGCTTGTTGATCACGTCGTCGAGGCCGGCGAACGAGCCGCCGCAGATGAAGAGGATGTTGGTCGTGTCGATCGTCAGGAACTCCTGGTGCGGGTGCTTGCGCCCGCCCTGCGGAGGAACCGAGGCGGTCGTGCCCTCGAGGATCTTCAGCAGCGCCTGCTGCACGCCCTCGCCGGAGACGTCACGGGTGATCGACGGGTTGTCGGCCTTGCGGGTGATCTTGTCGATCTCGTCGATGTAGATGATCCCGGTCTCGGCCTTCTTGACGTCGTAGTCGGCGGCCTGGATCAGCTTCAGGAGGATGTTCTCGACGTCCTCGCCGACGTAGCCGGCCTCGGTCAGCGCCGTCGCGTCGGCGATCGCGAAGGGGACGTTGATGATCCGCGCCAGGGTCTGGGCGAGCAGCGTCTTGCCGCAGCCGGTCGGGCCGAGCATGAGGATGTTCGACTTCTGCAGCTCGACCCCGCCCGCGTCGGTGCCGGCGCTGTCCTCACCGGCGAGCTGGACGCGCTTGTAGTGGTTGTAGACCGCGACCGACAGCGCCCGCTTGGCGGGCTCCTGGCCGACGACGTACTCGTTCAGGATCTCGTTGATCTCCTGCGGCTTCGGCAGCGACTCGAGCTCGAAGGTGGGAGCGACGGTGAGCTCCTCGTCGATGATCTCGTTGCAGAGGTCGATGCACTCGTCGCAGATGTAGACGCCCGGGCCGGCGATCAGCTTCTTGACCTGTCGCTGCGACTTGCCGCAGAAGCTGCAGAGCAGTTGCTCGTTCGAATCGGTCGGGCGTGCCAAGGTGGGTTCTCCCTTCGGGGGCGGGCCCCGGTTATCGGCGATTGCAAGGTTACGGAACGGCGCAAGCCGGGATGACGCGTACCTGTTACTCGCCCGGCTGCCCGGTCCCTGCATCGGGACGGGACTGCAAGCGGATACCCGAGGCCCTCGCGGGGCCGGAGCGCCCTAGGCGCCGTCGGGCGCGGGCCGGGCCGGCTCGCCGGCGCGCTCGCGGAAGACTTCCTCGATGTCCTCGAGGTGCTTGCCCTTGGTCTCGGGCACGAGCTTCCAGCAGAACCAGCAGGTGAACAGCGCCGATCGCCGGCGTAGAGCCAGAAGGCGCCGCGTCTGGCCGAGCTGCGTCGATCAGCAGCAGGAAGGTCAGCGAGACGATGAAGTTGAAGATCCAGTTCGCCAAGGTGCCGAGCCCGGCCGCCTTGCTGCGGATCCGCAGCGGGTAGATCTCGGAGTTGAGCAGCCAGAAGATCGGTCCGAGGCTGATCGCGAACGAGGCGACGAAGACCATCAGGCTGGCGATCGCGACGATCGAGCTGAGCGTGTCCTCGGTCGTGCCGATCGAAGGCGAGGCCGAGCGTGAACAGGCGCAGGCGTCATGCCGGCGACGCCGATCAACAGCAGCGGCGCGGCGGCCGGCGCGGTCGAGCAGGCGCATCGCGACGACCGTCATCAGCACGTTGACGATGCCGACCCCGATCGAGGCGAGGATCGCCGAGGAGCGACGAGTCGATGCCGGTGTACTGGACGATCGTCGGCGCGTAGTAGATGACCGTGTTGATGCCGGTCACCTGCTGCAGGATCGCGAGCCCGACACCGACCATCAGCGCCGCCTCGCATCACCGGCGTTCAGCAGCTCGCTCCAGCGACCGGGCTCCTCGCCCACCGCTGTCCTTGATCTCGGCGATCTCGGCGTCGATCGCGTCGCGTCGCCGCCGTCGCGGATCTTCGCGCAGCGTCGCGCGCGCCTGGTAGTCGCGGCCGACCATCACCAGCCAGCGCGGGCTGCTGCGGCATCCGCAGCATGCCGATCGGCGAGCGCCAGCGCCGGCAGCGCGCCGAGGCCGAGCATCCAGCGCCAGTCGCTCGGAGGGCTCGAAGGCGAGGCCGACGAGGTAGGCGACGAGGATCCCGATCGTGACCGAGAGCTGGAACATCGTGACGAGGCGGCCGCGGATGTCCGGCGGCGCCATCTCGGAGATGTAGACCGGGGCGGTCGCCGAGGCGAAGCCGATCGCGACGCCGATCACGACCCGGGCGATCGTCAGCACGGCCGTGTCCGGCGCCGCGGCGCTGACGATCGCGCCGACGATGAAGACGAAGGCGGCGGCGATGATCACGATCCGCCTGCCGATCTTGTCGGCGAGCGGCCCGCCGGCGAGGGCGCCGAAGGCGGCGCCGATCGGGACCGCGGCGACGACCAGGCCCTGCTCGAAGCTGCCGAGACCGAAGTCGCGTCCGGATGAACAGCATCGCGCTGGCGATGATGCCCGTGTCGTAGCCGAACAGCAGGCCGCCGAGACCGGCGATCGCCGCCGTCAGGACCACGTTGCGGCGCGCCTGTGAGCCCGCCGCTGCTCTCGACCCCGTCACTCCGCGGTCAGCATATTCGCCTCAGCGGCGCCGGGAGACCGGTCAGCAGGCCGGCGGGGTCAAGCCGGCGGGGCTCGAGCTGCTCGGTCAGCGGTTCTCGATGACGCGGTCGATGATGCCGTAGTCGACGGCTTCTTCGGCCTTCATGAAGTAGTCGCGATCGGTGTCCGTGGACACCTTCTCGATCGTCTGGCCCGTGTGGAAGGCGATGATCTCGTCGAGCCGCTTGCGGGTCTCGATGATCTCCTTGGCGTGGATCTCGATGTCGGTCGCCTGACCGCCGATCCCGGTCGAGGAGACCTGGTGGATGAGGATCTTCGAGTTCGGGGTCGCGAGTCGCTTGCCCTTCTCGCCGCCGGAGAGCAGCAGGGCGCCCATGCTCATCGCGATGCCGACGCAGATCGTCTGCACATCCGGCTTGATGTACTGCATCGTGTCGTAGATCGCCAGGCCCGCGTAGACGGAGCCGCCCGGCGAGTTGATGTACATCGAGATGTCCTTGTCCGGATCCTCGGACTCGAGGTGGATCAGCTGGGCGACGATCAGGTTCGCGATGTCCTCGGTCACCGGGGTGCCGAGGAAGATGATCCGCTCGTTGAGCAGGCGCGAGTAGATGTCGAAAGCGCGCTCGCCGCGCGAGGTCTGCTCGACCACCATTGGGACCATCGGACTCATGGCGGGGCACTCTAGCGAGTCCGGTCGGCGGGACCGCAACTCCGCATCGGCGCCGGGGTTCCGGACGGTGGTACGTTGAACCGGAACCGACCGTGCCTGCCGCGGTCCCGACACCTTTAGGGAGCAACCACATGAAGAAACTCGCCCTCGCCGCGGTCGTCCTCGTCGCCCTCGCCTTCCCGGCGATCGCCGCCGCGAAGAAGATCACCGTCTCCGGCGGGGTCGTCAAGGATCCCGACTCGAGCGTCAGCACCAAGGTCACCGTCAAGGACGGCGACCCGGTCAAGCTGAGCGGCTTCAAGGCCTCCGGGATCGACATCCGCTGCAACGGCCAGGTCTTCGAGGACTTCGGCTTCACGGTCACCGGCGCGATCCCGGTCAACGAGAAGGGCAGCTACAAGGTCCGGCTCCCCAACACCCAGGATTCGAGCGAGAAGCTCCGCGTCAGCGGCAAGGTCAAGAAGAACGGCAAGAACGTCAGCGGCAACATCAAGACGAACAAGCTGACGATCAACAACGAGACCTGCGACATGCCGAAGCAGCACTTCGAGCTGAAGAAGTAGTCGCCGCCCCGCGCGAGCGGGACCACGACCTCGGGAGGGGCGCTGCCGGAGACGGCGGCGCCCCTTCTACGTTCGGGGCCTCGGCCTACTCCTCGGAGTCGTCGGCGGGCTCGTCCGCGGACGACTCGTCGTCGCCGGACTCGGCGGGGCCGTCGTCCGACGCCTCGACCGGCACCGGCTTCGCGTTCTCGACCAGCAGGTCGGAGGCCTTGCGCAGGCGGATCTCCTCGACCAGCAGCGCGTCGCGGCCGTCCTTGCGCAGCTGCTTGAGCAGCTTCTCGGGCTTGCGGCTTCTCGCCGGGCGGCGGCGCCAGCGCCTCGAGCATCTCCTCCTCGGAGACCTCGATCTGCTCGGCGTCGGCGACGGCCTCGAGCACGGCCTCGCGGCGCAGGCCCTTCTCGGCGTCGGGCTGGGCCTCCTCGATCGCCTCCTCGCGCGTCTTGCCCTGCATCTGCAGGTAGACCTCGGGGTCCATGCCGGAGCCCTGGAGCTGGCGCTCGAGCCGCTCCCAGACCTCCTCGGCCCGGGCGGCGACGACCTCCTCGGGAAGCTCGATCTCGGCCTGCTCGACGACCGCGTCGAGGACCGCCTCGCGGAACTCGTCCTCGACCCGGTGCTCCATCGAGTGCAGGATCCGGTGCTCGATGTCGGCGCGCAGCTCCTCGAGCGTGTCGAAGTCGGAGTTGTCGGCGGCGAAGTCGTCGTCGGCCTCGGGCAGCGTCTTCTCGCGGACCTCCTTGACGACGACCGCGAAGTTCGCGTCGGCGCCGGCGAGGTGCTCGGCGTGGTAGTCGTCGGGGAACTTGACGGCGACGTCGCGCTCGTCGCCGGCGGCGACGCCGACCAGCCCTTCCTCGAATCCGGGGATGAACGACCCGGAGCCGAGCTCGAGCAGGTAGTCGCTGGCCTTGCCGCCCTCGAACTCCTCCCCGTCGACGGAGCCGGTGAAGTCGATCAGCAGGTGGTCGCCGTCGGCGGCGGCGCGCTCGACGGCCTGCAGCGAGGCCATGCTGTCGCGGAGGCGGTCGATCTCGGCGTCGACGGCGCCCTCGGGCACCTCGGGCTCCGCCTGGCCGACCTCGATCCCCTTGTAGTCGCCGAGCTTGGCCGGCGGCCGGACCGAGATCTCGATCGAGAACTCGAGCGCCTCGCCCTCGGCGGGCGGCTCGGAGAGGTCGAGCTGCGGCTCGCCGACCGGCGAGACGCCGGAGTCGATGATCGCGCTCTCGTACCAGGCGGGAAGCGCCTCGCGCAGCGCCTCCTCGAAGACGGCGGCGCGGCCGTACTGCTGGATCACGAGCGGCGCCGGGACCTTGCCCTTGCGGAAGCCGGGCATCCGCATCTCGGAGCCGAGGCGCCGCGCGGCACGGTCGATCTGCGCGGTGACGTCGTCGGCGCCGACTTCGGCTTTGATCTTGACGCGGGCGGGGCTGAGGGTCTCGACGGAGGTGTTCACGGGCGGGAACCTTAGGACAGGGCCTCAGAAGTTGTCCGAAGCGACCGCGCGGCGCCTCCACGGAGACGTTGCGGCGAAGGTGGCTAACGTTCGATCCATGCAGCCAACACGGACAGCGATCGGGACCTGGAGCGGCGGCCGCTTCATGCACTTCGGCGAGCCGCTCGAAGAGCAGCGGATGATCGACCTGCTCCGCCCCGGCGCCGGCATCGACACCGTGATCACGGCCGACACCTACGGCCAGGGCGCCGCCGACTCGCTGCTCGGCCGCGCGATCGCCGACGTCCCCCGCGACTCGTTCTCGCTGGTCGGCGCGATCGGCCACGACTTCTACGAGGGCGAGCGCAGCGGCCCGAAGGGCTTCCCCCGCTTCACCGACCCGGACCTGCGCGGCCCCGACGAGTACGAGGACTACCTGCGGATGGCGACCGAGCGCAGCCTCGAGCGGCTCGGCATCGACCGGCTCGACGTGCTCCTGCTCCACAACCCCGACCGCACCGGCTACAGCTCCGAGGTCGTCTGGGGCGCGATGGCGAAGCTCCGCGACGAGGGCCTCGCCGACTCGATCGGCGTCGCCCCCGGCCCCGCCAACGGCTTCACGCTCGACCTGATCGACTGCCTCGAGCGCTTCGGCGACGAGATCGACTGGGCGATGGTGATCCTGAACCCGTTCGAGCCGTGGCCGGGCGAGCTGATCCTCGACGCCGCCGTCAAGCACGACGTCAAGCTGATCACCCGCGTCGTCGACTTCGGCGGCCTGTTCTGGGGCGACGTCAGGCCCGGGCACGAGTTCGCCGAGTACGACCACCGCAAGTTCCGCCCCGAGGGCTGGGTCGAGGCCGGCAACGAGCGGCTCGCGAAGCTCGAGCCGATCCTCGAGCGCACCGGCCTGACGCTCGTGCAGCTCGCCTGCGCCTGGAACCTCGCTCAGCCCGCCGGTCGAGTGCGTCGCGCCGACCCTGATCCAGGAGGTCGGCGCCGGCGCCCGCCCGGTCGAGGACAAGCGCGCCGAGCTCGCCGCGCTGCCCGCCGACCCCGGCCTCAGCGAGGCCGACGTCGAGGCGATCCGCGAGATCGGCGAGAACGCGAACTGCATGGCGCTGAAGGGCGCCAGCGTCGAGCACGAGGGCGAGGACCTGCCCGACCGCTGGTCGGTCACGCCCGAGCTCGAAGAGCTCGCCTCACGCTGGGGCATCCGCCCCGACCGGGACCTGGTCCACGCTCGAGCACGACCCGTGCGCCGCCTCGATCACCTCGGCGCCCGCCTCGTCACCGGCCCCGCCGCCCGCGGCGCCGCCTTCGTCGCCGACTTCGCCGCAGCCCTGATCCGAGCGGCCCGCGGCACCCCCCACCCGGAGGAGCGCCGCCGAGCCGTAGAGCGCCCCTAGTACCGGTAGTGATCGGGCTTGAACGGGCCTTCGACCGGGACGCCGAGGTAGGCGGCCTGGTCTTCGGTCAGCTCGGTCAGCTCGACGCCGAGCGCCTTCAGGTGCAGGCGGGCGACCTTCTCGTCGAGGTGCTTGGGCAGCACGTAGACCTGCTTCTCGTACTCGTCGTTCTTCGAGTACAGCTCGATCTGGGCGATCGTCTGGTTCGTGAACGAGTTCGACATCACGAACGACGGGTGGCCGGTCGCGTTGCCGAGGTTGAGCAGCCGGCCCTCGGAGAGGACGATGATCGTGTGGCCGTCGGGGAAGCGCCACTCGTCGACCTGCGGCTTGATGTTGGTCTTGACGGCACCGGCGCCCTCGAGACCGGCGATGTCGATCTCGTTGTCGAAGTGGCCGATGTTGCCGACGATCGCCTGGTGCTTCATCCGCGCCATGTGATCGGCGGTGATGATGTCCTTGTTGCCGGTCGTCGTGATGAAGATGTCGGCCGTCTCGAGGACGCTCTCGAGGCGCTTGACCTCGTAGCCCTGCATCGCCGCCTGCAGCGCGCAGATCGGGTCGATCTCGGTGACGATCACGCGGGCGCCCTGGCCTCGCAGCGACTCCGCCGAGCCCTTGCCGACGTCGCCGAAGCCGCAGATCACGGCGACCTTGCCGCCGATCATCGTGTCGGTGCCGCGGTTGATGCCGTCGATCAGCGAGTGGCGGCAGCCGTAGAGGTTGTCGAACTTCGACTTCGTGACCGAGTCGTTGACGTTGATCGCCGGGAACAGCAGATCGCCGGTCTGGGCCAGCTGGTAGAGCCGGTTGACGCCGGTCGTCGTCTCCTCGGTGACGCCGAGGATGCCCTCGCCGATCTTCGTCCAGCGCTCAGGGTCGTCCTGAAGCGACTGCTGCAGCAGCGTCAGGAAGACCTGGAACTCCTCCGACTCGCCGGTCGAGGGGTCCGGCACGGCGCCGGCCTTCTCGAACTCGGTGCCCTTGTGGACGAGCATCGTCGCGTCGCCGCCGTCGTCGAGGATCATGTTCGGGCCCGAGCCGTCGGGCCACAGCAGCGCCTTCTGGCAGAGGTCCCAGTACTCGGTCAGCGTCTCGCCCTTCCAGGCGAAGCAGGGGACGCCCTTCGGGTCCTCGGGGGTGCCGTCGGGACCGACGACCACGGCAGCGGCAGCGTGGTCCTGGGTCGAGAAGATGTTGCAGGAGGCCCAGCGGACGTCGGCGCCGAGCGCCACCAGGGTCTCGATCAGGACCGCGGTCTGGACGGTCATGTGCAGCGAGCCCATGATCTTCGCGCCGGCGAGCGGCTGCGCGTCGGCGAACTCGCGACGGGTCGACATCAGGCCGGGCATCTCGTGCTCGGCGAGCTCGATCTCCTTGCGCCCGAACGCGGCGAGCCCGAGGTCGGCCACCTCGTAGTCGAGGCCGGATGCCGTCTCGGCCGGGGTGGCGGTTGCCGTGCTGGGGTTCATCGAGGTCTCCTTGATCGCTGCTGTCGCGCCTGGCGCGCTTGTGGGGGAGGAACGGAGAGTCTTGCAAAGCCCGCGCCGGGCGGCTCGGCTACCGGTCGCCGGCGTAACCGAGGATCGAGCGGTCGATCAGCCACTCGACCGGCGCGCGGTCGTCCGTGTAGACCTCGCCGCCGGGCAGCCGCGGCGCGATCCGCGAGCTGGTCGTGACCGCGAGGTTCTGGAGGTCCTCGGGCAGCGAGCCGGCGATCCGCAGCATGTTCTCGGCGCTCGCCTCGCCCTGGGTCCCGACCAGCAGCGTGTTCGAGTCCTCGACCGGGTCGCGGATCACGGTCGTGAACGACTCGGCCATCGTCCGCCCGATCACCTGCTCGAGATCGTCGTTGCCCTCGGGGTGGCCGACGTTGACGACGACGACGCCGCCCGGGTGCGAGCTTCTCGGCGACGAGGTCGAAGAACTCGCGGGTCGCGAGGTAGAACGGGATGTAGGGCTGGCGGTAGGCGTCGACGACGATCACGTCGAAGTCGCCGTCCGACTGCCGCAGCCAGGGCCGCGCGTCGGCGGTGTGGGTGTGGAGGTTCGGGCCGCCGAGGTCGAAGTACTGCTCGCCGATCTCGGTCAGCTCCGGGTCGATCTCGACGCCGTCGACGCGCGCCTCGGGGAAGTAGTGCCCGTACATGCGGGCGGCGGTGCCGGCGGCGTTGCCGAGGATCGCGACCCGCTCGCGGCGGCTCGTCGAGCGCGGCGAACGGCAGCACGATGAGCCCGTCCCAGTAGCGGCCGGTCAGGTACGAGCCCGGCTTGTAGAGGGAGTGGATCGCCTGGCCCTCGTTGAGCTCGAGCACGCGATCGCCGTCCTCCTCCTCGATCACGCGGCACGTACTGGCTTCTCGGTCTCGACCTCGTGGATGACGACGCCGTCGTCGGTCGCCTTGACCGTCCCGACCGGGATCGCGAGCGCGAGCGAAGAGCACGAGCGGGCACGACGACGAAGCGCTTGCCGAGGCCGACCGCGGCGACCAGCGCGATCACGGCGGCGAAGAGGAGGAAGGTCCGCTGGGTGCCGAGCAGCGGGATCAGCAGCAGCGCCGAGAGCCAGGTGCCGAGCAGCGAGCCCGCCGGTCGAGACCGCGTAGAGCCGGCCGGAGACGCTGCCGGCGTGCTCGACGTTCCGGCACCGCGAGCCTGATCGCGTAGGGCGCGGCGGCGCCGAGCAGCGTCACCGGCACGGCGAGCAGCACGAGCACGCCGAACAGCGAGCCGACGAAGGCGCCCGGCCGAGATCGAGTCGAGCGCGTCGACCGAGACGTCGAACAGGGGCCGGGCGACGAGCGGCACGAGGCGCCAGCAGCGCCGCGGCGGCCATCACCATCAGCGACATCCCGCGCAGGTGGGGATGGCGGTCGGCGATCCTGCCGCCGAGCCAGTAGCCGAGGCTGAGCGCGACGCAGCACGATCCCGATCGTGTTCGCCCAGACGATCGTCGACGCGCCGAAGAACGGCGCCATCAGGCGCGCCGCGGCGATCTCGGCGCCGAGCGAGCCCGTGCCGACCACGAACACGAACACTGTAGGAGGAAGCGATTGGGCCCTCGTCGCTCATAGCTGCCCGCCGCGCCGATCCGCTCGCGCAGGCGCTCGCCCTGGCCGGCGGCGACGGCCCGGCCGGCCCGCGCGGGGTCGAGCTCGACGCCGCGCTCGTGGGCGTAGTCGAGGAGCTCCTGGCGCTCGATGTCCTGCCGGGCCCAGAGGAAGAAGATCCAGGCGAGCGTCCCGAGCGTCAGCACGGTGCTCTCGAACATCATCACGATGCCCGCCGTGCCCTGGTCGGAAAGCGGCTCGGCGCCGCGCGCGAGCTGGGTCGGCTCGTAGTCGGGATAGATCTCCGAGCCGCTCCACATCAGCACGTTCGCCAGCACCGCGCCGACCAGGCGGATCGAGATCACGTAGATCACCTTGGCGCCGTTGCCGAACCACTCCGGCTTCGGCAGCGGGCCGAACAGCGACAGCCAGATCCCGAGGCCGGCGAAGAAGAAGCTGCCGTGCTCGAGCGCGTGCAGCAGCGGGCTGTCGAAGGTGGCGGCCTGATAGAGGGCGGGGATGTGCCAGACGTAGAGCACCGCCGCCCAGAGCACGAACGAGACGACCGGATGGGCGAGGACGCGGATCCAGCGCAGCCAGCGGATCGCGAGCACCGGCTGCAGCATCGGCCCGGTCAGCCCGAGCACGATCAGCAGCGCCGCGATGTCGAGGATCAGCAGGTGCTGGACCATGTGCGCGGTGATCAGCTCCTCGGCGAGCGCCTCGAGCGGCGACAGCACCGCCACCGCGAGCATCGCGATCCCGGCCGCGAAGCAGAGCAGCCTCCAGGTCGGCAGCGGACGGCCCGCCTCGGCGAGCCTCACGGCCCGGACTGCATAGGCAACGCCGCACGCGCAGAGGGTTGCTGCGCCGAGCGCTTCAATCATCGCGCCATGAGGCTAGATGATCGACCGCCGCCGGCCGGCCCGGGGAGCGGCCTCTGCGCGACTAGCCGGCCGGGCGCCGCTCGCGATCGCGCTCGAGCGCGGTCAGCTCTCGTCGAGAGCGGCGATCACGTCGCGCTCGCCGAGCAGCTCGCGGCACATGACGAGGTCGTCGCGCCAGATCCGGATGCGGCCGTCGAGCGAGATCTTCAGGCGGCCGACGACGCCCTCGCCGATCTCGGCGTAGGCGTCGCGGAGGTCGGAGCTGTTGGCGAGCTTGTCGGCGGCGTAGATCAGCGCCGCCCTCTCCCCCGCCTCGCGAACCTGGTCGCGCAGCGCCTGCTTGCGGGCCTCGTAGTCGTCGATCGCGGGATCGTCGGTGAGCGCGGCGACGAGGCTCCGCGACGTCGGGGCCGAAGTCGCGCTCGATCCGGTCGATCCCGAGGTCGCGTGTCCTCGATCACGTCGTGCAGCAGCGCCGCCTCGATCATCGCGTCGTCGCCGCCCTCGCCGGCGACGAGCGATCGCGACCCGCTCGGGATGGTGGATGTAGGGACGCTGGTCGGCGGCGCGCAGCTGACCGGCATGCGCCTCGGCCGCCAGGCGCCACGCGCGCAGCGCCCCTGCGGCCTCGACGGTGCCGGCGACGACCGGATCGTCGGGCGCCTCGGATGCGGTCTTGCCCGCCTCACTTGCCACTGGACAAGGATACGAACCGACTGTCACGATCGCTCTGCGATGGAGGGTGAGGGCAAGGGACCGATCGCCGAGGAGCTGGCCGGCGTCGACGCGGCCGATCTCGTCGGCGGCATGCTCGAGGCGGCGCCGGTCGGGATGCTGATCGCGGGCTCGGGCGGCGCGGTCCTCGCGCGAACCGGCTCGCGGGCGAGGTCTTCGGAGTCGATCCGGACACGCTCAGCGGCCTGCCGATCGCGGAGCTGCTCGGCGGCGTCGCCTTCGAGACCGGCGGCGCCGGCGAGATCCTCGACGCCGAGGACGCCAACGGCGACGGCGCTGCGGACCGCGACGGGCGACGGCCTCGCGCCGGGACGGCACCGAGGTCCAGGTCGAGCTCTGGTCGGCGCCGATCGGGGCTGCGGGCGGCTCGATCTCGATCGCGATCCGCGACGCGAGCGAGCGGGCGCGGATCGAGGACCGGCTGCAGGAGCTCAGCGATCGCGACCCGCTCACCGGCCTCGCCAACCGCCGCCGGCTCGAGATCGACGCCGAGCAGGAGCTCGCGCGGGCCGCCCGCTACGGCGGCGGCGCCCTGCTCGTGCTCGGCCTCGACAACTTCAAGAGCGTCAACGAGGCGCTCGGATACCGCCACGGCGACGAGCTCCTGCGCGAGGTCGCTGCCGTGATCGCCGAGCGGATCCGCGAGACGGACGTCGCGGCGCGGCTCGGCGGCGATCAGTTCGCGGTCGTCCTCACCGAGGTCTCCGTCGAGCGCGCCCGGGCGATCGGCGAGGACGTGCTGCAGATGCTCGGCGGCCACCGGTTCGAGCCGGCCGGCAGCCCGGTCCCGGTCGGCGCCTCCGGCGGCGTCATCGGCCTCGCCGACGGGCCCGCCGACGTTCCCGAGGCGCTCGGCTGGGCCGAGCTCGCGATGCGGCGCGCGAAGGCGATGGGCGGCGACCGGATCGTCGCCTTCGAGGACTCGCTGCTGCCGGAGCGGGAGTCGGCGATGACCTGGAGCGAGCGGATCCGTGCGGCGCTCGACAGCGACTCGTTCATCCCCCACTTCCAGCCGATCCTCGAGCTCTCGTCGGGCTCGGTCAACTCCTGGGAGGTGCTGATCCGGATGCGCGGCGACGAGGGCGAGATGATCCCGCCCGACTCGTTCGTGCCGACGGCCGAGCGCTTCGGCCTGATCCAGGAGCTCGACCAATGGGTCGTCCGCAACGCGATCGCGGCGATGCGCGCGCACGACGAGCGCGGCCTCAGCCTCGAGATCAACCTCTCGGGCAAGTCGATCGGCGACCCGGAGATGCTCGACGCGATCCGCGGCCGAGATCGACGCGTCCGGGATCGACCCCCGGCGGCTGATCTTCGAGGTGACCGAGACCGCGGCGATCGCCAACCTCGAGCAGGCGGCCCGCTTCGGCCGCGAGCTGCTCGACCTCGGCTGCGGGTTCGCGCTCGACGACTTCGGCACCGGCTTCGCGTCCTTCTACTACCTGAAGCGCCTGCCGCTGACCCACCGAATGCCGAGAACATCCGAGGTGGTGAGCAGGCTCGGAAGCAGGTCGTCAGACGGCACCTCGTCGGTGGCCACCAGGGTGCCATCCGCAAGAGGCACACGCAGCAGCGGGGCCTGCGCCTCGGACATGAACTCGCGCTGGACGCACGACGAGTGGTAGCCGTGACGGCAGTGCGGGCAGGTGTTGTCGGACGTCGCGAACGAGCCGACGACGAACTGCCCGCGCGTGATCGTGCGGACCTCGCGACCGACATCCTCGACGATG
Source organism: uncultured Solirubrobacterales bacterium (assembly GCA_963743845.1). Taxonomy (GTDB): domain Bacteria; phylum Actinomycetota; class Thermoleophilia; order Solirubrobacterales; family 70-9; genus CAXMST01. The sequence continues at coordinate 179,395 of CAVURI010000004.1, forward strand.
CCGCAGTATTCATGGCCCATCGGGGTAGGACCGCTGATGGGCTGTGCGCCTCGGTAGGGCCAGAGATCAGACCCGCAGACACATGCGGCCGACACGCGAATGATCGCATCGGTGGGCCGCACGATTGTCGGGTCCGGCCGCTCCTCGAACCGCACGTCCCTCGGACCGTAGAGCATCGTCGCTTTCATGTCGCGTCTCCTCGCACGGGTCGCGTGCTCGCGCTATCTCCCCTGCCGCACTGCGAACGTCACGGTGACGCTGCCAGGCCCAAGCGCGCGCTCGAGTCCCCGCAGGGTCGTCGATCCGCCCGATGCGCGTGTAGCTGTAGGTGGTGGCAAACGACTTGTAGAAGAGGACCAGCGTGTCGGAGCCGTAGAGCATCAGGTCGCCGCTCTGGATCGACGAGGGCCTTGATGGCTGCGTCGGCAGACTCGCGGGCAGTCTGAAGAGCTTCTCGTTGCCATTGAGTTCCGACATGCGGACCGACAGCGGCAGCAGCGCCTTGAAGGCCGATGCTGTGGGGTTGTCCCCTAGTGTGGCGACGAACGTCTCATCGCCAATCCGGAGCGTCACTGTGTTGCCCATGGAGCGTTCACACTCGGCGCGCTGGGCCGCCAGCGGACCCCGCCACGGGCAGGCCAGCGCCAGTGCGACGACAAGCGAGACCACGGACGCGTGAGAGTTGACCATCTCGAACCTCAACGAAGACGCGACGTGCCGCCGCGCGCCTCGTGCCAGATGCGAGCCCAAGGAGGACTGCAGCGTGTCTTTTCTCTGCCAGTCAGCGTACGCGGGGGCAGCGCCACTGAGTAGACGGCAAAATGAGGAAGGGTTGTTGACGGACAGTCAACAATCGGGGATTACATAGACATGCGAGACGAACTCAGCGTGCTTTCGGCATTCCTGGTGGTGGCGGAAGAGCGCAGCTTCACCAAGGCGGCCAAGCAGCTGAACATCTCCACGTCGGGCTTGAGTCACGCCATTCGCCGGCTCGAGGAGCAAATCGGCGTGCGGTTGCTGACGCGTACCACGCGGAGTGTGGCGCCGACCGATGCCGGCGAGCAGTTGCTGGCGCACCTCCGGCCGGCACTCGCCGACATCAGGGGCACGTTGACCAACCTGTCAGGCCTGCAGACCACGCCGGTCGGACGCGTACGTCTGTTGTGCCCACGGCTTGCAGCCAAGACCGTGCTGGCTCCCAAACTCGGTCGCTTCGCGCGCGACTACCCGGAGGTGGAACTCGACATCACGACCGATGACAGCCGTGTCGACCTCGTGTCAGCCGGCTTTGACGCAGGCATCCAGTTCGGCGAGTACATTGCGCAAGACATGGTGGCCGTGCGCGTCTCGCCCGATCTGCGCCCCGCGATCGTCGCCGCACCGGCGTACTTCGACTCGCACGCCAAGCCGATGGCTCCGCGAGACGTGCTGCAACATCGATGCATCGGCTTCCGCCACCGGGGCGAGAGCAAATATCGGTGGGAATTCGACAAGGGCGACCAATCGCTGGCGATCGCTGTCAGCGGGTCGCTCAATGTCGATGATCTGGACCTCGTGATCCAGGCGGCGCTCGACGGCGCCGGCCTGGCCTGGGTGGCAGAGGATCGCATCGTGCAGCACCTCGCGACGGGAGCCCTGGTGCGCGTGCTCGACGATTGGTGCCCACCCTTCCCGGGATTCTTCCTCTTCTATCCGAGTCGGAAGCAGCAGCCAGCGGCACTGGCCGCAGTGATCGACACCTTCCGTTCTTATGAGTCCAA
>CAVURI010000005.1:0-27559 GCA_963743845.1 uncultured Solirubrobacterales bacterium
CTGCTCGTCGTCCCGACCAGCGACGACGTCGACCGCTTCGAGCGCGAGCTCTGCGAGCGACCGGGCAGCGGGCTCGGCGGCAGCGTCACCAGCTTTCCCGGCCTGTTCGGGGAGGTCGGGCGGGTCTATGGCCTCGGCGCCCGCGGGACGCTGAGCCGGATGCAGCGGGTCTGGCTCTGCCGGGCGGCGGCGCGCGGCAGCAGCAATCTGCGACTGCTGGCGCGGTCCGCCCGCAGCGAGGGCTTTGCGCCGGCGCTCGAGGGCCTGATCTCGGAGCTGCAGGCGGCCGGGCTCGACGCCGCGGCGTTCGGGCAGCTCGTCGCCGAGCTCGAGGACCCCGGCGCCTACGAGGCCGAGATCGTCTCCCTGTTCGCCGCCTACGAGCGACGCCGGGACGGGCTCGGTCTCGGCGATGAGCACACCTTTGCGAGCGAGGCGACGACCGCGTTGCGAAGCGATCCCGAGCGCTGGGAACAGCGGCCCGTGTTCCTCTACGGCTTCGACGATCTCTCCCGCGAGCAGATCGAGCTGGTCGGCGCGCTCGCGGCGGCGGCACCGGTGACGGCGGCGATCGCCTGGGAGCCGCGGGCGGCGCTCGATGCCCGCGGCGAGCTGCTCGGCGACCTGCGCGAGGAGCTGGGCGGCACCGTCGTCGCCGAGCTGGAGCCCGACAGCTCGCACACCGACAGCTCCACCCTCTTCCACCTCGAGCGCAACCTGTTCGTGCCGGGCGCGGAGCCGGCGGCGCCGGACGGCGCCCTCAGCATGCTCGTCTCGGCCGGCGAGCGCGGTGAGGCGGAGCTGATCGGCCGCCGGATCGCCCAGCTGATCGCCGCCGGCACCGATCCCGACCGGATCGCGGTCGCCGTCCGCAGCCCGGATCGGCAGGCCCCGCTGCTCGCCCGGGTCCTGGCTTCGCTCAATGTCCCGGCCGCGGCTGAGGCAAGGGTCCCCCTGACCCGGACCGCGACCGGCTCGACCCTGCTGCGGATACTGGCGCTGGCGGCCGGCGATGCGGACGTCTCCGACCTGCTCGCCTTCCTCAGGGGCCCGGCTCGCGCGGCACCGTCCTCGGTCGACTGGTTCGAGCGTGAGGTGGTCCGCGGCCGGGTCGAGGACGTCGAGGAGGCGATCCGGCTCTGGGAGGGGCGGGCTGAGCGTGAGATCTGGGGCCTCGGCGCACTCCGTGACGGTCGCGCCGACAGCGCCGCCCTCGCCGTGGTGATCTCCGACCTCGCCTCCGACATCGCCGAGTACCCGCACCGGCGCAGCGGCATCGTCCCGGCCGGCAACGCGGCGCTGGAGCTGCGCGCCGCGGCCGAGGTCCGGCGTGCCTGCGCCGAGGCCGCCGAGCTCGGTGCCGACGCGCCGGCCGCGGCCGACCTGGCCGAGCTCCTGCGCCTCGTCCGGGTGCCGCTCTGGCGCGGGCCGACCGAGGGACGCGTCCGGATCCTCAGCCCCTATCGGCTGCGGGCGACCCGCGTCTTCGACCTGTTCGTCGCCGGGCTCACCGACGGCAGCTTCCCCGGGCCCGGCGGGACCGATCCGCTGCTCTCCGACGAGCGCCGGCGCGAGCTCTCGATCAGGGCCCGGCGCGACGCCGCCGCCGAGGAGCGCTACCTCTTCTACTCGTGCGTCTCGCGCCCCGAGCGCAGCCTCCATCTGAGCTGGCCCGCGACCGACGAGTCCGGCGGCACGATCGCGCGCTCACCGTTCGTCGACGAGGTCCGCGAGCTGCTCGACCCGCCCCCCGACCCCGAGACCGCCGACGATCCGGTCGAGGCCGCGATCTCCCATGTCGCGGGCCTCGCCGACGTCGCCGTCGAGCCCGAGCGCGCGAGCTCGCCGCGCGACCTGCGCCGGGCGCTCGCCGTGCTTCCCGCGGCGGAGGCCGAGGCGCGGCTTGCCGCGCTCGAGATCGACGAGGCGGTGGCGCGCGAGGTCGGCGGCGGCGTCGCGGCCGCCCGGGCGCGGGCGCGGCGGGCGCGCGGGCCAGGCCCGCTCACGAACCCCTTCGTGCTCGCGAAGCTCGCCGAGCGCGAGCTGTTCGGCGCCTCGACGCTGGAGCAGTTCGACCTCTGCTCGTACATGTGGTTCGTCAACAACGAGCTGCGCCCGACCCGGATCGAGCCCGACCCCGAGCCGCTGGAGACCGGCGGCATCATCCACTCGGCGCTCGAGGCGCTCTACCGCGACCCACCCGCCGGCCGACGGCCGACGCCCGAGACGCTCGATGTCTGGAGCGAGATCGGTCGTCTCCGGCTCCGCGAGGCGGCGGCCGAGCGCGCCTGGGACCCCGGCTCCGCCGACGCGCGGATCAACCTGCACCGCCTCGATGCCGTGCTCGAGCGCTATCTGCGCCGCGACGCCGAGACCGGCGGGCCGATGGAGCCGCGCGCGGACCTGCTCGAGGCTGCGTTCGGGCCCGGCGAGGACGACGCCTTCGAGGCGGTCCCGATCGGCAGCTTCCTCCTGCACGGGCGCATCGACCGCGTCGACGTCTCCTCCGACGGCAAGGCCCTGATACGCGACTACAAGCTGAGCAAGAAGGCGACCGCCGGCGCGGCGCTGATCCGAGAGGGCAAGCTGCAGCTGCCGCTCTACATGGAGGCCGTCAAGGCGATGGGCCTGGAGCCGATCGGCGGCGTCTATCACCCCCTCGCCGGGCTCAAGGAACGCGAGGACCGCCCGCGGGGAATGCTCGCCGCCGAACACAAGGACTCGCTGATCCCCGGCCACACCGACGCCGCGGTGCGCAACGACTTCCTCGACGACGACGAGTTCGAGGCGACCGTCGCCGAGGCGATCGCGAAGGCGCAGGGGATCGTCGACGAGATCAGAGCCGGATCGATCGCGCGCAACCCGCGCGAGGGCAGCTGCCCGACCTGGTGCAAGCTCGCCTCTGTCTGCCGAATGGAGCGCGGCGTCGTCGATCCCGACGAGGACGAGGAAGAGGAAGGCGCGGCGGCGTGAGCGACGGCTCCGAGCAGCTCAGCTTCGACGTCGGCGAGGGCGAGGACCTCGACCTCGTCCCGGCGGCAACGGCGGAATCACCCGGGCCGTCCGCGGCACTCGCGGTCGAGCCTGCGGCCTCGTCCGCCGGCCGGCCCGAGCCGACCGCGGAGCAGGCGGCGGCGATCGACGCCCGGGGCAGCGACATCTTCCTCGAGGCCGGCGCCGGCACCGGCAAGACCCGGGTGCTCGTCGACCGCTACTGCGACGCCGTCGACCTCGACGGGATCGAGCCGGAGCGGGTCCTCGCCTTCACCTTCACCGAGAAGGCGGCGGCGGAGATGCGGCGCCGGGTCCGGGCCGAGCTCTCCCGCCGTGCCCGCGAGGCCGGGGACGAGGAGCGCCGCCGGCGCCTGCAGGACGCCGCCCGCGCCGGCGAGGGGGCGCCGATCACGACGATCCACGGCTTCTGCCGGCGCCTGCTCGCCGCCCATCCGGTCGCCGCCGGGCTCGACCCCGGCTTCCGGGTCCTCGACGCCGACGAGGCCTCGCGGCTCGCGTCGGTCGCCTTCGAGCAGGCCCTGGCCGGGCTCGCCGCAACCGACGATGGCGTCGCCGCGATCGCCGCCGCCTACCGCGGCCGCCGGCTTCGCGGCCTGATCCGCGCCGCCTACGACGACCTCCGCAACCACGGGCAGGCGATCCCCGACCTGCCGCCGCTGCAGATCACCGCTTTCGAGGGCAAGGACCGCAAGGAGAAGCCCGCGACCGAGGAGGAGCTCGAGCTCGCGCATACGTCCTACGCGGCGATCCGCTCACTGCTGCTCGCCTACGGGCGCCACTACGCGGCGATCAAGGCCGAGCGCTCCGGGGTCGACTTCGACGACCTGCAGCTGCTCAGCCTCGAGCTGCTCTCCGGATCCGACGCCGTCGCCAGGGCCCAGCGCGAGCGCTTCGACCACCTGCTCGTCGACGAGTTCCAGGACACGAGCCCGCTGCAGATCGGCCTGATCACGGCGCTGCGCGGGCCGCAGTGCCGCCTGTTCACCGTCGGCGACGAGTTCCAGTCGATCTACGCGTTTCGCGGCGCCGACCTCGAGAGCTTCCGGGCCGAGCGCCGCCGCGCCGCCGAGCACGCCTCCGTGCTCGCGCTCAGCGGCAGCTTCCGCTCGACGCCGCCGGTCGTGGCCGCCGTCAACGCGATCGGCGAGGTGCTGCTCGAAGACTTCAACGAGCTCCGCGTCGGCCGGATTCCCGATCCGGCTGCCGCGGGGTCGCGCCGGGCTCGGAGCCCGCGGTCGAGCTGCTGCTGACGAAGTACGAGGGCTGGCGCAAGGACGGCCCGGAGCTGGCGACGGCTGCCGCCGAGAAGGGGGCCGAGCGGGTCGCCGAGGCGCGCTTTCTGGCGGCGCGACTGCGTCGTCTCGCCGACGAGGAGGGCATCGCCCCGGGCTCGATGGTGCTGCTGCTGCGGGCCTTCACCAACGTCGACGCCTACGCGGAGGCGCTCGACCTCGCCGGCCTCGACCCCTACGTCGTCGGCGGCCGTGGCTACTGGTCCTCCCAGCAGGTCGACGACGCCCTGCGACCTGCTCGCCTGCGTCGCCAACCCGCTCGACGACGAGGCCGTGTTCGGGGTGCTCGCCTCCCCCGCGGCAGCCGTCTCCCCGGACGCGCTCTGGCTGCTGCGCCGGGCCGCCGGCCGTGGACGCCACGTCTGGCCGACGATGCGATCGCTGATCACCGCGGACGAGACCGGCGACGGCGACCGGCCGTCGCCGGAGCCCGAGGCGGAGGAGGCGCTCGGCGCCCTCGACCCCGAGGACCGGACCGCGATCGAAACCTTTGCGCGGGCGCTGGCCGAGCTCCGCTCGGGGGCCGCGCAGATGCCTCTCGACGCGCTCGTCGAGAGAACGCTGGAGGTGTTCGACTACGACCTGGCGGCGCTCTCGATGAACGGCGGCCGGCGCCGCGGAGCCAACCTGCTCAAGCTCGTGCGGATGGCGGCCGAGTACGAGTCCCACGAGGGCCGCGACCTGCGCGGCTTCCTCGGCTGGGTCGCGGCCCGGGCCGCGCTCTCCGACCGTGAGGCCGAGGCGGCGACCGCGGCCGAAGATCACGACGGGATCACGGTGATGACCGTGCACGCCGCCAAGGGGCTCGAGTTCGACTGCGTCGCCGTCGCCGACCTCGGCCGCGACCACACCGTCGGCGGCATGCAGCGCGACCTGCGGCTCTCCTTCGACCCCGAGGATCCGCAGGCGGGCGAGGGCGAGGACACGGGGCCGCGGATCGGGCTGCGCCTGGCCCGGGCAGGCGCGGGAACGCTGACCGTGGACGGCTACACCTCGATCGCCGACGAGGGTGCGATCGCCGAGTCGCAGGAGACCGGCCGGCTCGTCTACGTCGCCGCCAGCCGTGCCCGCGAGCGGCTGCTGCTGAGCGGCATCTACAAGGAGAAGGACGCCGACGGCGAGCGGCGCGAGACGGCGGCCAGCCACTCCACGATCAAGCGCCTGCTGCCCGCCTGGGGGATCGTCGACGACGGCGAGACCGAGACGGCCGAGGTCGAGCTGCCGGCTCCCGAGCCGCGGGCCGAGCTCGCCGACGCCGCCTTCGAGCCCGGCCGGGTCCGGGTCGCCTTCAACCGGGCCGACGGCCCGGGCGCCGCCGGCCTCGCTTACGACATGCGGACGCCGGCACCCCCGCCGGGGCCGGCGCCTGGCGGAACGCCGCCCCTGACCGTGCTGGCCGAGCGCGGCGCAAGCGCCGCCCGCAGCCTCTCGTACGCGGCGCTGGCCGAGTACAGCCGCTGCGGGTACCGGTTCCTGACCGAGCGGGTGCTGGCGCTCGGCACCGGGGGCAGCGCGTCTGCCCCGGGGACGCCAGCCGGCGCCCAGGACGAGGCCAGGGCCCGGCTCGGCTTCGGGCGAGCGGTGCACGAGATGCTCGAGGCGAGCGCGCTGAGCGGCTGGCGCGCGCCCGGCGAGGCGGCCGTGGTCGCGGCCCTGGTCCGCCAGGGCGCCGATCCGAAGCGGGCCGGCGAGGCGGCGGAGCTGCTCGAGCGCTGGCTCGAGTCGAGCTTGTTGGCCGGCCTGCGCGATGCCGGCGCGAAGCTGCGACCCGAGCTCGGCTTCCGCCTCGATCTCGGCGGTGGCACCCTGCTCCGCGGCACGATCGACCTGCTCGCCGAGGACGGAGATGGAACGCCCACCGTGGTCGACTACAAGACCGACAGAGCGCTACCCGCCGGGGGTTCGCTCCCCGACGCCTACCTGATCCAGCGCGACCTCTACGCCTGCGCGATCGCGGATGCGCGGGGCGCCGAGACGGTCCGCACCGCCTACGTCTTCCTGCGCTCGCCGGACGAGCCGATCGTCGAGACGCTCGACGCGGACGCAATCGCCGCCGGCCGCGAGCGGATCGCCGGGATCGTCGAGCGGATCCGCGAGCGCGACTTCGCCCCCACCCCGCGCCCCCACCGGGCGCTCTGCCACGACTGCCCCGCCCGCCCGCGGCTATGCCCGCACCCGCCCGAGCTGACCGGCGCCGAGAATCCCGAGAAGGCCCCGGTTGCGCCCTGACGCCGCGCCACTGGCCCTCTTCGCCTACGGCTCGCTGGTCGACCGCGCCAGCGCCGAGTACACGCTCGGCCGGCCGCTCGGCGAGATCCGCCGGGCACGCCTCGCCGGCTGGCGGCGGCGGTTCTCGCAGGCGCGCGACAACCTCGCCGCCGAGAAAACCTTCGCGACACCCGGCGGTGAGACGCCGGCGTTCATCCTCGGCCTCAACGTCGAGCCCGGCGCAGACCCGGGCGAGGCACCGAACGGGGTCCTGATCGTGGTCACGGCGGCAGATCTCGTCGCCCTCGACCAGCGCGAGCTCCGCTACGACAGGGTCGACGTCGGCGCGGCTGTCAGCGCCGGCGGCGAGGGGTTCGCGAGGAGCGTCTTCACCTATGTCGCCAAGCCCCGGAACCTCGCGGTCGAGCCGCCGCCGGGCTCGGTGATCCTCAGCTCGTACGCGCGCGCGGTCGAGGCCGCCTTCGAGGGCCTCTCGCCGGCAGAGGGTGAGCTCTACCGGGCTACGACGCTGCCGTATCCGGCTCCGGTCGTCGAGGGCGTCCTCGTCGCCGACCGGATCCCGCCCGGGAATCCGCGCGCCTGGTGAGAGCGGTCTCGGCGCCGCGACGGAGGCGCGCCGGCGCTCAGTGGGTGATCTCGCGTCCCGACGCCTGCTCCCAGCGCCGCGCCCACTCCTCGAGCTCGCGGATCGCCGGCTCCAGCGCGAGACCGACCGCGGTCAGCGAATAGGAGACGCGGGCGGGCGGGCCGTCGTGGACGCAGCGGGCTACGAGGCCCTCAGCCTCGAGTTCGCGAAGTCGCTGCGAGAGCAGCCTGTCGGACATCTTCGGGACCGCCGAGCCGAGCTCGCTGAAGTAGAGCGGGCGATCGAGCAGCGTCACCAGGATCGCGCCGACCCAGCGCCGGCCGATCAGCTCGACGGCAGCATGGAAGCGGGGACAGACTGTGGGCGGCGGCGGCGATGCCGCAGCTCCGACGCCCTCCCGTCCGGAGTTGTCCACCGAGGTGGAAGCCACTCTCCGAGGTTACCGAAGCGGTCCGGCGGGCCCGAAACGCGAACCGCGCGTGAGCCGGATCGCTCAGACGCAGGGTCCCGTTTCGACCTCGCCGGAGTCAGCCCCGACCGTGCTCAGCTTGCCGGCGACGATCTTGTTCGGCACGCCGAGCCCCTGCGGCGTCGAGGTGTCGAGCGTCGAGGCGAAGACGGTCGTCAGCACCTCGCCGTCGGCGCCGATCACCGGGCCGCCGGAGTTGCCGGAGATGACCTCGCCGCGGAACGACGTCATCAGCCGCTCGATCGGTCCGACGCCGTAGGAGTCCTGGCTGGTGACCGTGCCCGTCGTGCCCAGCCTGGCCGGCGCTGCGGAGAAGTTGCCGGCGCCCGGAAAGCCGATCACCGCGCCCGGGGTGCCCGATCGTGGATCGTTCGCGAGCTCGAGCGGCTCGGTTGCGAGGCCGGGCACGCGAAGGATCGCGAGATCGTCCCGGGGCCGGTAGAGCACCGCGATGGCGTCGAGCGAGGCGCCGTCGCGGGTCTCGACCCGAGTGTCGTCCGCGCCGGCGACGACGTGCGCATTGGTGACGACGAGCTCGGGCGCGGCGGTCCAGCCCGAGCCGGAGACGTTGAGCCCGCAGGCCGACCCGAGCACATGGACGGCGCTGCGCGAGGCAGCCTGGAGCTCGGGCTCGCCGAGGATGCCCTGGTCCGGCATCGCCACGTCGGCGGTCGGGCCCTTCAGCGCCGGCGTCGGGTCGATCCGGTTGAGCACGTTGAGCAACGGCCCGCTGGGCGGCACCGAGTCGTACATCGCCGCGAGGATCTGCGAGCGCTGGATGTCGTCGCGGTAGCGCTTCAGCGCCGGGGCGTTGAGTACGACGGCGCCGATCACCCACGAGATCGAGAGGGCCAGCGCCGCCATCACGATCACGCCGCCGACCGCGTCGACGACGTGGCGGGCGCCGCGATCGATGAAGCGATCCCGCAGGGACTGGCCGACCCCCTCGAGCAGGACCGCGAGGATGCCGCCGATCAACAGGCCTCCGAGCAGCGCCGTGGCAGGCGCGTACGGCGACTCGGAGCCGTCCGGCAGCAGCAGCGGTCCGAGCCGGCTGCCGATCAGCGCGCCGGCGGCGAAGCCGGCCAGCGCCAGCACTCCGACGAGAAGGCCCTGGCGCCAACCGAAGGGAATCAGCAGCACTGCGAAGGCGACGATCGCCCAGTCGATCGGCGTCACGGGTTACCCACTGCTCGTGGGCGGGTAAACGCGGATAGGCGTCGAAGTAGCCTTCTCAGTAGTCATGCGGTGAACGGCCTGCCGTGGCGGTGGCCAAGCTAGGCGGATCCGATGAGCCCGACAAGCACTCAATCCCCCCTTCGGCCGGCCGGCGGCCAGACCCGCAGCGCGCGGCAGGCGCAACGGCGCCGCCGCATGTTGATGCGATTCGCGCCTTCGGCGCTCGTCGCGGTGGTCAGCTTCGGGGTCGGGGCGTCGATCGCCGCGGGATCCGCCGAGCAGGACTCCGCCAAGCGCTTTGTCGACGCCTGGGCGGCCGACGACTTCGCCGCGATGTACGCCGAGCTCACGCCCGGCGCCCAGGCCCAGTACTCGGCTGACGAGTTCGCCTCCGCCTACCACGACGCCCGCGAGACCTCGACGCTGGCATCGCTGACCCGGGGAGGCACGGGGCCCGATCGAGGAGCGGGCGAGCTGATCGTGCCGATCGAGGTCGGCATCGACCGACTCCTTCGGCGATCGAGGGTGAGCTCGGGATTCCGGTCAGCGACGGCGGCGTCGCCTGGGACCCGTCGCTCGTCTTCCCCGGGCTCGCCCCCGGGGAGCGCCTCGACACCCGGGTCCGGCTGGCCGGCCGGGCCCCGATCCTCGCCCGCGACGGGACCCCGCTGGCCGAGGGTCCGGCGCTCTCGCGCTCCTCGCCGCTCGGCAGCGCGGCCATCGACGTGGCCGGCGAGGTCGGCGACGCCGAGCCCAGCGACATCGCCGAGCTGGCCCGCCAGGGCTACCCGGCCGGGACGCCGGTGGGGATCAGCGGCATCGAGCAGGCCTTCAACTCGCGGCTTGCCGGCAGGCCGGGCGGGAAGCTGCTGGCCGTCCCCGGCTCGGGCGCCCCCCGCGTCCTCGGCGAGGCGGACCCGGCCCGCGGCCGGGCGGTGCAAGACCACGATCGACCCCGACCTCCAGGAGACGGCCGTCGCCGCGCTCGCCGGCCGGCTCGGCGGCATCGCGGCGCTCGACACCCGCAACGGCGCAGTCCGCGCCCTGGCCGGGTCCGCGTTCAGCGTTCCGCGGCCCCCCGGCTCGGTCTTCAAGATCATCACGACGACCGCCGCGCTCCAGGACGAGAAGGTCACGCTCGACGAGGAGTTCCCGGTGCTCGACGGGATCAACGTCGGGGGCCGCTTCGTCTCCAACGCCGACGGCGAGTTCTGCGGCGGCGACTTCCGCAACGCCTTCGCGCACTCCTGCAACTCGGTCTTCGCGCCCCTCGGCGTCGAGGTGGGCGAGGAGCGGCTCGTCGGGACCGCCGAGTCCTTCGGCTTCAACGCCGAGCCGGCCCTCTACGACGAGGGGGCGATCCGCGCCATCGACCCGCCCGAGCCGACGATCCCGCGCGACGTCGGGGATGAGCTCGACGTCGGCGTCAGCGCGATCGGCCAGGGCGAGGTGCTGGCGACTCCTCTGATCATGGCCAGCGTCGCGCAGACGGTCGCCAACGACGGGCTGCGGCTCCCGACCCCGATCGTCGTCAAGGACGAGCTCGGGCCCGGCACGGTGCCGAAGCGCGTGATGTCGAAGAAGATCGCCGCGCAGATCACCGAGCTGATGGTCGGCGTCGTCGAGTACGGGACCGGGACTGCCGGGGCGATCGCCGAGGGGCAGGTCGCCGGCAAGACGGGCACCGCGGAGCTGGGCCCCAAGCCCGGCCAGGAGGACCTGCCGCCCGACGTGGCCCCGGAGCAGTTCGTCGACGCCTGGTTCACGGCCTTCGCGCCCGCCGACAACCCGCGCCTCGCCGTCGCCGTGAACCTGATCGACGCCGACGCCAGCGGCGGCGAGGTGGCGGCCCCGGCCGCCGCCCAGATCCTCAGCGGCGCGCTCTCGGCGACGGTCCGGGACGCTTCGGCCAGGCGGCTGACCGAGGGACGGCCAGAGGCTTAGAGGTCGAGCTCGATCGAGCCGTCTTCGCCGTCTTCGCCCGGGATCAGCAGTTCGATCGGCCGGTTCTCGACGGCGTCTCGTCGAGCAGGAAGAGCAGCATCGCGCCCTTGATCGGGCCGCTGCGAGCGGGCGTGTCGAAGGGCGGGTACTCACCGTCGGGCTCGATCTCGGCACCGGGCTCGAGCGCGAAGGCGCTCTCCGTGGGCAGCGACTGATAGGTGTCGCCCCTGGTGTCGACGATCTCGAACGAGTCGGGGATCGTCGCCGTCTCGTCGCTCTCGTTGATGATCCGGATGAAGACGCCGAGGTACTCCTGATCGCTGTCGGCGGGCTCCTGGCCCTCGAGGTAGTTGGCGTCCTCGACGTTGTCGGGATTGAGGAAGCGGGTGATCTGGACGTTGTAGATCAGGTTGCCGAGCTCGAGCGGCTGGCCCTCGACGGCGTCGCCCTTCCGTGTGCTCCCCTCCGCAGGCCGTCAGCGCGGTCGCGAGGGTGAGCAGGAGGGCGAGCAGGAGTGATGTGGAAAGGCGGCGGCTCATCGAGGGCGGAAGTGTATTGGGCCTAGATCGCTGATGTCACCAGCTCGCACCGCGGCGTCACGCGCCTAGATGCGGCTTGCTCCCGCAACCTGGACGGGCTCGATCTGCTCGTGGTCCTCGAGGATCGCGCGGAGCCGCTTGAGCGCCTTCTTCCACTGGCGGGCGTGCCACCGCGTCACCCTGCGAACCGCCCATCGCGCGGTCGATGTGGGTCTTCGGCTCGGCCCAGAAGGTGACCGAGATCTCGGTGCTCGAGTGCGGGCCCTCGACCAGCTCCCAGGCGGTCCCGACCATGAGGCGGTCGGCGCGGGCGCCGCGTCCGCGCTCGACGAGCCGGTGCGGCGCGTCGATCTCGACGATCTCGGTCTCCATCCAGTGCGGGAACTTCTTGACGTGGAAGCGGGCAGCGGCGCCGACTCCGGTCGAGTCGAGGCGCTGGAGATGGAACTCGTGCGCGAAGTGGTCGCAGAAGGAGGGGCGGTTGGCGAGATCCGCGATCAGCTCGAAGACGCGCTCGCGGGGCGCGTCGATGTGGATGTTCGCGGTGGCCGGGCGCATCGACGCGGCGATTCTATCCTCGCGATCAGCCGCGACGGCGGGCAGGAACGCAGCGGCCGGCGCCGAAGGCCTCGACATGGAAGCCGCAACCGCATCAGGTGCCGCGCTGCTGAGCCGCGACGGCGCCTTCCCGATCGCCCCCGCCCTGCACGACTCCCCGGCCGGCGAGCCGATCGACGGGGTCGCGCGCTGCTCGTGCTGCGACCGCTACCCGCTCGTCGGTGAGCAGGTCATCCGGCACGCGGCCGAGGGGCGCAGGGCCGAAGGCTGGGCCTGCTCGGGATGCGAGGACAGCGGCCGCGCCGGCCGCCTCGGCCCGATCGTCAGCGCCGCCCGGGTCCGCACCTTCGGCGGCGCGCTCAACGTCCGCCGCCTGAGCTGACGCCTCTCCCCCGCCGCCGGGCGGGGTCCGCGCGGCCACGCAGCGGTGCCGTCTATAGTCGCGGCGTGCTGTTCGCATGCCGGATTGGAGCAAGGGAAGGGGCCCCGTGTCGGTGACGATCGCGGTGCTCTCCCAGAAGGGCGGCACCGGCAAGACGACCACGGTACGCAGCCTCGGCGGAAGGCTCAGCCGGATCGGCTTCGACGTGCTCGCGATCGACGCCGACCCGCAGGGCAATCTCTCCGACTACTTCGACGTCGATCGCCGAGGCGCTACCCGACCCTCGGTGAGGTCCTCGCCGGGCAGGCGCCGCGCAGTCGACGCGATCCACGGCGACGTGATCCCGGCGAACCTCGGCCTGGCCGAGGCCGAGCTCGATGCTCGCCGGCAAGATCGGCCGCGAGGTGACGCTGCGGAACGCCCTGCGCGACGTCAAGCGCCGTTACGACGTCGTCCTGATCGACTGCCCGCCGACCCTCGGCCTGCTGACGGTCAACGCCCTCGTCGCCTCCGACTCACGCGATCCTCTCGACCCAGGCCCAGCACTTCTCGCTTCAGGGCGTCGAGCAGGCGATCGAGATCTTCGACCTCGCCCGCGACAACCTCAACCCCGACCTCGAGCTGCTCGGCGTCGTCCTCAACATCGCCAACATGCGGACCAAGCACGCCCGCCACACGCTCGAGGCGCTCGACGAGCGCTTCCCGGGCAAGGTCTTCGACACCGTCATCCGCCAGTCGATCGCCTACGCCGAGTCGGCCGAGCGCGGCGTCCCGATCCTCGACTACAAGCCCGATCGCGGCTGCGACTACATCGCGCTCACCGCCGAGATCGTCACCCGCCTGGGGATGAGCGAGCGCCTGCCCCGGCTCGAGCAGCTGCGCCACGAGGCGCTGCCGCCGCGGGTCCTGGCCGAGACCGAGCCCGTCGGCACCCTGTAGCGCCGAGCGGCCGGCGCTGAGCGCTCAGGGAATCTCGACGTCGGCGCCGAGCGGGCTGAACGGGGCCCTGATCACGTCGGCCCAGCCGCCCGCGACGGCGGCGAGGTCGCCGATCATGTCGCTGCTCGACTGCCAGTAGCTCCAGACGAGGACCGTCGGGCCGGCGCCGGAGATCGTCGCGCCGAGCGCGCCGAGGTCGCGGGCCGCCTCGACCACCTCCATCGAGCGCTCATACAGCGGGCGCCGGTAGGGCTGGTGCAGGCGATCGGCGAGACCGCGCTCGATCAGGGTCAGGTCGGAGCGCTCGATCCCGAGCACGAGGTGCGAGGCGGCGGCGACGTTGTGGGCGGCGTCGGCGATCGGGACCTCGGCCGGCATCGCCGCTCGCGCCGCCTCGGTCGAGACCTCCTCGGAGGGGATCACGACGATCGGCTCGACGCCCTCGGGCGGCGACAGCCGGGCCGGCACCGGCAGCCGCGCGGCGGGCTCGCCGCCGGCCGCGATCGTGACCGGATCGGGCGGCGTCTGGCGGAAGCGGGCGCCCGGCGGCGAGCAGACCGTGATCCCGCCGTAGAGCGCCGCCGCGACGTTGTCGGGGTGACCCTCGATCTCGCAGGCGAGCGCGAAGATCTCCTCGCGGCCGAGCGCCAGCTCGAAGAGGTGGTCGGCGGCCATCAGGCCGGCGAGGATCGCGGCCGCGCTCGAGCCGAGGCCGCGCGCGAGCGGAATCTCGTTGCGGACCGTGAACGAGATCCCGTCGGCGCTGTGCAGGCGCTCGAACGAGCGCACGATCAGGTTGCTGCGATCGGCGGGGATGCCGTCGCCGCCGGGGTCGATCGAGAACTCTCCGGTCTCGGCGACCTCGAGCTCGAGGAAGATCCCGAGGGCGGCGCCGAGCACGTCGAAGCCGGGGCCGAGATTGCCCGACGAAGCGGGGACGCGGACGACGCGACGGCGGGAGCTCATCGGCCGATCCTATTCGCGCGGCCTCGCCGCGGTCGCCGGGGTCAGTTGCGGCTGAGCAGCGCCTCCACGCGCTCCTGGAGCTCGCGCGGGTTGAACGGCTTGCGCAGGTAGTCGTCGGCGCCGATCTCGAAGCCGCGCGCCACGTCCCGGTCCTGCACCGATGCGGTCAGCATGATCACCGGGACCCGCATCGTCGCCTGCTCGGCGCGCAGGGCCCGGAGCACCTCGAAGCCGTTCAGCTTCGGCATCAGCACGTCGAGCACGCACAGCGCCGGGGTCTCCCCCCGGGCCAGCTGCCAGCGCCTCCTCGCCGTCGCGGGCGCGCGCCGTCTCGTGCCCCGCCTGCTCGAGCCGGAACGCGACCAGCTCGAGGATGTCGGGGTCGTCGTCGGCGACCAGGATCTTGGCCGCCTCGGAATCTGCCATCACACTCTTTCCTCCTTGTCTCGGGCGTCCATGCCCGTCCGTGATCGCGGCGGCCGCAGTCAGCGGCAGCTCGATCGTGAACTTCGTTCCGACGCCTTCGTGACTCTCGACCGCGACCGACCCGTCGTGCGCCTCGACGACCGACTTGACGATCGTCAGCCCGAGGCCGGTTCCCTGGATCTGCTTGCGAGATCGCCCCGCTCGCCCGGAAGAGGCGGTCGAAGAGCTGGCCGACCTCCTCCGCGGGCACGCCGATCCCCTGGTCCTCGACCTCGATCACGGCGCGATCGTCGTCGCTCAGCCGCGAGCGTGACGCGGACGGTCGAGTCGGCGTTGCTGAACTTGACGGCGTTCGTGAGCAGGTTGTCGACCGCCTGCCCGATCCGCTGCGGGTCGATCCAGAGCTCGCCGGTCGGCTCGAGGTCGGCGACTCACCGCGACGCCCCTGGCCTCGGCCTGGGGACGGACGATCTCGCAGGACTGCTCGACCAGGGCCGCGAGGTCGGTGGCCTCGCGCTCGAGCGTGAAGCTGCCGCCCTCGAGGCGGACCAGCAGCAGCAGGTCCTGGACGAGCCGCAGCTCGCGGCGCGCGTTGCGGTCGATCACCTCGATGAACTTCTGCGCCCGCGGCGAAAGCGACTCGGCCTCGATCTCCTCGAGCAGCTCGGTGTAGCCGATGATCGAGGTCAGCGGCGTCCGCAACTCGTGCGAGATCAGGCCGAAGAAGTCGTTCTTGGTCCGCTCCGACTCCTGCGCGAGCAGGGTCCGCTCGATGTAGTTGGAGACCATCAGCATCGTCGGCTTGAAGACGGCCTCGATCGTCTCGGGGTCCGGAACCCGGCTCCGGTAGGCGACCATCGCGACGCCGTCCGGGGGCGCCGGGATCAGCGCCGTCGGCCCCGTCGCCGACCGCCCGCGGCTCGCGCCAGCTGACGTGGAAGCCCTCGCGCCAGCCGCCGATCTCGCGCTCGTCCCCGACCTCGATCGGGACGCCGTCGCCGGCGATCGCGGCGCAGCGGAAGAGCCCCGGCTTCGCCGTCTTCGACCAGTAGGCGACCCACTGGACGTCCTTGGCCTCGATCAGCTCGGTCAGGATCACGTTCGGGAGCTGATCGAGCGGCGGCGCCTCGACGAGCCGCTCGGAGATCTGGTGCTGGATCCGGAGGTAGGTCTGATGCCGGTCCTCCTCGGTGACGTCGCGGACGAGGCCGAAGTGGCCGCGCGGGCTGCCGTCGGTCGAGAACAGCGGGCCCGCGCAGGGCCCGGAAGACGTGGCGGCCGTCGGCGAGCTCGAGGCCGCCGGTCACCTCGACCGGCTCGCTGGCGCCGACCAGCTCGCGGTCGGCCGCGGCGATCGCCTCGGCGGCCGCGGGCGGCAGCAGCTCCGCGTCGGTGTCGGCCGACCACCTCCCGCGGCGTGTGACCGCTGACCGCCGCGCCGGCCTTGTTGATCAGCACGTAGCGGCCCTCGGTGTCCTTGACGTAGAGCGTGTCGGGCAGGTTGTCGGAGATCGCCTCCAGCAGCGAGGCGCTGTCGGCGAGCTCGCGGCGGGCCCGCGTCCTGCCCTCGAGCACGTAGGCGATCAGGGCGGCCGGGCCCGCGTAGACGAACAGCCGCACCGAAGTAGCCCGGCGACGCCGACGTCGCCGCCCGTGTTGAGGTCCCAGATCACGAACAGCGCGAACGCCAGCCCCGTGCCCGCCGATCGCGCCCGTTCCACCCGTACTGGAGCGTCAGCAGCGTGATCGGGACGACGTAGAGGAAGGTGATGCCCTCGGACGGCTCGTGCGACCCAGAAGCGCAGCGGCCGTGATCGCCGCCGAACAGCAGCACCACCGCGACGACGTTGATGCCCTCGCGCCAGGGGAGCAGGCTGTCTCGATCGAAAGTTGGGTTCATCCGGAACCTCTCTACGCCTCCGGACGACCCCTCCGGGCCCCCGACCAGCCGCCGACGATACCGCGTGGAGACCCGCTCACCACTCCATTGCGGCGAGCGCTGCAGCGCCGCCGAGCAGACCGCGGGCGACGACCGCGCCGGCCGCGACCTCGGCGCCGGGCAGCAGGATCGCCTCGGCGATCCGCGCATCGGCGCCGATCCGCGCGCCCGGGCCGACGACGACGGGGCCGCTCAGCGAGGCGCCGGCGGCGATCTCGGCGCCGGGCCCGATCAGCACCGGGCCGGTCGATCTCGACGCCGTCGCGGGTCGTCTCGCCCTCGATCAGCTCGCCGAGCGGGTCGATCGAGACGGCGCCGGAGAGCGCGTCGAGGTTGCCCTGGACGTACTCGCGCAGGGTGCCGATGTCGTTCCAGTAGCTGTCGATCTCGTGCACGTGGAAGGGCACGTCGTGCTCGAGCAGGTTCGGGAAGACGTCGAGCGCGAAGTCGATCGGGCTCGCTCGGGTCGCCCGGGAAGTAGTCGAAGACCTCGGGGCTGAACGCGTAGACCATGCAGTTGACGAGGTCGGAGAGCGCCTCGGCCGGATCCGGCTTCTCCTGGAAGCCCTGGACGCGGCCCTCGCCGTCGACGACGATCACGCCGTACTGGCTCACGTCGGTGACCTTCTTGACGGCCAGCGTGGCGACGCCGCCGTTGCGGCGGTGCGGCTGCGAGCAGCGCCGGTCAGATCGACGTCGGTCAGGGCGTCGCCGGCGAGGACGAGGAAGTCGTCACCGTCGGCCGTGAGGAAGTCGGAGACGTTGCGGACGCCGCCGGCGGTGCCGAGCAGCTGCTCCTCGTAGGAGTAGGAGACGTCGAGCCCGAGCTCGGAGCCGTCGCCGAGGCAGCTCTTGACGGTGTCGGGGAACCAGTGCAGGTTGGCGATCACGTCGCCGGCGCCGTGGCTGGGCGAGCAGCCGCGCCAGGTGGACGACGATCGGCCGGTTGCAGACCGGGACGACCGGCTTCGGGATCTCCCAGGTGATCGGCCGTAGACGGGTGCCGAGACCCGCGGCCATGACCATCGCGCGCACGCCGAACCTCCCATCTGGACGCCCGAGACTGTCCTTGAGCGACTCGATCACCGTCGACCGGCGTCGGGTCCGCGCCGCGCCGCGCGGCCAGCTCCAGCGAGAGCAGGTCGCCGAGCATCACGGCCCACAGCAGGCGCTCGGTGCGCGTCTCGCCCTCGGTCTCGACGATGACCACCGAGGCCGCCTTCGGCGCCGACCAGCTCCGCGGTCAGCTCGAACCGCTGGCGCTCGCGCGGGTGCTGGTCGTCGTCGAGCAGCATGATCGCCGAGTAGCCGCCGTCGGGACCGCCCTCCCAGCCGACGATCTCGTTGTGGTCCATCTCGGGGATCTGGTGCGAGAAGCAGGGCAGCTTCGCGTTCTCGTTGATCTGGCACTTCCAGCGGTAGGCGACCGGGATCGTCAGGCCGCAGCCGTAGACGAGCGGGACCGAGTCGCCGATCGCGTCGGCGATCTCGACGGCCTTGCGCGAGCAGCGCCGGCTTCGCCGCCTCGAGGTGGGCGGCGGAGCTGTCGATCTCCATCCGGATCGCGGGCCCGGCGCCGACGACGCGGCGACCTCGGCCGCGATCGCGAACGTGTAGCCGACCGCGGCGCGGGGCTGCAGGCCCGCCGGCATCCCGATCACGGGGACACCGTCGCGGCGCGCGGCCTCGGCGAGCGCGCCGCCGGTCGTCGCGACGATCCGCTTCGCGCCGACCGCCTCGGCGGCGGCGTAACAGGCCATCGTCTCCTCGGTGTTGCCCGAGTAGCTCGAGCAGAAGATCGCGCGGTCCGGCGGCGTCCACGAGGGCACGCCGTAGCCGCGAACGACGTCGAGCGGCTTGCCGAGGCGGCCGCCGAGCGCCGCTGCCGCAAGGTCGCCTCCGATCGCCGAGCCGCCCATGCCGCAGACGATCAGGCCCGTGGCCTCGATCTCGTCGCAGCTTTGCCGAGGAGACGCGCCACAGCGCGTCTCGCAGGTGGTCGGGCAGCGACATCGTCGCCCCGTACTGATCGCCGGAGTCGATCGCTCCGATGCGCTTCTCGAGATCACTCATGCCTTCTCCCTCGGTCCGACCTTTGCACCCTTGCCGAGCGAGGCCGACTCGGTGATCGTGGCCCCCTCGCCGATCACGGATCCTTCCGGCACCGTAGCGCCCTCCTCGACCGTGACGCCGGCCGAGAGGATCGCGCCCTTGACCGTGGCGCCGGCGCCGACCGTGCAGTCGCGAAGCAGGACCGAGCCCTCGATCCTCGCGCCGGTCGCCGATGCTCGCGCGCCGGCGCCGATCACGGCCTTCGGCCCGATCGCCGCGCCGGCGGCGATCGATGCGCCGGCTGCGACCCAGACCTCGCCGCCGATCTCGGCCCCGGCGGCGACGTCGGCGTCGGCGTCGACGTAGGTGCCGTCGTTGTCGACCTTGCTTGCCGGGCTCGGTCTCGACCTTGCGGTCGAGGATGTCCCAGCAGGCCTGCAGGTAGCGCGGCGGCGTCCCGATGTCGACCCAGTAGCCCTCGAGCCGCTGCGAGTAGAGGCCGTTGCCGACCAGCCGCGGGAAGACCTCGCGCTCGATCGAGACGTCCTGGTCGGGCGGCACCAGGTCGAGGACCTCCTTCTCGAGCATGTAGCAGCCGGCGGAGACCTCGTCGGTGTCGATCTCGGCCGGGTCGGGCTTCTCGAGGAACTCGACGATCTCGCCGTCGTCCTTGCGCCGGCACGAGGCCGAAGGCGCTCGGGTCGTCGACCGGGTAGAGGCCGAGCGTCGCCCTGGCCCCGCTCGCCTCGTGCCGCTCACGCAGCTTCGTCAGGTCGAGGTCGGTGAGCGAGTCGCCGTTGAGCGCGAAGAAGCGGTCCTCGAGCAGGTCCTCGGCGAACTTGATCGCGCCGGCGGTGCCGCGCGGCTCGGGCTCCTCGACGTAGCGGATCCGCGCCTCGCCCGGGATCTCGTCGCCGAGCTCGTCGCGGAGCGCGTCCGGAAGGAAGCCGCAGGCGAGGATCACGTCGTCGACGCCGTGGCGGGCGAGCCAGTCGATCATGTGTCGCAGGAAGGGCCGGTCGACGAGCGGGATCACCGGCTTCGGCAGGGTCAGCGTCACCGGCCGCAGCCGCGTTCCATGTCCTCCGACGAGGATCAGGGCCTGCAAGGTCTCTCCTTCGGGGGTTCGGGGGCTACGAGCATCGGGGCAGCAAGGGGACGCCCTTACTATCAGTTTCCGCGGCCGATGCCCTCGTACGTGAACCCGGCCTCGCGGACCGAGGCGGGGTCGAGGTAGTTGCGCCCGTCGACGATGATCGCCGTCCGCATCGAGGGCGCGATCGCGGCCCAGTCGAGCTCGCCGAACTCGGGCCACTCGGTGACCAGGACGGCTGCGTCGGCGCCCTCGAGGGCCGCTTCCGGCGCTCGCCGCCATCTCGACCGCGGGCAGCAGCGAGGCCGCCGCTCGCGGAGGCGACGGGGTCGAACGCGACGACCGCCGCGCCCTCGCCCTGCAGCCGGGCCGCGAGCACCAGGCTCGACGCCTCGCGCATGTCGTCGGTGTTCGGCTTGAAGGCGAGCCCGAGCAGCGCGATCCGCTTGCCGACGAGCGAGCCGAGGTGCTTGTTGAGCTTGCCGAGCACGCGCCGCTTCTGCAGCTCGTTCACCTCGATCACCGAGTTGAGCAGCTGGAAGTGGTAGCCGGTGTTGCCGGCGAGCTGCTTGAGCGCGGTCACGTCCTTCGGGAAGCAGGAACCGCCGTAGCCGATGCCGGCGTTGAGGAAGCTCTTGCCGATCCGCTCGTCGAGGCCCATCCCGTGCGCGACCTCGGTGACGTCGGCGCCGACCTCCTCGCAGACGTTGGCGATCTCGTTGATGAAGCTGATCTTCGTCGCCAGGAAGGCGTTCGAGGCGAGCTTGATCATCTCGGCGCTGGCGACGTCGGTGCGGACGATCTCGCCCCCGAGCGGCTCGTAGAGGCCGGCGACCGCGTCCGCCGCCCACTCGTCGCCCGGATCGGAGCCGATCACGACCCGATCGGGGTTGAGGAAGTCGTTGACCGCCGAGCCCTCCTTGAGGAACTCCGGGCAGGAGACGTAGGAGAGCGTCGGCAGGTCGCGGCGGATCGAGTTGCCGGTCCCCGCCGGGACCGTGCTCTTCATCACCAGCGCGTGCTCGGAGTCGCCGTCGAGCTGCTCGACGACCTTGCGGACGCGGGACAGGTCGGCGTCGCCGGAGTAGGTCGGCGGCGTGTCGACGCAGCAGAAGAGCAGCCGCACGTTGGCGAGCAGCTCCGACATGTCGGTCGTGAAGTGGAGGCGCTCGGCGTTGCGGCCGACGAGCTCGGGCAGGTCGGGCTCGTGGATCGTCAGCTCGCCCCGGCTCAGCGACTCGACCTTGGCCGCGTCGACGTCCATCGCCCAGACCTCGTGCCCCTGCTCGGCGAAGCAGGCGGCCGTGACCAGGCCGACCCAGCCGACGCCGACGACGCCGACGGGCTCGGAGGCGGTCTCGCTGCCTGGTTGGTCTCGCCGGCGGGACTCATCGGGCGGGAATGGTCTCAGATGGCCGCTCGCGGCGGGCGACTAGGAGCCGGGGGGCCTCGGCGACCGAGGTCGGCGATCCCGAGCATCTCGTTCTCCGAGAGCGAGTCGAGCAGCGAGTTGGAGACCCAGTAGGCGTTGCCGTCCTGCTTCCAGCCGACGAGGCGGAGGCGGTCGCCGGCGTAGAAGAGCAGGTACTCGCGACCCTCGATGACGCGGGTCTCCGAGGGGTTGTCGAGGATCGGGGGGTCGCCCCAGGTCGTGCCCATCATCCCGAAGTACTCGGTGACGATCGAGGGGTGGGGCCGGGCCATGACGAGCTTGTAGGCGCGCTCGGTGTCGCCGTCCTCCTCCTCGTACTCGTAGGTCCTCGAGTCGTCGCTGAAGGTCGTCTCCGAGGGCAGCGCGGTCGGGTAGAGGACGGGGAAGCCGAGCCTGCGGTCGGCGGTCCGGGCGTAGGTCGCGAACTGCGGGTCGGCCCCGGGCAACTCCAGGTCGAGGCCGTCACCGCCGTCGTCGCCGCCCTTGCCGCCTCGCCGCCGCCGCCATCGGACCCCTGCCCGTCGCCGCCGTCGCCTGCTGCTGCTTGCCGCCGGAGCCCTGATCGCCGTCGTCGGGGCCGTCGCCGCCGAGGAACTTGTCGACGATCCGCTTGACCTCGTCCTCGCTGGCGCTGATGTCGATCGGGCCGAGGTCGCCCTCGACCTCGAGCTGGGTGACCGAGCCGCCGCGCAGGTCGAACAGCGAGGTCGCGATGCCGCGGACCTCGTCGCCGCCGTCGATCGTCGAGCGGGTGTTGTCGACGAACGCCTCGAGCAGGTCGCGGCCGCCGCCGCCGAGCACCAGGCTGGAGATGTCGATCCGCTGCCTGGCCTCGCGCAGGAAGGCCTGCTGGCGGGCGCCGCGGACGATGTCGTTGTCGGTGTGGCGGTAGCGCACGTACTGCAGCGCCTTGAGCCCGCAGAGCCGCTGGTAGCCGGCGTTGATGTCGATCTCGGTGACGCCGGTGCCGGGTGGCAGGAAGTAGTCCTGGTCGACGTCGATGTAGACGCATCCGACCGCGTCGACCGCGTCGGCGAAGCCCTGGAAGTCGACGTCGATCACCTCGTTGATGTCGAGGCCGGTGAACGCGCGCACGGTCTCGAGGGTCAGCTTCGGGCCGCCGTACGAGTAGGCCGCGTTGAGCTTGTCGGTGCCGTAGCCGGGGATGTCGACGAGCAGGTCGCGCGGCAGCGACAGGAGCGAGATCACGCCCTTGTCGGGGTCGAGTCGCAGCAGCATCGTCGTGTCGGAGCGCTGGTCCTCCTCGGCGGCTCCCTCGCGGTAGTCGGAGCCGAGCAGCATGATCGTGTACTTCTTGCCGGCCTCGGGCTCGGGCAGCTTCTCGATCCCCTTGATCTCGACGATGTCGTCGGCGACGCTCTCGAAGAAGATCAGGCCGGCGGTCGCCGTCGCCGCAGCTGCTGTGAGCACGATCAGGACCGCGCCGAAGACGAAGCGGACCCAGAACTTACGCTCCGACGGCAGCTATCCGACCTCGCCCATCGTGCTCGCGATCGCGAGCATCTCCGTTTCGCCGATGCTCTGGGTGAGCGTGTTGTTGAGCCAGTAGGAGTTCCCCTTCTCCCGCCAGCCGACCAGGCGCAGGCGATCGCCGTCGTAGAAGAGCATGAACTCGCGGCCGTCGATCTCGCGCGTCTCCGAGGGGTTGCGGAGGATCGGCGGGTCGTCCCAGGTGGTGCCCATGAAGCCGTAGTACTCGGTCAGCGTCGAGGGGGTCGTGTAGGCGACGACGGTCTTGTACGCCTCCTCCTTCTTGTTCTCCTCGTTCTCGTACTCGTAGGTCCGCGAGTCGTCGCTGAAGTCGGAGCCCGGGACGAGCACGGTCGGGTAGAAGGTCGGGATCCCGAGGCGGCGGTTGTTCTTCTTCGCGTCCTTCTCGAACTGGCCCGGCTCCGTGTTGAGCAGCTGGTCGGTCGGGATCACGTCCGCGTCGGAGAGCCCGTCGCCGCCGTCGTCCTTGTTCTCCTCGTCCGGCTTCGGCTCTTCCGGCTTCTCCTCCTCCGGCTTCTGGGTCGCCTCCTCGCCGCCGCGCTGGCCCTCGGTGCCGGCGCCGTTGAGGAACTGGTCGATCGCGGCGTCGACCTGATCGCTGGTCGAGGTCACGTAGGTGCTGGTCGCGTCGCCGATGTCGCCCTCGAAGTGGACCTCGTTGACGGGAACGTCGCGGACCGCGATGAACGACTTGAGGATCCCGATCACGTCCGAGGACTCGGAGATGTCGGAGCGCGTGTAGTCGGTGAAGATGTCGATCAGCTCGTTGCCGGTCCCGCCGATCCCGGGGATCAGCTCGCGCGGCTCGACCTTCTGGCGCGCCTCGCGGAGGAAGTCCTGCTGGCGGGCCGCTCGGACGAGGTCGGTGTCGGTGTGGCGGTAGCGCACGTACTGCAGCGCCTTCTCCCCGCAGAGCCGCTGGTAGCCGGAGTTGATGTCGATCTGCGAGTAGGCCTCGGCGTCCGAAAGCGCCTGTGAGTTGTCGTTGAAGTAGTCGCGGTCGACGTCGATGTAGACGCAGTCGATCGCGTTGACCGCGTCGGCGAAGCCGTCGAAGTTGATCTCGACGACGTGGTTGATGTCGAGCCCGGTGAACTGCGAGACGGTCTTCAGCGTCTTCTTCTCGCCGCCGATCGTGTACGCCTCGTTGAGCTTGCCGACGCCGTAGCCGGGGATGTTGACCTTGAGGTCGCGGGGCAGCGAGAACAGCGACAGGACCTTGTCGTCGGGGTCGACGCGCAGCAGCATCGTCGTGTCCGAGCGGGCGCCGGTGTCGATCGCCTCGCCGGTGCGCCGGTCGGAGCCGATGATCAGGATCGTCTGCGGGTCGTCGCTCTCGACCTCGGTCAGCTGCTCCTGGATGCCGGGGATCGGCTGCAGCTTGGCGGCGACGTCGCTGAGGAAGAGCAGGCCGGCGATCGCCACCGATGCAGCGATCGAGGCGACGATCAGGACCGATCCGCTGAGGAAGCGCAGCCACAGGCTCGGGACCTTGAGATCGAGCTCGTCGTCGCTGATCGCGGGAGGCCCGGAGGAGCCGCGCGAGGGCGGGATCGGCGTCAGCGAGCCCGGGTCGGTGGCCGGCGGCCGCACCTCGGTGGCCTCGGGCCGCGAGGCGGCAGCGCCGGCGGCAGCCGCGGCGGCGATCGGCGCCTGCTCCCCGGGGCGCTGGACCTGGGTATGGGCCTCGGAGGGCGGCTCGTCCGCGGCAGGGCCCTCGGCCTGCGGGCGCCGCTGCCTCCTCCGGCTCGTGCTCAAGTTCATCGTCGTGCTCGGCCTCGTCCTCGCCGACCGGCGCGCCCTCGTCCTCGGGCTCCTCGATCGGCTCCGGCGACTCGTGCACGCCGGCGTCGGCCGCGGCTGCGGCTGCGCCACCGGCGACGACCTCGTCGCCGGCCCACTCGCCCGTGTCGGGGACGGCGTCGTACTCGCCCGTCTCCCCGTAGCGATCGGGCTCGCCGGTCGCCTCCTCGGCGGTGATCCATTCCTCGGCCGTGTCCGGATGCGCGGCGGGCGAGTCCCACTCCTCGGTGCCCTCGCCCGGCTCTGGCTCCGGGGGCCGGGGCGCCGCCGGCTCTGCCTCGAAGTCCTCGTCGTCCTCGTAGACCTCGCCGGCCTCCTCGGCCGCGGGCTCGCCGCTCGCCGTGTCGCTCGACGTGCGCCGTGCTCGCCGGTCTCATCGCCGATCCCGTCCTCGATCTCGGCCTCGATCCGGGCGAACTCCTCGGTCAGGCCGAGGCCGGACGTCTCGTGGGTGTCGAGGTGGCGGTCGTCGGGCTCGGGCTCGGGCTCTTCAGCGCCCTCGGGGACCTCCTCCTCGTGCTCGTCCTCGTGCTCGTCGCCGGGGCGCTCGCGGTCGCTCATCGCGCTGCCTCGGTCGCGACGGCCGCGGGAGCGCTGCGCGCGAAGTCGCCGAGCGCCTGGCGGTAGGCGGCAAGCGAGGAGATCGAGACCCACTCCTCGGGGCCGTGGTGGCCGGAGCCGGCCGGGCCGAACTCGACGGCCGGGATGCCGGCGCGCAGGAAGGAGATCGCGTCGGAGGCGCCGTCGCGGCCGACGCCGGTCACCTCGCCCTCGTGATGGGGCTGTGCGGCGGCGCAGAGCGCCTGCACGAAGCCGGAGCGGCGGTCGACCTCGACCGGCGGGCGGGTGAAGGTCGAGACGACGCGGCAGTCCTCGAGATCGGAGATCTGTCCGAGGATCTCGTCCTGGTCCTGTTCGGGTAAGTAACGGATATCCACGTCGATCACGCAGGTGTCTGGGACTTTGTTGAGCGCGTCCCCGCCCCAGATGCGCCCGAGGTTGATCGAAGGCCGATCGAACAACTCGGAAGACTCGCGGCTGAACGGTAGCGACTCGATCTTCCGGAACACCGCAAACGCCTTCAGGATCGCGTTGTCCCCTTCCCACGGGGTCGAGCCGTGGGCGGCGCGCCCCGAGACCTCGAGGCGGACCGCGAGCACGCCCTTGGCGGCAACGCCGACCAGCATGTCCGTCGGCTCGCCGGTGATCGCGAAGTCGCCGCGCAGGCCCTCGTCGACGAGCAGGTCGGTGCCCCGGTAGTCCTCGTCCTCGGCCTCCTCGTCGGGGACGATCGCGAGGCAGACGCGGACGTCCTCCTGGTCCTTGAGGTCGTTGAGGGCGAGCATCATCGCCGCCGCCGCGCCCTTCATGTCGTAGGCGCCGCGACCGATCAGCCGATCGCCCTCGACGCGCGGCTCGAACTGCCCCTCGCGGCCGGGCACGACATCGACGTGGCCGTGGAGGATCACGCGTCGGCCCGGCCTCGCCCCCGACCTCGGCGATCAGGATCGGGAGGTCGCGGATCTCGAGCTGGCGGGTGCGGATGTCGCGCGCCTCGAGCCAGCCCTTGACGAAGCCGGCGCAGAGCCGGATCCCATCGTCGTTCGAGCTGTCATAGCCGATCAGCTTCTCGGCAAGCAGAAGCTCCTCGGCGCCGGAGGCGTCGTTCATCCGCGACAGGTTAGGGGGCGGCAGGCGCGAGCCGGAGCTTTCCGGCCCCGACACGGCCGGCTAGGAGGAGGCGGAATCGGCGGCCTTGAGGAACGCCTGTGCGCGCTCGAGGTCGGCCTCGGCCGTCTCGTAGGCGGCGCTGCCCTCCTCGGACTCGCCCATCCGCTGCTCGGCGTCGGCGACGCGCTCCTTCAGCGCCGCGGTGTCGAGCTGATCGGGCTCGTGCGCCTCGGCGACGAGCACCGTCACCTTGTTGGCGAAGACCTCGAGCCAGCCCTCGGCGGCGACGAAGTGCTTGCCGCCGGAGGAGTCGAAGTCGCTCTCGTCCTCGTACAGGCGCAGCTCGCTCGGGACCAGGCGCGCGAGCATCGGGGCGTGGCGGGCGCGGACGCCGACCTCGCCGACGACGGTGCGCGCCGAGACCTGGAAGAGCTCGCCCTTGAAGAGCTTGCCCTCCGGGGTCAGTACCTCGGCCTGGATGCGTGCGTGCTCAGCCATGGGATCGGGGGTTCAGGACGGTGGGCGACCGCTAGGCGGTCGCCTCCTCCTTCTCCTTCTTCTCCTCCTGCTCGGCGGCCTCGTTGTCGGCGCCGGCGGTCTCGTCCTCGCCCTTGCCCTTGGCGGCGGCGAGCACCTGCTCGATCGAGCCCTTCATGTAGAAGGCGCTCTCGGGGATGTCGTCGTGCTCGCCGTCGACCAGGGTCCGGAAGGACTCGACGGTCTCGGCGACCGGGACGATCTCGCCCGGGGTCCCCGTGAACTGCTCGGCGACGTTGAACGGCTGGCTCAGGAAGCGCTCGATCTTGCGGGCGCGGTTGACCATCAGCTTGTCCTCGTCGGAGAGCTCGTCGATACCGAGGATCGCGATGATGTCCTGGAGCTCCTTGTAGCGCTGCAGGACCTCCTGGACCTGGGTCGCGGTCCGGTAGTGCTCCTCGCCGAGGATGTCCGGCTTGAGGATCGTCGAGGTCGAGTCGAGCGGATCGACGGCCGGGTAGATGCCCTTCTCCGAGATCGACCGCGACAGCGTCGTCGTCGCGTTGAGGTGGGCGAACACCGAGGCCGGGGCCGGGTCGGTGAGGTCGTCGGCGGGGACGTAGACGGCCTGGATCGAGGTGACCGATCCCTGCGAGGTCGAGGAGATCCGCTCCTGGAGCTGACCCATCTCGGTCTCCAGCGTCGGCTGGTAGCCGACCGCCGAAGGCATCCGGCCCAGCAGCGCGGAGACCTCGGAGCCGGCCTGCACGAAGCGGAAGATGTTGTCGATGAACAGGAGCACGTCCTGGCCGCCGACCTCACGGAAGTACTCGGCCATCGTCAGACCGGTGAGGGCGACGCGGAGACGGGCTCCGGGAGGCTCGTTCATCTGGCCGAAGACCATCATCGTCTTGTCGATGACGCCGGACTCGGTCATCTCGACGTAGAGGTCGTTGCCCTCGCGGGTCCGCTCGCCGACGCCGCAGAAGGCGGAGAGTCCGCCGTAGGACGTGGCGATGTTGTTGATCAGCTCCTGGATCAGGACGGTCTTGCCGA